>CAYQKY010000061.1:0-40886 GCA_964418125.1 uncultured Phaeodactylibacter sp.
ATGGTGGCCACTGCCGGGACGACGCTCTAGCCCATCATCAGCGAGGAGCCGCTGGTACTGAAAAAGGGCAAGATCCGCGGCGAGGTCTCCGAAGGCATGATCTGCTCGGAAGATGAGCTGGGCATAGGCGAAGACCACAGCGGCATTGTCGTTCTTCCCGACGGCGTACCCATCGGCACCCCCGCCCGGGAGTACTTCAAGATCAAGGCCGACGTCGTCTACGAGATCGGCCTGACGCCCAACCGCTCCGATGCTACCAACCACATCGGTGTGGCCAAAGACGTGGCCGCCTACCTGAAGGTCAACCACGGCCATAGCGGCGAGGTCCGCATGCCTTCGGTAGACGATTTCCAACCCGACAACAACAGCCTGCCGGTAGAGGTAGTGGTGGAAGATACCGAGGCCTGCCCCCGCTATGCCGGCGTAACCATAAAAGGCCTTACCGTGGGCGAGTCGCCGGACTGGCTGCGCAATCACCTGCTGTCCATCGGCCTGCGCCCCATCAACAATATGGTGGACATCACCAACTTCATCCTGCACGAGCTGGGGCAGCCCCTCCACGCTTTCGACCTCCGGCAGGTGACGGGCAACAGGATCGTCGTCAAGGCATTGCCGAAAGGCACGAAGTTCACCACTCTGGATGAGGTAGAAAGAGCGCTGACCGGCGAAGACCTCATGATCTGCAACGGCAAGGAAGAGGGCATGTGCATCGGCGGCGTCTACGGCGGCATCAATTCCGGTGTCAAGGACGACACCACCGACATCTTCCTCGAATCCGCCCACTTCAACCCGAAATGGATCCGCCGCACCAGCATGGGGCACAACCTGCGCACCGATGCCGCCAAGGTGTTCGAAAAGGGCAGCGACCCCAATATCGCCGTGTACGCGCTCAAGCGCGCCGCCATGCTGATGAAGGAACTGGGCGGCGGCGAGATCGCCAGCGAAGTGGTGGACATCTATCCGGAGCCGGTGAAGCCGGCGGAAGTGAAAGTCAAATACGCCCACATCGACCGCCTGATCGGTATTGCCATCCCCCGAGAAGAGGTGCACAGCATCCTGGAGGCGCTGGAGATGGAAGTCCTTTCCGACGGGGAAGAGGCCTTCACCGTGGCCGTGCCGACCAACAAATCGGATGTTACCCGCGAGGCGGACGTTATCGAGGAGATACTGCGCATTTACGGCTACAACAAGGTGCCCATCCCGGAGCAGGTCAAAACGGGCATCAACATCGCCCCGAAGCCCGACCCGGACGAGCTGCGCAACACCATCGGCGACTACCTGGCAGCCAACGGCTTCCACGAAATGATGGCCCTGTCCCTGTCCGAGTCCCGCTATTATCAGGAAATGTACAAGAGCGTCGGAGAGGAAGAACTCGTTTTCATCCACAACACTTCCAACGTACAGTTGGACATCATGCGCCCGGATATGCTATTCAGCGGGCTCAATGCCGTGGTGCACAACCAGAACCGCCAGCAGGTGGACCTGAAGCTGTTCGAATTCGGCCGCACCTACCGCCACGGTGAAAAGGGCATCGACGAGCAACGCCACCTCAGCCTCTTCATGGCCGGCGAGCGTTACCCCGAGAGCTGGCTCGACAACCGCAAGGGCGAGGCCGACTACTACAGCATCAAGGCCATCGTGAGCAACGTGCTCGCCCGCCTGGGCCTGGACGGCTACCAGGAAACGGCCATCAACGACGAAACCTTCGCCTTCGGCATGCAGTACCACCGCGGCCAGCAGGTGCTGGTGCAGTTCGGGAAGGTGTCGCCCCGCCTGTGCAAGCAGATGGACATCCGCAGCAGCGTCTATTACGCTGATTTCAACTGGGATACGTTGCTGAAGGCCGTTCGCAAACACAAGATCGAATACCAGGAGCTGAGCAAATTCTTTACCGTGCGGCGGGATTTGGCATTGGTTATTGATAATTCGGTAAAATTTAGTGATATTGTGGCGATAGCCAGAAAAGTCGGCAAGAAGCTCATTCAGGACATCAACCTCTTCGACGTTTACGAGAATGAAGAGCAACTGGGTAAGGGCAGAAAGTCCTACGCCGTCAGCTTCACTTTCGGGGATCCGACGAAAACGCTGATGGATAAAGAGGTCGATAAGGTTGTCAACAAACTGATCGAAGCTTACGAGTCGGAATTGGGAGCGTCGATCCGGCGGTAAGAGGTTGTTGGATTGTTATATGGCTGTATTGTTATATTGTCCTGTTGGGGAGACTGTCCATCTGGTTTTCGAATTTAATATCCCAAAATGGACTTATCAGAGCAAATCGAGAGCATCGAGCTCAAGGTGAGGCAGCTGGCGCTCAAGATGGAGCGCATCCAAAGGGAGAACGCCGCCTTACAGGAAGACAACAAAAAACTGAAAGCCGAGCTGGACCGGCAGAAGAGTTCAGCCGGCGCTTTGAAAGATAAGCTCGAAAAAACGCAGCGAGCACTGGACTCGCAGCGGGAAGAGCAACCCGAGCATTCAAAAGAGCTGAATGAACAGCTCGATCAATACATTCACGAGATCGGCCAATGTATTGAATGGTTGCGCAAGCAATAGGTGGAGGGTTGACTGGGTTGATGGAGTTAATTGGGTTGATAAGGTAGCCGCCAATCAACTCATTCAACACAATCAACCATTTCAGCCATACGCCAGGTATTAAACCAATGTGTGGAGTGCAGGATAAAGAGACGAAACATATAACCGTATTAATTGCCAGCAGGCCCTATCCGTTGAAGATCGACGCATCCGATGAGCCTGCTATCCGCAAGATCGTCAATGAGGTCAACGAAAAGGTGAACCGCTTTCAGTTGACCTATACCAATAAGGATAAACAGGATTGCCTGTCCATGGCGCTCCTCACCTATGCGGTAGACCTGCACAAAGCCAAACAGGCGGTGGCCAACGACCCGGCCGTTTCCGCCAAGCTTGCCAACCTGGATGCCCTGCTCGACCGGCTTTTGACGTGATGGGGTTCGTTAGGAGTTGTGGGTTGATTGTTGTTTGTTGGGGTCCAGCGTACCCGCCTTCAGACAACTGACAACTAACAACTGACAACTAACAACTCCCCGCCGCCGCCATCAGCCCCTCCCCGCTCCCGTCCGGATATATTCTTTATCATTATTGCCCGGAATGAGGAAAAGCGTTTTCTTCATTCCTTAAAACAAATGAAATTATGGAAATAATATTCGGAGCCGTCGGCCTTGTTTTAGGCGTTATCGTCGGCTATATCATCGTTCGGTCGACGATGCAGAAGGCCAACCAGAAGTACATCGATGAAATGAACGCCAAGGCGGACCAGGAGGTCAAAGAAGCCCGCATTACCGCCAAACGCATCGTCGAAGAAGCAGAATCCAAGGCGGAAAAAATAGTTGCCAATGCGGAGAACAAGAACGAACGCATCAAGCAGCGCAAGATCCAGGAGGCCAAGGAGAAGTTCAACCGCCTGAAGATCGAGTTTGAAGCCCACAAGGCGGAGCAATTGGTCGAGTTTAAGGAACGGGAAGTGGAAGTCAAAGCTCAGGAAGCCGAGCTGAAACAAAAGCTGGACCGCCTCGACGAAAGGGCCAGGTCACTGGACGCCGTTCAGGCCGACCTGGAGCAGCGCGAGGCCGACGCTATTGCCCTTCGGGAAAACATCGAAAAGCAGCAAAAAGTGATGGCCCGCAAAAAGGAGGAACTGGATGCCGCCAACGAACGCTTCATCATAGAGCTCGAAAAAGTGGCCAACCTCTCGGAAGGGGAAGCCAAGGAACAGCTGCTCGAAGCCGTTAAGGCCAAAGCGGAGACGGACTCCATGGCCCTGGTCAAGAGCACCATCGAGCAGGCCAAGGTGACCGCCAACAAGGAAGCCAAGAAGATCATCATTCAGACCATTCAGCGCATGTGCGCCGAATACACCATCGAGAATACGGTGTCGGTCTTCAACCTGGATTCCGATGACCTCAAAGGGCAGATCATCGGCCGCGAAGGCCGCAACATCCGCGCCCTGGAAGCCGCTACCGGCGCCGAGATCGTCGTCGATGACACGCCCGAGGCCATCATCATTTCCAGCTTCGACCCCATCCGCCGCGAAGTGGCCCGCCTGGCCCTCAAGCGCCTGGTCGCCGACGGCCGCATCCACCCGGCCCGCATCGAAGAGGTGGTGGCCAAAGTGCGCAAGCAACTGGACGAACAGATCGTCGAGATCGGCGAGCGCACCGTGATCGACCTCGACCTGCACGGCCTGGACGCCTACCTCGTCAAGATGGTGGGCCGCATGCGCTTCCGCTCCTCTTACGGCCAGAACCTGCTGAAGCACTCCATTGAGACGGCCAACCTCTGCGCCATCATGGCCGCCGAGCTAGGCCTGAGCCCCAAACAGGCCAAGATGGCCAAACGCGCCGGCCTGCTCCACGACATCGGGAAAGTGGCCGAGGAGGAAACCGAACTCTCCCACGCTATCCTGGGTATGAAGCTCTGTGAAAAGTACAAGGAACACGCGGTAGTTTGCAACGCCGTCGGCGCCCACCACGACGAGGTCGAGATGAACAACATCATCTCTCCTATCGTGCAGGCCTGCGACGCCATCTCCGGCGCCCGCCCCGGCGCCCGCCGCGAGATCCTGGAGAGCTACCTCAAGCGCATCGGCGAGCTGGAAGAGCTGGCCATGGCGCACGACGGCGTGCAGAAAGCCTACGCCATGCAGGCGGGCCGCGAGCTGCGCGTCATCGTAGAATCCGAGAAAGTGACCGACCAGTATGCGGATGATCTTTCCTTTATGATCTCCCAGAAGATACAGGATGAAATGCAGTATCCGGGGCAGATCAAGGTGACCGTCATTCGTGAGAAGCGCGCCATCACCTATGCGCGCTAAGGCGTAAAATAAAGATTCTCTCGTTATCCCAAGGGCACGCTATCTGGCGTGCCCTTTTTTTTCTTATCAGTTGGACCTGCCCCCGCTGCAATATCACTTTTGGTGATCCTTATCCTTTCCGGCCTTTTCAAAAAAGAATAACTTTCCCCCTGGAATAAGAGACAAATATGAAAAAACGACCCTTTCTGATCTTTGCCCTGGCGGCCTTTCTCCTTCAATGCACCGGCCCCGGCCCGGGGGATAAAGAAGAAGGCAATGGCAACAGGCCGAAGATAACCGTAGCAGTGGCCGCCAATGTACAGTTCGCCATGAAGGAACTGGAAAAAGCGTTTGAAGAAGAAAGCGGCGTTGGGGTGGATATTGTGATCAGTTCCTCGGGCAAACTGGCCACCCAGATCCTTCAGGGGGCGCCCTACAGCCTGCTGGTATCGGCCGATATGAAATACCCGGAAGCATTGATGCAGGAGGGGAAGGCGGCCGTAAGCCCTAAGGTCTATGCCTATGGCTCACTTGTACTTTGGACACTCCGGGAGGCCATGGCGCTCTACCCTGACCCGGGTTTCCTGCTCGCCGATTCCATCCGCAAGGTGGCCATTGCCAACCCGCTCAATGCTCCTTACGGAGAACAGGCTGTCCATTATTTTAAGTATTTCGGTGTTTACGAGGCCATCCAGCCCAAGCTGGCCTACGGCGAAAGCATTGCTCAGGCCAACCAGTACATCCTGGCGGGGGCGGTAGAGGCCGGCATCACCGCTAAGTCGGTAGTGCTCAGTCCGGAAATGATAGGCAAGGGCCGATGGATAGAAGTGCCGCCGGAGGCCTACCAGCCGATCGAGCAGGGCGTGGTGATCACCTCCTACGGACAGGAAAAACATCCCCGGGAAAGCCGCCAATTCCTGGAATTTCTGTTCTCCGAAACGGCGCAGCAGATCTTTGAGGAGTATGGGTATGGGCTGCCGGAAGACCGGTAGGCCGGCCATTACACAGGATCACATTCAAACAGCTTCTTAGAGCTAACTTCGGCGAACTTCTGCCAGCAGTTCTGCCAACCAGGCTTGTTCTTCTTCAGTAAGAGGGGGTGGAGGTGGATCTTCTTTATAATTGATGGACAGGTGGTATTGTCCTCGCTGGTAGGCCCTGCGCAATGCTTCTCCCAGATCCAGCCGCACATCTTCATCCGGGTATTTTAGAGGAACCGGTAATACCGGAGCTTCATCTTTCATATCAAATGCCCAGATGCTGATCTTTTCTTCTTCCGCCCGCGACAGGGAAACCATATAATGAGATCTCGGCAAATAAATATACTGAATAGGCCGTTGGCCACGCCGCAGCAGGTCGATTTCGAGAAGGTGAACGCCTCCTTCATGTAGTCGTTGCCTTTTTTCCCGGTAAGGAGTAAGCCCGGGTTTTCGCTTGTTAACAGGCGAGAGTATTTCGATAGCTGTAATAAGTTGATTTTGCTCTCTATCCCTGATCTCTACTACCGGAACCCGTACTTCAACAGGCTTGGGGCCCGGAATAGAAATGGTTGGTGGGGTAAGCGATTTATTCTTCGAGGAATATGCCATTGCTGTTTCCTCTTCTTTAACCTGCCTGGCCTTTCTCATTATATCCACATCAGGATACATTATTCCAACATCCTCCTCTGCAGAGGAATCTTCGACAATATAGGTGCTGATCCTGGCCACATATTGTGGAGCGATCTGCTGAGCCAGGCCTGCCCTGATTTCGGATGCCAGTTCATGATGCACATCCGGCCACATATGTCCTTCCAGAAAAGGGTCCATACCGGGAAAGGGAGATTGCATAGCTTCTGAGTTTATCCACTAATAATACGGCCTTTTACCGGGAGAAGCAATAGATAAAGAATGATGGAACGAAGGAGTGAGGCCTGCCTGCCCGCGAGGCGGCCGAGCAGGCAGGGAATGAATAAGGCTGCCCAGCGGCCACCTGATCATTTCCTCATTTTTACCCGTCCGTAGCCGTGGCGAAGGCGGGCCCTCATTCACTCATTTCCTCATTCACTCATGCCCGTGCCCGTCCTGAATATGCTCCGCCCGCGCCACATAGTCCATGCCGCAAACCGGGCAGGTACCCGGCTGATCGCTGCCGCTTCCTTCACAGTGCATGGGGCAAACGTAAGCAGAAGTATACTCCTTGCCCTGCGTATGGGTTTCGCCCATGTCGGCGGCGGCTTCATCGCCATGCATGTGCCCGTCATGGCCGGCTTCCTCATGGCTGTGCTCCTCGCCATTATGGCTGTGTGTATGTCCGGAATTGCCGCCGCAGGAGGCCAGGGCCAGAGCGGCTACGAAAAGGAACAAAAATCTGAATTTCATGCTTTGGTGAATTTTTGATTAAAGTTAGTTTAAATTTTTTCTGAGTAGCTGGGCGTTGATGGCGACGATAACCGTGCTCAGGCTCATTACAGCAGCGCCTATGGCCGGCGATATCATGATGCCGTACTGGTACAGCACCCCGGCGGCCAGCGGTATGGCCACTACGTTATAAGCGGTGGCCCAGATCAGGTTCTGCACCATTTTACTGTAGGTTGCCCGTCCGAAGAGGATCAGCCGGGTAACATCCTTCGGGTTACTGTTGACCAGGATGATGTCGGCCGTTTCGGCGGCGACGTCGGTGCCGCTTCCGACCGCAATGCCCACGTCGGCCTGCGCCAGGGCGGGGGCGTCATTGACGCCGTCGCCGGTCATGGCGACGTATTCTCCCTGGCTCTGTAATTCTTCGATCTTGTCGAGTTTCTCATCGGGCAACACCTCGGCGAAGTAACCGTCCATACCCAGCTCGCCGCTGACCTTTTTGGCGACCTGTTCATTGTCGCCGGTCAGCATAATGGTTTTGATGTCTTTTTCCTGCAGGGCTTTTATTGCATCCTTGCTTTCAGGCCGTATCTGGTCGGCCAGAGCGATATAGCCCAGCAGCTTATTGTTCTCGAGGACGAAAACGATGGTCTCTCCTTCACTTTCCTTAGCTCCGGAAGGAATATCGATGCTCTCTTCCCGGAGGTAACCTGGGCTGACAACCTTAATGGCCTTGCCCTCAACGGTAGCTTCCACCCCCTTCCCGGTGATGGCGTTGAAATCTTCGGCTGCGGGCAGCTCCAGTTCCAGCTCTTTAGCTTTCTTCAGTATACCCTCTCCTATAGGATGTTCTGATTCAGCTTCGAGAGCGGCGGCCAGGCGCAGTACCTCTTCTTTGCTGTAATCGCCGCTGACGGCCTCGAAATGGCTCACCCCAAACTCGCCGGTAGTCAGGGTGCCGGTTTTGTCAAAAACAACGGCGGTCACCCGGCGGGCATTTTCAAAAGCGGTTCGGTTGCGGATCAGCAGGCCGTTCTTTGCCGAAAGGCTGGTCGATATGGCCACGACCAGGGGGATGGCCAGCCCCAGGGCATGGGGGCAGGCAATGACCATCACCGTCACCATGCGCTCCAAAGCGAAGGTGAACTCTCTGCCCAAGAAAAGCCAGGCTGCCAGGGTGGCAAACCCCACCAGCAGTGCAACGACGGTCAGCCAGAAGGCAGCGCGGTCGGCCAGCTTCTGGGTTTTCGACTTGCGGCTCTGGGCATCCTCCACCATTTTTACGACCTGCCCCAGGTAACCTTCCTCCCCGACGCCTTTGACCCTTACTTTCAGAGAGCCCGATCCGTTGATGGAGCCGCCGATCACCTCGTCTCCCTCCTCGCGGAGGACGGGCTTGCTTTCGCCCGTGAGCATACTCTCATTGATCTCGCTCTGCCCTTCTTCCACTGTGCCATCGGCCGGTATCTTTTCTCCGGGTTTGATGAGGATGAGGTCGCCCTTCTGCAGTTCACTCAGGGGAATGTCTTTTGTTTCTCCATCTTCCAGGCGGTGCGCTTCGGTGGGCAGCAGTTCCATGAGCTTCTCCAGTGCCCGGGACGCCCCGAGCACGGAACGCATTTCCACCCAGTGGCCCACCAGCATCACATCGATCAGGGTGGCGAGCTCCCAGAAAAAGGTCTTGCCCGGAAGGCCGAGGGCCACCGCGCTACTGTAGCCATAAGCTACGGTGATAGCAACGGCGATCAGCGTCATCATTCCCGGAGAACGCTCTTTCAGCTCATCCACGAGCCCTCTGAGAAAAGGGTATCCCCCGTAGAAAAAGAGGAGAGAGGACAGCCCGAAGAGCACGTATTGGCCCCCCTCGAACTGCCAGTCGGCCCCGATCCAATCCTGTATCATGGGAGAGAGCAACAGTACCGGGATCGTCAGCACCAGGGACACCCAGAAGCGGCGCTTAAAATCCGTCATCATTTTCCGATGATGCTCCTGGTGGCCGTTGTGGTGGCCATGTTCATCATGGCCTTTGTCATGATGATGGCCGTCATGGTGGGAATGGTCCTGATTCGACATGTTATCGTTTGTTTCTCAATTTGTAGATCAAGCAATGCGGGAACGAGCCGCTATCGCATTGCCTTTGGGTGGGCTTCAGCCGGGAAAGCGCATCCAAGCCGCTCCGGCTGGAGATGCGCTTTTCCGGCCAAAAAACTACCCCTTCGGGCGCTCGTACTGGCAGCAGCCGTGGAGGTTGTTGTACACCTCATCCGGCGCCCGGTGGGTATCGGAATCATAACCCACGGCAGCGATCTTCGCCTTGATGTCATCGAGGCTGATGGCGCCGGCCTCATATTTTACGGTCATGGCCTTGGATTCCATGTCCCAGTTGGCATACTCGATGCCCTTCACATCCGACAGGGCGCCCTCGATCTTGCGCTTGCACATGCCGCAATTACCATATACTTTGAACGTCTCGGTGCTGATACCGGCAACGGCGGTAGCCTTCCCGGCATCGGAAGAAGCGGCGCCCATTTTGGCGCAGCCTTCCTTATCGGCCTTGGCGCAGCAGGCCGCCTTGGCGGCGCCTTCTTTCGTACAGGCAGTTTTGTCTTTGCCGGCGCAGCAGGCCTTGGCTGCCTGTGCATTGGCCACTGCCGTGCCGGCAACGGCCAGGAAGAACATAAGAATGAGCTTTTTCATGATTTTTGATTTAAAAGTGAGAAAATGATTAATTCTTAAATGCGAACAAACTGTCTTTCACCAACCCGCACTTCAGCATTTTGTCGCCAAAATACGGATTTAGTATCTGTGTTTCATTACTGATCCAGTCTGCACCGCGGTCGTCGAAGGCCATGGGGCAGTGCTGAACGTAGAGTTTGGCGCCCTCAATACCAAAGGCACGGATGGTTTCGATCAGCAGGTTGGACAGGAAGTCGAACTGCTCGCGCTGTTCTTCTACCTTATCCGCTTTGGCGATCCTTCCGGCGTGGGCGCGCATGGCGTTGAGCTGCCCCATCCAGAAATTATGCGCCGCCCCCCGGAGCAGGCTCATATCCACCTGGTTCAGGCCGGCCAGAAAATCCTTCCCGGCATTTGCCGCGGCTTCAGGGTCCGTTTCTACCAGTGCATCCTTGAGTATCAGGTAGCGGTTGGCCAGGGCCTGCAGTTGCTTCTGGAATTCCATCGGGGTATCTTCCCGAAAATCGGGCGCTGCCGGCGGAGCCATGCCTTCCACCATTACATTGCGGTTCATCATACTGGCCTGGTTGTTAAGCTGGGCCGCCGCATCGACAGCAAAGGCGCCATTGGTGACAACCTCTTCCCCTGTAGACAGCCCGTCTTTAACCAGGTAACTTTCGCCATGCGCTTCTCCGAGGGTGACTTCGCGGTATTCAAAAGTTGGCACATTGGCGTTGGGGATTTTCACATAAACGACAGAGCGCTGGCCCGTCCACAGAACGGCCGAACGGGGAACCAGCAGTTGTCTGCCTGAAGTTTCTACCTCAACGGTTCCTTTTACGAACATTTCCGGTTTCAGCAGGCCCGACGGGTTGGCCACTTCCGCCCGCAGCGCCGCCGTACGCGTAGCCGGGTCGATCACCGGGTCAATATAGGTAATGCGGGTGGAAAACCGGCGGCCCGGCAGCACCGGTGTGGTGAACTCCACCCTGTCGCCGGTTTGAATATGGGCCAGGTCTTCCTCGTAAGCATCGAACAGCACCCAGAGCCGGCTAAGGCCGGCCAGTTCAAACAGCGCCTCGCCTTCATTTACATAATCTCCTACCGATACCAGCCGTTTGCGGACGACTCCGGAGGCATCAGCGTAAACGGTGGCGTTTTCCCGAACCTTGCCGGTTCTTTCCAGTTCCTCGATCATCTGCGGCGGCACTTTCCAGCGGCGCAGCTTTTCCCGGGCCGCCTGCACCAGTTTGGGGTTCACATCCTCAAAGCGCAGCGCTTCCAGCAGTTCCCTTTGGGCGGTGACGAGCTCCGGAGAGTACATATCGGCCAGGCGCTGGCCTTTCTGAACCTGTTCGCCGGTAAAGGTGACGTACAGCTTTTCGATGCGCCCCGGCACGTGGGCCACCTGGCTTGCCGCCCGCCTTTCGTCGGCGCTGATCTTTCCGTTGAGGTTAATGGTTTTGGCAGCCTGCCCCTTTTCTCCGATGGTGGTAGTCTGCACATTGGCCAGGCGAATGGCCTCGAGGGTCATCTCCAGCGTGAGCCCCCCATCGGCAGTTGACGCCTCCCCTACCGGCACCAGTTCCATCTCGCAGATGGGGCACAGCCCCGGTTCATTCTGGCGGACCTGCGGGTGCATGGAGCAGGTGTAAATAGTTTCCTCTACGGGCTCCTCATCTGCTTCGGCGGCGGCATGCTCATGCCGGCCCGCCGGTTCATTGAACAACAGGTAACCTGCCCCCAGCCCGATACCGGCGGCAACGATGGTTATGATGATTATTCTGATATTTTTCATGGCGCTATGGTATTAGTTTTTCCACCTCGGCTTTTGCCAGGTTGGTTTTAACGATGGCCTTCAGGCGCATTTTATCGTAGTTGACAAGGTCGTTCTGGAGCTGCAACAACTCGTCGAAACGGGCGCCGTCGTTGCTGTAACGGGCCTGCAGGATCTCGACAGATGCATTGAGGAGCCCTACCTGTTCTTCATAGAGTTCGAGTTGCAGCAGGGCATCCCGGTAATCGGCATAGGCCTGCTCGATCGCGGCGGCAAACCGCAGGACGCTGTCCTCCCGCCGGTTGTCTAAAGCAGCTATCCTCAGTTCCTCTTCTCTTTCCCGGGCGTCGTACTTTTTCCGGTACAAGGGAACCTGCACCGTCACCCGGGGGCTGAGGATGTCCCGTCCGTTGCCGGCAGGGTCGGCGTCACTGCGTTGCCCGACGAATATGTAGTCGAGCCCAACGCCAAAATCGGGCTTGCCCTCCAGCTCGTTGACGATGGCCCGCCGGCGGGCCGCCTCCTGCTGCCATTGCAGGGCGGCAAGCGCCGGGTGGTTCTCCCGGATGAGGGCCAGCAGGGAATCCCGCCGGTAGGGCAACACAGCCGCGGCAAGCGTGTCCGCCGGCAGGATAATGGATCCAGCGGGCCGCCCCGCCAACTGATTTATTGTTGCGATGGGTTTTGCCTTTTGGTTGTCCAGGCGTTCGATCTCCTTTTGCAGCTCCACAATTTTGGACTGCACCCGAAGCACGTCGGCAAGGCTGCTTTTTCCGTTCTCCACCCGGGCCAGGGCGATTGCCTCCAACGCCCGGAAAATGCGGATGTTCCGGCTCAGGATATCCTGGGTGGCGTCGAGTTCGTACAATTGGAAATAAGCCTGTGATACCCTGTATTTCAAGTCGAGCCGCAGTGCGTCGATACGTTCGAAATCGGCTTTGGCCATGGCCAGCACGACGTCTTCCTGAGCTTTCAGCTTTCCTTTCCAGGGGAACATCTGGGTGGCGCCAAGGCGCACCCACTGTGGCCCAAGGCGGGTTTCCACCGGCAGGGCAAAAATGCCGAGGCCTACCTCGGGGTCGGGCAGCTGGCTCACCTGAGGGGCTTGTTGGAGGGCGGCCTGGTACTCTTGTTGCAGGGCGCGGATCTCGTAGTTATTTTCGAGGGCAAGGGCAATGAGGGTATCGAGGGGTTGGGCAACAACCGGCCAACTGCCCGCCATCATTATTACTATAATCGAAACCCTTTTTATTGTGATTTTAAGCCTCATCATGCTACAATTTGTAAGCAATAGTTATCCTGTTAATCCTGCCCCCTCAATTCCTCCGAAGGGGGGAGGTAGCAGCAGCTATCCCGTTAATCTTGTTAATCCTGCCATCCTGTTCTTGTTTCCTTCCACCAACTATACAACACCGGCACCGTAAACATCGTGATCACCTGTATCAGCATGCCGCCGAACGAAGGGATAGCCATAGGCACCATGATGTCGGACCCGCGGCCGGTGGACGTCAGCACCGGCAGCAGGGCCAGGATGGTCGTCGCCGTGGTCATCATGGCCGGGCGGACGCGCCGCAGGCCGCCTTCCACCACGGCATCGCGAATTTCGGCGACGGTTTTCGGCTCATTGGCGCGGAAGCTGTCCCGCAGGAAGGTGGCCACCAGCACACCGTCGTCGGTAGCGATGCCGAACAGGGCCAGGAAGCCGACCCAGACCGCCACGCTGAGGTTGATGGTTTTGATCTGGAACAGTTCTCTCATGTTGGTATCGAAGAAACTGAAATCCAGAAACCAGGCCTGGCCGTAAAGCCAGATCAGGATGAATCCGCCGGCAAAGGCCACGAATACCCCGGTAAAGACCATGAGCGAAATGGGAACGGAGCGAAACTGGAAATACAGGATCAGGAAGATGATGCCCAGCGAAATGGGCAGCACCAGCATCAGGCGTTTATTGGCCCTCACCTGCTGTTCGTAGGTGCCGGCGAAACTGTAGCTCACGGCCGGCGGAACGCTGAGGCGGCCGTCATCGATCAGTTCCAGGAAGTGGCGCTGGGCGTTTTCCACCACCTCCACCTCGGCAAAGCCGTCCTCCTTGTCGAAGAGCACATATCCCACCAGGAAGCCGTCTTCACTTTTGATGGACTGCGGGCCCTGCTCATATTTGATCTCCACCAGCTCGCCGAGAGGGATCTGGGTTCCGTTCTTGGCCGTCACCAGTATCCGGCGCAGGGCATCAGGGCTGTCCCGCAGTTCCCGCGGATAGCGTACCCTTACGGCGTAGCGTTCTCTGCCCTCTACGGTCTCCGTCATCTTCATCCCTCCGATGGCCGCCTGTATGTAGCGCTGCACATCGGCGACAGACAAGCCATAGCGGGAGATGGCGTTGCGGTCGATATCCAGCTGCAGGTAAGGCTTGCCGATGATGCGCTCGGCAAAGACCGCCGCCTCTTTGACCCCCTCCACGTCCTTGAGGTGTTCCTCCAGTTCGAGCCCGAAGGTTTCGATGTCTTTCAGGTTAGGGCCCTTTACCTTGATGCCCATGGGCGCCCGCATGCCGGTCTGCAGCATGACCAGCCGGGTCTCGATGGGCTGCAGCTTGGGAGCGGAAGTAACCCCCGGCAGGCGGGTGGCCTGAACGATCTCGTCCCAGATGTCGTCAGGCGAGCGGATGTGATCTCTCCATTGCCGGAAATACTGGCCCTTGTCGTCTTCGATGAGTTCGCCCTGTTCATCCCGGACATATTCGCCCTGCTTATCCACCCGGAAGCGAATGCGGTGTCCTTTTTCGTCAGTCCGGTACTCCGGTTTGTAGAGGATCACATTCTCGTACATGGAAATGGGCGCGGGGTCCAGCGGGCTCTCCACCCGGCCCAGCTTTCCAACCACCGTCTCTACTTCCGGTATGGCGGTAACGGCCATATCGAGCAGCCGCAGGTTCTTCAGGTTCTCCTGCATGCCGGAATGGGGCATAGAGGTGGGCATCAGCAGGAAGGAGCCCTCATCCAGGGAAGGCATAAATTCCTCTCCCGTATTCTGATAGATGGTAAAGCCACTGTAGATCAGCCCGCCCACCAACAGCAGAAACAACCCCTTGAAGCGCAGGCAGAATCGCAGGATGTTTTCGTAGTAGCGGATCACCATAAAGAAAAAGCCAAGCAGCAGGGCGGCGATCAGGGCGACGAAGAGAAAGTTGATCACAACACTCTGCTGTACGCCCAGCGGCATCCATACCCGGGTGAGGAAGAAACCTACCAGCCCGGCAATGAGCACATTCTTTACAATGTCAAAACCCTTCTTCCCCTTTTCGGACAGCTTCTCTTGAAGCCAGGCGTCCAGCACGCCCAGGGCGCCAACCAGGATGATAACCGCCCCCAACTGAGCGCTGTAGGCCAGCGTGATCGCTATGCCGGCGGCCAGCAGCAGCAGATTGGTAACGATGCGCATGCGCGGCCCTGCCCGCCGTGCCGAGAAGAGGCTGTGCGCCAAAGGAGGGATGATGGTGACCGCCACGATGATGGAAGCCAGCAGGGCGAAGGTCTTGGTGAAGGCCAGGGGCCGGAAGAGTTTACCCTCCGCCGCTTCCATGGTAAATACCGGCAGGAAACTGATGATGGTGGTCGCTACGGCCGTCACCACCGCTGAAGCCACCTCCACCGTAGCTTCGTAGATGGTCGTAAGAAGGGATTCTCCTTCCGGCGCTTCCTCCATTCGCCTCACCATGCTTTCCGTCAGCACGATGCCCATATCCACCATGGTTCCTATGGCGATGGCGATGCCGGAGAGGGCCACGATGTTGGCGTCCACCCCGAAATAGCGCATGGCGATGAAGCACATGAGTACCGCCACCGGCAGGCTGCCCGATACCAGCAGGGAAGAGCGCAGGTTGAGCAGCATGAGGATCACCACGATCACCGTGATGAGCACCTCCAGGGTGAGCGCTTCTTCCAGCGTGCCGATCGTTTCCTGGATCAGCTCGGTGCGGTCGTAGAAGGGGATGATCTTCACCTGAGACACCGTGCCGTCGGCCAGCGTGCGGGTGGGCAGGCCCGGCTCTATCTCTTTGATCTTCTTTTTTACGTTCTCGATCACTTGCAGGGGGTTCGAGCCGTAGCGGGCCACCACAACGCCGCCCACCGCTTCGGCGCCCGACTTGTCGAGCGCTCCCCGGCGCGTCGCCGGCCCCAGAGAGACGCGGGCCACATCGCGGACGCGGATGGGGACGTTATTGTTGGCCGCCACTACGCTTTCCTCTATATCCTCGATATTCTCGATGTAGCCCAGCCCGCGGACGAAGTACTCGGCCAGGTTGATCTCGATGGTTTGCGCCCCGACGTCCAGGTTGCTGTTCCGGACGGCCTCCATGACCTGATCCAGGGAGATGTTGTTGGCCTCCATGCGGCCGGGGTCGACATCCACCTGGTACTCTTTGACGAAACCGCCAACGGAAGCAACCTCTGACACTCCTTCGGCGGAAGAAAGGCCGAATCGCACGTAGAAGTCCTGAATGGAACGAAGCTCATGGGGGTCCCATCCCCCGGTGGGGTTGCCTTCTGCATCGCGCCCTTCGAGGGTGTACCAGAAGATCTGGCCCAGGGCGGTGGCGTCGGGGCCCAGGGTTGGCTGCACCCCTTCCGGCAGGGTATTGGCCGGCAGGGAGTTGAGCTTCTCCAGGATGCGCGAGCGGCTCCAGTAGAATTCTATGTCCTCGTCGAAGATGACATAGATGCTGGAAAAACCGAACATGGAATTGCTCCGGATGCTCTTGACCCCCGGAATACCCAGCAGAGCCGTCGTCAGCGGGTAGGTCACCTGGTCTTCCACGTCCTGTGGGCTGCGCCCGGGCCAGCGCGTGAAGACGATCTGCTGGTTCTCCCCTATATCGGGAATGGCATCCACGGCCACCGGGTCGCGCGGCAGCAGTTCTCGTTCAAAATCGAAAGGAGCGGTGGCCAGCCCCCAGCCGATAAAGCCGAGAAGAAGGAGCCAGGCTACTAATTTGTTCTCCAGAAAGAACCGGATGATAGATCTTAGCATGTTGATACTGTCGTTTTCGCCGCGCCGGAATACTACCGTGCCTTTAAACACGGATACACGAATGCACGGATACACGGATACACGAACCCACCTGCATCACAGCAGGAAGAAAAAAACGACAGCCTTCAAAAGAGGAAGGTTTGCAAGCTCACGGAGAGGTCGCAAACGATGAGAGGCGGTTTATAGTTGAGGTACTGAATGGTTTGTTTGTCTATGGAGGGAAGGGAGCCCTGGAATGCCGTACAGGGGGCAGGGAGCGCCATAGCGGCCGGGGCTTTGGCCAGCTCCGTTTCGCTGTGTACTTGTTCCTGCTTGTGCTTGAGGAAATGGCTTTCATCGTCGCAGCAGCCCTTTTGTTCCTTCTGGGCGGCGGCATGCATAGGGCAATTGGCCATGGCCTGGGCATGGCACCTCTTTGCCGGGGCGAAGAGGGCCGTGTGCTTCAGTTCACTGCGGCAGAAGTGCTGGTTGACCAGCAGGCCGGTGGAGCTGAAGAGCACCAGAAAAGACAAAATAATATGTAAAAAACGTGATGCCAAAATGAAATTTTGCCAGTTACAAAGCATAAATATAATGTGCCCACCAGGAAAAATGTTGAGCTATATCGGAATTAACCTTCATTTAACAAAACGAAAGAGCGTTTTTTTGCTTCTCAAGAATTATCTATATTTGGTCTGATCTGGAAAAAACAATTCATCATTCCAAAAATTTGCTCTATGACGAAGCATTTACATGCCATCTTAGCATTTGTATTTGTTCTTTCTTTACAGAACACCCTACTGGCCCAGGCGCCCCCCAATGACAATTGCGCCGACGCCATCGCTATTGACGGCGAAACAGTCGACCTGGTCTTCAGCACGGTCAATGCCAATACCGATGGCCCGGCCCACCCGGATGACTGCCCTTCCATTGGCTCCACCCCGGATTCCGTTTATAATGACATCTGGTATCGTTTTACCCCCGACTGGTCTGGCCGAGCGGAATTCAGCGTTTGTGGCACCGCCGACTTTGATACCAAGATAATGGTATACGGCCCGGGCGCCGCCTGCCCGCCCGATGTTGCCGATGTGGTTGCCTGCAACGAAGACGGCCCCGGTTGCGCCAATTCTACCTCAAGTGTGGTTTTCCTGGTAGATGCCGGGCAGACATACCTGCTTCGCCTGGGCGGTTGGGGTGACGGCAGCCCCGGAGAAGAAGGAGAAGGCACCTTTAGTGTGACGGAGTTCACGCCTCAGATCCCCAATGACTTCTGTGACACGGCCATTGAACTGGTGCTCGACGATAATGATTCCACTTATGTAGAATTTCAAACCCTGGGCGCAACGACCAGCCTTCCCTTCCACCTTACGCCACAGTCCTGTTTTACGCCCGGCGAAACGCGTGTGCACAATGACATCTGGTATGTCTGGACCGCCACTTTCACAGACGGATTAGAATGGTCCAACTGCGGGACGTCCAACTTCGACTCCCGGGTAGCTGTTTATGAAACCGATGTTTGCCCTCCTGCCGTTGAGACGCTGGTCGGCTGCGGTGATGACGACCCCGGGCCCAATGCACTGGCGTGCCCGAATTTCACCTCCCGTGCCTTGTTTAATGTCGAAGAAGGAAAAACCTATCTGTTCCGCGTTGGCGGCTGGTCTTCAGGTGATGCCGGAGAGGGCACCTTCTATGTTCGCCGCATTCCGTTCATCGAACCTCCGGCCAACGACCCGTGCGAATCCCCGGCAGATGCCTATATCGTCCTGGAGGAACAAGCCGATAACTTCGATGTCTTCTTTGAAGGCAATACGACCAACGCTTCCGCCCAGCCGGAGAACCCGAACCCCACCTGCCGCTCAAATGGGGAGTTCCGGGACCTTTGGTACTCTTTCAACTCAGCGGGCAATGAAGATATCCAGCTGCGTTTCAACAAAGTAGCTACCGGCGCCCAATTTGTAATTGATGTTTTCGAATCCTGTGGCGTCCCCGGTGACCCGAGCTGGTGTGTCCGTTCCGATGCGCAGACCATAGACTTCTTCACTACCACCTTCTCTGGTTTCCCCGCGGGTGAATCGAGAGACTACCTGCTGCGGGTCGGTACCCGAACGACCAGTGACAACCCGGGTGAATTCTGGTTCCAGCTGGTAGGTGTACTGACAAATACACGGGAACTTCATGTGGAAAACTTCCGCTTCTTCCCCAACCCAACCAAAGAAGAGGCCAACATGAGCTTCCGCACCAGGGAAGTGCTGAACAGCCAGGCAGAGGTGGTCAATACCCTAGGGCAGGTAGTACAACGCCTCGACTTCGGCACTCTGCCCTCCGGCGAACAGAACCTGTCGTTCTCGACAGCCAACCTCCAGCCCGGCATCTACTTCCTGCGCCTGCTGGCGGAAGGCCGGCAGAAAACGGTAAGGTTCGTGAAGCAATAGACGTATCGTTCTTTTAGAACGCGGATGACACCGATGGGTTGGATTTCCATTGATTACATTCAGGGAGCTCAATCCGCGAAAATCCGCCTAATCCGCGTCATCCGCGTTCTATCCCACTACCAGCTCCCATATTGCCCAGAAGTGGCTCACACTCCCGCCGATGACAAACAGGTGCCAGATGGCATGATGGTAAGGCAGCTTCTGCCAGGCGTAGAAAATAACGCCAACTGTATAGAACACTCCGCCCAGGATCACCCCGTTCAGCGCCGCCTCCGGCATGGCCTCCATGGCCTGCGGGATGGTAATGACCCCCATCCAGCCCATAGCCAGGTAAAACGTGACCGATAGCCACTCCCACCGGCCAAAGAAGAATAATTTGTAGATAAAGCCTGCCAGCACCATCCCCCATATCAGGAAGAGATAGAACCGGCCGGAAGCTTCCGGAAAGCAATAAACCAGAAAAGGCGTATGCGTACCGGCAATGAGAAAGTATATGCTGATGTGGTCGGCGATGCGCAAAACGTACTTCCAGCGCGGCTTCTGTATGCTGTGGTAGAAGGTGGAGGTAAAATAAACCAGCAACAGGGAAAAGCCGAAAAGGGCGAGGCTCCACCAGTGAAAGGTATCACTTGTGGCAGCGCTGTGGTAGAGCAGCAAAGGGACACCGGCAAGCCCCAGGGCGAGGCCCAGGCCGTGGGTCCAGGCATTGGCGCGCTCCTGGCGCAGTTCGGCAGCAGTTTGAAGATAGTCCATGGGGGATAAGTGACGGGTACTTTTTAAATGATTGCTTTCTGGAATGAAAACGAATGGAGGCGGGAGAATGTTGCTATGCCCGCTCCGGCAACCTTTGCCCTGAGTTTTCCTCCTTATAGTATACTCCCTTTGGGTACGAGAGGTGAAATTTTGACAAATTTATTTTTGTGGCCTGCAAGGCAAAAAGCGCAGACATAGCCTGTGCTATGGCGAGCATTTTTAACGCAGCAGGACGCAAAAATAAAGCGACAAAAATCACTTCTTGTGCCCGAGGGGAGTATAACTGCTTTTTTGAAAAAACGGCCTTATGCTATCGTTCAAAACACCATTCCTATTCCTTCTTCCCTTTTTCCTGTTCAGCGCCCGGCCCTTCGCCAAGGCTATAGCCCCGCACAAAAACAATCCAACAATACAGCCATATAACAATTCAACCAGAACCCCGGGAGAAATGCTTCCTGCCTTTCGGGCCCGAAGCAAAATGTGCAATACGAAAACGGATACCTTCCCCGAGCGCAACCTCACCAGCCACCCCGCCCACGACCGCTACGCCAGCTACTCGCCCGACGGGCAGTGGATCGCTTTCGAATCGGATCGTAACGGAAAGTGGGACGTTTTCCTGATGGATGCACAGGGCGGGCAGCTCACCCGGCTTACTTCCCATCCCTCCGGCGGGCGGCGCCCCAGCTGGCACCCCGGCGGGCGGAAAGTGCTGTTCGAATCCACCCGCAACGGCGCCACTTCCCTATTCGAGATAAATACCGATAGAACCGGCCTTCGCCAGGTGATGAGCCTCAATGAAGAAACCGACGGCGGCCTCTTCGCCCGCTACTCGCCCGACGGAAGCCGCATAGCGTATACGCTCAAAGAGAGCGATACAAACTTCAACCTCTATCTCTACAACCTGGCCGACGGCGGTACTACTCCCCTGATGGCGGATGAATACCGCAATGTCTACCCCCAATGGCACCCCTCCGGCAAAAAGATCCTCTTCTTCTCCCGCCACGAGACCGGCAATGAAGACGACGAGCTCTACCTGATGAACCTTAAAACCGGTAAACTGAAGCGCCTCACCCATTGGCCCCGGCACAATTTCTGCCCCTCCTTGAGCGCCGATGGGCGCCGCATTGCCTATGTCGCCTCCATGGAAGGCATCCGCCCGGAAATTTACATCATGAAAAAGAACGGGAAAGGCCAGCAGCGCATCACTTTCAATGAGGACGGGGATACGCTGCCTCACTGGCGCCCGGATGGCAAGAGGTTGCTGATCACCGGTTTCCGCGGGGATAACTTTGAGATCTGCGAGATCAGTTTATCTCGCTGATGCTTTTCAAATCCCTCCGGCTGCCAGCTGACAACTTTCCGTTGTCTGCTGGCTTGCCCCACATTTCCCGAAACCATAATGAATAAAATGCCAACACCCGTATACACGAAGGCTCCCGGAAAAAATCCCCAAACCAAACCCGCGAAAATCCGCTAAATCCGTGGTGTCCGCGTTCTATACCCTTCAATCCGACAGCTGAATAAACTTCCCCCGGTTCACCCGGTAGCGGTACGCTCCGATCCTGACCACCTCCCCATCCGCCAGGAAGGAGAGCTGTTCGATATCTTCCTCCAGGGTATGAATGGAGCCGCCGGTGGCGTAGGCGATCTCCAGGTAATCTTCATTGATCCCGTAATCCACGCCGGCCAGCACGATGCGCACCGGAGCGCGGAGCTGTGTCAGCAGCTCGATATCCCGCACATCGCTGTAGTTATCGGCGATGAGGATGAGCTCATCGATCTCGCCCATCATTCGGGCGCCTTCGAGAAGGGCTTCCAGGTCATTTTCCGGAGAATCCGCGCCGCCGCCGCCGTCCATCGCCCGGTTCATGGTTTCCAGGAGCCGGTCCATGTTCATCTCTTCGGTGATGTAAATGCCCCCGGTAGCGCCTATCTTTTTTTCCTCCTGACGTTTTCTGTCCCCGTCGTTGAAAAAGATGTAGCGGTTCTGCTCGCCGGGTATCAGGGCCAGGGCATGCCACAGCAGGATCTGGTCCATATAGGGGTACATACTGCCCGTGATGTCGGTGACGACCACCTTGTTCGACCACTCGGCGCTCTTGCGGTAGAGGGCGGCCTCGATCTCCATGCCCGCCTTTTCGAAATATTCTTCATCGGCCTCGATCATCACGCGTTCCTTTGCCGCCCTCGATTCGATCCTTTCCTTAACGCGCGCCGGGTCAGCGCCGAAGCTCAGCATGTGGAGGAAATCCTCCTCGCCGGCCAGCGCCCGCTCGGCGGCCAGGCTGTCGCGCACCCGCTCCAGGCGGTACAGGGAGTCCCGGATGGCGGCCAGCCGCGCCCGTTCGGCCTCCCGCGCCAGGATGGCCTTTGTGCCGATGGTGGTATAGCGCAGGCGCACCTTGCCCGCCCTGTCGTCATCGGGCAGAAAGAACCGCGTGACCTCCGGCTCAAAGCGGGTGCTCATAATGATGCTGTCGCCTTTGGGCAGCATCAGGATGGCCCGGCCCGTTTCATCCGTTTCGGCGACGAACACCTGCCCTCTTTTCTGCAGGTTGAAATACAACACCTCATCCTCGTGGGGCTGCCCTTCGAAGCCCACCACCGTCAGCCACAGCAGCACCCGGGAGCGGATCGGCATCTGGCTTTCCGCCACCTGCTGAAAGACAGTATCACCTTTGATCTCCTCAGAATATTCCTTCGGGCTGTAGCCGATCGCCAGGCGGCTCTGTACGAATTTGGCATCCACCGTCCGGAAGCTTTCAAAGGCCGGCTCATCGGCCGCATTGACGGTAAAGGACTGGCCGCGGGGCAGCAGGAAGTAGGCTTCCCCGGCGGGGCTGGTCTGCCCGTACCACACCTTACCCTGCTTTTCGTTGACGAGCCAAAGGTCGAGGCCGGGCACGCCCCGGTTGTCCAGGCCCACCACCTTCAGGGTGAGCTGCACATGCGTTTCGGTGGCTTTGGGGACGTCGCTGCGCCGGTAGTTCTGGATGATGGTGTCGGGCTGGGAGAAGAGGGGGGTAGCGGCCAGGAAGAGGGCCAGCAAGAAGAGGATTGCCTTCATGGGAATGTGTGTGTGGTTAGAGAATAGGGTTTGGGAGGATAACGAAAATGGTGGGTGGGGTAGTTTGTCCGGGTTCAGATTTTCCAGATTTTCGGGAATCTGGAAAATCTGAACCTCTTCTCGAAGACGAAATCAAAAAGTTTTAAATTTGTATTTTAAAAACAAAAAGTATAATTTAGTGGCTGCCATTCTTTTTTGATTTACCGCCAGAGAATTTAAAACCAATAATTCTAAACCTGGTGATTAAGTTCATTAGGTTTCAGAGTATAACCTATTGGTTAATATAGCGCGAGCATTACGCTATTGCTTCGCCTTAAAATCCTTACTTTTGCTCTATGGAAAAACTGCAATTTACCGGGCATGAAACCTTCCACTGCCGCAATTATTGGCTGAAAAAAGGACTGGACCATATTTGGCAGGGGAAAGGATTTGGAGAGGATGCGGTTGTCGACCTTGGAGTGGGTCGAAACATGGTTTCTTCCATCCGGTTTTGGTTAAGGGCATTTGACTTAGTGGATGACAATGATATTCCCAACGAGGTTGCCCATTTCCTTTTCAATGATTCGGAAGGAGTTGACCCTTACTGTGAAGACCAAGCCACCCTTTGGCTTTTGCATTACTATCTGACGACAAGTAAGCGTTCTTCTATTTATCATTACGTGTTCAATGTTTTCCGAAAACAGCGGGTAGAATTCACGGAAAAGCACCTGGTTGATTTTTTGGAAAATGTTGTAAATCAGTCTGACGACTATGTCCATCCAAGTTCAGTAAAGAAAGACGTAAAGGTATTTATCAACAACTATACCTTACCGGCAAAGCGGAAGGGGGTTGAAGATGATTTTTCCAGGTTACTCTACGAACTTGGCCTGGTAAAAAAGCTGGATAATAGAGGAGAATGGTATCGCATTGAAAATCAGGCTAGGAAAGACATCCCATATCAAATAGTCCTATTTTGTATCCGGGAGAATAAAGATTACAGTGATATTATCAACCTCAAGCAACTTGCAACGGACATAGATAGTGTAGGTTCCGTTTTTGCTCTTTCGGAGCATGGATTGATGGAGAAGATTGAACAAATAGTTACAAATCACCCCAAGGAAGTGGTGTTTACAGATGATGGAGGAGTCAGGATACTTCAGTTCAAACAGCCAATTGACCATTGGAAAATATTGAAAGCATATTATGGAAGGTAGTTTTTCACCCTCGGTAAATATTGTCAGAGACAGCGACAAAGGCCTTCGGTATCTTCCCACCAACAATAGCCGGAGGGTGTACGAGCAGATCGCCTCTAACTTTCGGAGCGGCATGCACTCCTTTAATATCATTGGCAGTTATGGCACGGGGAAATCTGCGTTTTTGCTCGCATTGGAAAAACACCTTGCTGGCAACGAAAGCTACTTTGAACCCGTGAATGGACAATTCAACGGATGTAAGCAGTTCAAATTCATCAATATTGTTGGCTACAAAGGGTCTTTTATTGAAGCCTTAGCTGAAGAGTTGGGTACAAAGATTCAGGAAAAAGCAGTCTTGAAATCCTTGGACAAGGAATACCAAAAATTACATGGGGCCAATATTTGCCTTATCCTGGTAGTAGATGAGTTTGGAAAATTCCTTGAATACGCTGCTTCCGAAGACCCGGACCGGGAATTATATTTCGTACAGCAACTGGCGGAATATGCCAATGATGCTTCCCGCAATATCCTTTTTCTGACTACTCTGCATCAAAACTTTGACGCCTATGCGGTTGGCCTGCAAGAAGCACAGCGCAAAGAATGGGAAAAAGTAAAAGGCCGCCTCAAGGAGGTTACTTTTAATGAACCCGTAGAACAACTCCTGCACCTAGCAGCGGAATACATCGCCGAAGAAGGGTTTACACAAAAGAAGCCCTTTGACTCGAAGTTACTTAAGGTTATTCAGGATAAAAAAGCTTTTGCGCTGCTCAATGAGGTCAATGACTCCTTGGTGGAATCCCTCTACCCCTTTGACCTGCTCAGTGCTATGGCCATGACGTTGGCACTTCAGCGTTATGGGCAAAATGAACGTTCGCTCTTCAACTTCCTGCAAGCTGAAGAACACCTTGGCTTAAAAAGCTTTAAAGAAAAGCCGGAAGAAGAACCTTATTATAACCTTGCTCGGGTATATGATTATTTACAATTCAATTTTTATTCTACCCTTACCTCCAGGTTCAATCCGGACTTTTTCCAATGGTCTCAAATGAGAGATGCTTTGGAGCGTGTGGAGACTTCCTTTACCAAGGATATCGATTCCGCCCAGAAATTAGTAAAAACAATAGGGCTACTGAACATACTGGGTTCGAACGGGACCCGGATTGACAAAGAATTGATCAGCCTTTATTCTGAGCACTGTTTGGGCATTTCGAATGCCCGTGAGCTAGTTGGAAAGCTCGAAGACGCACAGATCATCCGCTATCAGTCCTTCCGTGAGCGTTACAAGCTTTTTGAAGGTACAGACATTAATGTAGATGAAATACTTCAAGAGGCTAAACGAGAGGTCGGGGAAATAACTAACCTTGCTATCGAGCTGCAGCCTTTTTTCAACTTGGATTATGTACCGGCAAAGGCAGTAACTTATCAAACAGGCACTCCAAGGATATTCCGGTTCGAGTTAACGGATAAACCCTTAACCCAATTTGATTTCCTTAAGGAAAAGGAAGTAGATGGGATTGTTAACCTTCTTTTTGAAGAGAGCGAAGAGCTATTCGAAACATCTGGGCAACCTATTATTTATGGTGTCTTCAAAGAAAGTGAACAAATACAGGATCGTCTATTGGAAGTAAAGGCTATCGAAAAGGCTTTAGTGAGAATTGGCAATGATGCCGTTGCCAAAAGAGAATTACTGGAGCTCAAACAAAGTCAGGTTGAAGCCTTGAATCAGCAACTCAATGATTCATTATTCTTTGACCGGAAGGTGTATTGGTTTTTTGAAGAAGGGGATGAAATTATTATCCGCGGAAGGCGCGATTTCAATCAACAACTTTCTGAAATCATCCAAACGATATACCCCCACACTCCCACTTACCGAAATGAATTGATGAATAAAACGAGCGTTTCCAGTAGTATTCACACTGCAAAACGCCAATATATCGATGCGCTCATCAATCATTGGAATACGCCGCTACTTGGTATGCCGGAAAAACGGACACCGCCGGAGAAAACCATTTACCTTACTTTACTAAAAGATACCGGGTTGCACATCGGCACCAGTACTGTTGCAGCGGATTTCAGTGATAAGCCAACCGAAGATTCTTTCCAAAAACTTTGGGAAACCAGTTGCCAGTTTTTGGAAAAGACAAAGGTGAGTAAAAGGAAGATCAGTGAGTTTGTCGAAACTCTTCAGCAACCTCCCTTTGGATTGAAAGATGGATTCATTGAATTCTGGTTGATCTCTTTCTTATTCATCAAGCGGGAAGATTTTGCTTTGTTCAAGGAAGGCAAATACGTACCCAGAATTTCCCGCGAAGCGGCAGAACTTTTCTTCAGGGATGCCGATAAGTATGAAGTAAAAACCTTCAACATTCAAGGCGTCAAGCTTGACCTATTCAATAAATACCGGGAGCTGACTCAACAAAGTACTCAAGAAAAAGTAACCGGTTCGGGCTTCCAGGAAACTGCACGCCCATTTCTGGTATTTTACACACAATTGCCGGAATACACAAAAAAAACCAAGAACCTGAGCCATGATGCCATAGCCTTTCGGGATACAGTCCGCAACGCCAAAGAACTGGAAAAGACCTTTTTCGAAGACTTGCCTACTTGTTTTGGAGCTAGTATGGAAAGATTGGCAAATTCAGAAAAAGATTTGGAAGCTTTCGTTAGCCAGATTCAGCAATGCATTGCCGAGCTTCGGTCGGCTTATGATCTTCTTCTAGACCGTTTTGAAGAAAGGTTGTTGCAAATTTTTGGTTTTTCAAACCTAACTTTTGAGAAATACCGGCCCAAGATTCAGAAGAGATATGAAGGAGTTAAAGAACATTTATTGGTGCCTCGCCAAAAGGTCCTCCATAGCCGGCTAAAATCTCAATTGCCTGACCGTAAAGCCTGGCTTAACAGCCTGGCTCAGGTTCTGATCGGCAAACAATTGGAACAATGCACCGACGAGGAAGAACGGCTGCTCTATGATAGAATGCAAACCGCCTTTGCTGAATTAGATGACCTGATCGAACTGAGCCAAATGCAGTTTGATGAGGAAAAAGAACAAGCTTTCAAGATTGAAATTACCACTTTTGAAGAGCATCCTATTAAAAGAAATATTATATTGTCGAAAGATCAGCAAGAAAGGCTCAAAACCATAGAGCAAGAATTGAGAAAAGCGCTCAAAACCGCAGGAGACCCCCAACTCCATCAAGCGGCATTGATCAAAATATTAAAAGACCTGCTGTAATGTCCAAAGTCAAACACGTTCTAGGTATTTCCGGTGGTAAGGATAGTGCCGCGCTTGCCATCTATCTCAATGATAAATATCCAAACCTGGATATTGAGTACTATACCTGTGATACGGGAAAGGAGTTGGATGAGACTTATCAGCTTATTAAAAACTTGGAAGTCTGCTTAGGTAAGAAAGTCACTAAGCTAAAAGCTACCCAAGATGATACTGAAGCACCCTTTGACCACTTTCTTTCCGTATATGGTGGGTACCTGCCTTCTGCTATGTCCCGTTGGTGTACAAAGAAGCTGAAGTTGGAGCCTTTCGAACAGTACATTGCAGGTGATGAACCCATAGTATCTTACGTCGGCATCCGTGGCGATGAAGATAGAGAAGGTTATATCTCCAAGAAACCCAACATACAATCGATCTTTCCTTTCCGGAAAAACATCTGGAGCGAAGATGTGATCCGCAAAGTGTTGGCTAATAACCAAATTTCTTTCATCAAAGGCTTGTATGAGGAATATGCATCAGATTCCGATAAGTTACAGCGCATCTTAGAAGTTGTTGAAGAACCGGTTTCCATGCGCTTTCCCCAGGAACAAAAGCTGGAAATGTTGCTCGACCTGGGCGTGAAAAATTTCAACCTCATCGTCTTTGCCTTCCTGAAAACGACAGATTATCCATTGGCTCAGGCTGATTCCTTCCCCCTTGTCGATAATGAAGATGTTTTGGTCCGGGAGGATATTTTCCGCATTCTTCGAGAAAGCGGTGTGGGGGTTCCCGCCTATTATGAGCGGCGAGAATATCAGGTAGAAATTGATGGAGAAGTGAAAACTGGTCATTATTCCCGTAGCCGCTCCGGCTGTTTCTTTTGTTTCTTCCAACAAAAGATTGAGTGGGTATGGCTATACGAAAATCACCGGGAGCTCTTCTTGAAAGCTATGGAATATGAGAAGGATGGCTACACTTGGCAGCCGGGTGAGACATTGGAAGACCTGTCTCAGCCCGAGCGCAGGGAGTCCATCAAGCAGGAGCATTACACGCGCATGGAGCGGCAACGGGCGAATGCAAGCTCAGATAATTTGATTGATATCCTTGGCCTCGAGGAGGCTGAAGGAGTGGGGTGTGCGGCTTGTTTTATATAATATATTTGTAGTACTCGAAAAGTATTTGTATTTCGTAAATACTTTTTAATTAAGTATCGGTTTATGTCACAAAAAGGTACTAGTTACATTTTCGATGCTGAAGCAAGGTCTGTAAATGATTTATATTTATTTGGCGGGGGAACTGCTGGCTTCAGAATCCCTATATATCAACGACAATATGACTGGGGAGAAGGAAATATTAAACGTTTATTTGAAGATATTCTTTCTGGTTTAGCCTGGCGCTCAGAAGATGAAGATTCACTTTCGTTTTTAGGAACAATAATTGTCATTGAAGAGAGTAGAACTGAAAATACATTTGATGGGATTTCTTTAAGTGTTATTGATGGGCAGCAACGTTTAACCACACTTTCAATAGTCGCTTGTAATCTTTATGAGCAGCTCCAAATTTTAAAAAAACCAATAATCCAAAAAGAAAAGTCTTTTCAGAATATCCCCAATAACGTTCATGAGTGGCTCAATCAAGAAGTCAATCATGTAATGATCCGTTTACTAAATCTTGCATATGGCAAACTTCAAGTTGATGGTGTTTCTGATTATCCTTTTCCAAGAGTAGTTAGAGAGGAATCTGATTTTAGAGCGAACAGCTTTGCTCGCTCAGATTATAGTTCAAATGTTGCTAAATATCTAAACGAATTTTCCCTGCATATTAAAAAAGGAAAAGCCGATCCATTCAGTTTCAATTATCCAAAATCCCAAAACAATGAATCCTTTAAAGCCAATATTACAGCTATTAAAAAATTGATTAAACATATTTGCAAGCCAGAAAATGAATTATCGGATGATATTTCGATCGAGCTTTTAAAGCTGAAGGATTTTGAAAAAGCTGGAATTAAAAGACTTTTTTACAAATTACCTATTGAGCAGTCAAAATCAAACAAAATTCTTTCTTACTGTAAGGAAAAGGGTGAGAACTTACTTGATATCCTTAGGCTTATCACTTTTTCTACCTTTTTAATGGACGCAGTTATTATAACCATCGTTAAAGCTCGCGATGAGAAATATGGATTTGATATTTTTGATTCACTTAATACGACAGGAGAACCGCTTACTGCTGTTCAAACTTTTAAACCTCAAGTAGTAAACTTTGAGAAAGAAAAAGGTAATCGTAAATATAAAGGATCCGAATCCGAAAGATATTTCAATCGCGTAGAGCAATATTTAGATAATTTTTCTAGCAATTACAAAAAGCAAAAGGAGGCAAAGGATTTAATTGTTCCCTTCGCTCTTTATATCAATGGTGATAAAAGATCGAGAAGTCTAGATGACCAAAGGCGTTACCTCAGGAGCAATTTTGAAAAAATTAAAGGAAAA
Source organism: uncultured Phaeodactylibacter sp. (assembly GCA_964418125.1). Lineage (GTDB taxonomy): Bacteria > Bacteroidota > Bacteroidia > Chitinophagales > Saprospiraceae > JACJXW01. Next base: position 29,746 of record CAYQKY010000061.1, read on the forward strand.
CAGGAAATAGAGAATAAGCGTCGATTTATTTGTAAACTATCCGAAGTTGCGGAGTACAAGGAAAAGTTTTGGTTAAAAGATAATATTGAAAGTGAACTATCTAGTTATCCGGACAGAGAAATTGTTTTATTGTGCTTAAAATTTCTCCAAGATTTAAACAACTCCCTTACTATTCCAATTCTCTGTAGATATTACCACGCTTCTATTGAAATAGGTGATAAAAAGCTTTTTAGTGACGCAGCCAAAGCTATCAGTGCCTTCGTCATTCTACGCCGTAGTGTTACTGGAGGTACCGCAGGAATTGATAGTGATTTAAGGGCACTTATGTCTTATGGGCGTAGAAAAAAAGAAAAAAATCTTATTTCTATTCCTTTATGTGTAGGTTTAGAAAGAGAAAACCCAATCGTAGAAATCGCATCACTGCGCGAATATCTACGAGAATGGTTAAATAAAAAAAGAATCGAAATAAAGGATAAAACGACATGGATATCTCAAGTAGTTCATCAGCCTTTGTATCCAGCTTCAACTCATTTGTGCCGATTTTTATTATTGGCAGCTTCTCATAATGCAAGACCCCACAAAGATGAACCATGGAAACTAACAAAACAAAGAAAAAGCCCAGAAACGGAATTCCTTAGCTACCAACGTTGGGTTTCAGATGATGTTGCAACTGTTGAACATATTGCACCTGAAAGTGGCCCAAGCGAAGGTTGGGATAAGAATATCTATTCTCAGCCTTATCTTAAAAACTGTTTAGGTAACCTTACTCTTTTACCACAAGAGGAAAATTCTGCTGTTGGAAACAAACCTTGGCAACAAAAAAAATTACTATACGAGGCCTATGCAGCTGAGACTTTTGAAGAGGTTGAAAAAGTAATACAAAAATCTAAAGAAGCCGGTTTTAATTTTAGTAAACGAACAAAAGAAATGTTGAAGACCAAAGCGTCACATATCCCATTAGCAAAAACTATTTCATCTGTGGATAAGTGGACAAAAAAAGTTATTGAAGAGAGGTCGAAAAACATTGCAGAACTTGCATGGGAAGAGATTTCGCCATGGTTATTTGAACAGAAAAAATGAAAAAGTGATTACAGATTCCTCCAAGACAAGAAACACCCCAATTCCCTCAAGTCAAGATACTAAAAATATATTGGGTCACTTATATTATATACTGTCAATCAAATCCACCGTCCCAAAGCTCAAAATAAACTCCGAATAAAAACTATCAAAGATATCCCTCACATATTCGCCGATATCTACAGTTTGTTCCTGCCCATCCTGCTCTTTGGTCAAGGAGTACTTCCGCTTTTTAGTAATGGTATACAGAAATAGAGTGTGGAAATAAACCGAGGATATATACTTCCTATCTGCAATACTCATTTGCTCCTCGGAGATGTTGCTCTGCTTACTTTTAAAGTTTTTTAATGTCCGGCTGTCCATATTAATGTAGATACTTTCCAAAGTTTCCCCTTCTGCCATAGGAAACATCACAGCATCATAATTCATTGGCTGACCTGCACTTTCCTCAAATTGCTCCCATGAAATGGAATTTTCATCTGGCGGTTCCTTGTATACGAGTACAGGTGTCGGAAGCCCAAGTGGAGTCTCTACAGGTTCTTCTTTTGCCTTCTCCTTTTTCTTTTGAGGCTCGCTGAACTTTACCCAAAAGATCTGGTCATGGTTTTGGCCGCGGTCGGTAAGCGTGACTTTAACCTGCACAGCATCTCCTACCTGTACTTCCTTTTTGGGTGCAAGCACGACTCTTATTATTCCTTCATGTGGGCTAGTTTTAACTACATTAAGTATATCACCGATCCCCCTCGGGTTTCCCTGCCCATCTCCTCCGGTTGAATTGTTTGGTTCATATTTCAGTAAGGCTATCTGCAGTTCTCCAGGGTCTTCCGCCCGGTCAAAGTATTCGTTTTCTACGTCCGTTTCAAAACGAAGTGTCTTTTCTCCCCGTAAGGGTATCTTGGCAACCGGTATTTCACCGTTATTTTTTGCTTTTAAGTTTAGGTAAGAAGGATAGCGCTGAGGATTAAAGGGAGACCTTTCAACGGTTTTCCCTTTATTCTCCGATTTTGGTTTCGGCTTTTTTCTTTTTTCCTCTTCCAGTTTAAAGGCATTACCCAATAACTCCCAAAGTTCATCACTGACAGGCAAGTTTTTGGTAAAATCTTTGAGAAGTTCTTTGGTGCTTTCGCCGCTAACAGAAATAGAGTCCTTCCGCTTTTTGGAAATAGAAGAAAGCTGCCCGCTTGAAGCCCCAAGTTTATCACTTAGGAATTTCCGTAAAGCTCTTGTTTCCCGGCCATCCTTCAGTCGGTCGCGGGAGGCCATGAATAGCTCTTTACGGAAATTATAGTCCATTTTGGTGCAGTCCACATGAATTAGGAGATGGTTCTTTAGGATGCTCATTTTCAAGGAGCGGGTGATGAACTCTGAAGTGTAATGCCCATGCACCTGTCCATTCATGGAAAATAGGACAGCCATATTATTTTTGAAAAAGCGCCGTTGGATTTGTTCTCTCGTCTTTTTGACATCCCATCCCTTTGCCTTCGCCTTAAAGACATAGCAATTTACTTTCATTTTCCCGAACAGCTCATCTTCATAAACCTCAGAGAAGGCCTCATCAATATATTCTTTGCTTTCTTCTAACCTTCTTTTAAGTCCATATAGGTCCAATTCAAGAACCTTATTATTAGGGTATCTTTCCTTTTTTTCTACTGTCAGGATCGGCAGTGCTGGTTCAAAGAGATATTCATTTATGCTTTGATTAAGGTCCTGAGCAAAACCGCTATAGCCGGAAGGGAATTGATAAGAATAAAGTTTGATCACTGTACCTGTTTTGAACTTACGGTTATGAAGCTTTAGGTCCAGCTCATCTATTGCAAATGAAGGAATAATTCCATCTAGTACGAGATATTCGTACCAGGTATTCTTCTTAACTTTTTCTTCTTCTTTGGTTAATGGATGTTGCCGGATTAAGGTAAAGCCAAATTCACCTGCTCCATCATATCTTCTGGAGCAGACTAGCTGATAGCCGTTTCTGCCGCAAAACACAATGGCGCCGCTACCACCCATATTGTATTTTCCCTGGACAAAATGTATCTCATTTTTGTTGCCCTTGAGAAGGGATAAAAAAGTGTCTTCGAAGTCATGAGGGTGTTGTCCTTCACCATTATCATAAATAATTACGGATGTATCTCTCGGCGTTCCGTCAGCAATAATCTGAATTTCTTCCGCCTGCTGTCGCCGAAAGGTTGGAAGGTCCCATTCTGTTTTATGAAGCGGGAAAAAATAATCCTTAGCCTCATCAATGTTTTGTGGAGCCTCATCAGACTTTGGATCAATCCCCATTTCCAGGCAACGTTTCATCAACATTGCATCAATAGAGTTCGTCAACTTTTCAATCAAGGAGGCAATAGGTGAACTTTGTTGATTTTCAATTACACCAAAGGTGTTCTCGTCACCGCCGAGAGGTTTCCAATTTGACGAGTCGTTGAAAATACCGGAATGTTTTTCAATAAAGGCATTTAGTTCCTTTTCTGTTCCGGCATTAAAAAGTCCGAAGAAGAGTCTTTTTTTATCTACAGCCGCGCCAGTGGACATAGGGTGCCCTTTTGGTTAGGAGATGGATGCAATATATTAATTTCTAAGCAATGTGTTTACGGAAAATCTAGAAAAAAGATACGTTCCTTAGTCGAATTGTTTTAAGGACTTAATCTTTTCTCCTCAACAGCTAAAATGTGTAGGGAATAGGCTGTTCCCAAGGTTAACATCGAAAATTCTCTTTAGGCACCCTCTCTTCCCCCCCAAAACTTCCGTACCTTAGCCCCGCGCCGCCCCGCGCGGCCGACAAAATAAAAACAGGCTCCATACTAAGGACTTCGGCGTGAGCTCAGCCGAACGCCGGACAGCCCCGTACATCGTACAAAGCCCCGGGAACCGCTGTCCGGCCTTAGACAGGTAGCCCCAAACCAACACCACCATGCCATTCACCCTCACCAACAAGACGGCCCTCGTCACCGGGGGCGGCAGCGGGATCGGGGAGAGCATCTGCCGGGTGTTTGCCGGCGCCGGCGCCCGCGTATTTCTGCTCGATATCCATGAAGAAAATGCCCGCCGCGTGGCCGCGGAGATACAGGCCGGCGGCGGCAAGGCAGAAGCCGTAGCCGGAGATGTAAGCAGGCAGGAGGAAATGATCCGCATCTGTGAGGACATCGTGGCGAAGGCCGGCCGGCTCGACATCCTGGTCAACAACGCCGGCATCGCCCATGTGGGCACGCTGGAGAGCACCTCCGAGGAAGACCTCGACCGCATCTATTCGGTCAACATCAAGGGGGTGTACAACGGCATGCGGGCGGCCATCCCCCACATGAAACGGCAGAAGGGCGGGGTGATCCTCAATATGGGATCGATCGCCTCCTCCCTGGGGCTGCCCGGGCGCTTTGCCTACTCCATGAGCAAGGGGGCGGTACTGGCGATGACCTACACCGTGGCCCGCGATTATATCGACTACCACATCCGTTGCAACAGCATCGCTCCGGCGCGGGTGCACACGCCCTTCGTCGATGGCTTCCTGGCGAAGAACTACCCCGGAAAAGAGGCAGAGATGTTCGACAACCTGTCGAAGACGCAGCCCATCGGCCGGATGGGGAAGCCGGAGGAGATCGCCCACCTGGCGCTGTACCTGTGCTCGGATGAGGCGAGCTTCATCACCGGCACGAATTATCCCATCGACGGGGGCTTTCTGAAGTTGAATACGTGAAGGATGGAACGCGGATTAACACGGATGCGGCGGATTTGCGCGGATTCAGAGGAAATAAACATTGTACTTATTCCTTGATTTAATTTCTGAGGCATAATGAAACTGATCAGAGCAGGAAAACCCGGAGAAGAACGCCCGGGAGTTATTGACAATAACGGCGACTGGCTGGACGTCTCGGCCTTCGGCGAAGACTACGGCGAGCACTTCCTGGGCGGCGACGGCCGGCAGCGCCTGGCCGCCTGGCTCGGGCAGCACGCCGCCTCCTGCCCCCGCATCCCCAAAGATACCCGGCTGGGGCCGCCGATATGCCGGCCGTCGAAGATCGTCTGCGTGGGGCTCAACTACGCCGAGCACGCCCGCGAGAGCCGGATGGCCGTACCGGATGAGCCGGTCCTCTTCTTCAAGGCCACTTCCGCTCTCTGCGGCCCGAACGACAACCTCATCATCCCCAAAGGCAGCCGGAAGACGGACTGGGAGGTGGAATTGGCAGTCGTCATCGGCAAGCGGGCCTCCTATGTGGAGGAGAAAGACGCCATGGATCACGTGGCCGGTTACATGTTGCATAACGACTACAGCGAGCGCGCCTTCCAGTTGGAACAAGGCGGGCAGTGGGTGAAGGGCAAGAGTTGCGACACCTTCGCCCCCATCGGCCCCTGGCTGGCCACGCCGGAAGACCTTCCCCGCCCCCATAAGCTGAAGCTGTGGCTCAAGGTCAACGGCGAAATGATGCAGAACAGCACCACCGCCGACCTGATCTTCGGCATCCCCCGCCTGGTCAGCTACATCAGCCAGTTCATGACGCTGCTGCCCGGAGACATCATCTCCACGGGTACGCCCTTCGGCGTAGGGCTCGGCCTCAAGCCTCCCCGCTACCTGAAGCCGGGCGATGTCGTCGAGCTGGGTATCGACGGCCTGGGCACGGCACGGCAGGTGGCGGTGGCTTACGGGGGGTAAGATACCCTGTGCTGCTTCGAATACGTTGCGTTGGCAAGCTTGCTCCAGGGAAATGGTTAGATGGTTTTATGGTTATATTGCTGGGCTTTGGAGCCCTGCCAACTTAGAGTTTGTTCAAAATTCGATCAATGGCCTACAAGCGGCAAATTTTATTCCAGGCGGCGTTAAATTTTTCGCCGGATTGCCCGCATCCGGCTGCAAAATTTGCCTTGCCTGAAACAAAATTTGCTCACTTTCGCCTCATCATCGAAATTTGAACAAACTCTTAATTCCGCAGATGGTATCCAACCATTCACTCATTCATTCCTTCATTCCATGCAAAGACACTGCCTCACCCTCGACCTCAAAGACGACCCCAACCTGATCGCCGAATACGAAGCCTACCACCGGGAGGTGTGGCCTGAGATCCTGGAGAGTATCCGCAGCGCCGGCATCCTCACTATGGAGATCTACCGCTTCGGCAACCGCCTGTTCATGATCATGGAAACGGCGGGCGGTTTTTCCTTTGAACGAAAGGCCGCTATGGACGCCGCCAACCCGCGGGTACAGGAGTGGGAAGAGCTGATGTGGAAATACCAGCAGGCGGCGCCGGGAGCGAAGCCGGGGGAGAAGTGGGTGGTGATGGAGAAGATATTTGAATTGGGAGATTAGAATGCTCATGGCTATCCCCTCTCTTCCCGGAAAAGTGGGATAGCCATGTCCCGTTAATCATCGTCTTGTTCTCCCCATTCTCTCCGGTGCGCGCCCCCCTCCTGTCCGGCATCAACCTGTACGGTGGCTCCGCCGATCTCCGTATGGCGGATCTTGCCGCCCGTGGCGCCCACCTGCGTGGCAAAGCTCGCAGCAACCAGGGAAACGATAAGTGTGACGGCATACAAGGCTTTGCTGAGGGGGGCGTCCTTCACCTTCAGGGTGGCGGTCAGGGTGGCCAGGGAGAGCAGCCCCAACCCGCCGATGAGCCAGATGAAGATGGACGCCATATCTTCATGGCGGCCGATCAGCCCTTCCTGTATGCCGGGAACGTTTTCCACTATTTCTTCGGCGCCCTCCCCGGTGAGGAAGGTTGGGATGGCTGATAGCGCGGCGAAGAGGAACAACCCCAGGGCTGTCCTTTTTACGTGCTCCGAGCGGAAAGCGAAGCCGGCCAACAGGGCCAGTGTTCCCAGCAGGGAGCCGACGATTGGAAGGTGGGTGAGCAGCAGATGAATATGCGCCTGATTCATGATTGTAATTTTTTGTGAATCGTTTGGTTATCCGAACGCTGCAAAGATGTGGCTCCGGCACTTATATGGCCCTTAAACGATCCTTAAAATTGCCTTAAAAACTACGGGAATGGGAAACGCAGCGCAACAGCCGTTCCTTCGCCTTCACTGCTGTTCAGTTCAATATGGATATGCTGCAAATCGGCGAGTTTTTTGACGATGGAAAGCCCCAGCCCGGCGCCGGGAATCCTGGAAGTTCGGGAAGGGTCGGCCCTGTAGAAGCGGCTGAAGATATGCGGGAGGTGTTCGGCGGCAATACCGGGGCCGTTATCGACAATGGCCAGGATACGATCTGCGGCCTGCCAACTGATTCGGATGGCGCCTCCCGGATTGCCATACTTGATGGCATTGCCCACGAGATTGTCAAGCATGAGGGCCAGGTAGGAGCGGCTGGCCTGCACTTCCGCAGTGGGGGGAATGTCGAACTTTATTTCGGCCTGTTTCCGGTTCAGTTCGTCCTGCCATTGGGGAAGAAGTTCGTAAACCATATGCAGAAGGTTGACGGGTTCAAGCACTAAGGCGGTATTGCCGGCCTCCAGGCGGGAGAGTTGCAGCAGTTGGTCCAGTATCTGGTTCATACGGCCCACCTCCCGGATAACCTGAGCAATCTTCTCTTCGTAATGCGCCGGTTCACGTTGCCGCCGGGCCAGTACTTCAAGGGTGCCGCGGATAGCAGCCAGCGGAGTGCGCAGTTCATGGGAAACGTCCGCTGTAAATTGTTTTTCGCGTTTAATGCGGCTTTCTATCCGATTCAGCAATTCATTGATAGTTGTAGCCAGTTGGCGGATCTCATCCTTATGTTCCGGCATGGGCAGGCGGGTGTGGATATTCGCATCATCTATACCGGAAGCAGTCCGGATGATCCGGTGAACTGGCGCAATACCTTTGGCAGCAGCGAGAGAGGTGGCCAGATAGAGCACTACGAGCAGGAAAGGAAAGGCGATGAGCAGTGTGATGCGCAGGTTATTGAGTACGATTGTCGATTCTTCCATGGAGACCCCTACGGCCAGTTGGCCGGTATTCTCGCCCTCGGGGTTGAAAATGGGAAAATGCCCCAGCCGTATTCGTTGCCCGTTGAGATGGCTGTTGAGAAAGGTAGACTTTTCTATCCCGGGGATGAAGAGGAAATGATCCTGCCGGAAGTTGGCGGAGCGAAAGCGCAGGCGGCCCTTCGCGTCAGTGATCTGCAAAAAAGTGGGGTTGACTTCCACCTGCTGATGTTCCCGTTCTTCCCATTCCGGCACCTGGTTGATGATGATGGAATCGCCCATCCATGAGAGATTGGATATAACCTCCGCCTTTTCCCGACGGATGTCCTGGTCCAGATGATGAAAAGCTGTAAAGTACACAACGGCGTATACGATAAGGAAAACCAGTAGCGTGGCCAAGGCAGCGGCAAGCGTATTGAACAAAGCGATCCTGGTTTGGAAGGTCAGTTTCATGCTTCTTCATTTACGCGGTATCCCACTCCGCGAACGGTTTCGATGAAGGAAGGTTCTCCCGGCCGGTCCAGTTTTTTTCGCAGGAAGTTGATATATACGTCGATCACCGAAGTATCGTACTCGAAGTTGATGTCCCAGACTTTTTCGATGATGCGGGTGCGCCGGCACACTTTACCCTTATTGCGCAGCAGGTACTCCAGGAGGGCAAATTCCTTTTGGGTGAGCTCCACCGGCTCTCCTGCTTTGGTTACCCGGTAAGCTTGGGTATCCATTTCAATATCGCCGCAGGAAAAAACCAGTTGCTCCCCACCCTTACTGCGCAGCAGTACGCGGATCCGGGCAAGCAGTTCCTCAAAGGCAAAAGGCTTGCGGATGTAATCATTGGCGCCGGCTTCCAGGCCGAAGACGGCATCGTCTACCGTGTCTTTTGCCGTCAGGAAAATGATGGGTATTTCCGCATTTTCCCTGCGGGCCTGGCGGCAGATCTCGATGCCGCTCACTCCCGGCAACATCCAATCCAGGAGCAGGAGGTCGTATTCTTCCAGGGAGCCGAGGGCCATTTCCAGGCCGGTTCTGCCATTATCAGCCACATCGACGGCAAAGCCTTCTTCTCTCAGCCCGTCCCGGATAAAATTGGCGATCGGCATTTCATCTTCCACTAACAAGATTCTCATGGCTTCGCTTTTTCATTCGGTATCCGTCCGGGAGGAGATGTTAAGCTCTGCTCCGGCAGCATCCCGGTATACCAATTGCCCGCCAAGATAACCCGTACGGGCCACCGATGCAATGAGCAATGCAAATAGACGGCAGGTGGCAGAAATCATTGCTATCAAGGATTTTTCCTGGCAATATTGCATCCACTGGTATTTAAGGGGCATTAAGCCTTCCTTAAAAAATGCTTAAAAAAAGCCCAAAATGTTATGACGAAAGAGAAAAACCACCAGGCTTTCCAGGGCCTCAGCCGGCAGCAAGTAGCCAGCCGGCAAAAACGCTTTGGCAAGAACGCGCTCTACTCCGGCCGCGCCCGCCACATCTTCCGGATGATGTGGGATGTCGCCCGCGAACCCATGTTCCTCATTCTGGTGGCAGTCTGCGCCATTTACTTTTTCCTCGGCAATACCTACGAAGGGCAGATCATGCTCTTCGCCATGGCCATGGTCGTTATCGTCTCCATTTATCAGGAAGTGCGCAGCGCCAATGCCATCAGAAGCCTGAAGAAATATACCCAGAGCACCATACGCCTCATCCGGGATGGCGAGGAAGTGCGGTTTCCGGCCGAAGAGTTGGTGCCCGATGATATTATGATCGTATCGGAGGGGGAGACCGTACCTGCCGACGCCGAAGTGCTCCGGCAGAACGACTTTTCAGTGGACGAGTCCATAATGACCGGAGAGTCCATGCCCGTTTTCCGGGATGCCGGAGAAGCTATCCTCCAGGGCACCCTCGTCGCTTCCGGCCTGTGTACTGCCCGCGTTACTCAAACCGGCGCCCGGACCGAGCTGGCCAGGCTGGGCAAACGCATGGAAAGCATTACCCCGGAAAAATCCCTCCTCCAGAAGCAGGTGAGCGCCTTCGTTCAGCGCATGGCGCTGGTGGGGCTGCTGGCCTTTCTGCTGGTTTTTGGGGTCAACTATCTGTCGACTTTCGACCTGGTCGTCAGCCTGCTCTTCGGGCTGGTGATGACCATGTCGCTCATACCGGAAGAAATTCCGGTCGCCTTCTCCTCCTTCATGGCCATCGGCGCCTATCGGATGAGCAAGATCGGCCTGCTGGTCAAACAGCCGATCACCGTGGAAAGCCTGGGCTCGGCCAGCGTCATCTGCCTGGATAAAACGGGTACGATCACTGAAAACAAAATGTCGCTGGCGGCGGTGTATGACTTTGAAAAAGACAGCCTCATTGAAACGGCGGATATGGCCAGCTACCCCGACAACACAGTGCTGGCCTATGCCATGTGGGCCAGCGAACCGCTGCCGTTCGACCCCATGGAGAAAGCGCTGCACCAGGCCTATCTCCAAAATGCCTCCCTCGATGCCCGCGATCAATTTCAGATGGTGCATGAATATCCGCTGGACGGGCAGCCTCCCATGATGACCCACATCTGGCAAAGGAATGAAGAGACGATCATCGCCGCCAAAGGCGCCGTAGAACGGATCCTCGCTCATTCTCCTCTTTCCAATAGCCAGATAAAGAAGGTGGAAAGCATTACGCGAGGCCTGGCGGCCAAGGGCTTCCGGGTGCTGGGCGTTGCCCGGGCAGCCTCCATACCCGAAACCTTCCCGGAGCGGCAGGACGATTTCGAGTGGCGGTTCCTGGGGCTGGTGGCACTTTACGATCCGCCCAAGAAAGGCATAAAAGAAGTATTCGGCCAGTTCTACGCAGCAGGCATACAGGTAAAAATGATCACCGGCGACTATGCCGAAACGGCGCTGACCATCGCCGGAGAAAGCGGCCTGCGCCACAACGGGCAGTACCTGCTGGGCGAAGCCGTCCTGAACATGCCGGCGGAAAAACTGCGGGAAACGGTAGGTACAACTGACATTTTCGCCCGCATGTTCCCCGAAGCCAAACTCAGGGTAGTCGAGGCCCTTAAGGCCAACGGCCAGATCGTAGCCATGACCGGCGACGGAGTCAACGACGGCCCTGCACTCAAGGCAGCCCACATTGGCGTGGCCATGGGCAACCGCGGCGCCGATATTGCCAAAAAGGCCG
>CAYQKY010000062.1:0-31440 GCA_964418125.1 uncultured Phaeodactylibacter sp.
TTGATTCAGTAAGTTTATTCATCCGAGTACCGGGGACAAATCGCAACTGCGCCCGAATGGAAGAGCACCTGGCGGGACGAGTATATCAAATGGATATGCGGGTTCGCAAACGCCAATGGCGGAAAACTCGAGATCGGCAAAGATGATGTAGGAAAGGTGGTAGGCATAAGTGATGCACAGCGATTAATGGAGGAATTGCCTAATAAAGTCCGGGACGTACTGGGCATCATCGTTGATGTCAACCTGCATTCGGAAAAAGGAGAAGATTGGATCTCCATTGAAGTTGCGCCGCATCCCTATCCCGTTAGCTACAAGGGACAATATCATTATCGCAGCGGAAGCACCAAGCAGGAGCTTAAAGGGGCGGCTTTGGACCGGTTTCTGCTACAAAAGCAAGGGAAACGGTGGGATAGTGTCCCGGTGCCTCATGTTTCGGCAGAAGACTTGAGTACCTCCGCCTTTGAATATTTCCGGAAGAAGGCCACGCAAACCAAACGCCTGGATAAAGCCGTATTGCAAGAGAACGACCAAGCCCTGATCGACAAGCTCCACCTGAAAGAAAAAGATTACCTGAAACGAGCCGCCATCCTCCTATTTCATCCGGAACCAGAGCAATTCTTCACCGGCGCCTATGTGAAAATCGGCTATTTCCGTACAGATACCGACTTACGTTTTCAGGATGAGATCCACGGGTTCTTATTGGAGCAAGTTGAAAAGACAATGGAATTACTCTTGTCCAAGTATCTTGAAGCTCAAATCCGCTACGAGGGGATCAGTAGGATAGAGGAATACCCATACCCCGAACCTGCACTGCGCGAAGCCTTGCTAAATGCCATTGCGCATAAAGATTACAGCAGCGGAAACCCTATCCAGATAAAAGTCTACGAGAATAAGATCATTTTCTGGAATGCCGGACAACTTCCGGAAAGCCTGACTATTGACAGCCTCCTGACAGAGCATCCCTCCATCCCATACAACCCGGATGTCGCCACCACTTTTTTCCGGGCCGGCCTGATCGAAGCCTGGGGCCGGGGCACCTTGAAGATTATAGACGAATGCCGTGAGGCTGAACTCCCTGCTCCCATTTTTTCTAATGATTCTTCCGGGTTTCGGATTGAGTTTCAAAAGGGAGTGGCAAAAATGTCGGGGAAAATTTCGGGGAAAACATCGGAGAAAATCCTTGCTCTGATCCAAGAAGATGAGTATATCGCTATTCCCGAGTTATCTCAGAAGATTGGCGTCACCGAACGTACCATCGAAAGGAATCTGCAAAAATTACAGCAAGAAAAATTGCTCAAAAGGGTTGGAGGGGCAAAGGGCGGCCACTGGGAGGTGATCGAAAAGTGACAATTGGCTACTAAAAAGGGGGCTGCCTGTCATTTTTTCCAAAACATTTTCCAAAAATCCGACCCGTCTACACAAATCAAAGAAAGCCAAGGAGTTACACTCTGCATTTCTGAGTCCCGTCCGGACCGTAGAGAGTATCCGCTCAAAACGTAGTGGCGGCGGATACTTGTACAAAACCTAAGCAACTGATTATCAACCTACAAATATAGCAACCCAAACCACATTTATAACAAACTGCTACTCAAACAACCTCCCCTGCAACTCATCCGGCAACTGCCTGAACGACCGCCGGTGGTGAGGGGAAAGCCCGTGCTCCTGAATGGCCGCCCGGTGCTCCCTGGTCGGATATCCTTTGTTGGCGCGCCACCGGTAATGGGGGTATTCGGCGTCGAGCTGCATCATATAATCGTCGCGGTAGGTCTTGGCGAGGATGGAAGCGGCGGCGATGGACAGCATGATGCTGTCACCCTTGATGATACAGTGGTGAGGAATACGGCGGTAAGGGCGGAAGCGGTTGCCGTCGATGAGGAGGGATTCCGGGGCGGGGTCCAGCTGGTAGATGGCGCGGTGCATAGCCAGGAAAGAAGCGTTGAGGATGTTCACCTTATCGATCTCCTGAGGGCTCGCTATGGCAACGGCCCAGGCCAGGGCAGACTCCTCCACGACTTGGCGCGCTTCGTAGCGCTCCTCCTCGGTGAGCTGCTTGGAGTCGTTGAGCAGCGGGTGAGCAAAACCCTTGGGCAGGATGACGGCGGCGGCAAAGACCGGGCCGGCCAGGCAGCCGCGCCCCGCTTCGTCACATCCAGCTTCCACCAAGCGCTCGTCCAGATAAGGTTTTAACATAAATTATAAACTTGCCGGCAAACTATTGGGCGTTTAAAGCCTTCTGTAAAAGTACGGCAAAGGTAAGAATTTGCCCAGAAAGCAAAAATGAGGATATCAACCGGTACGCCAGGTAAAAAGCCGTGGCCATTTCAACTGCCCATTGTCTTAATAGAATAGCCATCGGCTTCTCGAAGCCAGGCGCCAAGTGATGGAACCATTTAACAATTTAACCGGCTCCGAGAGCCAGTACAACATTATAACCCACAAAGCCCATATAATCCCATCCATTATGAATCGAATTCTCCTGCTCCTGCTCATCTGCTGCTGGCACACTCTGGCCTGGGGGCAGTTTACCATCTACGGGCGGGTGCAGGATGCCGACACCCGGGAGGGCATCCCCTTCGCCAACATCTTCTTTGAAGGAACCACCCTGGGGACTTCCACCGATGTGGATGGATACTACGAATTTAAAGTAAAAAAGCTATACGATACGCTCTCGGCTTCCGCCATAGGCTTTGAAGCTCAGCATAAGGCCCTCAGCCTGGATTCTGCCATTCAGGAGGTCAACTTTTCCCTGGGAGGTTCTGCCCTCGTCCTGGACGAGGTGGTCGTCATCGCCGGGGAAAACCCGGCCAACCGCATCGTAAGGGGCATCATCGAAAAGAAAGAGCAAAACCGCATCGACGCCCTCAATTCCTTCCAGTACGAAAGCTATTCCAAGATCGAACTCGACCTGGAGAACATCGACCCCAAACTGCAGAAAAGCAAATTGCTTAAACCATTTGCCTTTGTCTTTGAGAACATCGACAGCACCTCCGATGAGAAGCCTTTCCTGCCCGTGTACATCAACGAGGTGCTCTCCGATGTCTACTACGTCAAAGAGGAAGGCAAGCCTAAATCCGTCATCCAGGCCCAGCGCACTTCCGGGACGGACAACCAGACCATCATCGAATACATCAAGCGCATCCACCAGGATTACAACATCTACGACGACTGGATCTACGTGCTGGAAAAACCCTTCGTCAGCCCGTTCTCCAAATCGGGCCTGGGCTATTATGAATACTACATCCTGGACAGCACCAACATCGACGGGCACTGGAGCTACAAGCTCAAGTTCAAGCCCAAGCGCAAACAGGAAAACACCTTCTATGGCGACTTCTGGGTGGCCGACTCCATCTTCGCCGTCCAACGGGTGAACATGCGCATGAGCCCCGATGTGAACATCAACCTGGTGACCCGGATCATCATTTACGAGGAATTCACCCCGCAGGACAGCGCCTGGATACCCGTCAAGAAAAAAATGGTGGTGGACTTCACCCCCACGGAGGGCGCCCCGGGCATGATCGCCCGGCGGACAGAAACCTTCCGGGAGTTCACCGCCAACCAGCCGGCCACCCGGCAGCACTACCAGGAAAAGGATCCTTACTACATTTACGAGAATGTGGAGATGGACAGCGACAGCTTCTGGGCCGAGGCGCGCCATGAGCCGCTGAGCAAGACCGAGGCGGCCGTGTACGAAATGGTGGACAGCATCCAGAACGTGCCCCTGTACAAGACCTACGTCGAGATCGTCGAGATCGTCTTCATCGGCTACTTCGAACTGGAGCCGGTGGAGATCGGCCCTTACTCCTCCCTCTACAGCACCAACCCGGTGGAAGGCGACCGCTTCCGCCTGGGTATACGCACCAGTGAAAAGTTCAGTGAAGACGTCAGGCTGGGCGGCTACCTGGCTTACGGCCTGAGGGATGAGGATTTCAAATACGGCGCCGACGTGAAATGGCTGGTGTCTCAAAACCCGCGCATCCTGGCCGGAGCGGCCTACAAGGACGACATCAGCCTGAACAGCGAGAACAGCGAGGAGTTTGTGGAAGGCGACCTCTTCACCGGGCTGTTTCGCCGCAACCTGATGCAGAAGCTCATCCGGGTGCAGGAGGGCAAGGTGTTCTACGAACGCTACTGGAAGAGCGGCTTTTCCAACCGCATCACCTTCCTCAACCGAAGCATGGACCCCTACGGCTCGGTGACCGAAGACGGCCGGGGCTTCAACTACGCCTATCTGCCCGACCCGGGCGCCTTATCCGATATTGACACCACCATAAACACCACCGAGGTCATCATCAAAGGGCGCTATGCCTTCGACGAGATGGTGATCGACAACGAATTCAGCCGCACCAGTTTTGGCTCGCAGCACCCTATCATAGAGCTGCAATACACGCTCGGCGTCAACGGCGTCATGGGCAGCAGCTACAACTACCACAAGGTGGGGCTCAGCTACCGCCACTACTTTTACCTCAACCCCTTCGGCTGGATGTCCTACCGCATCAATGCCGGCAAGGTGTTCGGCACGGTGCCCTTCCTGCTGATGGAGGTCCACCCCGGAAACGAGGGCTACTTCACCGGCAGAGACATCTTCAATATGATGACCCGCTACGAATTTGCCAGCGACACCTACGCCAGCATCTTCCTGGAGCACCACTTCGACGGCTTCCTGCTCAACAAAGTGCCGCTGCTGCGCAAGCTCAACTTTCGATCCTACGCCACTTTCAAAGGCGTGATCGGCAGCATTTCTGCCAAAAACCGAGACGCCAACAGCCTCAACGCCTTTGTACCCACCGAAGAAGACACCTACGCCGGCTTTCGCACGCCCGGCAAACGGCCCTATATGGAAGCCAGCGTGGGCATCGAAAATATCCTCAAAATATTTCAGGTGGAATTGTCCTGGCGCCTCAGTTACCTGGATAACCCGCAGGCGAGAAGGTTTGGGTTGCGGTTTGGGGTGGCGTTTTATTTCTGAGGGCGCTTGGAAGGGGAACTACATGGCAGGTTAATGTACACTGGCTGTAGTGTTTTTTATTTTCAATCCCATATCTCTGGGCGATTAATTTTCATTGCTCTTAAATACGAAAGGAATTGTCCTGCGTGAACAGATTCGTGATATCCAATGCGCAATAAATATTTTCCAAGGATCTTCTTTTCTCCATTTCCAGGGTGAACGATCTCAGTTTCGTTTAATTCTCTATCCGAAAACTGTCGAACGCTTTCCAAAAATGTATTTCTATAAGGTTCGGCAAACTCTAGTTCGTCAGCAACGCTAATGAAAGGTCGATTCTTCCAAGGCGTTTTATAATTTGTCATATTCCCATTATTGATAATAATATTCCATCCATAATCGGCTTCTAGAACATGCCTAATCATTTCTATCGCAGTCATTGCTTTTTCGTCAGGTTTCCAGTTGTAATAGCTTTTAGGAAGTCCTTTCCAAAGTTTGATGCTTTTTCTCCTAATTTCCGTAAAATTTAAAATTATAAGTTCGGATTGAGTCATTTTCTTTGTTTCAAGAATGTCGTTTTACATTACAGCCAACATCTTTACATACGTCAACTCCCCTAATAGCCCAAATTGACGTTTATCTACTCCCCCTAAAATCATACACGCACCATCGTTTAAGCAAAACCCGCATTGTGCCTTTCACTTAAATCCTACTGCGCCTATATCCCCATCTCCCCAAAATAATCATTTTCCCCCACAGCCACAATGTCGCCCATGTGCTTTCCAGTAAAACAAAACTCTAATAGCAATCCCAATTATACATCACCCTTGAAAAGTCCGCCTTTTTCAAGTCATCCGGGCAGATGAAGAAATTGGCTACCCCCATATCCCCCCACATAGTGTTGATCTGCTGGTCGGAGCCCAGTTGAAAGAGCAGTTCCATCGGTTCTCCTGGGTTGCGGGGGTCCTCCTGGCAGAAGAAGGCATAGCCGCCGATTTTGTGCCGGGAACTAAGGACAGCCCGGCTGTAGCGGTTGCGAACCTCCCACTGTTTTTCTCCGAAAACGCTGAAGAAATCCTTCCCAAGCAGCTCTTCAAACTGATAGTCGCCGGGCGGCGCCAACTCATGATGCCGCCTGAATTCGAGCGGATAGGAAGCACCGGCATCGATTGGCAGGAAACGGGGCTCGCCCGGGAAGCTGAAATCGCCCTCCAGCAAAGCCGCGTCCCGTATTATTTTCGAATAATAAACTACCCTGAACCGGCTCTGGTCAAAAGGGTTATCCAGGTCGAGCCCGTAAAAGCCGTCATCGTAGATGAAAAACTGGAGCAGCCCCCGCTCCGGAAACGGAGGAAGGGCTGGTATATCCTCAAAATTGAGCTGGGCCAGCAGCCATAGTGGAGTGCCGTCCGGAGCCAGCGGATAGTCGCTGCCGGCAGGCAGATAGGGCATTCCGCCGATCTTGCTCTCCCAGGGAAGCGTTATCCGTTCCGGCTGAGGTTGTATCGCAATAAAAGGGCGTAAGGCCTGAAAGATCTGCTCTCGATAGGGAGCCAGTTCCTGTGGCAGGGTAATGTCTGTGATCATATCTACTACTTCATTC
The DNA here is from genome assembly GCA_964418125.1 of uncultured Phaeodactylibacter sp. GTDB lineage: Bacteria > Bacteroidota > Bacteroidia > Chitinophagales > Saprospiraceae > JACJXW01. Next base: position 6,546 of record CAYQKY010000062.1, read on the forward strand.
CTTCCCAAAGCATGGCTTCCGAAAGGAGTGACTTTTGTTTTTGTGTAAATACTGACGCGCATCGGCCCTGATGGCCACACCGAAGCTTTTACCTGCCAAGCGCACCGGGAAAGGAGGGCGGCCAAAGGCAGTTTTCGCTTCACTTTGAAACCAGCCAGGTATCAGAAAATTTCTGTTTGGGCTGTTCCGGAGGCTCAGTTTCCGGTAAAAGCAAAAATGCTAAACAACTTTTGAACAGAATGGTTATGTGGTTGATTTTTTTGAGTTTTAGTTAGCCGGCAGCCAATTGATCTATGAACATTAACCTCCGTGTTATTTCCGTCGCCATCTTCGCCATTCTGGCCATCATCAGCGCCTTCAGCATCAGGCAGCTGAAATTTTCTTTTGATTTCGAGCAATTTTTCCCGGAAGGGGATAAAGACCTGGAGTTCTTCCGGGAGTTCATCGACGAATTCGAATCGGACGACAACTTCCTGATGGTCGCCATCCGCCGCGAGGAGGGCGTTTTCGAACAGGACTTCCTGGAGCAGTTTCACGACTTCTCCATCCAAACCAGGAGCCTTCCTTTCATCACGGAGAGCCAGTCCCTGACCAAGTTCTCCTACCCGGTCCGTACTCCTTTTGCCATTACTACCGTGCCGGCCATTCACATCGATCAGCCGGCCCGCTACGCCCGGGACAAAGAACGTATATTGAATGACGAACGGTTCGTGCACAACTTCATCTCCAAAGACGCTAAAACCCTCACCGTCTTCCTGAAGACGGTCAACAGTATACAACTGGAGCCGGCCGAAGAACTTATGAACGCCCTCGACAGCCTGATCCGCCGGTACGATTTCGAAGAATACCACTACCTGGGGCGCCCCTACTTTCAGAAAGAACTGGTGGCCATGCAGAAGCGGGAGGTCCTCGTTTCAGCCATCATCTCCGGCTTATTGGTCACCCTGGTCATGTTTTTCATTTTCCGCCGGCCGTGGGGCATTGCCGTATCCCTCTTCTCCATCGGCCTGGGTATGCTGCTGTTCATGGGCTTCCTGAGCATCAGCGGCCGGGAACTCAACGCCATGGCGGCCCTCTATCCGGTGCTGATGATCATCGTGGGCACTTCGGATGTGATCCACATTATGTCTAAATACGTGGACGAACTGCGCAAGGGCTTTCGCAAAGAGAAGGCCATCGTTACGGCCATCAAGGAGATCGGACTGGCCACCCTGCTGACTTCCCTGACCACCGCCATCGGCTTCGCCTCCCTGCTCACCAGCCGGATCGGGCCTATCCGGGACTTCGGCATCAATGCCGCCATCGGAGTGATCATCGCCTACATTACCGTCATCTTCTTCACCACGGCGGTGATCTCCTGGTTCCGGGCCGACCAGATCATCAAGCTGGGCCGGGGGCAGGCCTTCTGGGAAAAGTCCATGGAGTGGTCGTACCGCTTTACCCGCAGCTACCCCCGGCGCATTGCCCTCGGCGGCCTGGCGGTGCTTGTCCTCAGCCTGTGGGGGATCAGCCGCATCACCACCAATTACCAGATCGAGAACAACCTGCCTGTCGGGAAAAAGATCACAGAAGATTTTCTGTTCTTTGAGAAGAACCTCGCCGGTTTCCGGCCCATGGAAGTTGCGGTCTACGCTAAGGGTGAGTACAAGGCCAACGACTATGCGGTTGTCCGGGAAATGGCTAAAGTAGAAGACTACCTTCGCCAGGACTCCGCCATCCAGGGTATCGCCTCCCTTACCGCTGTCTACAAGAGCATCAACCAGATGATGCGCAACAACAACCCGGAGGCCTACGCCCTGCCGGACGACGAAGCCCGGTTCAAACGCTACCGGCGGATGGCGGAACAGGTGCCCGAGCTGAGCGTCAATGTCCTGCTTAGCAAAGACGAGAAAAAGGCGCGCATCACCTCCCGCATCGCCGACATCGGGGCCGAAAATATCGAAGAGATGGGCGCCCGCATTGACCGCTGGATCGCCGCCAATACCGACACCTCCATCGTGGAGTTCAAGCGAACCGGCACCGGACTGATCATCGATAAGAATTCGGAGTACGTGCGCCGCAGCCTCCTCCAGGGGCTGGGCATGGCCATCCTGATCGTCAGCCTGCTCATGGCCCTGCTTTTCCGCAACTGGAAAATGCTTTTCATCTCCCTGGCGCCCAACGTATTCCCGCTGCTGCTGGCCGGCGCCTTGCTGGGCTTCCTGGGCATCGAGCTGGAAGCCGGCATCTCTATCGTATTCGCCGTCATCTTCGGCATTGCGGTTGATGACACTATTCATTTCCTCAGCAAGTTCAAACTGGTGCGCAACAAGGGGCTCAGTGTGGAGGAATCCATGCACATCACCTTCCTGGAAACGGGAAAGGCCATCGTACTCACTACTGTTATCCTGTTCTTCGGATTCCTGGTCATGCTCTTCTCCATCCACCCGCCCAGCGTCACCATCGGCCTGCTGATCAGCCTGACCCTTTTCAGCGCGCTGATCAGCGACCTGGCGCTGATACCGGTACTGATCCGCTGGATGATGAAGGGGGAGGATGTGGAAGTGAAAAAAGTAGAAGGGAAGGTGGAGGAAGCGGTGGTGTAGTGTGTCGGTGGTGTGTAGTGTATCGGTGCTGTAGTGTATCGGTGTATTCGCCCCCTGACGGGGATAGTTCAATTTTCTGTGTCTCCTGAAGGCTACCCGTCTAAGGTTGGACACTATTGATAGCCAAAGGGTTGCGCAAAGCCTAAAGCCATTCCGACTTCCGCGTTCCGACTTCCGACTTTTGTCCAACGCTAGACCGCTGGCCCCCTATTCAGACCATGATCTGCTGCATCAGCTCCTCGAAGTCCCGGGCTTCCTTAAACTGGCTGTCCTTATAGCTGGTGGCGCGAAAGCGCAGGTTGAACACCCGGTCGTTGCGCAGCTCCAGTTCGATCATGATGTTGCCGTACTTCTGCAGGAAGCGGCCGTCATCCTGAGGTTCCTTGCGGATGCGGGGGCCGGGTTTGAGGTAATGCCGTTCTATCGTTTCCACCCAATTGGAGCGGTTGTAGGTGCGCAGGTCCGAGATCTGGGAGCGGTAATCCAGGCCGAGCACCTGTTCTTTGAGGAAGTCAAAGAAGTGCGTGACATCCCGCTTGCTGTAGCGGGTTTTGTTGAAATGTATGACAAAGCCTTTGGAGGAAGGAGTATCCAGAAAGTCGACAGCCTCGTCGATATCATCGGGCGCAACGCGGTATATGGCGTACTGGCCGTTGAGCCAGTCCATCAGGCGGCGGCATACCAGCGTGTTTTTCCAGTGCTGGTAGTCTTCCCGCTCTTCGGCGCTCCGGCTGATCATCTCATGGATGAGCGGCTGGGAAGGCGAACTTTCTTCCGCCTTGTTGAAAAGGTTCTTGAAATAATTCCAGAGGCTGTCCATTGGGTGTGGTTTTTTAGGAAACAATGAGGAGGGGGGGATTGTTCCACGGTTTCACTGTTCCATGGTTTCACTGTTCTGTTGCCTTTGCAATGGGAAAAAACCGAAGTAATTTCAATGATCATTTTTGCAGGGCCTACGGGAACGCTTCTGCCTTTCCGGGGGTTATCCTATTTTTTCAACAGCAACAATCCGCCGTTAGCTTCAGCTACCTGGGGCCCTATTGTGGCCGGGGGCCGGGTGTTCGGATAGTATCTATTGAGCAGAAACCCGTTCTGCCTGGTCCAATCCCCCCCGGGAGAGCCGCCCAGCTAACCGCCAAATGCAAACCGCAAACTGCATAACAGCCCGGCTTATGAGCTCGAAACCGTCCATCTGGAACAACCCCTATCTTTCTCTTCTGCGCACAGCCTGGCAATACGCCCGGGGGCAGCGCCGCCGCTACCTGCTGGTCTACGGCCTGTTCCTGATCAGCAATCTCATCGTGGCCCTGTTCCCCATACTGTGGGGCGTATTTATCAATGAGATCCAGAAGCAGGGGATGAACATCCTGCGCTCCGCCTGGATCTACGCCGGTGCCTATATCCTGCTGCGCTTTCTCGACTGGGCGTTCCACGGCCCGGCCCGCATCATGGAGCGCAACCTGGCCTTCGACCTGAGCCGCAACTTCCTGCAGGAGCTCTATCATAAGGCCCTGCACCTGCCGGTGAAGTGGCACCAGGACCACCACAGCGGCGCCACCATCAACCGCATCCGAAAGGCCTACGAGGCGCTGAAGGATTTCTTCGACGCCGGCTTCATGTACCTGAAGACCTTCTCCAGCTTCGCTTTTTCCTTTGCGGCAATGATCTATTTTTCGCCCCTGTTCGGCGGTATCGCCGCCCTGATGGGCGCAGGCGTGATCTATGTGCTGCTGAAATTCGACCGGCCCTTCATCGCCGCTTCCCGGGAAGTCAATGAGAAGGAGCACGTCGTTTCTTCCACCCTCTTTGACAGCCTTTCCAATATCATCACGGTGATCACGCTCCGGCTGGAGAAACGAATGGAAAAGGGCCTCTTCAGCCGGGTGATGGACATACTTCCGCCTTTCCGGCGCAAGATACTGGTCAACGAATGGAAGTGGTTCACCATGGAAATGTGCGTGGCGGCGATCTACGGCGTCATCCTGATTGGATACATCTACCAGAACTGGACGCCGGGGGAGACGTTCCTGATCGGCACGCTGGTGACGCTCATGGCCTATGTCGAACGCTTTACCGGAGTGTTCCACGGCATGGCCTGGCAGTACACCCAGATCGTCCGCTACGATACGGATGTAAAGACGGCCCAGAACATCATCGACGCCTACGGCCGGCGCCACCTGCCCGATACCGACAAGGCCCTGCCGGACAGCTGGCGGCGGCTGGACATCGGCCGGCTCAATTTCATCCATAATGAAGGAGAGGAGTGGGTGGAAAAACCCCAGGGCCTGTACGATGTGAGCATTCACCTTCAGCGCGGCAAACGCATTGCCCTGATCGGCGAAAGTGGCAGTGGCAAAAGTACGCTGATGGGCATCCTGCGGGGGCTCTACCCCCCGTCGCCGGGCCTGCAGCTATTGGTAGACGGCCTGCCGGTTTCCGATATCGGCCACATCTCCAACCGGGTGACGCTCTTCCCCCAGGAGCCGGAGATCTTCGAAAATACGATCGAATACAACATCACCCTGGGCCTGCCGTTCGGAGAGGAAGAAGTGCGGAAGGTATGCCAGGTGGCCCATTTCGATGGGGTGGCCGGGCAATTGCCGCGGGGCATGCAGTCCAGCATCAAAGAAAAGGGCGTCAACCTGTCGGGCGGGCAGAAGCAGCGCCTGGCCCTGGCGCGGGGCATCCTCGCCGCCCGCGACAGCGACATCATCCTGATGGACGAGCCGACCAGCAGCGTGGACCCCAAGACGGAGGTGGAGATCTATCAGCGCCTGTTCGTGGAGTTCAAAGACAAGGCTATGGTGTCTTCCCTGCACCGCCTGCACCTGCTCAGCCATTTCGACTACGTCTACATCCTGGACCAGGGCCGGGTGGTGGATGAGGGCGCCTTTGAGCACCTGCGCGCCAACAGCCCCATCTTTCAGGAGCTGTGGCGGCACCAGGAGGAGAGCGTGGCGGGGTGAGGGTATTTCAGAACTTGTTTGGAGGCCGCTTTGTCGAAGCCTTTAACGTCGCCCGGACGCTCCAGGCATTGGAGGAAGCCCTCGAGAACCAGCTCTCCCCTCAATTCAACACCAGTATCTTCGCCACCGCCGCATCCGCCTTGCCCGTAAACCCCGAGAATCGCGGGTTGCTGGAGCTGAATACCAGGTAGACGCCGGAATTGACCCTCCGCCCATTGTAGTCGCGCCCGTCCCAGATGGCCTGGCCGCCCAGAGCGGTGGTTTCGAATACCAGCTTGCCGGTGACGTCGGTGATCTTGACGGTGGCGTCGCGCGCCAACCCGCGGATGGCAATGGGGCCGTCGTAATCTTCCCGTACCGGGTTGGGGAATACTTTGATCTCCGCCTCGTGGGTGCGCTCGCCGGCGACAGCATCGCTCTGGTAAGAAAGCATGCCGGTTGCCGTTCCGATGAATACCTCTCCGGTTTCCTGGTTTACGGCGATATCGATCACGTCATTGCTGAAAAGGGGAGAATTGTTCTCCGTAAAGCGGGCCACCTGCTCTTCGCCGTTGGGAGAAAGCAGGAACACCCCGTTCCGGGTTCCCACCCATTTCCGGTTGGCGCCGTCGACGGCAATGGTTTGCACATCCTCGGTTTCGAGAAGGAAAGCGCCGAAGCCGTCGACCTCAACGATGCGGCGGGAGCCCCGGCACTGCTGGTCGAAGGCGCTGCCCCCACATTCGAAGATGATGATGCCTTCGGTAGTGCCCACCCAGATGTTGCCCTCCAGGTCGGCCGCCAGGCAGTTGACGTTGTTGGTGGCCAGCTCGCTATTGTTGGCGGTGAATACCCGGCAACGATCGTCATTGGGGTCGTCGAGCTCACCCTCGTCGAACAACAGGACCCCGGCGCTGCTGTTACCTAGTACTGCCCACTTGTAGCCCTGCTCGTCGATGGCAAGGTCAAATACCTGATTCTCGTTACACCCTGGCAAAGAGAAACTTCGCCAGCTGCCGTCGGGCAGCCGGACGGAGAGGGGCTCGGGAGCGGAGTTGTTGGCCACCCAGAGGTTGCCGTCTTCATCCAGGGCCAGGCCGGAAACGCGGACGCGGGGGTCGCCGAGCGCCCGCTGCAGGGAGGAGTTGGTTTCGATGAACTGGGTGATGTTGTCGCCGTCCACTTCGACCAGGCCTTCTGTAAAGCTCCCAACAAACACTTTTCCGTTATTGGGATGCGCCAGGATGGAGACGAAATCCACCGGGTCGTCGTCGTTTGTATTGGGGTTGGGCCCCTTGAGATCATCCCGAAGCTGCCGGTTATAAATCGTCCATTGCCCGTCGATGAAAGAGGCGAAACCGTCGGGATTAAAACGGGCGCTGAGGGTCTGGTCCAGCCCGCCGGTGGCCAGCCACAGTTCTCCGTTGGCGATATCCATATCCCAGGCCACCTCCGACCAGGGGGAATCGAAGAACAGGATGTCACAGAAGGCCGTCACGCCGGCCGACATGCGGAAGCCGCCCCGTATGCGGGCGTCGCCGAACCACAGCCGCCCCTGGCTGTCTTCGATGGCGTAATTGGGCGCCTCCACACAACTGCCGTTGACGATGCCCTGCCCTCCGCCCGGAGGGAAATACACGATGCGGCCGGGGCGGAACCCCGCCAGCAGGTGGACGCCCTCGTGCGTCAGGTACTCCAGAGTGGAGCCGTTTTCATAGTGGACAAACTCAAGGCGGTTGCCTTCATAGCGCCACAGGGTGTCGTTGACCCCCAGGTGCAGCTTGCCGTTGAAGGTAGCGAAAGCTTTGGCCTGATAATCCTGCGGAAAGCCTTCGGCCGGGCCGAGAAGCTTCCAGTTGCCGAAGTCGTCGAGGTTGACGTTGCTGACCGGCGCCCGGTAGATGCCTTCTTCGGTTGCGGCATAAATGGCCCCGTCGAAGAGGTGTACCGATTCTACCGGAATACCGGTGAAAGTAGTAAAGACGAACTCATTGGCAAATATGTTGATCTTGGAAACGCCGTAATTGGCCGCCAGGTATACCATCGAATCGTTCTCGATATAGATATCGTAGATCCGCTTTTCGCCGATGAGGTTGCCGAAGTTTTTGATCTGGCTCATCGTCACGATCTCGCCGTCCGGCTTGAGCAGGTCGATGACGGTATTGCTGTACACCACGATCAGGATATCGCTGAGCCGGTTGTAACGGATAAATTCAATGCCTACATTGCTCAGCCCGTCCACCTTGGAAATGAAACGGGTGGAAAGCTCCTCCTTGTCCAGTTCCAGTATGGAAAAGTTGGTGGCGTAATAGACTTTATCCTCACTCTGGGTTACAGAGCTTCCGGTCCGGTAGGGCAGGTGGCCGCGCCATTGGCCGATGGGCAGCGGGTTTTGTGCCGACAGGGAGGCCGCCAGGAGAAGCACTGTAGAACAGGAGAGTAGTATTTCGCGCATGGTATAACAGATTTTTTGGCCGGGTGTGTACACCTGAATTAACTCGGCCAGCAAAGTTAATATTGTTTGCCGGAAATAATTTAAAGGGCGGGCAGGCGACGGTTGAAAAGGGAATTGTTCCACTGTTTCAAGGGTTCGCGGTTCCACTGTTTGCCTCCATGAAACAATACCCCCTCCCCCTACTTCTTCCGCTCCGTCACGAAAGTAACCAGGTCGGCCAGCGATTGCCGGGCGGGGGACTCAGGAAAGGCCTGCAGCAATTCAAAAGCCTGGCTGCGGTAATCCTGCATGGCATTGCGGGCGTACTCCAGGCCGCCGCTATTGCGGACGAACTGCACCACTTCCTGAACCCGGTCCGGTTTGTCGCTGTGGCGGCGGATGGTGTTGATGATCCGGTTGCGGTCCGGCCGGGGAGCCTGCCGCAGGGCGTAGATAAGTGGGAGGGTCATCTTCTTTTCCTTGATGTCAATGCCCAGGGGTTTGCCCACATCATCGGTACCGAAGTCGAAGAGGTCGTCTCTGATCTGGAAGGCGATGCCGATCTTTTCCCCGAACAGGCGCATGCGTTCCACCTGTTCCTGGTCGGTAGTGGATGAAGCGGCGCCGGCACTACAGGCCGCCGCAATGAGGGATGCCGTTTTTTGCCGGATGATCTCGTAATAGACCCCTTCCTCGATATCCAGCCGGCGGGCTTTTTCGATCTGCAGAAGCTCGCCCTCGCTCATGGCTTTCACGGCATCGGAGACGATTTCCAGGAGCTGATACTGTTTGCTGCGCAGGGCCAGCAACATACCCTGGGAGAAAAGATAGTCCCCCACCAGGACGGCGATCTTATTTTTCCAGAGAGCGTTAATGGAAAAAAAGCCCCGGCGTTCGTAAGAGTCGTCAACCACATCATCATGGACGAGAGTGGCGGTATGGAGCAGTTCCACCAGGGAAGCAGCAGTATAGGTAGCGTCGGTAATGGCCCCGCAGGCCTTGGCTGCCAGGAATACGAACATTGGCCGCACCTGCTTGCCTTTACGGCGAACGATGTAGAAGGTTATTTTATCCAGCAGGGGAACAGGGCTCCGCATTGCTTCCCGGAAACGGGATTCGAACACTTTCAGCTCTTCATCGATCGGCCCTTTTATGGTATTGAGCGATATCGCCATACTTCTCGATTTGGTCGCCCAAAGCTACAAAACCTAATCAACTCCATTAACTCAATCAACGGATAATGACATGGAAACGCCTGGCCAGCTTCCCGTTACCTTTCACCACGAGCAGGTAACGCCCCGCCGGCACCCGGCTCAGGTCCAGGCTCTTTACATTTTCCCCGCCGGGCTGGCGGGGGAATTCTATGCGGGCCATTTCCTTCCACTGAGGGCTGATCAGTTGAACCGTTACATCGCAGGACTGCGGCAGGAAATACTTAATGATGATATTGCCTTTTTCGTCAGGAGCCACCTTGGGAAAGGGCGACCAGTCATTGGGGTCGGAAGCCGCCGGCTCCGGCTCCCGGGGAACGGAGGATGGTGGGGGAGGGTTATCGGCCGGTGTGGGCCGGGAAGTGGGATTAGGCGGAGGAACTGCCTGCCGGCCATTCGTCACAGCCACCTCAGGGTTCGGCCTGTCAGCCCCTGAACTGGAAGCCATAGCTTTCCGGTTCCGGATAGTCAGCACGTCGCCGGTGGGTGGGTTCCAGATGACCAGGCCAATGGGAGGGTCAAAAATATTGTTGTGGCTGACTTCGGCCACCCTTACTGCGCCATCGGTGCGTATGGTGCGTACTTCGATCTTTTCCTGGTCGACGAAGATCCACTTGAACTGGTTGAAGCTGCCGCTGGCGCGGGTCCAGGATTTGTTGTCGTTGTTATCGCGCAGGGGAGCTCCCCAGCAGCCTTCGCCAATATATACGGTCCCTTCTTCATCATCCCGGATAAACCCTTCCTCGCTTCCGGGATCCTGCGAAGGGCGGATGGGGTAGGTCGTTTTTACCACGTGAGCATCGGATTCCATGGCCAGGTCTACTCCGTACTTATGGAATAGAGTTGCCCAGTTGAGCAGGAGTTCATCTTTTTCCGGCTTTCGTTGCGTATGAGGGCGGATAGCGTGATGGTACTGGGCCATTTTCCAGGTAATGTGGCTACTCGCCTTAAGGTCGCCTTCCAGCCAGATGCGCTGGCTGCCGCCTGGAGGAATAAGCGAATTGAGGGTATAAATGCGAAACAGGTTTCCGCCCAGCGTGAGCGCATAATACACGTCGGCGTTGCTGACGTCAAAAAGCTCGGTGATGGAGCTGTTGGCCGCTTCGTGATTGCCCCGCGCCGCTATGACCGGGAAGATCCTGCCATCGCTGCCTATGGTCTCCTGCCAGTCGTCAAACCATTCGCGCCATTCCTGATAAGTATCGCCGGCGGTCATGTCTCCGTCGAACAGTATACAATGGGGGCGCAGCTTACTGACCAGCTTGTTGGCATCACGGCGGGCCTCCCGGTTATTGCGGGAGTCGCCTCCGGCAATGATGGACAGGCGCTCGGCCGGGGTATCCGGAACGGTCTTGAACGAAAAACGCTGGCTGACTCCCTCGCTGTCCTGAATGACAAAGTAGTAAACGGTATTGGGCTGAAGGCCGGAAAGGCGGACGAAGTGGTTATTCATGCCCTTGGCCACGATGATCCGGTCGGGCTGCTGCTTGTTGCGGTAGGCTGTTACCTGGGCGCCAAAGTCAACAACGTCATAATACAGGACCGGATTATATCCGGATACCTGGTCCCAGCCAATAACCATGGTGGTGGAAGGGTCGGTGCGCCACATACAGCGGTAACGGTCGGTATGGGCCTTTACTGCCCGGGCAAAGCACAAAGCAAGGAGTATCGTCAGTAATAGCCGGCTGCTTCTTCTCAGCATCAATTATCGTTTAATTTGGTTCTCGCAGCGAGCATCTTCCCAAAGCCCGGCAGGCCTGGTTTTGGAAAGTTTCACCCGTTTTCCTGCAACAAATACCGCCCTGAAGGCGCCTGCGCCTGCAAAAATCGCATTTACTTTCCGGCAAATCAAGGCTAATACTATAGTAGAATTACGTCATAGGCCTGCTATACTGGGACTTATGTGGGATTGGGATAATTACAAAGCTTTATCCCGCCGTTTTATTGTGTTTTTACGGGGGAAAAAGTGATTGGTTGCAGAGAAATTCCGCCGCTCCTTTTCCCGACAGCCAGTTTGTGGGGTAAAAATTAGAAACTCCCCTGTAAACCCCATAAATTTGTCCGGAAATTTCGGGCAACAAATGAGGCGAACATCACTACTCTTCCTTCTGTTGCCAACATTAAACAACTAAAGATGGCAAAAGATAGTTTGGTTTTCAGTTTGATCCAGAAAGAAATGGAGCGACAGCAGAAAGGCCTGGAGTTGATCGCTTCCGAGAATTTCGCCAGCCCCCAGGTCATGGAAGCCACGGGCAGTTGCCTGACCAATAAATATGCTGAGGGCTACCCCGGCAAGCGTTACTACGGAGGGTGTGAGTTTATAGATGAAGTAGAACAGCTGGCCATCGACCGCCTTAAACAATTATTCGGCGCCGAGTTCGCCAACGTGCAGCCGCACTCCGGCGCGCAGGCCAACGCGGCCGTTTTCCTGGCCGTGCTCCAACCCGGCGACCGCATCCTCGGCTTCGACCTCTCCCACGGCGGCCACCTCTCCCACGGCTCTCCGGTCAATTATTCCGGCAAGGTCTATGAACCCCACTTCTACGGCGTGGAAAAAGAAACCGGCATCATCGACATGGACAAGGTGGAGGCCAAAGCCCTCGAGGTCAAACCCAAACTGATCATCTGCGGCGCTTCGGCCTACTCCCGCGACTGGGACTACGAGCGCTTCCGCGCCATCGCCGATAAGGTAGGCGCCTTACTGCTCGCCGACATTGCCCACCCGGCAGGGCTCATTGCCGCCGGCCTGCTCAAAAACCCCATGGAGCATTGCCATATCGTCACGTCTACTACCCACAAGACCCTGCGCGGCCCGCGCGGCGGCATCATCATGATGGGCAAGGATTTTGACAACCCCTGGGGCCGCGCCACCAAAAAGGGCAACCCCATCCGCATGTCCTCCATCCTCAACAGCGGCGTATTCCCGGGCATGCAGGGCGGCCCCCTCGAGCACGTCATCGCCGCCAAGGCAGTAGGTTTCTGGGAAGCCCTGCAGCCATCATTCAAGGTTTACACCCAACAGGTGATCAAAAACGCTCAGGCCATGGCTTCCGCTTTTGTGGAAAAGGGATACAAGGTGATCTCCGGCGGCACCGACAACCACCTCATGCTGATCGACCTGCGCTCTAAAGGCGTGACCGGTAAAGTGGCGGAAAAGGCCCTGGAAAAGGCCGACATCACCCTCAACAAGAATATGGTGCCCTTCGATACGCAGACGCCCTTCGTCACTTCCGGCATCCGCGTAGGCTCCGCCGCCGTTACCACCCGCGGCCTGAAGGAGGCCGACTGCCAGAAGGCCGTCGACTGGATCGACGCAGTCATCTCCGACCCGGAAAATGAAAAGCTGATCGCCACTACTCGTAAGGAGGTCAATGAATTCATGGAAAGATTCCCCCTCTACGAAGAGATCGACATCCCGGTTTAAAGGGGTTTAAAAAAATAAATTCCCCGCCCTGGAGCTAACCCACGGGGCGGGGAATTTATTTTTTACCGGCTTTCTGGGGGTGGAATTGGAATAATTTCCCTATTTTTAAGCATTGTATACAATCTCCTCTCACCCGATAACCTACGTTCGATAAACACCTATTCTTTCTATATATGGTGGGCGGCCGGTCCTTCCGGTTCCACACCACCACACTTGAGGATATCTAAGACTCTAAACGGGCCCGGCCGGCGCCATCCTGCGCTTTGCCGGGCCTTCCTTTTTCGGACGAGCCACTATCAAGTGGCCCGTAACCGCCGAAAATCCGGATCAAGTATCCTATTATAAACCTTCAGGGCAAGTCTTCACCGTCCACCCCATCACCCTCTCTCCCCCTCACTTCCACCATCACCCCATTCCTCGGCCGCAAGGTGATCAGCGGCTGCAACTCCGGCTCAAACCCGGGAACCAGCCTGATGTCGTAACGCTGCAACATCTTCACCAGCACCAGTTGCATCTCCATCAGGGCGAAGTTGTTGCCGATGCAGAGCCGCGGGCCGCCCCCGAAGGGCATATAGGCGAAAGGATGATATTCTTTCCGGCGTTCCCGGCTAAAGCGCTCCGGGCGGAAAGCCCCGGGATCGCCCCACAGGCCGGGCTTTCGGTGGATACCCCAGATGAAGGCCACAACCCGGCTACCTTTGGGAAGGGGCAACTCTCCGTATTGATCGTCTTCCACACAGAGGCGGTCGGTGATCCAGGCGGGCGGGTAGAGGCGCATGGCCTCGTCGATCACCTGCTGAGTATATTCCAGCTGAGGAAGGTCCCCGAAGGCCGGCTCCCGGCCGCCCAGCACAGTTTCGTGTTCCCGGCGCAGGCGTTCCACCGTCTCCGGATGCTGGCCGAGCAGGTACCATATCCAGGACAAGGCGTTGGCGGCCGTCTCGTGGCCGGCCACGAAGAGGATGGCGCTCTCTTCTACCAACTGCCGGTCCGTCATACCTTCGCCTGTGTCTTCGTACCGGGCATCGAGCAGCATCTGCAGGAGGTCGTCATAACGCTCTTTGGATGACCGGCGAGCCTGTATGTACTTCAGGATGGTGCGGTCAAACTGATCGGCCAGTTCTTCATGTTCCCGGTACTGGCCCGAGAAACGGAACCAGGGGATGAGGTAAGGCTGCCGGAAAGTACGGGTGATGAAGGACTGAATGACGGTCACGGTATCGCCCAGGAAGGCGAGGTCCTCTTCGCTGAGGTCTGTAGTGAACAGCGATTTGGCCACCACCCGGAAGGCCAGCTCCATCATCTGCGGCGCCATATCGATGGGCTGCCCGCCGGCCAGGGCCGGCTCGAAGCGCTGTTCCAGGAAATCGTCGATCTCCCGGCTCATGATGCCCGTCAGGCCCGCCAGTCGCTTGCGGTGGAAGCCCGGCTGAATGAGGCGGCGCTGCCGCAGCCAGTAGTCGCCGTCGCTGGTCAGCAGGCCCTTGCCCAGGAAGTGGCCCAGGCGCTCGGTCTGTATGGGCGATTTGCGCCACTTGCGGTGTTCCTTCTGCAGGACGTGCTGGGCCAGGCCGGGGTCGGTGGTGAGAATGCCCTTTGCCATACCGCCCAGGTAGAACTCGAAGGTAGGGCCGTATTCGTCGACGTACTGGCTCAGGGCGGCAACGGGATTGTAAGCAAAGCGCAGAGAATTGCGCAGGGAGACCCAGCGGGGTATCCGTGGGAGGGTGGGAGTGGGAACACCGGCCATATTTTTTTTCGGGGAAGATAAGGAATGATAAAAGAATAACTTGTAAAGAAAGGAAGCTGCTATTTTGAAGTGGGTATACGTCTTCGACGGGGTTGTGAAAAAAGGCCTATATCGAAAAAACAGATCCAAATTGTATTGTGTTACCGGTCGGGTTGTCGGGGCGCAATTTACGATTGCGCTCGGACTTGGAGTGGCTGACGGAATTTAATTCAGAGTAACAATTGTTGAAATACCTTTTTTACAACCCCGCTCCGAGGCAGGCGTCTCAACCGGATCCCTAGCTGTTGCCATTACTCCTCCACTCCGAAGGCGAATGCCCGAACTGCGCCCGGAAAGCCTGGCTGAAGTGCGAGGCATTCCCGAACCCGCTGTTATTGGCGATTTCAGAAACCGGCCAGTCCGTCGTTTCCAGCAGGAGGCGGGCGTGTTGCAGGCGGCGTTGCTGCAGCCAACGGCCGGGGGGCATGCCGTAGGCCTCGCGAAACTCCCGCTTAAAGGCGGAGAGGCTGCGCCGGGCCAGGCGGGCGAAAGCTTCCAGGGGCAGGTTGAGGAAGAAGTTCTGTTCCATCACCGTTTGGATGGAGGGCTTGCCGCTGAGCAGGCCGGCCAGGAATGCGGCAAAGGGCCGGTTGCCAGGCTCGGCGATCAGGTTGAGCAGCAACTCTTCAAACTTCAGCGCCAGCGCCCGCCGGCGCGCCTCGTTGAGGGGATGGTTGAAGTAGGGAAGGGCGGTGTAGTAAAACTGGCTGATGGGCGCCGTCACCCGGATGGGGATGCCGGCGCGGCGGGCCTCTTTTGCCTTTTTGGGCAGCAGGGCCGCGTGCTTCCGGGCAAACGCCTCCAGGAATTCATCTTCGATAAAGAACAACAGGCTCTGAAAGACGCCCCGCCCTCTGGGTATCTCCGACATCAGGTAGCCGCCCCGCCGCAGGAAGAGCGCCCGGTTAAGGCTCAGCTTGTAGGTTTCCTCCGCCGTGTGGATCACCTTGCGGCCTTCCAGCACGAAGACGATGAAGTTGCGGTCCGCCCATACCCGGTTGCGCACCGACTGCTCGTAGGAGCGGTACTCTACAAAGCGAAAGCCGGGCACAGCCTCTATTTTGGGGAATTTATCGGAGGAATGGAAGAATTCGTTGAGTTGGACCATGAAGGTAAGATAGGTGAAAATGTGGAAACGTGGAAATGTGGAAATGCTTAGTCCGGAGCATGGTAGCTGCTCTCCGGTGCCAACACTTATACACCTATACACTTTTACACACCTTCGGCCTTTTCCAGCAACCACCCCTTCTCCGTCAGCGGCTCCGCATTCCTGATCTCTTCCTCCAGCGCCTTTACCGCTTCCTTATCCATTGGGTTAAGGGCGAGCAGCTTCTGGGTATAACGAATGATGTTCAGGTAGTTCTGCTGGTGGTAGCCGATATGGCGCTTGCGGCGCAGGAAGGCCTTCATGGTGCGCAGGTGGGCCTCCAGCAGGCCGAATTCCGACAGCTCGTAGTAGGCTTTCATCTGCAGGGTTTTGGCCACCATATTGTTGATGAGGTCACGGTAGTCGGCCCGCTGCAGGTGAGCCAGCACCTCGCCGTACTGCCGGCGGGCGAAGGCCAGGCGGGCGGCGTTGAGGCTATAGGCGGCCTCCTGCTGGCCGGGCTCCAGGTAGGGACGGTAGTGGTTGAGGAAATGCTCGGCCCAGCCGAACTCCTCCAGGCGCAGGGCGATGCCGACGGCGTTGTTGTAGGTGAAGCGGGAGAGGGCGCCGTTTTCCAGCAGCACTTCCGTTGCCAGGCCTTTCCGGTAGAGCTCCAGGGCTTCGCGCAGGTAGCCTTCCGCCGTCTGGTTGATCTTGCGGATGCAGAAGTTGATGGCCAGCAGGAAGAGGTCGCGCAGTTCGGCGCGGGGGAAGAGGCCGATGGATTGGAAGAGCCGGGCGCGGAAGGCGGTAAAATGGGCGTCTTCCTCCGGGAAGCGCAGCATGAGGAAGCAATTGGCATAAATGCTCACCGCCGGAACGTCCCGGTAAGGCGCCTCGCCGGCCAGTTCCAGCAGGGCCTCCTCCATGGCAATGCTGTAGCTGGCCTTGTAGACCGCCTGGTGGGCCAGCAGGAAGCAGCCCTGCCGCAGTTTCATACTCAGAAAGGCGGTGGTAAGGTGGCCTTCCAGTTCCTGCAGGTTGAGTTCGCGGGTACGCCCGCGGGTGGATTCCTCCTGGTAGCGCTCCTGCTCCAGCCAGTATTGGGCGAGGTGGTATTCGGGCGGGCGCCGGGTTTCCGCCCGCTGCTGTTTGTCCAGCTTGCGGTAAGCCTTCTGAAAATGGCCGTCCAGCCCCCGCTTGCGGTAGGCAGCGAGCAGCAGGTGTTGCTGCAGCCAGGGCGACTGCTCGGCTTCGCGTTGCCGCAGGAAATCCTCCAGGCAGCGGTAGAGGTAGCTG
Source organism: uncultured Phaeodactylibacter sp. (assembly GCA_964418125.1). Lineage (GTDB taxonomy): Bacteria > Bacteroidota > Bacteroidia > Chitinophagales > Saprospiraceae > JACJXW01. Next base: position 23,320 of record CAYQKY010000062.1, read on the forward strand.
AGCAGGAGGCGCAGTTGCTGATCGTCGTAGGGGGCATTGGGGTGGAGGGCCCGCCAGGCCTGCTCCCGGCTGAGCGGCTGGCCCTCGGGCGCGGCGGCCGCCAGTATATCGAAGAGCTGTTGAATGTCTTCCCGCTGGTTGTGGTAGGGCGAGGCGAGCCACTTGCGGGATTCGCGGAGGTCTTGTTTGGTGAAGGTTTGGAGAAGCTGGTAGGCGAGGGTGTTCTGCATGGGGTGATGTTGATTCGTGTATTTGTGTATTCGTTGATTCGTGAAGTAGCCGGGGTATTGTGTTTGGGTGAAATGCGGTGGAAATGCATGGAAATATGCGGTTAGGGGTTGCTGGTTGCCGGGCCCTTTGAACTGACAACTTCGAATTGTCTGCTCAATTGAAACGGGGTTGGCTTAAGTTGACAACATTAAACTTCGAGTTGCCAGCTCACCTGGAAAAACCCACTTGTATTTCCGGCTGTAAAATAATTTTACTCTACAATATTTAATTCGTAATGGCTGCAAAATAGCATTAACAAAGCGATTTTGCAGGAAAAAACCTCTACAATCTACGAAAAATGTGTTTGCGAATCCGGATGGAAGAATGAATTTTTGTAGCGTGCCGGAGTAAGGTAGGGGTAGTTTTTTTTGAAAAACGGCTCTCAACCCTGGCGTGACTCCAGCCAGGACGTCATCGCCTGCCGGGTTTTCGGATAGCCCCTGGTTAGACCAACCCGGCAGCGTTTATCGGAGACGCAACAAATGAAAGTTGTTCAGAAAAAAGCGCTGGGAAAAGCTGTTGGCTGGGTTGTCGGAAAGTTGCTCTTAAATGGAGCTGGTTTATTTCTGAAAAATGGATGGGACCGGACAAACACTGCCGGGTTCAACCCAGCGGCGGCCAAGCGGAAACCCGGCAGGTTGGGCCATCCGAAAAATGGAAAATGGAAAGTCATTCTAAAGTGGTAGTTTCTGACAGCTGACAAATTTATCAGTAATGCCGCAGTGGGCGGCGGCCCGCCCTGTGGAATTCGCAGCGCGAACATTTCACAGAGTGGGCTCAGCCCACTCGAACAGCCGCCGGTTTTCCACCTCTGCTCCCCCGCAGCGGAAAACCGGCGGCAAAAAACTCAATCTCATGAAGGTATTCTACTCTGCTCTCTTTTTCGTTCTGCTGCACGGCATCGCCCATGCCCAGTGCGAGGATTTTCTTTTGACAGTTAGCAACGTGCAGCCGCCCTCCTGCCCGAACTCCGCCGACGGGGCTATCAGCCTGAGCGTAGCCGGCGCCCAGGGGGCAGTGAATTACGCCTGGAGCGAGGCCGGCCTGATCAGCCCCACGGTAGACGGCCTGGCGCCGGGAACGTACTCGGTGACGGCGACGGATGATGCGGGCTGTGTGGCGGTGGAGACGGTGGTGCTGGCGGCGGCGGTGGTCGCCGATGCCGGGCCGGACATCACCGCCTACTGCGGGCAGGATACGGTACGCCTGGGCAGTTATCAAGAGTATGAGGTGAAGATAGGGGAGGATATAATCGGCATCTGGAATGGAGCGAATCAGTCAGTGCCTTATCAGTTGGCCCCTGGAAAAGTGGGGATCGGATTTACACCATCCCCTTCCACCTGGGATACCGGCTTCGACGGCCTCACCCTGGCGTGGGGAGCGGTGGAAGGGCTGCCGGGAGACACCGTTTGCGTGCCGCTACGGGTGTACAATTTTACGGATATAGGATCTCTTTTCTTAGAAACTGTCTTCCCTTTTCCTTCTCTGTCCTTTGAGCGGCCCGATGATTATGGCTTGATAGGATTAGGGCGGGGAAATTTTGGGCAACAAAGAAACGATCATGTTTATATGGATTGGGGCAACATCCTTCTTCCGAGTGTAACACTTCCAGACGGCGATACGCTGTTCTCCATCTGTCTGATCATCAATGAAGGCCAGATCACTTCCTCCACCGGCCCCGACATCACTTATCAATGGGCCGGGCCGAACGGTTTTAGCTCCGATGAGTTGTATCCCCTGGTTACCGAACCGGGTACGTACACCCTGCGCGTAACCGACACCAGCCAACCCGATTGTTGGGCGGAGGACGAAGTGGAAGTCCGCTTTGTTCCCGACAGCATTGGAGTAGAACTCAGAGACACCCTCATTCCCTGCCTGGAACAGCCCGCCACCCTGCGGCCCATCGTTTCAGGCGGCGCCGGCCCGTACACTTACCAATGGGACAACGACGCTACTTCCGACAGCATTTTCCTGGCCGCGTCCGAAATACCGGCCGCTTTTTCGGTCACGGTGACCTCCGCCGAGGGGTGTTCCGGCCTCGGATCGGGTGAAGTGACGGTAGCAAACAATCCGCCCCCTGTCGCCAGCATAACGCTAGACCAGATCCCTTACTGTGCCGAATCCGGGGCAAGCCTGGTAATAGGCGCCAACGGGCAGGGCGGACAGGCCCCTTACACTTATGTCTGGAGCGATGGCGTCACAACTGCCAACCGCAACCGCACCTTCCCGCCATTCGCCGCCACCACCACTTACTTTGTAGACGTCATCGACGCCAACGGCTGCCTCAGCGCCAACGGAACGGACTCCGTCACCGTAGTGGTCAACCCTTCTCCCTCCCTCGACCTCGGCCCCGATCTCTACCTCTGCACCCCAGAGCCGGTATTCCTCTCCGGGCCGTCCGGCGCCACAAGTTATTCCTGGAACGACGGGCAGGCCACCCAAACTATCGTCGTACAGCCTCCGCAAACCACGACATACCTCCTCACCATCACCAACTCCTTCGGCTGTACGGCCAGCGATGACGTAGTAGTCCACATCGGCCTCCAGAACCTCGAAACCACTTCGCCAACCTGCAACGACAACGGCACCCCCCTCGACCCCACCGACGACACCTTTACCTTCCAGTCCACTGTCGACGGCAACCCCGGCGGCAGTTGGGTCAGCAACCTGGGGCCGACGGGCAGTTACGGGCAGGCCGTTACCTTCGGGCCCTTCCCCATCTCCGCCGGCGATGTCACCCTCACGGTAGCGGACGCCGGCGACCCTTCCTGCAACGCCACGACGGTGGTGCCCGCGCCGGCGCCCTGCTCCGTTACCCCACCCTGCACCATCATCGCCACGGCCACCGATATCATCTGCACCGATAACGGTACGGCAGGTAACCCCGTTGACGATACGTTGTTGGTAATATTGCTGGTGGACGGCGCCGGCAGCAGCTGGAGCAGTAACCGTGCCGACGGCTCCGGCGCCTACGGCGTACCGGACACCTTGTCCTTTGCCCTCGCCGACGGCGCATTCAACCTGCAGATATTTGATGAGAACGACCCCACCTGCAGCACCAGCCTGCTGATCGATCCGGAGGCCCTTTGCGCCCCGCCCTGCAACCTGCAGGCCGTCGTCCAGGAGATCATCTGCAACGACAACAATACCCCCGCCGATACCACGGACGATACTTTCACCCTGGAGATCCTCATCACCGGCGGCCCCGGAAGCGGCTGGGTGGAAGACAGCTCCGGCCTGAGCGGCGGGTACGGCCTGCCCTTCACTTTCGGACCCTATCCGGCGGATTACGGCCACGTGGGGCTGATCTTCCGGGATGCGGATAGCCCATCCTGCGTGGACTTTTTCGACTTATACACACCCGTTCCCTGTGCTATCGACTGCCAGCAGGATCCGATCCAGGTCAATTTTGACGTTGTTTTCCCGCGCTGTAACGGCGCGGCTGATGGAGAGGCCTTCGCTATCGTGGAGGGCGGCGCCGGCGGCTATACCTATCAATGGTCGAACGGCGTGACAACCTTAGCTAACACCAACCTGCCGGCAGGAGACTACGGCCTGACCGTGACCGATATTCTGGGGTGCCAGGCTACCGGGAGCGTCACGCTTTCAGAGCCGGCACAGATGGAACTGCAATTTGCCACCACCCCTGCCTTATGCCCGAACGGCAGCGATGGAAGCATCGAGATCTTTGTAACCGGCGGCACGCCTCCGTATACTTACTTTGCCATTGGCCCTGCCGGAACAGTGCCTGTCCCGGCAGTGATAATGAACCCGCCACCGGGCACCTACGAGATTACCGTCACTGATGTCAACGGGTGTTCGGTAACCGAGATCATAGACTATACCATCGGCAACCTGCTTTCCCTCGACATCGAGGTTACTCAGCAGCCGGACTGCCCTTCTTCCAGCAACGGCATCCTGACGGCAGTGGCCAGCGGCGGGCAGGGAGGATATGCGTACCAGTGGTCCACCGGTTCCACCGGGGCTACGCTGGCCGGCATCGAGCCGGGCCTCTACATCGTTACCGTGACCGATGACGGCGGCTGTGCCATCAACCTGGGCATTACCCTGCATCCAAGGGTAACGGCCGAGGCCGGCCCGGAGCAAACCCTCGATTGCTACGGCCTTACTGTTGCCCTGGACGGCAGCCTCAGCGCCACCGGGCCAACCATTGAATACGAATGGACGGGCCCGAACGGCTTTCTTTCCACCCAGCTAAATCCCATTGTATCAGAGCCGGGTATTTATACGCTCCAGGTAACCGACAGCGCCCTGCCTGGCTGTTCGGCCATGGATATGGTGATCGTTACCGAAGACCTTATTCCTCCAACGCTCATTTCCTTCAACCCTGATTTTGTCTCCTGCGATTCAGCCATCCTTTCCTACCCCCTTTTACCGGGCATGTCGATAAGCTGGGAGCTTCCGGGAGGCGGCGCTTTCCCCGGGCCCGTATTGGGGGTAACGGAAAGTGGGATCTACTCCTACACCATCACCGATAATGCCAACGGTTGTTCTTCATTCGGGCAGATCGAAGTGAGCTTTGACCCCAGCGCCTGCGCAACCCTCAAGGGCCGCCTGGTTCGGGACACCCTGCCCGACTGCATTCCCGCCGCCGCTGAGCCCGGCCTGCAAAACTGGCTGATGGTGATAGAGGGCAACGGGCAGGTGTACTACGCCGTCACCCAGCCCGGCGGCTACTATGAGCAAAGCGTGCCCATCGGCGATTACGAGGTGTACCCGCTGATTCCCGGCCCGCTGTGGCTGCCCTGCCAGGACCGCTACCCCGTCAGCCTGCAGCAGCCCGGCGAGATGGCCATGCTGGATATTCCCGTGCAGGAAGCAGAGGCATGCCCCGTGCTCTCCGTCGATGTCAGCCTGCCCATCCTGCGACGCTGCTGGACGCGCAGCATACCTATCCGCTACTGCAATGAAGGTACGGACGCTGCCGAAGGCGCCTACATCGTCGTTACCCTCGACGACGCCTTCAACTACCAGTTCGCTACCGCACCCCTGCTCAGCCAGGACGGCAACCAACTCACCTTCGATATCGGCGATGTGCCCATCGGCGGGTGCGGCACACTGTATGTGACGGTGCAGGTAAGCTGCGACGCCGTGGTTGGCCTAACCCTCTGCGCTGAGGCCAAGATCTTCCCCAACGCGCCCTGCTTCCCGCCCTCTCCCAACTGGTCGGGCGCCAGCCTGCAGGTGGAGGGCGCCTGTGAGGATGGGGAAGTACAGTTCCGGGTGGAAAACGTGGGTTCCGGCGATATGCCCGCGCCCCGCCCCTGCATCGTCATCGAGGACGGCGTAATGCTGCTCGTCGCGCCGGACAGCATCCGCCTGAACAGTGGCGAGGCTTTCACCTACAGCTTCCCCGCCAACGGCGCCACCTATCGCATCGAGGTGGAACAGGAGCCCTTCCACCCTGGCCTCAGCATGCCCGTGGCCGTGCTGGAAGGCTGCGGCACGAACGCCAACGGCAGCTTCAGCACCGGCTTCGTCAATCAACTGGCGCTCGACGACGCCGACCCCTTCGTCGACATCGAATGCCGGGAGGTAGTCGGCTCCTACGACCCCAACGACAAGCACGGCTTCCCCCGAGGCTACGGCGCCGAGAACTACATCTACCCCGGCACCGATATCGAGTACCTGGTGCAGTTCCAGAACACCGGCAACGACACCGCCTTCCTGGTCGTCATCCGCGATACCCTCTCCGAACACCTGGACATCACCAGCGTACAGCCCGGCGCCGCCAGCCACCCCTATACCTGGGACATCGACAGCAACAACATCCTCGTGTTCACCTTCGAGGACATCCTGCTGCCCGACAGCACCACCAACCTGGAAGGCAGCCAGGGCTTTATCGAGTTCAAAGTGTCTCATAAGGACAGCCTGCCCCTCGGCACAGTGATCGAAAACAGCGCCGCCATCTACTTCGACGTCAATGAGCCGATCATTACCAATACCACCATCCATACGCTGGGGTATGATTTTGTCGAGCTTGTCAGCTTCACGCCGCAGGCCGGTATTCCAGAGTTGAAGATCAGCGTAGCGCCGAACCCCATGGGCGAATGGGCGCTGCTGCAGCTGGAGGGCTGGCCGGGTGGCGAAGGGCTCTTCGAGTTGTACGGCCTCCAGGGCCGGCGGTTGCGGGAGCAACGTTTCAGCGGGCCCGCTTTCCGCTTTGAGCGGCGGGGGCTGCCGGCGGGGCTGTATGCCTTCCGGATAGTGGATGAGCGAGGGAGATGGGGTAGTGGGCGGCTGGTGATCCGATAGGACGTACAGGTTTATCCCACCCGGGAGAAAAAGCCCGAACAGAACTAAGATTAAACCAAAAAGGTTTAAATTGAGAAAAAATCAGCTTATGACTTCACAGACAATCAATATAGACTTGCCCGCCGACATACTTCTGACATTGAATGAATCAGAGCAGGAATTGAAGAAACGGATAAAATTTTCTTTAGCCCTTCAGTTATATCTCCAGCAAAAAGTCACTATCGGCAAAGCTGCACAAATAGCCGAAATGTCGAGGTTCCAATTTGAGTCAGCTCTTTCTGAGAACAAAATACCCATCTCAATGCTGGAAATAGATGATGTTCTGAAGGATATTCAAAAGCTAAAGTAGCATGAAGAATGGATTGGTAATTTCAGATTCCGGGCCGATTTTTTCTTTGGCTATAATTAACAAACTTGGAATCCTGGACGAACTGTTTGATGAAATCTACATCCCAAAAGCTGTTTGGGAAGAATTAACGAGAGATAAAACAGCAGATCATTACCAAAGGATAGTGGAATACTTTGAGGGCAAAGTGAAGGAAATATCGGGATTCAACGAATTAACATTCATAATGGACTATGGCGAATCCGAAGCGATCCTTTTATACAAGGAGCTTAATGCCGATTATCTACTGATTGATGACAAAAAGGCAAGGGATATTGCAGAGAATTTTGGAATACAATGTATCGGTACGATCGGCATTCTATCGATCGCAAGAGAAAAAGGAATGATTGAAGAATTAAGGCCCTTGTTCGCGTCATTCATTGAAAACAAGAGGTATTATTCTCTGAAATTGCTGAATGCAAGCAAGAAAAAACACACTGAAGAGGAAATCGAAATCGAAACGTAAGAACTAAGGGATGATAAAAGAATAACTTGTAAAGAAATGACGCCGTTATTTTGATCGTAATCCAGGCGTTGGAAAGGGAGCGTACCCCAAGGTACGTGACCTTTCCAACAACGAAGAGTACGGGCAAAAAAACAAGTCAGGATTTATAACTTATTCTTTTATCATCCCTAAGCGCTCTTTATCTTCACCAACGACATCAGATGCATGAACACCGCCGACGGCATCAGGAAAGCCGGCAGGAACAGAAAAGGAACCGTGCCGAATTCCTTCCCAATTGGAGGCGCTTCATAACCCCAAGCCCCGGGGTTGGCCAACATGCTCAGAAAAATGGATACGACGATGGCCAGAAAAACCAGGTTCTGGATGTGAAAAAGAAGATCATAAATACAAAAGCGGGCGCTATCAGGAACAGCGGTACTCTCGGCGGCATAGTGAATTCCTGTAATACGCCGGTAGCGGACAGCAGGCAGGTATATGCCGTCCACACGGCCATAATAGCCCCGTAGCCAATGGTCGTTTTCTGAACATTCAGCCCTGCATTGAGCGCGGCTTTACGAAAGGCTGCGCCCACCAAAACAACGGTGGCGAGGTACAATAACCAGTATCCAATTTCGAGCATGGTTTTCTCTTAAAGACAATATGGGGTTGCAACAGGCCACCGGTTAGGGCCATCCTGTCTATTGCCACTCCGTATGGAACACCCCCTCCTTATCCACCCGCTCAT
>CAYQKY010000062.1:31540-40786 GCA_964418125.1 uncultured Phaeodactylibacter sp.
CATCCTGTCTATTGCCACTCCGTATGGAACACCCCCTCCTTATCCACCCGCTCATACGTATGCGAGCCGAAGTAATCCCGCTGCGCCTGAACGAGATTGAGCGGCAGGCGCGGGTTGCGGAAGGCGTCGAAGTAGGCCAGAGCAGAGCTCAGGGCCATGGTGGGCACGCCATAATCAATGGCCGTTTTGAGGATGGACCTCGCGGCGTGCTGGCTGTGCAGCAGCGGCTCATGGAATGCCGGCGCAAGCAGCAGGTTGCGCAGGGCGGGCTGCTCCTGGTAGGCCTGCCGCATGATCTCCAGCAGCTCGGCGCGGATGATGCAGCCTCCCCGCCAGATCTTCGCCACCGTTTCCAGGTTGAGGCCGTAGCCGTACTCTTCCGAAGCTTCCGCCAGCAGGTGCATGCCCTGGGCGTAGGTGGTGATGAAGGCAAAGTGCAGCGCTTCGCCCACCTGATAGATTACCTGCTCTTTATGCACCTCTGGCGTTTCCTCGATGGCGCGTATGTAATGGGGCGCCGTCTGTTTGCGCTCCATTTTGAGGGCGGAGATGCCGCGCATGGCCACGGCGGCGTCGATGGTGGGGATGCCGATGCCCAGGTCCATGGCGTTCTGGGAAGTCCACTTGCCGGTGCCTTTCTGCTGGGCCTTGTCGAGGATATGGTCGACCAGCCAGCCATCGCTTTCCGGATCGCGTTTGGCGAAGATGTCGGCGGTGATCTCGATGAGGAAGGACTCCAGGGCGCCTTTATTCCACAGACTGAAGGTTTGGTGCAGCTCTTCGTTGCTCAGGCCACCGATGGTTTTCAGGATGTCGTAGGCCTCGGCGATCAGCTGCATCAGGCCGTATTCGATGCCGTTGTGCACCATTTTGACGTAGTGGCCGGCGGAGCCGCTACCCAGGTGGGCCACGCAGGGGTCGCCGTTCACCTTGGCGGAAACGGCCTCCAGAATGGGCCCTACCAATTGGTAGGCCTCGACGTTACCGCCCGGCATGATGCTCGGCCCTTTGCGTGCGCCTTCCGCCCCGCCGGAGACCCCTATGCCCAGAAACTGCAGGCCTTTCATCTTCAGGTATTCCTGGCGGCGGTTGGTGTCTACAAAGTGAGAGTTGCCGCCGTCGATGATGAGGTCGCCCCTGTCGAGATGGGGGAGGAGGGATTCGATGACGCTGTCGACGGCCTTGCCGGCCGGTACGAGCAGCATGATCCTTCGGGGGCGCCGCAACAGGGCAACGAACTCGGCAGTGTTGGCGGTACCCTTCACTGCCTTCCCTTCAGATTCCTCATCCAGGGCATTGGCCTTTTCCTGGTCCAGGTCGAGGCCGGCGGCGGAGAAGCCGTGGTCGGCGACGTTCAACAAGAAATTTCGGCCCATAACGCCCAGTCCGATCATGCCAAAGTCATAGGTGGAACTCATAGGGTGAATTTAGAAGTGGGTTTATTTAAAGGAATCATTCTCAATCTCATCCAGCTTATCCAGCCGCCGCTGATGGCGTTCTTCGCCACTGTAATGTGCATGCAGAAAGGCAAAGATAATCTCTTTGGCCAGTTCGGGCCCGATGACGCGGCCGCCCAGGCAAAGCAGGTTCATCTGGTCATGCTCAACCCCCTGATGGGCGGAGTAGGTTTCAGTGATGAGCGCCGCCCTTACGCCTTTGAACTTATTGGCCACGATGGCCGCCCCCACACCGCTGCCGCAGATGGCGATGCCGCGGTCGATAAGGCCGGAAGCCACGGCACGGGCCAAAGGAGCCACATAATCAGGGTAATCATCCTTCAGGTCGAGGGATTCGGCGCCAAAATCGGTGATATGGTAGCCCTCTTCTTCAAGAAGGCGAAACAGCTGTTGCTTGAGGGTGAATCCGCCATGGTCGGCGGCAATGCCAATTTTCATTACAAATTGTGCTATTTTGTAAAAACTATGCCGGTGTTGTAAACCTTTATCTTAACAGATGTTTCTAGACATAGGTTCTGTGCCTGCGCAAAGGAGGCTTGACAAGTTTTTCTGGCCGGATCGCCAAAGGAAATCAGTCATGCCCCTTTTCCTCCAAACAGCTCTAAACGAACAACCCAACCCAATTATGGATCCACAGGTTTTTGTCATCTTCGGCGCCTCCGGCGACCTCACGCAGCGCAAGCTGATCCCCGCCCTTTATGAACTGTACAAAGGGAACTTCCTGCCCAAAAATTTTGCTGTCCTGGGCGTCAGCCGAACGGAGTTGTCGGATGACGATTTCCGAAAGGAGGCCTTCCTGGAGAACCCCCACCTCGAGGGTGAAGATAAGGATAAGAGCTTCGCCGGGCTGCTGCACTATCAGGCCATTGATACCCTGTCGGCAGAAGATTACAAAAAAGTACGGCAGCGCCTGTCGGCCATCGATGAGCGCAGGCAAACGGGAGGCAACTACATTTTCTACCTCTCCGTCCCTCCCAGCCTCTATCCCAAAATACCGGCCTTCCTGGCGGAGGAAGGGCTCAATGACAACAGCAACGGCTGGCGGCGGCTCATCATCGAAAAACCTTTTGGCTATGACCGCTCCTCCGCGCGAAAGCTCAACGAGGAGCTCCAGAAGTACTTCCACGAAGACCAGATCTACCGCATTGACCATTACCTGGGCAAAGAGACCGTACAGAACCTGCTGGTGACCCGCTTCGCCAACGGCATCTTCGAGCCCCTCTGGAACCGCAATTACATCCACCATATAGAGGTGACGGCCGCCGAAGATATCGGCGTGGAAAAACGGGGCGGATACTACGACAAATCCGGCGCCCTGCGCGATATGGTGCAGAACCACATGCTGCAGGTCGTCGCCCACATGGCCATGGAGCCCCCGATAACCTCCGACGCCTCCTCCATCCGCAACGAAAAGCTGAAGCTCTTCCAGTCCATACGCCCCATTGGAGAATCGGAGGTGGATAAATTCGTGATCCGCGGCCAGTACATCAGTGCCCCGATCAACGGGAAACAGGCGCCGGGCTATCGGGAAGAGGAAGGCGTGGATGAAGATTCCACCACTGAAACTTACGTCGCCCTAAAGTTCTTTATCGATAACTGGCGCTGGGCAGACGTGCCCTTCTACATCCGCACCGGCAAACGGCTGCCCACCAAAGCTACCGAGGTTGTCGTTTATTTCAAGTCTCCGCCGCACCACCTCTTCCGCAGCGAGCTCGACCTGATGAACATGAACAACCAGCTCATCATACGTATTCAGCCGGACGAAGGGCTGCTGCTCAAATTCGGCATGAAAGTGCCCGGCGCCGGCTTCAAGGTGAAAAACGTAGACATGGATTTCCACTACTCCGACCTGACCGACGCCGATGTGCCCGAAGCCTACGAGCGCCTAATCCTCGATGTGATGAAGGGCGACCCCACCCTCTATGCCCGCGGCGATTCTGTGGAAGCCGCCTGGGATTTTGTGGACCCCATCCTGAACGCCTGGCAGAACCGGCCCAATATCAAGCTCTACGGCTACCCCGCCGGCAGCTGGGGGCCGGTCGTGGCCAACAAACTTATTGAGGGCGAAAATGTCAGCTGGCGCAACCCCTGCAAGAACCTGACGGATTCGGAGGATTACCGGTTGTTGTGAAATCCGTGCATTTGTGCATTTGTGTTTGAGTGCATTTGTTGGAGCGGCCTCCGGTGTCCTCACGAATACACGAATGCACAAATACACTTTTACACTTTTAACAAAAAAAACCACCATGCCCACCCAGATCCACATCGCCGAAACGCCTCAGCAGGTAGCGGAAGATTTTGCCCGCTATTTTGCCGAATGGGTAAAAGATAAGCCCGGGGCGACGATAGCCCTCTCCGGAGGAAGCACCCCAAAAGCGCTCTTCCGCCTCTGGGCGGAACAGTACCGGGACAGTATCGCCTGGGAGAAGGTGCATTTCTTCTGGGGCGATGAGCGTTGTGTGCCGCCCGATGACGAGGAGAGCAATTTCAAAATGGCCGATGATCTGTTCTTGTCCAGGATAAAGATCCCGAAAGAAAACATCCACCGCATTCGGGGCGAAGCGGAGCCGGAGGAAGAAGCCCGGCGCTATTCAGAAGAAATAGCCCGGTGCGTATCTTCCCGCAATGGCCTTCCTTCCTTCGATATGATCCTTCTGGGCATGGGCAGCGACGGCCATACCGCCTCTATCTTTCCCCACCAGATGGATCTGTTATCTTCAGAAGCGGTGTGCGGGGTGGGCATTCATCCGGAAAGCGGCCAAAGGCGCATCACCCTCACGGGTAATGTAATCAATAACGCGCACGAAGTGGCCTTTCTGGTAACGGGATGGGAAAAGGCGGACAAGCTGGAGGCGATAATTAAAGGGAAGAAGGAAAGCAGCAATTACCCCGCCGCTCACATCGAGCCAACGGACGGCGGCCTGCACTGGTTCGTCGATGAGGCAGCGGTGAAAGGCCTGGGAAAGAATGGAGCTGATTATCTGTTGCCGGCCGGATAACTCCACCCGGCGACGGCAAGAGATAATCAGAAAAAAACTATTACATGGCGTCCAGCGCCTTGACCAGGTAGGTCAGCATGAACGGCATAGGGATCCAGAACCATTCGTCAGCGTATATCAGCATACCGACGAAGAGGATGGCGAATACCAGGAACAGTATCCAGTCCATGGCCTTGGAATTCTTGCTAGTACTTGTAGTGTCCATTTTCTTTGTATTTGGCGCAAAAATAGAAAAAAGGCCAGGTTTTGAAAAGCAGGCGGCCCGACAAACACCTTTTCGGTGCAAAAATGACAAAGTAGAACCACTGAATAATAATTCAAAATACGTTATGAAAAGAAGAGTAGCCATCATCACCGGCGGCGCCCAGGGCATCGGTAAAATAACGGCGGCCCGACTCGTAGCGGAAGGCTGGCAGGCCGTAATACTGGACGTTGACGAGGAGGCCGGCAGGAAAACCACTTCGGAAATTGAAGGGCTGAAATTCCTGCCCTGTGATGTTTCCCGGGAAGAAGGCGTGAAAGCTTCGGTAAAGGAAGTGGTCAGCCAATACGGCCGCATCGACGGCCTGGTGAACAACGCCGGCTTCGGCATCAACAAACCCATTGCCGAGCTTGCGCTGGAAGAATGGAACCGCGTGATCGGAACCAACCTCACCGGCGCCTTTCTATGCGCCAAATACTGCGCCCCCTACCTGAAGGCAAGCCGGGGCGCCATCGTCAATATCGCCTCCACCCGCGCCTATATGTCAGAACCCGATACCGAGGCCTACTCGGCATCGAAAGGCGGCATCCTGGCCCTTACCCACGCCCTGGCCATGAGCCTGGGGCCGGAGGTGCGCGTCAACAGCATCAGCCCCGGATGGATCGACGTGACCGGCCACCAGAAGAGCAGCAAGCGCAAAAACATCACCTGGAGCCGGGAAGACCACGAACAGCACCCCGCAGGGCGCATCGGCCAGCCGGCAGACATTGCGGAGATGGCCGCCTTCCTGCTCTCCGATAAAGCAGGCTTCATCACGGGACAGGACTTCATCATCGATGGGGGGATGACGCGGAAGATGATCTATGTATAGCATACCGCCCTGATATATGTCACCTTTCCCACTGACACTTATCATTTCCCAACAATACGTTTACCACTTACTTTTGAAGCAGAAGCGGCACATCCGTCGTTTCTGCTTTTTTCGTTATAAAATCATCCATTAAGACACCTCACTAAAGCTATCGATCATGCATACCGAATTGCTGGAAAAATATAATGTCCCGGCCCCCCGCTATACGAGCTATCCCACCGTCCCGTACTGGGATGAAGACGCGCCTTCGGAAAAAGAATGGAAGTCTAGAGTACTCGCCGCTTTCGAGCGGGGCCGCGAGGTAAGCCTGTACATCCATCTGCCTTATTGCGAAAACCTGTGCACCTACTGTGGCTGTAATAAGCGGATCACGAAAAAGCATTCCGTTGAGCTGCCCTACATAGAAAGCGTCCTTAAGGAATGGGCGCTGTACACTGAACTGCTCCCCCAGAAGCCCGTCATTCGCGAACTGCACCTGGGGGGCGGCACGCCCACCTTCTTTTCTCCCGAAAACCTGAAAACGCTGATTGAAGGGATACTGGAAAAGGCGGAATTGGCGGAAGAATTCGAGTTTGGCTTCGAAGCCCACCCGAACTCCACGACCATGGAGCACCTGAAGGTACTGAGGCGGCTGGGGTTCCGGCGCATCAGCATCGGCGTTCAGGATTTTGCCCCGGAAATCCTGGAGATAATCAACCGCAGGCAGGATTTCGAGGATGTACACCGGGTCACCCGCCAGGCGCGGCGGCTGGGCTACACCTCCATCAATTACGACCTCATCTTCGGCCTGCCCCTGCAAACCATGCAGCACATCAGGGAGACGATCCAGAAGGTCAAGCAACTGCTGCCCGAACGCATCGCCTTTTACAGCTACGCCCACGTCCCCTGGATCAAGCCCGCCCAGCGCGCTTATTCGGAAGCGGACCTCCCGGTGGGTAAAGCCAAGAGAGAACTGTACGAACTGGGCCGCAACCTGCTGATGGAAGCCGGGTATACCGAGATCGGTATGGACCACTTCGCCCTTCCTTCCGACAGCCTGTACAAGGCCATGGAGACCGGCTCGCTCCACCGTAACTTCATGGGATATACGCCCTACTTCACCGAACTGGCCATTGCGCTGGGGGCTTCCTCCATCAGTGATTGCTGGAGCGCTTTTGTACAGAATGAGAAGCACATCGAAACCTATCAGGCGCTGGTCGGCGAGGGCAAATTCCCCTTCGTTAAAGGACATTTGCTTACGCAGGAAGACGAAATCCTTCGGGGCCATATCCTCAATATCATGTGCCGCAATGAAACCATCTGGTATTTACCCGAGTACCAGTGCGACGCCCTCTACGAAGGATTGGACAGGATGGGCCCTCTGGAAGAGGACGGCCTGGTGCGCCGTTACCCCTTCCAGCTCAAGGTGTCCTCCAAAGGGCGGCCTTTTATCCGAAACATCTGCCTGGCCCTGGATGCCCGCTACTGGCGCAAAAAACCGGAAGGGCAGCTGTTCAGCCAGGTGGTCTAAATTATTTCCTATGGCAAAACAAATAGGTATCTGGCTCGACTTCAAAGAGGCTGTTATTATTGAGCTCAACAACCGGGAGGCTTCAATTGAAAAGATCCCTTCTGAAGTCGAAGATTTCCACGTAAAAGGCGGTTCCCGTACCCGCCAACCCTGGGGCCCTATGGATAAAACCTCAGACACGAAATACCTCGGCCGGCGGGAAACCCAGCTCAAGCATTATTATGCCCGCATCATGGACAAGGTGGAAGACGCCGGCGAGCTCTTCGTTTTCGGCCCGGCAGAGGCAAAAAAAGGCCTGGAGAAGGCGATGCTGTCCAGGAAGTCCTTCCGGCCTCAGCTACTGAGCACAGAAACTGCCGACAGTATGACCGAAAACCAGATGGTGGCCAGGGTCCGGGGGTTCTTTGCCCGGTAAGTGACAAAAATCAATATCCGGGAATGACAAAGGGCAATGCATGTTGGGTTTACTAACATTATTTTGCTATGTAGTGAAGTCTGTTTTATAGAAACTTAAATACTGTCCAATATGTGGCGCCCCAAGATCAAGAACCGTGCCTTTGACCGTATGGGTGAGGAGTATGCAAAGCTTATCGACCCCAACCACTTTCTGGGCCGCAGCGCTTTTGACATCCACTACAAAAAAGTGCCGCCCGTAAATATTATCCAGGAGGGTGCACTTTTCGAAATGGAAGTCATGGTGCCGGGCTTCAAAAAAGAAGAGCTGGAAGTAACGGTAAAAGATGATATCCTGACGATCCGTGGCGAGAAATCCTTGTCCAGAACAGATAAAGATGGCCAGTATATCCTCGAAGAATTTGATTTTGACACCTTCGAGCGCAAGTTCAAACTGGCTAACGCCATCGGCCATGAGAAGATCACCGCGAAATACGAAAACGGCATCTTACGCCTGTCCTTCACCGATGTGCCCAAGGAAGAAGAAAAGGCCTATAAAAAAGTAGCGGTGGAATAGGCCGCAATTGATTTCAGGCGCAAGGCAGCGGGTGCGCTTTTGCCCGCAGGCGCCTGAAACGCTATATACATCAGTTCCGGCCCGGCTGCAACTCGTTAGTATGCACGAAGGTTGGGCTGGTAATAAAGCCGGTAAAAGCGCAAAAGAGGTGTACTCTGTTTGCGCTTTTACTTATTTATAGCCACTTTAGCAGCAAGGAAAAAAAGATACACATGCAATCGATCCGTCGTGTTATTGTAGCTCTCGACCTTTCGCCAGCCGATAAGGACATCCTTCAGTACCTGGCAGCCAATGCCGCCCTGCTGGGCATTGAAAAAGCCTACTTCGTTCACATCATGCCTGACTTTACCGTGCCCAAACACGTGGACGTCGAATTTCAGAAGCTCTTTGCTCCCGAATATCCCGTAGACGAAAAAGTGCGGGACAAACTGGGCTTCGACATACAGGAGGCCCTCGGCGAAGATACCGGCCTGGAATACTCTATTGAAGTGATCGAAGGCAAACCCTATGAGAAGCTGCTGCACTGGACAAAAGTCAAGGAGGCCGACCTTCTCATCGTCGGCAAAAAAGAGACCAGCGAGGGCAGCGGCATTACCGCCCGGCGGGTAGCCCGCAATGCCCGGTGTAATATCATGTTCATACCGGCAGGTGGTTTCGGCGAAATTGAAAACATCGTCGTACCTGTCGATTTTTCCGAACATTCGCTGCACGCCGTAAATGCAGCGCTGTCTGTCAAAAACCGCCAGGAAGACACCATTGTCTATGGCCTTTACATTGTAGACCTGCCCCCCGAAGATTATTACTCCCGCTCCCGCCCGGGAAAGGGCTACCGCGGCGTTCTCATGGAGTCAGCACAGATCGCCTTCGATAGCTTCGTCAAGGATAATGGCCTTTCCAAAGACGAGTTCGAAATGAACTTTCTCGAAAATAAACAGCATGATATTGCTGCTCACATTGAAGACTTTGCCATGGCAAAAAGGAACAGCCTGCTCATCATGGGCGCCAAAGGGCACTCTCCTTTCGAAACCTTCCTCTTCGGCAGCGTCACCGAAAAACTGGCCGAACGCTTCAATAAACTGCCCCTGCTGATCGTGCGGTGAGGGGAGAAAATATATTGTTGTATTGTTGTCCAGGTACCTGAGCCCCTGCCTGCAGTACCCGTATAGCCCAACCATATAACCCTATAACAATATGCGAATCCAGGGCTAAAACCATGGGATTGCCCGGAGAGCCGGAG
>CAYQKY010000063.1:0-39323 GCA_964418125.1 uncultured Phaeodactylibacter sp.
ACGGCCATGTAGTCGTTGTTTTGCTCGGTGGCGGTGCGCCAGTGGAGGTGGATGGAGGTGAGAAAAACCTGGGAATCGAAGATTAGTAATTCAATGGGTAATAATCCAATTGAATTGAATCCACCAGCTGTATTTACTTGAGAAAATGAAAAATCTGTACCTCCTCCGCCTCCGTTGCAGGAAGCTATTGAAGATCCAATTACTATTATCCTATTGGAATTGCATGTACTGGCTGTTACTGAACCTCCATTTGATAGGGTTAAAGTTGAACTATTAGGAAGTGTTAAGGTGAAATTTCCAGTAAAGTTTATTGTTCCACCATTAACCCTGACCTCTGTAATACCGGGAGCTATTGAATTTACGTCGTAATTACCATCAACTGTTAATGTTCCAGTGATCGTTACAATCCCACTACAGCCAGCAAACGGATTGGTTGATGTAGAGGAATTTACAAATGAACAATCGGCAACGAGCGCGTTGTTGATTAGAGCTATTAATAACAAAGCAACTAAAAACTTCAAATTGCCTTTAAACCTACTCTGAAAGATGCCTATCGAGAAAAAATCATAAATCTTCTTCATGTGTAATTTTTTTAAATATATGTTCTTGCGGTTTAAGGTTCTGACCAAGGACTTTTTTTTTTATCACTATCATAGTGCGCTTAGAGCCCATAAATCTCAACTTAATATCAAGTCCCAAAACTATCACTTTTTCTAGCGAGTCTTTCCTCCAAACTCCATAAAACCACAAATCATTAGCCAGCATAACAAAAACACCCCCTTCCAAGGATGCTCTACGCAGGCGAGCAGCTCCGGGGGGATGAGCTGTGTTTATCACACAGGGACCCGCCTCTTTCTTTTTGGGAGGTGGAAAGTATACCCCGATGTCTATCGGTAGGGGTTTCGTGTGTCCGGCGGCGGCGGCCGCTTCTACATACAGGATAAATGTATATGAAAACCTGCGGTCGAAGATAGGAGGGAAATGGCTAAATGTCAAAGAGATAGGGAATATTTTTGAATAAAAAGTTCCCGGAACTATACAGCATGAGGCTCAAGATGCTCCTGGCGCGAAATTTTGTAAGCCATCTTTCCCCTTTCAAGGGGAATGAGAAGGGGTTCCGGCAGAAAAAAGCCTGCAGAATTTCGCGCCAGGAGCCAAATAACCATTATGCTGAACAGTTACAAGTTCCTTCAAAACCTTTCTGCAGGATGAAAAGCAGTAACCATCACCGCTCCTGGCCTTCTCTCTGGTGAGGGGGCTGCTCACCGCAGTCACCGCCCCCACGGTATTCTTCCTGGCCTTTGCCCTGTTCCCGACGGTTTACCTCTGGCGGAGTGGCCGTTACGCCAGGGCGCTCTCGTCCCCGCTGTCCTGCGTAAACAGGCAGGAGAAGCCGGTGGCGTCGCGCAGTTTCCAGAGGAAGTCGGCGTCGAGCTCTGCCGGCAGGGGGAATATGTTGAGGCCCGCTTCGGGGCGTTGCTGGCGTAGCGCTCGGAATCGTCGGCGGCCAGCCGCCGCTTCATGAGCACGAAGTAGATGGCCGTGACGACGCCGGCAGCCAGCAGGCTGAAGGTGGGGTTGATGATGGACATGGCGGACAGGACGATGGCGGCGGTGAAGTAGCTGGCGTTGCGCGGCTCCCCCTTCCGGGCCCGTTCGGCGAACCAGCCCGGGGCCGGCGAGAACCGCCGTGCCCCATGTGCATCAGGTTTAGGTGTTAACACTAAGCAGCCCCTGCCTGGCAAAGCCCCCTCTTCCCCCGGGCCATAATTTGAACAAGAGGGGGTTTGGGGGAGTTCCAACACCCGGGAAGCCTTCTAACGCCTCGCCTTAACATACGAACCTGATGCGCATACCGCCGGCCCCCAGAAGGCGCGGCCGATCATGATGGTATAGTTGGACGTCAGCTCGCCTACCGTGGCCGCCCGGCAGGTTTGCGCCGCCCAGGCCGGCATTGCCCACGATCCACCCCTCCCGCAGGAACATGATCACCCCGAGGATGGTCAGCAGGGTAGGGGTGAAGACGCCGGCGAAGGCGCCGAACTTCCTGGCCTGCCGGGCCTCGTGCTCCTCGGCCTGCTCCTGAATGTCTGTGGGTTCTTCGGCCTCCTGGCCGGCGGCTTCCATGCCTTCCGCCCGGTGGCTTTCCGGTTCGGGCCCGCCCGAAGGGGTGGGGGCGGCCTTGTCGTTTCTTTCTTCGCTCATGGATGGTGTGTTTGGTTACTCCGGCAAGGGCGGAAAGGGCGTATTGCCCTGCCGGAGGCAACAGTGCTATAATATAAGGATTATCGGGGAAAATGGGGTTATCGTCTTCGACGCCAAAAAATTTTGGCGAACCGAGTTAGCGTTGGCTATTCGTCTCTGATCCGGGACATACGTCATTGCAGCCAGGCAATCCGTTATAATCAGTATGTTTTATGGAAAATGGGTATTTTGGGAGTAGAACATATATTTTTGGAATAAAGGCTTAAAGTATGTTCCTTGCAGATAGTTCATTATTTGGGGACGACCCCTACGGCATCGGCATGTGGGTGCTGCTTATCGTGCTGATCGTCCTGTTTGTCTTATTGAGAAGGCAGGGTGGAAAAAGGAGGAGGTAATGCCTGGGGCGCAGTTGCGATTTGTCTCCTCTCTTGCCGGAAAGCACTGCCACGCCTGCCCTCAAGGGAGGTTCCAGCAAGCCTGTCCCCCTTGAGGGGGATTTAGGGGGTGAGAATGCGCCGCGAAGAAGGGCAAATCACCGCCCTACCCGCCTCAAGGGCAGAGGTGATTGGTTCTATTGAACACAGCTCCGGAGGAGCCTAATGTTGTTAGTAATTGATGCCAGGCGTAAAAAACAGCTACGGAGTAGCGAAATGTAGGCCATCATCATGAATAGATTTCCAAATAACATTTCGCTCCGCTGGAGCTAAAGGCAAGGCAAAACTTTTCTTCTAACAACATTACGCCTCTCCGAGGCTTTTTTGCCCAGAACCAATCACCCCTGTCTCAAGGGGGGCGTGGTACGCACAGCGTTCGGTATATCCCGGATGGAAAAATAAAGCATTTAGCTCCGTACGCCGTCGGCCGTTCCGATTGTTACCGGCATTGGCGCAGGGGCGAGGAGCGACAGAGCGTTTTGTGTCGCAGCTACGCAGCTTGACAACCGGTTGTCCTCACGCCTTGGGCTTGCGCCCAAGGCTAAGTTATGTCGCCGCGACGCGGCTGTCTTTATGTTAACAAAGGAGTATTAAGCCCGAAAAAACACACCATGAGGCCATTTCAAACTCTTTTCTTCTTTGCCCTATTTTCCCTGGCCGCCTGCCGGCCCACCCCAACCGACAACCCTGAACCACCCTCTATGGACGAACGCTACCTCCCCCAACCCTACGTCGGGATCGAACACCCGGAATGGACGAAAAACGCCACCATCTACGAAGTTAACATCCGCCAATACACCCCCGAAGGCGCCTTCAAGGCCTTCGAGGCCCACCTGCCCCGCCTCAAAGACATGGGCGTCGACATCCTCTGGCTGATGCCCATCCACCCCATCGGGAAAAAGAACCGGAAGGGTACGCTGGGCAGCTACTACGCCGTGCAGGACTACTACGGCGTCAACCCGGAATTCGGGACGATGGAGGACTTCCGGTCCCTGGTGGAAAAGATCCACGGCATGGGCATGTACGTCATCCTCGACTGGGTGGCCAACCACTCCGCCTGGGACAACCCCCTGGTGGCCGAGCACCCGGAATGGTACATCAAAACCCCGGAGGGCAACTTCCAGTCGACGCCCTGGCGCGACTACGACGACATCGTCGACTTCGACTACAGCCAACCCGGCCTGCGCCGGTACATGACGGAAGCCCTGAAATACTGGGTAGCCGAAACGGACATCGACGGCTACCGCTGCGATGTGGCCAGCTTCGTGCCCATCGAATTCTGGGAGAACGCCCGAAAGGAACTGGACGCCATCAAACCCGTCTTTATGCTGGCCGAATCGGAGTACAAAGACCTCCACAAACGGGCCTTCGACATGACTTACGCCTGGACGCTCTGGGATCACCTGCACGCCATCACCACCCAGGGCCGCGACATCAAGGGCCTGACGGAGGGGTACATCGCCGAGCACGTCAGCGTCTTCCCCGAGAACGCCTACCGCATGGCCTTTACCGACAACCACGACAAGAACTCCTGGGAGGGCAACCAGTACGCCAACTTCGGCGACGGCCTGCACGCCGCCATGGTGCTCTGCGGAACCATCGACGGCATGCCCCTGGTGTACAGCGGCCAGGAGGCCGGCCTGGCCCGCTCCCTGGACTTCTTCGAAAAGGACCCCATCGAGTGGAAAGCGCACGAAAATGCGGACATCTACAAAAAACTTTTCGATCTTAAACACCGGAACCAGGCTCTGTGGAACGGCAAATGGGGCGGCCCGATGGTTCGGGTCAAGAACGACAAAATGGAATACGTCCTCTCCTTTTCCCGCGAGAAGAACGGCGATAAGGTGGTGACGGTGATCAATTTCAGCGATCAGGCGGTGAGCGTGCGGCTGGAGGCGGAATACCACAAAGGGCGGTATGCGGAGCTGTTCTCCGGCAATGGTTATATGCTGGAAGGAGAAGATCTGCTGGAACTGGAGCCCTGGGGCTATCGGGTGCTGGTCAGAAAATAAAATACTTATGAGCCAACAAACCGAAAAAATGGGTTTCAACGCCACCTGGTCCATGGCCGTAGGCGGCATGGTGGGGGGCGGGATATTCTCCGTCCTGGGCGTGGTGATCAACACGGCCGGGCACTGGGCCTGGGCGAGTTTCCTTTTTGCCGGGCTGATCGCCCTGATCTCCGCCCACAGCTACAGCCGGTTGTCCATCAAATACGAGAAGAGCGGCGGGGCCTTTGTCTTTCTGAGCGAGATCAACCACGAGGGCTTCGCCGGCAGCCTGTCCTGGGTGCTCATCCTGGGCTATGTGCTGACCATTTCGGTATACGCTTTCACCTTCGGGCATTACGTGGCCCACGTGTTCGACTTCGGGAGCTGGCTGCCCCGGGTTCTCGGATTCGCCGTCATCGCCATCCTGGCCCTGGTAAACATGCGGGGCGTGGGCGATTCCTCCCGCCTGGAGATCATCACCGTCTGGGGAAAACTGTTCGTTTTGCTGGGGTTGTCCCTCTTCGGGCTGGCGCAATGGAACCCGGCGGGGCTGACGGAGGGCATCGAAAGCCGGCCCTTTACGGCGGCCATCGTCGGGGCGGCCACCATTTTTATGGCCTATGAGGGGTTCCAGTTGCTGTCTTACGACTATGAGGACATCCGCAACCCCAAAAAGATCCTGCCCCGGGCGACCATTACGGCAGTCATTTCCGTGATCGTCATCTATATCCTGGTCACCGTGGGCGCTTCCATGCTGGTGGGGGCGGAAGCTTTGATCGAAAAAAAGGAGATCGCCCTGTCCATTGCCGGCCAGAAGGCGCTGGGCACGGGTGGCCTGTTCCTGGTCACCCTCGCCGCGGCCTTTTCCACCGGATCGGCCATCAACGCCACCCTGTTCTCCACCGCCCGCCTGATGGAGAACGTGGCGGAGAAGAAAGACCTGCCCCATATTTTCGCTATCGAGAACGATGGCAACATACCGTACTACGCCATTCTGATCATTGGGGCCCTCGCGGCCGTACTGGCGGTTATTGGTTCGCTGGGGGCGCTGGTGGATGCCGCCAGCCTGATCTTCCTGATCACTTTCGGCATCGTCAACTTCCTGGCTTACCTGCAGAAGGTAAAATACCGGATTTTTTGCCTTATCGGCGCCCTGGGTTGCCTGCTGGCCATGCTGCTGTCCTCCTGGGAGCAGCTGCAGTCGCGGCCGGCGCCGCTTCTTGTCATTTTGGGCCTGATCGTACTTGTATTTATCGGGAGGCCGTATATTCTGAAGCGGGTCAACCATTAATAAAAAACCGAATTCAGAAAAGCGATCATCCTGTCGATGGCTTCCGGGGCATCCTTTTCGAAGCTGGTGCCCAGGAAGGGGTTGGCCCCCGAATCCAGGAAAGCGTGGGGGCGCCCCTCGTACTCCCAGTACTCTACCGGATGGCCCGCCGCCTGCAGTTTGTCCCGGTACATTTTCACCGATTCCGGCGTCGTGAGGTTGTCTTCCGACCCTACCGTGAGCAATTGGGGGGGAAGCTTTCGCCCGGCGGCATCGGGAAGGTGGTATATGGGAGACACCGCCTTGTAGCGCTCGGGGTTGTCCTCCGCATTGAACGGCGCGCCGAAGATGGGCCGTGCCTCCGCTCCTCCCATCTGCCAGAAGAAATTGGAAGGCTTTTCGAAATCACCCAGGCAGGCCTCGTAAATGTCGAAGGCGCCGTAGCTGATGATGGCGGCCTGCACTTCAAGGCCGGCTTTTCCGGCTACCTTCTCGGCGGTTTTCCCACGCGGCAGGTAGCTGGGGTTGAAACCCGGGGGGTCTGCATCGAAGCCGGCGGAGCTCAGCCGGTTGCCCATCACCACCACCATCGAGGCCAGGTGGCCGCCGGCGCTGTCGCCGGTAACGGCGATCTTTTTCTTGTCGCCTTTGTACTTTTTGATGTTGTCTTTGATCCACAATACCGCGCCGAAGGCGTCTTCGACGATCTGGTCCATCGTGACGGTGTTGCCGTTGTCCACCAACAGGCGGTAGTTGACGTTACACACCACGTACTCTCCGTGTTCGGCGATGTACTGCGCCATCTGATCCATGATCGATTTGTTGTTGATCAGCCAGCCGCCGCCGTGAAAGATCACCAGTACCGGGTACTTCTTTTTCCCGGTATCGGGCGTGTAGATGTCCATCGTCAGGTTGAAGCCGCCGGGCGAGGCCCAGACGACGTCTTTGGCCGCCGTATAGGTGTGAAGAGCAGGCGGGGATTGGGCGCCCCCCTGCCAGGAAAATGACAGGAGGGCCGGTAACAGCAGGTTAATGATTTTCATGGTTGTGCTTTTTATTTCGTGCTTGCCGGAACCATCTCTTCGATCTTCCTTCCCGGCAGCAGTACCGGGTTCACTTTTTCCACTACGATCTCATTTTCCAGGGTGAACGCTGCCTCCGCCCGGATGTCTTCGCTCGAAGCGCCGATTTTCACGGTGTAGGTTCCCGGCTCGGCGATCCAGGCGTTTCGGCCCGGGCCGAAGGAGGCCAGTTCCTTTTCTCCGATGGTGATCGTCAGGGTTTGCGTCTCGCCGGGCTTCAGCAGTTTGGTTTTGGCGAAGCCCTTCAGTTCCATGGCCGGCTTATGCAGGCTTCCGGCCGGGGCGGAGAGGTAGAGCTGAACGGCTTCCCTTCCCGTTGTTTTTCCGGTATTGACGATATCAATGGAAGCGGTAAGGGCGCCGTCGAATTTATCGCTGTCGAGTTTCAGGTTCTTATAGGAAAAGCTGGTGTAAGACAGGCCGTACCCGAAGGGGAATGCCGTTTCCACACCGAAAGTCTCATAATAGCGGTAGCCCACGTAGATGCCTTCCTCATAAACCACTTCCGAGGGTTTGCCCATGCTGAAGAGGCTGATCTTCTGTTCCTCCGCGCCGGGCAGTTCTTCGCCGGGGAAGTTCTTTGCGCTGGGTACATCGTCGTACCGGATGGGGAAGGAAGTGGGCAGCTTGCCGGAGGGGGATACCCTGCCGAGGACGACATCGGCTACGGCATGGCCGGCTTCCTGCCCGCCCTGCCAGGCCAGGAGGATGGCGTCTGCCCAGTCCCGCCAGCTGGCCGTCTCGATGACGTTGCCGATGTTGAGGATCACCACCACCTTTTTGCCTTCGTTGTGATAGGCGTCGGCAACGGCCTTGATCGTATTTTTTTCAGCCTGGGTGAGGTAGAAGTCCCCCTCTTGTTTCCGGTCCTGTAGCTCTCCGGAGTTGCGGCCGATGGTGATGAGGGCGATGTCCGTTTCCCGGGCTTTGGCGGCGGCCAGCCCTTTATCGATGGGCATTTCCGGAATAGGCGGCGTCTGTTCGAAGAAGAATTGTTTTTTCGGCTGCCTGGCCTTTTCCGCTGCGATGTATTTTTCATAAACGGCCTTCACTTCGGCGTCTACCGGGCGCCCGGCCTTTTCCAGCCCTTCGGCCAGGGCGACGGTGTAGGCTTCATTCACGTCTCCGCTGCCGGTGCCGCCGGCGATGAATTCATAGGAGCCGTTCCCGAAGGCGGCGATCTTGCCGGCCGCCGGGTTCAGCGGAAGCGCGTCGTCGTTTTTCAGGAGCACCGCCCCTTCGGCGGCAGCCCGGCGGGCCAGTGCGGCGTGGGCGGTAAGGGCCGGCTCGTCTGAGTATGGATAGCCTTCAAAAGAGGGCGATTGCAGGACGGTGGCAAGGATACGGCTTACGTTTCCATCCAGGATACTTTCGTCCAGTTCGCCTTTTTCAACCGCCTCCAGGATAGCCTTGCGCTGCATGGGGTTGCCCGGCATGATGAGGTCGTTGCCCGCCCGCATCTGGGCCAGGGGGTCGTTTCCGGCAAACCAGTCGGTCATGACCAGCCCCTGAAAGCTCCACTCCTCGCGAAGGATGGTGTTGAGCAATTCTCCGTTCTGTGAGGTGTAGGGCCCGTTCACCTTGTTGTAGGAACTCATGACCGTCCAGGGCTGGGCCTCCTTTACGGCGATCTCGAAACCGCGCAGGTAGATCTCCCGCAGCGCCCGTTCGCCGGCAACCACATTGACCAGCATACGGTTCGTCTCCTGGTTGTTGGCGACGAAGTGTTTTATGGAAGTGCCGACGCCGTTGGACTCGATGCCGTTGACCATGGCCGCGGCCATGTACCCGCTCAGGAACGGGTCCTCGGAATAATACTCGAAATTGCGCCCGGAAAGCGGGTCGCGGTGGATGTTCATTCCCGGAGCAAGCAAAATATCCACTCCGTATTCTTTGACCTCCCGGCCCATGGCCTTTCCCACTTCCTCTACCAGCCCGGTATCCCAGGAAGAAGCCAGGAGGGTGGCGATCGGGAAAGCGGTGCAGTAATAGGTTTTGCCGCTGCTGCTGTCCCGCACCGGCTCGATGCGCAGGCCGGCAGGGCCGTCCGCCAGTACTATGCCGGGAATGCCCAGCCCGGGGATGTCATAGGTGCTGCCGGCCGCTCCCGGCACTTTTTCCGGCTTTTCGGCTTTCGAGAACCCGGGGATGGCCATGCCCATACCCACGACAAGGCCGGCCTTCTGTTCGAGGGAGAGGCGGGAAAGAAGGTCCTCCACCCGTTGGGCGATCGGCGCCTGCGGATCCTCGTATAGGTCCTTTTCGCCATTGTTGTTGAGGTCCCGGTAGGCGGCTTGCCCGGCCAGATTCAGCGTGCAGGCCAGGCTCAGGGCCAGGAAGATGCTGGAAGTTTTTCTCATGAGGGGAAATCTTTTTTTAATTTAATGTGTCACTTTGACGCAATAAAGGTACGATAATTGGCCAGTTTTTACCATCTTTGAGAAAAAAAATATCATGCCGGCCTTAAGCGTGGACAAATTTCATCCGGGGCTGTCGGTAGACTGCGTTATCCTGGGGTTTCACCAGAATGAGCTGAAAGCCCTGCTCCTGAAAATGAAGAACATGGATAAATGGGCCCTTCCGGGTGGTTTTGTGGAGAAAGAGGAGGATGTGGACAAGGCTGCCGTCCGCGTCCTGCGGGAAAGAACGGGCCTGAAGGATATCTTTCTCCAGCAGTTTTACCTTTTCGGGGATGCCTGCCGGGGAGAGGAAGGCCATGTGGACGGCCTGGTGCAGAAAGGCGTTATCGAAAAGGAACTCGCCGGCTGGTTCAGGCAACGGTTTGTCACGGTGGGGTATTATGCCCTGGTGGAGTATTCGCAGGTAGAGGCGCCCCAGCCCGATTACCTCTCCGAGTCCTGTGAGTGGCGCCCCATCAGCGCCCTGCCGGAGCTGATGCTCGACCACGCCCGCATACTGGAAAAGGCCCACGAAACGCTCAAGCGGCAGCTCAACTATCAGCCCATTGGCCTGAACCTCCTTCCCCGCCGGTTCACCATGCCCGAGTTGCAGGCCCTGTACGAAACCCTCCTGGGCCAGAAACTCGACCGCCGTAACTTCCAGCGCAAAATGACGGGCTACGGCATCCTCATCCGCACCGGAGAGCGGCGGACGGGAGGGGCGCACAAATCGCCCTGGCTGTATGAATTCGACGAGGAAAAATACCGGCAGGGGCTTGCCGGAGGGTTGAATGCGGGGTGGTAGCCAGGAAGGGCGAATCTCTTTCCATTTGACACTGCATCGGAAGCATTGTGCCGGGGAACCTGCTCTGAGTCAATGGTTTGATGGCTGGGTTGTTAGATTGTTGTTCCCATAGCGTGCCTTTCTGCCTAGCCTTCTACCAACAGGGTTTCATACGGAACTGCCTCCCATTCCGCCACTGCTTTTTCCGTAGAGCTGAAGCTCACGCCCAGGGCAATGACCTCCTTATCTCCGCCGAGGAAGAGGCTGCCATAACGCTTCTCCCGGATCTGCTGAAGCGCCGATTCCGCCGAGGCATCGAGCTTGAACTTCATGATGTATATCCTGTCTTTGGTATGCACTACAGTGTCCACTCTTCCCTTCGACGTGCTCACCTCCGATTGAACGAACATGCCGATCCCCGAGAACGAAAGGTGTAGTACGGCATGAAAAAAAGCCTCCTGCTTTTGCTGGAAGGGTTGGTAGGGGATCGTGGAAAAGAGAACGTCGATGAGTTCTACCGTCCGTTCAAGGCCGCCCTGATCCAGCGCCTTTTTCATCCTGATGAGCAGAGGTAAGCTGTCGGTGGCGGTTGTCTCGCGGAATGCTGCCAGCAGGTGTTGGTGCATGGTGTCTTTCACTTCCAGGTTGGGATACCCCAGGGTATAGAGCCTGAATTCCGGATCATAATTCAGAATGGTGAGGTAGCCTGTCTGAAAGAGGAGCGCCAGCCAGTTGAGGTCATCGATGGTGAAGCTTTCGAACATCATATAGATATCCTCCTCTGCGAAGCTCGCGAAAATCCTGTATGCCGATGTGGTACTTCTTCATATTATTAAAGATAACAAAAAATTATTCCTTCACTCTTTCACTCCTTACCCCCTTCACTCCCACACCACCACCTCTTTGGCCACCAGCCAGTCCTCGAAATGGAGCCCGTACCGGCCGGCGAGTTCATTGCGCTTCACCTTCAGCGTAGGCGTCAGCAGGCCGTTCTCCACGCTCCACAGCTCCCGGGTGATGACCATAGTGGCCACCTTTTCGTAGTTGGCCAGTTTTTGGTTGACGGCATCCAGGGTTTCCCGCAGGCTCTGTTCGATGGCGTGCCGTTCTTTGGCGCGCCCCAGTTCGGAGAGCACGACCAGGGCGATGGGTTGGGCCAGGCCCAGGCCGGTGATACAGACCTGTTCGATGTCCGGGTTGCCGGCGAACTCCCATTCGATGGGGGCCGGCACGACGAACTTGCCCTTGGCGGTCTTGAAGGCTTCCGATACCCTGCCGGCCAGGTGGAGGAACCCTTTTTCATCTATCCGCCCGCTGTCGCCGGTATGGAACCAACCATCGCGGAACACCTCGGCCGTCTTTTCCGGGTTTTTGTAGTAGCCGTCCATGAACCAGGGGCCGCGGGCCAGCACCTCTCCGGTTTCGGGGCAGGCCTTCATTTCGGCCCCTTTCAGGGCGCGGCCGACGGTGCCGGTGGCGTCCTCCCATTCGCGGGTCATGGTGAAGCCGCCGCAGGTTTCGGTCAGGCCGTATATCTCCTGTATGTTGAAGCCGAGGCGCCGGTACCAGGCCTTCATGTTGTCGGGCATGGGGGCGGCGGCGGTGATCAGTATGCGGGCGTGCCTGAGCCCCAGGGCCCGCCGGATCTTCTTTTTGACGATGCCGGAGAGGACGGGGATGCCCAGCAGGAGGTTGAGCCGGGACTGCGGCATGCGCTCCAGGATGCCCAGCTGGAATTTCGTCCAGATCCGGGGCACGCCGAAGAACAGGGTAGGTTGAATGGCCTGCAGGTTGGCGGCGAAGGTATCCAGGCTTTCCACAAATGATACCTGCCCGCGGTAGACGATGCTCAGCACCTCGGTCAGCGCCCGTTCGGCGATGTGGTTGAGCGGCAGGTAGGAAATGAGCCTGTTCTTGCCGGAACGCAGCCTGAGCAGGTCCTCTTCCTTTTCCATTTTTACCAGCTCCGCCGGCTTGCGGTAGCTGAGCATCACGCCCTTGGGTGTGCCTGTGGTGCCGGAGGTGAAGATGATGGTGAACAGGCTGTCCAGATCGGGGAGGGGGCTTCCCGCCAGGGGTTCGGACCGGCCGATAAGATCATGCCATTGTTCTCCTTCGTTCACCCGGGAGTTGCCCTCGTAATGGGGAAAAGCGATGATGGGCATATCGTCGGGCACTCCCTGTCTCATCTCTTCCCAGCCTTCCAGCTTGCCCACAAACAGGGCCTGCACATCGCCCAGCTCCAGCACTTCGCGGATCTGATCCGAACGGAGGGTGGGGAAAAAAGGCACCGATACGTAGCCGCCCATCATGATGGCCAGGTCGGCGATGATCCACTCCCGGCAATTCTTGGATACAATGCCGATGTGGGCGCCGGCAGGCAGGCCGAGAGAGCGAAGCCCGGCGGCCAGGCGGCGGGCCATCTGCCCGGTTTCGGCCCAGGTGTATTCCTCCCAGGTATCCCCGAAGGGTTGCCGCAGATATACTTCGTTGGGTGTCGTTTTTTCCCACTCGTAGAAATAACTGAGGAATGGTTTTAAAGCTGTCATCGTGTTTCCTGTTCGAGATTGGCACTATGAAAATAGCACTTTCAGCCCAAAATGCAATATATGTCCAGGTTTTTGAAAGATAAGTCCATATCTCAGATAGGAATTTGAAATAAATTGCAGCAGGTTTTATTCCCGGGGAAAACACCTGAAACCTTTTTTAACCCTTGCACCGGGCTTGTGTCAATAAACACATGAACAACCTGTAAAAAAATGCAATGCTATTTGCAGGGAGCCTCTTTCAACCAAATGGATCACAGGTTCCCCTATTTGAAAAAGAGCTTTTCCGGAGTTCCGGGAAAGCTCTTTCTTTTCGCACGCCCCACCTTCAGGTAGCCCGTTATTCCTGAGAAGCCCGTACCACTTCGGCTTCCCCTTTCAGTTCAGGCTCTCCCTCTGCCTCGATACCGGCCGCTTTAGCGTAGATGCTCTTGTCGAGCGTCAGGCCGGGGCTTCCGAAAAGGATCAGCCGCCACGCCTTGAGAGAGCGGTACTTCGCCATGTCTTTTGCTATGTCGATGGCTTCGTGGAAGACCAGATAAACGGGGTTGTAGGAGTTGACGGGCTTGAGTATACCGTATTCCGGCCGTTCTTCTTCGGGCTGGAAAGTGCCGAACATGCGGTCCCAGATGATGAAGGTGGAGCCGTAGTTCTTGTCCAGGTATTTCCCGTTTTTGGCGTGGTGTACGCGGTGGTGGGACGGGGTAGTGAATATGAATTCGATGGGCCGCGGCAACTTCCTTATGAGTTCGGTATGTATCCAGAACTGGTAGAGCACTTCGATCTGGTGGCAGATGAAGAACACTACCGGGTGGAAACCCGCCAGCGCTACCGGAAGGAAGAAGATCACCTTGAGCTGCTGTATCCAGGAAAGGCGGAAAGATACCGTGAAATTATATTGTTCTGAGGAGTGGTGCGTAACGTGGGTCGCCCACCAGAACCGCTGCTCGTGGGCGATGCGGTGCGCCCAGTACCGGCAGAAATCCAGAAATACGATACACAGCAGGTATGACCACCAGGTAGTGGGGATACTCCAGGGCACCAGGTTATAGGCAAAGAGGACAGCTGCGAAAGTGGCGGCCTTGGTGAGTGCGGTGGAGAGCAGGTTGCCTACGCCTACACCGGCGGCGGCCAGCCCGTCCAGCTTATCATAATCTTTCCTGTTGTGATAGAGCCGGAGGAAATACTCCAGGAACACCAGAGAGATCATGGCCGGAGCTGCATAAACAATGATCGGAGGCAGGTCCATCGCAAAAACCTGTTCTAAAGTGATCTTGGTTTTTTCCATATGTAGTAAATAGTTGATTTATGATTTCTCAATAGAAAAGAACGGGAAAATGGCTATGGCCGGGCAGAACTAATGACTGGGATGCCCAAAAATAAGGAGTTCGTTTCAGAAAAAAAATAATTTCCCGCTTCTCTCGCCGGAAACCCTCAGTTGATAAAGACAAACGGGCATTTGATCAAATATACTTGACCCCGGCCGGTAAAAACTTCACTTTTGGTGTAACCTTTTTGCGCCTGGCCCCATCCAATTATCCGACATTGAAAGTGAAAAGTGAAATTCTATCATGAAAACCTTTTTTGCAACCCTTTTACTGGCGATATGTTTGGCGCCCGGCTGGATTTCAGCCAATTCTCAGACCATCTTCAATGAGCTGGAACGCGAAGGCGTCCTGCAGGTGGAACTCGAACTCAGCCTGTCCGTCCTGGAAAGCCATGTGAAAAACGACAAGGAACAACCTGCCGTCTTCCGCTTTACAGATAAGCAGGGACGGGGCCAGGAATGGAATGTGGAAGTGAATGTCCGCGGGCGTTTCCGCCGGCGCATCTGCGATTTCCCTCCCATCAAGATCGACTTTTCCAAAAAGGGCCTGGAAGCACAGGGCCTGCTTCCTTTCGATGACATCAAGCTCGTCACTCATTGCCAGGAAGGAGAGGAAGGTGAAGATGCCGTGCTTCGCGAATACCTGGCCTATAAGCTTTACAGCAAACTGACTCCCCTGAATTACCGGGCTCAGCTGGTTGAAATTACCTATATCGACACGGGCAGTGACACCCGCTTCACAAAATACGGCATCCTGCTGGAAGATACCGACGAGCTGGCCGCCCGGCAGGACAGTGAAGAGTGTGAAGAGTGCTACGGCCTGGACGCCTCCCGGATCGACCAGGATGTGTACCTCACCCACGCCTTGTTCCAGTACATGATCGGCAATACCGACTGGTCGCTGGAAATGAGCCGCAACCTGAAGATCATGAAGCCGTTGGACGGCGGCAATTACTGGATCACCCCCTACGATTTTGACTTTTCCGGCCTGGTGAATGCCAATTATGCGGTGCCTAATGAGAACGTCGGGCAGCGTTTCGTCGGAGAAAGGGTCTACATGGGAGAAAAATCCGGCCGTACACAACTGGAAAATACCATCCGGCTATTTAAATCCAAAAGAGAAGAATTGTTTCAATGCGTGGAGGAGTTTTCCCTGCTGGATAAAGGCTCCCGCAAAGAGGTGATCCGCTACCTGAAGCACTTCTACGACAGCCTTGAGCGGGAGAGCTTCGTCGAGATGGCCTCCATTTAGCTGAACCCCGGAAAAGATAAATAAAGGAACTAAAGGGATTCATGCTCTCAATCCCTCCGCCAAACCACTTCCCCCCCGATCTCTTCTCTCATTTCCAGCAGATTCAGGTGTTCGTCATAAACCGCATCCAGGGCGAAGGGTTGCCGGCGCATCAGGTACCGGTAGATCTGCCAGTCGGTGGGCGGCGTTGGAATATCGGGGATCCTGTCGAAGGATATCCATTCGAGCTCGCCCTCGTCGCAGGGTGGGGGCGGGATACGGCTGATGTCGACGACGTAGATGAAGCACAGCCAGTTGTAGTTCGTCGGCGAGCTCTCCGCCAGCACGCCGGCGTACTGCAACTGGCCTTTGTTGATCCGGAGGCCGGCCTCTTCGTAGGTTTCGCGGATGGCGGCGTCGATGGGGCGTTCGTGGGGCTCCAGCTTGCCGCCAATGGGCACGTAGCGGCCGGCGTTGGGCTCTTTGTTACGCCTGAGCAGCAGGAATTCCTCTCCGTGGCGGAGCACGATCATTGCAGCAGTGCGCTTGATGCCGGGGTTGACTTCCATGGTTGGCCTTTTTCCGGCAAAATAAAGCAAAACGGACAATTCCTGCGTTTCAATTAAAAGGTTATACTTATGAAACGACAACTCATCTCTTCCGGCGCCCCCTGGGAAGCCACCGTCGGGTACTCCCGGGCAGTGAAGGTAGGCAACCACATCTACGTCGCCGGGACCACAGCGGCAGACGAACAAGGAAATACCGTCAGCCCGGGCGACGCCTACGCCCAAACGAAATACATCTTCGAAAAGATCGGCAGGGCCCTGGACGCCGCCGGCGCTTCTTTCGAAAATGTCGTCCGCACCCGCATGTTCGTCACCGACATCAGCCAGTGGGAAGCCGTCGGGCGGGCCCACGGGGAAATATTCGGGAATATCCGCCCCGCCGCCACCATGGTGGAAGTGAGCCGCCTGATCGGCCACGGCATGCTCGTGGAAGTCGAGGTGGATGCGGTGGTTGGTTGATTGAGTTGATGGGCTCCGGCCGGGCTCGCCGGGGTTAATAGGGTTGATTGGGCCAGGCCAGCTCTTGTGGCGCAGGGATTGCCTGGGGGACTGTTCAAAATAGTGTGCTTTTATCTCTAACCGCAGGCGACGCAGAGTATTCGCTATCAAGCGAATACTCTGTGTCTCTCTGTGGCCTCTGTGTTTCAAAACTTGCTGGCAGACACACATTTCTGAACACTCTCTTGCCTGGCCCAATCAACCAATCAACCTAATTAACCAATTAACTTAATCAACCAATCAACCAATTTTACCCGGAGCTTGCCGAAGGAACAACCAATAAGTAGTCCATCTTACATCCCATACCTCAAGCCTGTGGCCTTCCCGACAACAATACTTTACCCCCCGGCGTTTTACCTAAGTGTCAACCTTGCCCACAAGCTGCCATGGGGTGGCAACTCCCCCTCCTTCGGAGGGGTTGGGGGGAGGCTAAAAAGCTCTACTATGGCCCGGAATTTCACACTACTCGTCTTTATAATCGGATTGATCACCGCCTG
The DNA here is from genome assembly GCA_964418125.1 of uncultured Phaeodactylibacter sp. GTDB lineage: Bacteria > Bacteroidota > Bacteroidia > Chitinophagales > Saprospiraceae > JACJXW01. The sequence continues at coordinate 16,831 of CAYQKY010000063.1, forward strand.
CACCTACACCATGAAAGTGCGAGACGGCCGCACCGCCGTGGAGGTCAAACAATATGCAGTTGCAGTAGACCTGCTGCAGAAGGAATACGACAAGGCCAAGAGCCGCGTCGAGCAGGGCAGGATCGCCTTCCTGCTGGGAGAGTCCTACAAGCGCCTCAATAAGAGCGACCAGTCCATCCGCTGGTACCGCATCGCCTATGACAACCAATATGGGGTGGATGCGCTGAAAGAATTCGCCTACGCCCTCAAACGGGCGGAACGTTACGAGGAGGCCATGCGCGCCTTCAAAGACCTGGGCATCGAGATCGGCAGCCCGTATGAGTACCGCCGGGAGATCAGCGCCTGCCAGATCGCCCAGGGCTGGAAGGGCCTGCCGCCGGAGTACGAGATCGAAGTGCTCAGCTTCAATACCGGCAATGCCGATTATTCGCCGGCCGTGTATAAGGACAACAAACTGGTGATCACCTCCGACCGTTCCGCCAGCACCGGAGAGGACACCTACAACTGGACCGGCAACGCCTTTTCCGACCTCTTCCTGGTCGACCTGAACTCGAACAGCGTCACCGGTTTCGACAACAACCTCAATACCGACAATAACGAAGGCGCCGCCGCTTTCAACAAGGATTTTTCCGAGGCCTATTTCACGCGTTGCTTCAGCAAGGACAAATACGAGGACGCCTACTGCAAGCTGATGGTCAGCGAAGGCGCCGGCGACACCTGGTCGGCGCCGCGCCCCCTGCCCTTCATCGAGGAAGGGGTCAACTACGTCCACCCCAGCCTTTCCGCCGACGGCAATACCCTCTATTTTTCCAGCGACCATCCCGACGGCTGGGGCGGGTACGACCTTTATTTTGTAGAACGCGGGGGCGACGGCAACTGGGGCCTGCCTCAACTGCTCGGCCGCTCCGTCAATACGCCGGGTGATGAGAAATTCCCCTTCATTGACGGCGATACCCTTTACTTCGCTTCCGACAGCCATACCGGCATGGGCGGGCTCGACGTCTTCCGAACCTACCAGCTCAGCAACGGCTCCTGGGCGCCTGCCTACAACCTCAGGGCGCCCATCAATTCCGGCAGGGACGATTTCGGCTATGTGATCGACTACAACGCCCCAAAACCCGAGGGCGTCCTGCAGGTGGGCTATTTCACCTCCACCCGGGAAGACGGCATCGGCGGGGACGATATCTACCGCTTTACCAAAGTCGTACCCCCAGAGCCGCCGGTGGTGGAAGTGCCCGAAGAGATCGAGTACAAGCTCATCCTGGAAGGCTACGTCCTGGAGAAAATATACAACAACCCCACCGACCCCAACAGCAAGGTGCTGGGGCGAAAGCCGCTGCCCGGCTCGGAAGTGGTGATCCAGTTCGATAAAAAGAAGGAAACCGTAACTGTGGGTGAGGACGGCATGTTCCGCCTGGAGCTGGAGGAGAATACCGACTACAACTTCCTTGCCTCGAAGGAGAACTACCTCAACAACGACGCCTTCTTTTCCACCATCGGCATCGGCCGGGACCCCAACAACCCGGTGCAAACCTTCGAGATCGAGATCGTCCTCGATAAGATCTTCCTCGACAAGGAGATCACCCTGGAGAACATCTACTACGATTTCGATAAATGGGACATCCGCGCCGACGCCGAACCGACGCTCAACGAGCTGGCCCGCAACCTCAAGCTCAACCCCGATATCCGCATCCAGCTGGGCTCCCATACCGACTGCCGGGGCACCACCCGCTACAACGAAGACCTCTCCCAGAAGCGCGCCCAGTCGGCCGTGGACTACCTTATCTCCAGCGGCATCGACCCGGCCCGCCTCGTGGCCCGCGGCTACGGCGAAAGCCAGCCCGAAGTGGACTGCATCTGCGCCCGCTGCACCGAGGACGAGCACCAGGCCAACCGAAGGACGACGTTTAAGATTATCGAGTGATCGGACCGCGCCACTTTTAAGTGGCCGGTTGCTACATTACCAGTGGACAGATCTTCCAGATCTCCGGGATCTGGAAGATCTTTACTTCGGACTGGCCACTTTTAAGTGGCCGGTTGATATCACCAATGTACAGATTTTCCAGATTTTCGAAATCTGGAAAATCTTAAAAATTACCACCCCACCACAAACCGCCCGCTATACGCCAGTCGCCCTTCCGACCGCAACACCAGCCAGTACACACCGCCCGGCAGCCTCCCGGCATCCATCTGCACCCGTTGTTCGGGCAGGGCATCCAGCGGCCTTTCCATCCACACCCGCCCCAGGGCATCCTGCACATACAGTTCCAGCGGCATAGCTTCGGCCAGTTGTATCTCCAGCCACAGCTCCCCGGAAGTAGGGTTGGGAAACAGCCGGGCGCTGCGGATAAGCTCCGCTTCAAAGGTGGAGGAGACAATGATGCTGGCCGTGGCCTGGCAGCCGGCCTGGTCGGTGACAGTCAGGCTGTATTCCTCTCCTTCCATAACAGGGATCGTGGCTGTCGTAGCTCCGGTATTCCATAGAAAGCTATAGTCTGGCACACCGCCGGTTACGATAGCCGTGGCCATTCCGCCCTGCTGCCCGTTGGGCGGGCTGATGTCGATGGAAATATTGATACGCTCCGGTTCGGGCAGCTCGAATTCATATTCCCGTACGCAATTATTGGAATCCCGAAGGATGAGCATGTATTCGCCCGCCTCCAGCTCATCCAGCCGGTTTGTGTCGGGCATCGGGATGAGCATGCCTTCGAAGTACCACTCGAATGTATAGGGCGGGCTTCCGCCGCTGATCCCGGCCTCGATGGCGCCGTCCGTCGCTCCGAAACAGGAAATGGTATCGGCCTCCACGTTCACCTCCAGGACGGTAGCCGGCTCCTCCACTACGAAGTTGCCGAAAATGGCCTCGCAGGTATCGGTGTCGGTGACGGTGAGGCTGTAGGCGCCCGGCGGCAGGTTGCTGATGTCCCGGGTGGAGCGGCCGTTGTTCCACTGGTAGGTGAAGGGGGGCGAACCGCCCAGTACCGTCAGGCTGATGGCGCCGTCGGCTTCTCCCTTGCAGCGCACATGCTGAATATTTACCAGCGTATCACGGATAAGGGCGCTCACCGATGGCACCGTGCCCATGACGGAGGCCGTGCAGCCATTGATGTCGGTTACATAACCAAAGTATTTTCCGGCAGGCACATCCAGGAGGTCTCCACTGGTACCGACGAGGGTGTCCCGCTCATCGAACCAGGTGTAAAAGTAGGGCGCAGTGCCGCCGGTAGCGGTGGTATAAACGCCGCCGTCGTTACTGGAAAAGCAGTTGACCTCCTCGATGCTGTCGCGGCGGAAGAAGAGCGGAGGCGGTTCGCTGACGGGAAGCAACGTGGAAATAGCGGTGCAGCCGGTGGCCTGGTCCGTCACCGTCACCCGGTAATTGCCCGGAGAGAGGCCGCAGATGGTGACGCTGTCGCCCACGTTCTGCCGGATGGCCCCGTTGCTGAAATGGAAGCGGTAATTGGAATAGCCGCCGGAGACGACAGCGGTGGCGCAGCCGTCATCGGCGCCGTTGCAACTCACCTGGCCGACGGAAAATTGTTCCAGGCGGAAGGGCTCCACATTTTCATCCACCTTGATGGAAGGCGACTCTGCTGTGCAGGCATTGGCATCGGTAACGCTGAGTACATAGTCGGCCGGTTCCGGGCCCGCCAGGAAGGTGTCGGTGGAGCCGTTGCTCCATTGCAGGGCGTAGGGAGGCGACCCGCCGTTCACTTCAGCCGCCAGCTCCTGTACGGCGCCGCCCTCGCAGATGTCGTCAGCGGCAACGGCGATAGCGGCGGTAAGCGGCGGCGGCTGGCCGAGGGTAAAGGTAGTGTCGATGGGGCAGGAGTTGGCGTCCTGCACCAGCAGGCGGTAATTGCCGGCGGGAATGCTGAAGAGGTCCTCTCCGGTGAAGTTCTGCCCGGCCCAGTTGTAGGCATAGGGCGGGCTGCCGCCCCGAACGGTCACCTCGATGAAGCCGGTGGAATCGCCAAAGCAGTTGATCTCTCCCACGCCTTCCAGGCCGAGCTCCAGCCGGGGCGGGCTCTCTATCCTTATGGGAGGCGGGATGTAGCGGCAGCCGTTGGCGTCGCTGATGGTGACGGTGTAGTCGCCGTCGGCCAGGTCCAGCCGCATAGCGCCGGTGGCGCCGTCGTTCCACCGGAACTCGACGGGCGGCTGGCCCGCCTGCAGCAGGTTGATGTCGATCAGCCCGTCGCCGGTGCCGAAGCAGGTGGGCTGCACCACGTTAATGCTGGACTGAAACACCTGCAAGGCAGTCAGGACAACAGAGGTGTCATACAGGCAGCCTTCCCCATCCTCGATCCGCACACAGTAGTAGCCGGTGTCCAGCCCGTTGATCACCGGGGTGGTGTCGCCACGGCACCAGGTGTAGGAAAAAGGCGGCACGCCGTTGGGCTGCAGGCTGATGCTCCCGGTTTCCTGCCCGATGCAGGCGGGGGAAGTGACTGCAATATCCAGGTCGAGGATGGATACGGCCGACAGCTCCACCTCCAGCGTGTCCGGCGGGCAGTTGTTGGCGTCGGTGGCAAAGGCGTAGTAGGTTCCCACCGGCAGGTTCAACAGAATGCTGTCGGTTCCGGGCTCGCTCCAGCTGTACTGGAAGGGAGGCGTTCCGCCGGAAGCCGCCACCGCGATCTCCCCGTTCTTATCTCCCACGCATTCCGGCTGGACGATCTCCACAACCGACAGGTTGACCGGAGCGGGTTCGTTAAGAGAAAAGGAGCGGACCGACTGGCAACTGTTGAAGTCGGTAATCGTCAGGGTGTAATTTCCCCGCCTCAGGTTGACGATGAGAGGAGCATTACTGCCGTTGCTCCATTGGTACTGATAGGGAGGAGCGCCTCCCTGCCCGCTGGCTTTAATGAAGCCGTCGGCCAGGCCATGGCAGGAAGGAGCGGCCAGGGAGTCCAGCCCGGCAACCAGCAGGGGCGGCGCAGGGAGCGTGAAGGCCCGGATGAGCGAACAATCGTTGGCATCGGTAATGGTGACGGAATAGTTCCCACCCGCCAGGTCATTTGTATTTGCACCGGCGGCGCCGCTGCTCCACCGGAAGGAATAAGGGGGCGTTCCGCCAAAGGCCTCGAGTTGTATGGAGCCGTTGGCGGACCCGAAACAGGAGGGCGGCTGCAGGTGGGCCACTACGCTGAGGCTGTCCGGCTCTTCGATGATAATATCCTCGATCACACTCTCACATATTCCTTCCGTGACGGTTACCGAATAGGCGCCGCCGGGAAGGCCGGAGGCGCACTGCTGGGTGCTGCCGTTGCTCCAGAGATACTGCGGCGTCCCGCCGAAAACTTCCAGGCAGGCCTGTCCGTCGGCGGCCCCGGCACAGCTTACATCTTCTACATCGATATCCTGGACCACGGCGCCGGGCCCGTTGACGATGACCGACCGCAGGATGAGCCGGCAGGCTTCTTCGGAGTTATCCGTTACCGTTATCCGGTAGGAGCCCTGGGAGAGGTTAAAAATGCGCAGTGTATCCGCAATGCCGGAGGTGTCTCCGCTGATGCCGTTACTGCCCTGCCACTGGTAGGAAAAGGGGCTGGTGCCGTTCAGCGGGACCAGGGTTACCCTGCCGTCGGAGCCGGCGCAGGTGCTGACGTTGGTGACGAAGAGCCGGAGGGAGTCTATACTGACGGTCGTATTCACCTGGGCGCTGTCGATGGTGAGGCATCCTTCCGCATCGGTAACCTGCACGGCGTAATGGTCGGTAGTTCCCGGCGTGGAGTTGGCCTGAATGGTAATGCTGTTGCCGGTAGCGCCGTTACTCCAGAGGAAGGAGTAGGGCGGTTGCCCTCCGCTGGCCTGTACGCTGAGCAGGGTGCTGTTGTCCCGGCAGAGGGAAAAGGAGTCGGCAGGAGAGAAGGCAAGGCTGGGGCCGGGGCGGACCCGGACGGTTACATTGCCCACATCTGTGCATCCTCCGTCCGTAGTGGCCTTGAAGTAATAAATGGTATTCTGAACCGGGGCGACGATGGCAGACGGCAGCAGGTTGGCGTCCGTAGCCGGAAGGGCGGAGTGAAAGGTGATGGCGCTGCCGGTAAAGTTGGCGTCTTCAATAGCCAGGCTGGCGAGGTCAAATGTCGTTCCCCTGCATATTTCGGGCCGGCCTTCCGTGCTTACATCCGGGAGGGGGTTGACCACCACTGTGGCGGCGGCCCGCTGTCCGGAAGTGCAGAAGCCGTCGGTTTCTTCGGCGTAGTAGGTGACGGTCATGGGCGCCGGGCCGTTATTTATCAGCGGAGCGGCGGGGCTGAAGAGCTCGCCCGCCCCGATGGGATCGCCTCCGGTGGGAGTTTCATACCAAAGGATAAATTTGTCGAAACCGGGAGTGGCCTGCAAAAAGGCATCGGCGCCGGAGCAGATCGTATCGTTGGCGGTGGCCGGCGGCGGGAGGATGGGGTCGTCGGCATTGCCGTTGCAGTTCTCATCCGTATTGTTGCAGGGTGTTTCCGGCATTCCGGGGTTGATGTTGGGGTTGTTGTCGTTGCAGTCGCCGGGCTGGGCGGCGTAGCCGGCGGGGGTGGCGCCGGCGCAGCTGCTGATGGTTTGGGCGGCATTTCCGAACCCGTCATTATCGTTGTCGACATAGTATTCGAAGGCCGGGGGGCCGAGGCTGACGGAGCCGTAGAAGCTGATCTCGTCCAGGGCCATATCGCCCCGGGAACTCCCGGTTTCGGCGCCGGAAAAGCGGAACTGCAGTACCTGCCCGTCCTCATAGCCGCTGAGGCTGATGTATGCCTTATGCCAGGCCGTGCCCTGGTTGCCGCTCTTTTGCCATAAGGTATTCCAGGAAAAGCCCCCGTTGGCCGACACTTCGAGCTTAAGCGTACCGATGCCTACGCCGTACATGTGGTAGTTGAAAGACAGGTGGCAGGTATCGCTGCCCTGTTTGTCCAGTTGTATGCAGTCGGACAACAGATAGGCGGTTTTATTGGGCTGGCAGGCCTCTCCGGAAGTCTCCAGGTAGATGTAATTGCCGCCGCCGCTGATGTCATCGGAAGGGCCGGTGCCAAAGGTGGGGGTGCCTCCTGCATCCACCAGCCAGTCGAAGCCGTCGTCCCGGCTGTTGCGCCAGGCGCCGGTGATGTCGCATTCGGTATCACAGAAGAAGCCGCAGGTAGGGAGGCCGTCAAAATCGGTATGCAGAGTCCGTCCGGCGGGTACGCAGCCTGTTTCAAAGAGCACGGGGCAGGAGTTGCCGGAAAAGGCGCCGTTGTCGCAATTCTTGCGGATGTAGAGCTCGTATTGGGTTTCCGGCTGCAGGTTGTTCAGAGTGAAGGGGGGGCAGCCGTTTACCGTCATGGCTATGCCCTGCCCGGACGTAGTTCCGGTTCCGGGGGTGAACCCCGGCGGCCCGTATTCTATAATGGACACTCCACAGCTGTTGAAGGGCGTCCAGTTGATGGTGACGGCGTTGCTGTCCTGGGCAATTACGCTGACGGTTTCCACCGGCAGGCAGGAGATGGGGGCAAAGATCAGGTTGACGTAATCGAGGCGGCCGGTGTGCACCTGGGCGTCATCGCAGATGTTGAGCTGCCACGGGCCGTTGGGGTTGGTCGTCCCGTCATTGAAGGTGAAGAAGCTGCCCTGAGGGCGGAGAGGTTCGGCCGTAAAAGGAGCCTGAGCTTCGCTGACGGGAACGCAGCTTTCCATGGTAAACCGCACGGGAGCGCCGCAATTCGGCACATTGGGGTCCCCGTAGTTGTCTTCGCCGCCCCCGTTGTCGAGGGTGATCGGTATGGTTACGCCGGATGGAGAAGTGAGGGTGATGTCCAGGTCGTTGGCCCAGGGGTGGCGGATGATGAGTTGCACTTCCCTGAGGAAAACGTCGGACCCCAGGCGTATGCCCGGCGCGTTGTTGACGTTGACCACGACCTGCTCCGGATCAGGGACGACATTCACATTCGGGTCGCAGCCGGCATCCGGGATGTTCAACCCGATAGGGCACTGGGAAGGGTTGTTGACCACAACGCTCTGGGCAATGCCGGAGAGCGGCAGGAACAGGAAAAAGGCCAATTGCAGAGCTATGGTGCGAAGGGGCAATTCTCTCATTAGTAAGAATTTGGTTCATTTCTGGGATCAGGCCTCCCGGCAGTCCAAAAACCAGTCGGCCAAAAACTTGGCATCAAATATAGCGTGTTTACTCGTATGGGGATGATCGCGAAAGCGAGCTAATTCTTTCCGGAAGCTATAAAGTAACCAAATCTGCCCCACATTTTGAAGAAAAAACGGCCAATTTGGGCAAATGTTGCCGGATACCTGACGGAAAAGGAGGGTATCCGGCAGCCCCTTATCATCGCAATAAGGCCACATCTCCCTTGTATACCACCACCTGCCCGTCCACCATCTCGATCTCGGCAAAATAGGCGAATACGGCTGCGTTCACCGGCTGCCCGCGAAAAATGCCGTCCCAGCCGAACCGGGGGTCGTTGGGCAGAAAGCCGCCCTGTTCGAGCACGGTTTCTCCCCACCGGTTGAATACCTTGAAGGCCTTTACTTCCTTCACTTCCTTGCCGGCAAAGATCATGAACACGTCGTTGTAGCCGTCCCCATTCGGGGAGAAAGCGTTGGGAATGAATACGTTGTAGTCCTTTCTCACAATGACCTGCTCTATGTCTGCAGCGGAACAGCCGTTGATGTCTGTAACTCTCACCGAGAAAGCCGTGCTGAGCTGGGGGGCGAAGGTGGCCGTCAGGCAGGTGTCGCATCCCAGGCTGTCGGGCTGCCAGAAGACCTTGTCCACCTCTTCGTCCTGGATGTTGACCAGGGCCTGCAGCTGAATGCTGTCGCCAATTTGTATGCTGTTATCTTCGGATCGGAAATTGGCCAGCAGCACGACCTGCAGTTCATCGGGCTCTTCGAGCCGGAACTGCAGCTCGGCCCGGCAGCCGGTGGCGTCTTCCACGGCAATGTCATAGACGCCGGGGCCGAGGGGTACAAAGGCAGGGGTGGTGGTAAACGGCCCGCCGTTGAGGCTGTAACGGTAGGGGTTGGCGCCTCCGTTGACCGAATCGATGGTGATGAGGCCGTCGTTGGCCTGGAAACAGCTGATGGGGCTGACGGAGGCGTGTGGAACCAGGAAGGCAATTTCAGAATCGGCCACGGCCTCGTCTGTATCGCTGCAACCGTTTTCGGTATTGGTAACGGTAAGGAGGTAGGTTCCCGGCTGGCTGGCGTCGATGAAGGGCTGGCCGGGATTCATGATGTCGACATCATCGTCGGAGGCCCAGTTGTACTGCAGGGCGGGCCCCTGGCTGGTACCGGGGCCGCCGAGGGAGCCTATGTTGAAGGTACAGCTCAGGGTGATGTCCTGGCCGGCGTCGGCAACCGGGCGTTCATTGATGGTGACCTGGACGGAAGCGCTGTCGCTGGGGCAGGGCGCCTGCGCCTCTATGTTGTAGGTGAAGGAGTAAACTCCCGGAGGCTGCTGGCCGGGAAGGAAGTTGCCGGTGGCGGCATTGAAGGCGCCGGGCAGCAGGGCCGGCCCGCCGGTGAAATTCCAGGCGCCCCCGGCCTGCTCGCCGTCCAGCAGGCTGAAGAGCTGGATATTGGTTTCCGTGCGGCTGCACAGTTCGATGGGGCCGGAAGGGCTGCCGGCAGTAACGGGTTGTCGCACCACGGCCGTCACCGACGGGGGGCTGGGCAGGCTGCAGTTGGGGTGGCCCGTATCTATGATGTTTTCCAGGGAGAACAGGGTGCTTTCGGTGATGGGCAGGGAAGTGGTGTAGCCCTCTTCGATCCCGTTCAGAGCGACGGGCGCGCCGTCGATGAGCAGCGTCATATCGTAGGGGCCGCCGTTGCCGGAGAAGGTGATGTCGAGGATGGCCTCTTCTCCGGAGCAGAGGAAAGGGGTTACGCTCATGCTCACCGTGGCTTCGGGGCAGAGCAGGGCGGAGCAGCCGGCTGTCGTGCTTACCGTTGGGCAGGCATTGGCGCTCAGCGCCGTCACCGTGATGTTGGCTTCCTCGCCGGGCAGCAGCCCGTCAACCCGATAGGAAGTGTCGGATTCCATGCTGCCGGCGCCGTCCGCCTGATAACCGGAGGCATTGGCCACCGGGCTCCAGGTAAAGAGTAGGGTTCCGAACCCGGGCTCACAGCTTATTTGCGGCGCGCCGAGGGGCTGGTCTACCTGTACGGTCCGTGTCGCCAGTCCGGAAGTACAGCCATTTTCCTCCACCTGCAGGTTGAGGGTGTAAACACCGGCGGCGGGCCATTGCAGCTGATAGGGGCCGGGGCCGCTGCCGCTGATCACCGCCGCGCCGTCGAAATCCCAGCTGTAAGTGGCCCCGGGTGAAGCTGTGCCGGTATAATTTACGGAAGCCTCGCCGTCTAAACAGATCACCGGGGAGGCGGTGAATTCCGCAGTTGGGGTAGCGTATACATTCAGGAAGGCGGTATCGGAAACGGTACATACGTCTTCCGTCCAGATGGCGATGATGGGATTGGGCTGCCCTACCTGCCCGGCATCTACTCTCCACTGTCCGGTTGGCGGCCCGGCTATTCCGGCGCCGGACCAGCTGAGGCTGCCGTTGCCGGTATCGTTCAGAATATCCACATTCAGGCTGATGTCGAAGGGCGTCCCGTCGAAGCATTGATCGGCAGGCGCCTGAATGGCGAGGCTGACGTTGGGGCAGGGCAGGGCGGCGCAGGTAGCCGTAGTGCTCACCGACGGGCAGGTATTGTCGCTGATGGCGGTAACAGAAATGCTCACTTCCTGCCCGGGCTGCAATCCTTCGATGAGGTAGCTGTTGGCGGCGGGCATGCTCCCCTGCGGGCCTTCCAGCACTTCCACCTGGAAGGAGGAGGCGTTGGGAATGCCGTTCCAGCTGAAGAGGACGGAGGTATAGGTAGCCTCACATTGTACTGCCGGAATACTGAGGGGCGCATCAACAACCACATTCCGGGATACTACTTCGGAGGTGCAGCCATTCTCCTCCACCTGCAGGCTGAGGGTATAATCGCCGGGGGCAGGCCACTGCAGCTGATAAGGGCCGGGGCCGCTGCCGCTGATCACCGCTGCGCCGCCGAAGCCCCAGTTGTAGCTTGCTCCCGGAGTGGCGGAGCCGGTATAGGTGACTGTGCCCTGCTCTTCCACGCATATATTCGGAGTAGCGGTAAATCCGGCGGTGGGCGTGGCAAAGACGTTCAGAAAGGCGGTATCGGAAACGGTGCACACGTCTTCCGTCCAGGTGGCGATAATGGGATTGGGCTGGCCCACCTGCCCGGCATCCACAGTCCATTGCCCGGTTGCCGGGTTGGTTATTCCGGCGCCGGACCAGCTGAGGCTGCCGTTGCCGGTGTCGTTCAGGATGTCCGTATTCAGGCTGATGCCGAATGGCGTCCCGGCAAAGCACTGGCCGGCCGGCGGCTGAATGGCGAGGCTGACGTTGGGGCAGGGCAGGGCGGCGCAGGCGGCGGCTGTCGTCACGGCAGGGCAGGCGTTGGCGCTGGCAACCAGCAGCTCGATGCTTACCTCCTGGCCGGGTTCCAGGCCGCTTACCAGGAGGCTGGTATCGGAGAGGGGAATGCCCGCCGGGCCGTTTGTTACATCGGCCTGATAGGCCAGGGCTCCGGGCGCGCGGTTCCAGGTGAACAGGACGGAAGTGTAGGTGGCCTCACAGGTGATCACGGGAGTTGTCAGCGTATCGTCCACCTGTACGGTTTGGGTGGCCACTTCGGAGATACAGCCCTGTTCTTCCACCTGCAGCTGTATGGTGTACTGGCCGGGCGACGCCCATTGTACGCCAAATGGATCTCCGGCGCCGGACGTACCTCCGTCGAAATCCCAGTCGAAAACGGCGTTGTTTCCGGCGGAACCGGCAAAGGTTACTTCCGATGCTTCCGTTCGGCATATCGGGCTGCCGGCAGTGAAGGCCGCAATGGGTGTAGGCCGGACGGTGATGGTGGTACTCGCATTATAACTGCAACTGCCCACCGTATACACCAGGCTGATGGCGTGGGCGCCCACTCCGGTGGTGGCCGGGCTGAAAATGCCGTTTTGGCTGTCGGTGATGCCAGGGCCCTGCCAGAGGAAATTCCCATCATCCGGCCCGCCGCTCAGTATAGCGCTGAGGGTGATGTCTTCCGTATCCCCATCCAGGCAGATAGGGGAAACGGCGGTGATGTCGAGGGTGATGTCCGGGCAAGCCTCGGCAATGCAGGTGGCCAATACCACGGTATCCGGACAGGCGGTGGCACTGAGCGCAGCGATACTGAGGTTTACGGTATCGCCGGGCGTAAGGCCCTCCACCAGGAAGCTGGTGTCGGAAGGCATGGCCCCCGTTTGCGGCCCCAGAACGGTGACGAGAAAGGAATCCACCGCCGGATCGGCGGGCCAGAAAAATTCTACCGAAGTTTCCGTACTCCGGCAGTTGACGACGGGCGGCTGCAGGAGGGCCTGCACTTCGATGGTGTCGGTGAACAATTCCGACAGGCAGCCTTCCTGTTCTATCTGCAGGCTGATGATCTTTTGTCCGGGACTGTTCCAGTTGATGTGCTGAAGGGTGTCATTGGGCGCATCGGCGCTGATTCCGCCGTCGAAATCCCAGGTAAAGACGGCGCTGGGATCAGCCCTGCCGGTAAATTCGATGACGGCCGTATCCGGGATGCAGATCGTGTCGGGCAGGGTGAATTCCGCCACGGGGACGGGCAGCACCTCGATGGTAGTTACATCCTGCCCGGGGCATCCGTCCGGGTCGGTAATGAAGCGGATGGTATGGGCGCCCACTCCGGCCATTGCGGGGTCAAAGGCGCCGTTAATGGAATCGGTAATTCCCGGGCCGGACCAGATCCCCGGCGGAAAGGAATCGGCCACCATGGCGGAGAGGCTGAAAGTGGGGGCGTCCTCGCAGCGGGGCGGCTCATCCGTGATCACCACATCGGGCGGTATGCATTCCAGAGTAGTACAGCTGATGGGCTCGCTGGGAGACAGGCAGCCGGAGCCGCCCTGGGGCGTTACGGCCAGGCTTACCGTTTCGCCGGGCGCCAGGCCGTCCAGGGTGAAGGTGGCGCCGGCAACGCTCCCTCCGCTTTGCCCGCTGAGGATCTCTACGGTATAACCGGTTGCTCCCGCTACCGGCGGCCATTCTACCGTTATGCTGTTGTTGCCCACCTGTCCGCAGGAAGGCGCCGGCGCTTCTCCCGCCGAAATGATGACGGTGGCCTGGTCGATACCCTGGCAGGGGGGGGCGCCCACCTGATAGAGGATGTCATAGGCGCCGGGGCCCAGAGCTGACGGGTCCAGCACTGTAGTGGGAACACCGTTGGCCGTCCAGGAGCCGCCCGAAGTGGAACCGGGGTCGAGCCAGGAAGACAAGATAACGGGCGGCGCCTGCTCACAAAGCTCCTGGGGCGCCGTAAAACCGGCGGAGGGCAGCGGGCTGACCTCTACAAATTCGATATGGTCGTTGAGGCAGGGCGGTGTTCCGGTAGTGTAGGTAACCAGGTGTTGGCCCGGCCCCAGGGCTCCCGGGTTGAACTGGCCGTTGGTGGGCAGGCCGTTGACCGTCCAACTGCCGCCCGGAAGGCTGTTGGGCGCCAGCCAGTTGTTCATGTCCAGGGGCGGCTCCGCTTCGCAGATGCCGAAGGGGGCGGCCCACAGGGCCATCGGCAGCGGGTCGACAATGACCGGCAGTGTGACAGTCTCGGTACAGGGCGGCTGGGAAACCGTATAAGTAATGTTGTGCACGCCGGCGCCCCACTGTGCCGGGTCAAAAATATTGGTGGCCACCCCGTTGATCGTCCAGTTGCCGCCCGGGCTGGCGGCAGGCGCCAGGTAGTTGTTGAGGTTGACGGGAGGAGAACTGACGCACAGCCCGGTGGGCGGGTTGAAGCCGGCATTGAGCTGCACTACCGTTATGGTGACGTCATCGATGGCCTCGCAGAGCTCGCCGAAGAACAGCCCGTCCAGGCAGAAGTCATTGCCGCTCAGGGCCGTATTCTGGTTGACGATGCAGATGGTGGCCGAGTTGCTGCCGCCGGAGTTCCAGGTGGCGTAAAACTGGCCCCACTGGCCGGTAGTGGGCGACGCGTTGAAGATGCTTCCGATCAGCTGCCCGTTGACGGAAAACTGCAGGCGGGCAGGAGAGCTGGAAATGGCGGAGGCCACAAAGGTGCTGAAGGCGTAGTTCGTATTGGGCGTTACCGTAACCGTTTGACAGAGCACCGCCTGGTTGGCCACGCCCGCCCCGTTGACCACCAGCATGTTGCCGTCGCCGGAAATGTCTCCGAAGCTGGCGAAGTTGGTATGGGTCAGGGAGGGGCTGGTGGATACGGCATAGGTGCCCTCGTTGGAGAGCAGGCCGAAGGGGCCGCCGGCGCCGGGAACGTAATTGCTGGAAAAGCCGGTAAAGCCCTGGCTGAAGTCTCCGTTGAACATCAGGTTCTGGGTGGAGGCGGCATTGACGGTAACGGTGTAGGTAGTGGTCGTATTCACCGTTGCTACCGGGTTGAGGATGTTGGGATTGGAAAGCCCTGTGGCGGGCGACCATCGAACGCCCAGAAAATTACCCGAGACGCTGGCGTTGAGGTTCACCGGCTGCCCCGGATTGCAGATCGTCTGGTTGGGGCCGGCGTCGACAGTGATGGCGCAATTTACGGCCGCTTGCTTTTCTCCCGGATCCGGCTTTTGAGGCCAGAAGGTGATGGACAATAGAAGAAGCAGCCAGTAAGTAAGGGTGTTCATAACTGGTGTTTATTATGTTTTGTAACAGAGTGGGATACTGTGCCGGGAGCTTCTTTGGGGGTAATGAGATCAAAGATAGGGAAATGGCTTTTATTTTTTCCCGGTGTGGTAACTATTCCTGGCGAAGAGCGGCCAGCCTGGCGGAAAGCCCTTTCTTTCCCAGATTTTCTCTAGATTCTCTGCTTAGCTTTGTGGCTATAACCAGCAAACAATATGAAAGTCTTTAGAAATGTACCGGCGGAAATGCCAATGAGTTCCCAGGCCTTGGGTACCTGGCTCTTCATTCTCTTTGTTGTCCTGCAGTTGAGTTCCTGCCACCCGGTGGAGCCAGCCGCAGAGCATTATGCCCTTCCGGCCAAAGTGTGCAAGCTTCCCCCTGAACTGATGGAAATTTCGGGCCTTGCCACCCTCGACGCACATAGGGTGGCCTGTGTGCAGGACGAATTGGGGGATATCTTTTTTTATGGCCTGGAAAACTGTGAATTATCCAACCGGATATCCTTTGGGCAACCGGGGGATTTCGAAGGGCTTGCCATAGCAGGCAACGCCTTTTATATCCTCCGAAGCGATGGGATGATGTTCAGGGCCCGGGCCCTGACTAATGGCGAAACAGAGGTGGAGGTGATCGACACCGGCATCCCCGCCGGCGACAACGAAGGGCTTTGTTTTGATGAGAAGAACAACCGGCTTCTGCTCACGCCAAAACAGAAATTTACCGACAAGGAATTCGGAAAGAATTACCGGGCTGTATATGCCTACGGCCTTGCCGGCGAAGGGTTGATCGAAGAACCTGTGATCCGGATATCGGTGGAGGAAGTATTGAATTTCCTGCAGCAGGAAACGGAAATTGAATTGCCTGCCAAAAAGAAGTCCGGCAAGGTTAAATTCAGTTTTCACATTGCCAGTATCGCCGTCCACCCTCAGGAAGAGCTCTATTACCTGCTCATCAGTTCCGAAAGGATCGTACTGGTTGTGGACGGCAACGGCAAACCTCTGGAAGCCATGCTTCTGAATAAGAAGGTATTGCCGAAGCCGGAGGGAATAACTTTCCTCAGCGATGGTGTAATTGCGGTTTCTTCGGAAGGCGACGGCGGTACTCCGGGAATAGCCTTGTTCAACCTCCCTCTTAATACACCACCGTCAGCGCCCCATTCTCCACGATCACCTGCCCGGTGACCAGTTCCAGCTCGGCTACGAAGGCGTAGATGCCCGCCGGCACCAGGTCGCCGTTGAAGACGCCGTTCCACCCAAAGGTAGGGTCATTGGGTGGGAAGTCCTCCCTGCTGTACACCATATTGCCCCAGCGGTCCATAATGTGCAGGGAAGCTACGCGCTGGAATTCCGGGCCGGTATTGACGAAGAACACATCATTGCGGCCATCCTCGTTGGGCGAGAAGGCGTTGGGGATGTAATAGCGGAATTTCTGCTCCACAAAAACCGTTAGGCTGGCGGCGGCGCGGCAGCCGTTGATATCAGTGACGGTAGCCGTATAGGTAGTGGTCTGCCTGGGGTTGATGAGGGTTTCGGTACAGATGGCGCAGCTGTCCGGTTCCGGGAACCAGGATATGGAGCTGATGTCGGCGGAGTCGGCGGTAATGATGGTTTTCAGCAGGAGGCTGTCCCCCAGGTTGATCCGCGGAGGGTTCTCCCCCGAGGCGGGAACGATCTCGATGGCCAGTTGGTTGCCCGCTTCGACGGTAATGTCCGCACTGCCGCCGCACTCGTTACCATCGATAACATAAACAGTATAATTGCCTTCCGAGAGGTTAAAAAACTGGGGCGATGGGCCGTAGTTCTCTCCGTCGAGGCTGAACAGGAAAGGCTCCACCCCGTTGATGACCGAATCGACGCTGATCACCGCCTGCCCCTGGACGAAGCAGTCTCCGGTAAATACCGAAAGCTGAGGCTCGGGGAAGGTGACCTGCTCCTCAACAAGGGTGGTATCGCTGGCGCGGCAACCGGTTTGCAGGTTGATAACCGTCAGCGCGTAGACGCCGGGCGCCTGGGCTTCGGGGGTGGCGCTGGCCGGATCGCTGAGGGCGGCTCCCTCGATGACTTCCCAGGAATACTGATATTCGGGGCCGCCGCTGGTGGCGGCGCCTCCCAGCGTGACGGCCGTAGCGCCGCAGTCGAGGGCCCGGGGTTGCCCTGCATCGGCAACGGGAGCAGGCAATATGCCGATCTCTACTTCGCTGGTACTGGGGTTGCAACCGGCCGGCCCTTCTACAGAGTACTGGAAGGTATAGGCGCCAGGCGCCAGTAGTGCGGAATTGACGGTAGCCGCCGCCGGGTCGAAGGCATTACCGCCGGGTACGGCTGAAATGTCAGACCAGGTACCCCCTGCCTCTTCTCCACTGAGGATGTTCTGCAGCTGAAAAAGGGTTTCCGTTCCGGCGCAGGCTTCCTCCCGGCCGCCCTGGCCGGCATTGGCAGGTTGGTTCACCTCAACGAAGAGGGGAAGGGGGAGGTTGGTAAAGACACAGTTGGGCGCGCTGCTGTCGACGAAGGAATTCAGCGTCACCGTAAAGGATTGGGGCGGGCTGAAGGAAAGGCTGGTTTCCCCGGGCTCTACACCTTCGAGGATGAAGGGCAACTGGCCGGGATTGACGATCATGGAGAAGGGCCCGGTGCTGGTAGTGTTGATGTCCAGGGTAAATATGGCTTCCTGGCCTGCGCAGATTGCCGCGGGGCCCTCGAGGGTGACTTCCAGTTCCGGGCAGGGTTGGGTGCTGCAGCTGATACTTGTCGTGCTGTTTCCGCAGGGGCCGCTGCCCAGGGCGGTAACCTCGAAGTCTACCGGCGTATCCGGGGCGAGGCCGGCCAGCCGGTAGGTGGTGTCATTGACAAAAGCTCCGTCCGGCCCGTTGAGTACGTTCACTTCATATCCGCCGGCCCCGGGCACGGAGGCCCAGGAGAGCCGTATCGCCCCGGTGGTGCTGCTGCAGCTCACCACGGGCGCGGCCGGGGGCGGGCTGAGCGTTACGGTTACGGAGTCCTGGTATTCACAAACCGGGCTGAAGGATATGTCGTCGAGGGCAAAGTCGTTGCCCGCCGGGTCTTCATTGACGTTGACGATGCAGATGCGGGCCGAGGCGGCGCCGCCCGAGGGCCAGTATTGGGCGAACTGCTGCCAGCTGCAGGTCGTGGCTGCGGCATCGTACCGGGCGCCCAGGGGGGCGCCGTTGATGTAGAACTGCAGGTCCGCGGGATTCTGGGAGACCACCGACGTTACCCAGGCGCTGAAAGCATATTCCGTATTGGGCTGCACGGTAACCGTCTGGCACCATACGCTGTCGGGGTTGCCGGAGCCGTTTACCACCATCATATTGCCGTTGCCGCTGGTGTGGTCCGTGCAGTTGACGAACTGGTTGTGGGTATTGCGGGGGTTGGTGGCGATGGCGTACTGCCCTTCCTGAGTGAGCAGCCCCACCGGGCCGCCGGTGCCGTAGATATAGTCGCTGTCGAATCCGTTATCCCCCGCGCTGAAATCGCCGTTGAAGATCAGGTTCTGGGAGGCTACCGAGCGCACGGTGAGCGTATAGGTGGTGGTGGCGCTTACCGACACCGTAGTTTGCAGGCTGTTGGGGTTGGCAATGCCGGCAGTGGGCGACCAACTGGCCGACAGGGGAGTGGCGCCGCTGAACGCACCGTTGAGGGAGGCGGTTTCTCCCGGCTGGCAGATCGTGGCGTCGTTACCGGCATTAACGGTTTCGTTGCAGTTTTGTGCGCGGAGGCCGGCCGTTGTCAAAACGATCAACCCCACAAAGGCGATCAGTTCCTTCTTCATGGATCGGATGGTTTTGTGCCATACAGCTGGACATTTACTGGGCTGTTTTCAGGTGTAAAAGTGTAAGTGTATAAAGGGGTAAAGGGCCGGGAGCCCATTTCTTTTACACCTTTATACTTTTCCACGTTTACACCAATAGACCAAAATATCCGGTAATATGGATTAATTCATAATCAGCTGCTGATTATTCTAATGCTTGAGTTTGTTAAAGGGTGTGTGTGGGCAGGCGGAGAGCCCGGGTGTTGCCTCCCCGGACGGGCAAAGATAGGAATTCCTGAATATAGTTGTGTTAAAATACACTTGCCGGAATTGGTTTTTTGTGATCGGGATCAAAGGTGGGGGGGGTATAGGTTGTTCGTTGTTCACTGATGTTTGGACAAACAACAAACAACCCTTCACCTTCCCTTACCCAGCCCAGCCTTCGGTTCCGGTATCCAGTGCCCGTGCCCGCCGGCCCGTTCGTCGTTGAATTCTACAGGTGCTTTGCCGGACGCCATGTAATCCTTCCAGCTTTCCTGTTGTGCGCCGTCGTCCTTTCTCACCATGGTGATGCAGTTCTCCACCGGGCAGACCAGCGAACAGAGGTTGCACCCCACGCAGTTCTCTTCGATGATAGCCGGTACGCGGCCCTGTCCGTTGCGGAGCAGGGCGATGGCCTGGTGGGCGCCGTCTTCGCAGGCCGTATAGCAGAGCTGGCAGCCGATGCATGTATCGGCATTGATGGCGGCGATAACTTTATACTTCAGGTTCAGGTGTTCCCAGGTGGTGACGTTGGGCAGGGCCTTGCCGATGAAGTCGGACAACTGCCCGAAGCCTTTTTCGTTCATGTACCCTTCCAGGCCTGCCAGCATTTCCCGTATGATGCCGAAGCCGTAATGCATCACGGCGGTGCACACCTGCACGTTGCTGGCGCCCAGGAGCATGTGTTCTACCGCGTCCCGCCAGTTTTCTATGCCGCCGATCCCGGAGATGGGGATATTCACGCCCTGGTGCTGAGCGCAGTTCTTAACCATGTTCAGGGCGATAGGTTTGACGGCGGGGCCGCAGTAGCCGCCGTTGGTGCTCTTCCCGTCAACGACGGGGTAGGGGACGAACCGGTCGAGGTCGACGCCCATCAGGCTCTGAATGGTGTTGATGAGGGAAATGGCGTCGGCGCCTCCCTTTGCCGCCGCGACGGCCGGCTCGGTGATGTCTGTGATATTGGGCGTCAATTTGACGATCACCGGAACGGTGGCCACTTCCTTCACCCATCCGGTGATGGTTTGGAGGACGGACGGTTCCTGCCCGACGGCAGAACCCATGCCCCGTTCGCACATGCCGTGCGGGCAGCCGAAGTTGAGCTCTACCCCGTCTGCTCCGGCGTTTTCGACATCCTTTACGATCTGATGCCATTCTTTCCGGGACTCCACCATGAGGGAGGCCACTACGGCATGATCGGGGAAGTATTTCTTCACCTCCTCGATCTCCCGCAGGTTGTCGGCCAGGGGCCGGTCGGTGATCAGCTCGATGTTGTTAAAGCCCACCATGCGGCTGCTCCGGTAATTGATGGCGCCATAACGGCTGGAAGTATTGACGACGGGAATACCCAGGGTCTTCCATACGGCTCCGCCCCAGCCGGCCTCGAAGGCCTTCATGACCTGGTAGCCCGAATTGGTGGGCGGCGCGGAGGCCAGCCAGAAGGGGTTCGGGGAGCGGATACCGGCGAGGTTGGCGGTTAGGTTTGGCATGGTCTGTATCGTTATTAACGCTGGGTTTTTTGCCCGTTGCGTTGGTTTATGATCAAACTTTCAGTTTTCTGCTTGGAGCAGTGTCCGGTGTACTGGGCAGGGTACAAGCCCAAAGCTCCCGGATAGCCCGTACATCGTACACTACATCAATAAAACTTCAATCAATATTTTGGCTACCTGTCTAACGTTGGACACAGTTGGAAGCAGGTAAACTGAAGCCGTCCAGCGTTGTTGCGAACACCGAAATCCGAACAGCGAACTTGTCCAGCGTTAGACTGGTAGCCAATATTTTCAATCTCCATTTTCACTTTGAACTGGATACATATTTATCAATCCCCCTGGCCGCCATCTTCCCCTCCGCGGCCGCGTTCACTACCTCTGCTCCGCCATTGACCGCGTCGCCGGCGGCGAAATATTTCGGCCGTGATGTCTGAAAAGATTGAGGATTGGCCTTAATGCAGCCCCTCTCGTCCTTTTCCAGGCTGTCGATAAGGTTCAGGAATGCCGACTGTTTGGCCTGGCCGGTGGCCAGGATCACCATGTCGCAGGCCATCTCGAATTCACTGCCCGGTATATGCTTTAATTTCCCGTCTTCATTTTGGGTCTTGATGAACCGTACGCCGCGTACCTTTTCTTCTCCCAGAATGGCCAGTGGCGCGGCGTTGAACAGCCCCATGACGCCTGCCGAGCGGGCCAGGCTGTATTCAAATGCATACGCCCGCATCTCCTCCTTGGAGCGGCGGTAGGCCAAGGTTACGGCTTCTGCTCCCAGGCGGGCCGATTCGGAGGCGGCGTCCATGGCGGTATTGCCCCCGCCGATGACGATCACGCGGCGGCCTACCTCGAGGGCCAAGGGCATCAGCTTTACCTGTTCGATGAACTCGGTGGCGCCGATACAACCGGCCAGCCCTTCGCCCTCGAGGTTGAGCGCCTGAGTAGGGCCCAGCCCAACCCCCAGCAGTATGGCGGCGTAATCGCGCTCCAGAGCAGTGATCTGTTCTTTGGTTTTGACCGGTTGCTTGTAGTGAACCCGGAATTGGAATTGTTCCTGCAGGTAATTGATCTCCTCCAGGACGTCCTCGTTGGCCACCTTGTAAGGAGCGCACCCGTAGATGGCCAGGCCGGAAGGGTGGCTCTTGGCCTCAAAGATATCTACTTCATACCCCAGCAGCCGCAGCTCGCAGGCGCAGGAAATGCTGGCCGGCCCGGCGCCGATAATGGCTACCCGATGCCCGTTGGGCGGCGCCGGTTCATAGAGCTTCTTGTTTTCTCTTATCATCCCGGCGGCGGCATAACTCTGCAGCCGCCCGATCTCGATGGGCTTTACGTCCTGCAGGTTGTATACGCAGGCGCCCTCGCAGAGCACCTCCGTAGGGCACACCTTGCCGCAGATATTGCCGAAGTAATTGGAATCGTAGATGGTGCGGGCGGCCCCTTCCAGGTTGCCGGTATGGATCTGCCGGATGAACAGTGGGATGTCGATGCCGGTGGGGCATGCCTTCACACAGGGCGCGTCGTAGCAGAACAGGCAGCGCGAGCTCTCGTAGTAGGCCATGGTGGCGTTCATGTACGGCTTGATCTGCCCGAAGCTGGTTTCGAGGTCTTTTTCAGTGGTGGGTGTCTGGTATTCTGCCATGAACAAATAAGGATTGAAGGAGTGAATAAGGCTGCCGTGAATGGCCGGCACCATCTAGCCGCCTTCTACATTTCACATTACAAATTCCGCAGTTTTACATTTTATAGCTCCGTCAGCTTCCCGTACGTCTCCGGCCGGCGGTCTCGGAAGAACTGCCAGGTGGAGCGCACCTCCTCGATCATGTCGAGGTCGAACTCGGCCACCAGCAGCTCATCCTGGTCTTCGGAGGCCTGGGCGAAGATCTGCCCGCGCGGGTCCACGAAGTAGGACGAGCCGTAGAAGCGGCCGATGTTCCAGGGGGCTTCCGTGCCCACCCGGTTGATGCAGCCCATGAAGTAGCCGTTGGCGGCGGCGTGGGCCGGCTGCTCCAGCTTCCACAGGTACTGCGACAGGCCCGCCACCGTGGCGGAGGGGTTGTAGACGACCTCGGCGCCGTTCAGGCCCAGGATGCGCGCCCCGTCCGGGAAGTGGCGGTCGTAGCAGATGTAGACGCCCACCCGGGCGTAGCGGGTTTCGAAGACCGGGTAGCCCAGGTTGCCGGGTTTGAAAAAGAACTTCTCCCAGAAGCCGGAAGTGTGGGGGATATGGTTTTTACGGTATTTTCCCAGATAAGTTCCGTCGGCGTCGATGACGGCGGCGGTATTGTAC
>CAYQKY010000064.1:0-8909 GCA_964418125.1 uncultured Phaeodactylibacter sp.
TATTTTCGTTATAGAAGTTTCATTTACAACGTATTACCCTCAAACCTCACGTTAATATACTGAAACCAACTTCTTTTTAGTCGCAAACAACTCCGAACAATTCAGCATCCATACCGAATACCAATGGCGCAGGAACAACTGGATAACCGACTGGCAGCAATCACTGATGCGCCTCGGGCTGGACTGGCATGTCAATGAAACCATCACCCTCATCTCCGGATATGGGTGGATAAAGTCTTTCCCGTATGGAAAGCAGCCCATAGCAGCGACTTTTCAGGCAGGTTTATTGGTACTTTTTATTTCCAAAAGCGGCCCCTCTAAGCATCTCTAAGGCGCCGCCCGCTTATATTGCCAGTTCCGCCAGAAGGCCAAAAGGCTGATCACCGTCAGAATAGCTACTGCATAATATACAAATGGCGGAATGGGCACCGGATCTCCCGCCGCATAGGAATGTAGCCCGGAAAGGTAATAATTGACCCCGAAGTAGGTCATGAGCACAGAGGCCCACCCGAACAAAGAGGCCACATTAAAAGCATAGGGCCCTCTGAAGCCGGGAATGAACCGCATGTGGAGAATGAAGGCGTAAATCAGAATGGTGACCAATGCCCAGGTTTCCTTCGCGTCCCATCCCCAGTACCGGCCCCAGGATTCGTTGGCCCAAACGCCGCCCAGATAAGTGCCGACACTGATCATAAACAGGCCGCCGATCAGCGTCATCTCACTGATCTGGGTCATTTCCTTGATGATGCGGTTGACATTGGGAGCGTTCTTCCGGTTTCTGAAGATCATGAAGATCAGGTTCAGCACTCCGATGAGCGCTCCCAGCATCAGAAAACCGTAACTGCCCGCCTCCAGGGAAACATGAATGGTAAGCCAGTAGGATTTCAGCACAGGAACCAGGGGCGTGATTTCGGGGTCGAGCCAGCTCAGCCCGGCTACCATTAAAATGGTGGAAGCCAGTACACAAGTGGCCGCCAGGCTACCCAGCGACTTTCTGGCAAAGATCACCCCCGCCAGCACCGTAGTAAAAGCAATATAGATCATCGACTCATAGCCGTTGCTCCAGGGCGCCCGGCCGGAAACGTACCACCTCAGGCCCAGGCCGAAGGCGTGCAGGGCGAAACAAAACAGGAAAAGCCCGAATACGATCCTGGCCGGCATTTTCAGGTTGAGGCCCGGCTTAAAAACCGAAGTGAACAAAAGCCCCAGGAACAAAAGCCCGAGCAAGGCGTACATCTTCCCCAGCCTGCTGAAAATGTTCAGCCGGTTGAGCAGCAATTCCGCCTTCACTTTGGCCTCCGAAGGCAGGACCGCTCCCCCATTCTGTTTTTGATACACGATCAATTCATCGATCAGGCGGCCGGCGATATTCCAGTCATTATCATGAAGAGCCGCCTGCACCGCAGGAAGGTAGGCGGCATAGAACCTCCTGGCGAAAGATTCGTGGTTGTGGCCGTTATGCTGATGGCCGGTTTCCACCGGTGACTCCCAGGTATGATTCGGGTCGCCGGGAACGGGAAAGGACCTCATAAAACTACCCGAAAACACCATGCTGCAGATGTTTATCTTCTCGTCCAGCTTCATCATTTCTTTTTCAAAAACACCCCTGTCCTTTTTCGGAGTGTTGTAGGCCTGCCGTACGTAATCTCTCAGTTTGTACTGGCCCTTTTCGTCAAAGAAATCGCTGTACGAGGCCAGTTTCCCTTCAACAGGGATCAGCTTTTTGGTTTTTTCATGCCTGCCCATTCGGATCAGCGGGGTATGGTACCAGTCCCTGGGGTGTGCCGCCATGCCCAGAATAACCTGTTCTGCCGTAAGCCCGTAGATGGATTCTTTTCGGGAGAGCTTCCTCAGGATCTCGCCGGCGTAGGTATTCATGGGTTTCATCCGGCCCCGGTGATCCTGCATGATGAGGCGCCCGAATTTTTCCGCATGCCCGATGTCCACCGCATTTACCTTCACCGGAGGGGAGGCGTTGCCCCATGCGGGAGCAGAACATAACAGGCAAAGGCCGGTAATTACCGCTGTGATCGCTTCTCTGGCCTGCCGCTGCTTCTGCAGGTTTCTCGCCAGTTGCCTGAACCGGCTTTTCTCACTGAAGAAGGTAAGGATCATACCCAGGGTCAGTATCGCATACCCCAGATAGGAGATCCAGGTGCCCCACCAATCGTGATTGACGCTCAGGTATGTACCCAGCTCATCCTGATCGAATGAGGATTGAAAAAAACGATAGCCGTCATAGTTCAGGATGTTATTCATAAAGATCCGCTGGTCTCGCTTAAGGCTCGATCGGGGGTCGATCAGCGTAACTTCGCTGGCATAGGAAGAGGCGCTGTTCGTACCTGGATATTTTTCCATAATGAAATCCCTCAGGCGCAGCGCAAAAGGGAGCTCTACCCGTTTTGCTCCATAAGCTACGGCCAGTTGCAGATCACCCAACGTGAAAACGCGGGGGCGCCCTTCTACCCCACTGGCCCCGTAAATGTAATTTTCCTGTACATCGGCCCCGCTGCTCACTCTGACCTTCAGGCCGGCGGTGCTGGTGCTCTCCATTTTCCGGGCGGAAGAATATACCTCCACCCTGGCCCTGGGTGAAAACTCACCAAATACAAAACTTTGTTGCCCATCAGAATATAAACTCCTCAAGACCAGAGGATGATATTGCCCGGGAGGCAGGGTGTCCCTTTGCTGAGTGGCCATCTGCATCTGAGAAAAAACGGTGGGAGCTTTGAAAAACAGGCTCCCGTTATCGTATTTGAGGTTAAAAGCCTGAGGGTCCTCCTGTTTTCCAAAATTGAACAGCGTTCCGCGTATTCTGCTTTTGTCACCGTACTGTACAAAATATTCTTCCCTGCCCTCTGCTCCGCCGATCACGATCTTGATCACGGGAGCGCCGTTGTCGTCACTAACCATTTTCTCTTTAGGGTTGGGCATAAAATCCAGTACCTCAACTTTCACTTCCCTCCCTCCCAGAAGGTAAGAGCGTTCCAGATAATTGTTGCCCAGGGAAGCGAAAAGCACAGGTTCATCGAAGCGATATTTTTCCCCCTGATGCATGGCCTCGAACAACAGGTGGGGTTCCGACGATAAAAAAGAGTTGGAAGTACTGCCCTCCCGGATGTGCATCATGCCTTCGAACCCGGTATAGCGCGTCACCGCAGCTCCCAGCAAAATAATAAGGATGGAGGCGTGAAAAGCAAAGATCGCCCATTTCTTTTGCTGAATCAGCCGGAAGCGGAAGATATTGACGAGGATGGAAATGCCGAACAAGGCCAGCAGCAACTCCATCCACCAGGACCTGAAGATCACTTTCTGGGCAGCACTGGTGCCAAAATCATTTTCCACAAAGGTAGCCGCTCCGATAGCAACAGCAAATAAGATCATATACAGGCCTGCCGCCGTAGTGGAAAACAGCCTGTTAAATATTTTTATCAGGATATTCATTTCAGAAAAACTTTTATGCAACTCTCAATTCACTGCAGGAGGGCGCCTTCCATAATGACATCATACCTGTAGCCCGCGCCAAAGTCCTTATCCACAGCTATGGTGCCTTCCATCGTAACCACTGCCCCCAGAGGGACCTCTTCCATAGTCGTTACGGTCAGGTCGGCGCCATCGGTGGAACCATCGCGCAGGTGCACCCAGTTCCGGTTCATGATCCGGGGATTCACCTTGACAACTTTGCCCGTGACCTTGACCACCTGGTTGTTATATTTTTCTTTGTTGGCGAACAATACCGACAGTTTGACCGCTCCTTCGGCCCACTCAATATTTTCGGCGCTCAGGTCAGGAACCGCTCCTCTGCCCTGAAGGCCGGCATGGGCTGCATCCATTCCAGCCGCGGAAGGTTGCTTCCAGAATTCGGACACCAGGTATACGGTTTCAAAAACCCGGTTGAATTCCGGGCTGAAAAAATTCTTTTTCAGTATTCCTCCCCGGAAATAGCAGGTTTCTCCCTCCTTAACCTCGCTGCGCGGTATGGCGATCCAGAACTTTTCGCCATTTTCCGATACGTTCAGGTAGGTGTACCTGTCAGTATGGAGGACTTCCTCCACATCCACTTTACGTTCCTGGGGAACTGCATCCGAGACCAGCGGCTCCCCCGGCAGTTCTTTCATTCCTTCGGCGCCGGCCTGTTGTTCTGCGGATGATTCGCTTTCAATGACCCTGGGTTTGGAATTGCAGGAAATCAGCAAAAACGCCATCAAAACGGCCAGGGAAGTATTCAAAATTTGCAGTTTCATAGTTCATTAATCCTTTTAGTCAATTTCAAGTATAACAGATAATCCTTTATTTCCAATCACTGGGCCATAGCGTCAGAACCGCTGGATGATCCTGGAGTTAAACCGGTGGAGGGTGGGCGCCCGGCCGTCAAAGGTTCCTTCGTAGTACACATGCAGCGTCAGGTTTTTCATCAGTGCCAGCGAAAGGCTCGCACCGCCAATCTTCTGCCGGATGTTAGTTTCATTACTTCCGTAATGGTAATTCACCAGGCGGAAGTACACATCCCCGTCCAGTTTCCTTTTGATGATATCTTTGGATAACCTGGCGCCAAATATCCTGCTGTTCAGAAAGTTGGTTTGAAGGAAATTGGCGGATAGAGACGCCCGGGCATTCAATACCGGTATCCGGCTGAAATTCAGATAGGCATTGAGGTTTCTGGATGCATTCCTGCCACTTTCCTGGAAACGCCAACTCGAATTCAATCCAAAAGTAACTTGGTTTATGGGGCGGAAATTCACGCCAAACCTAAGCCCCTGACGAGTCTCATCTTCAATCAGTTGGTCGATGAAACTCTTGTAGGATTCATAATAAATGATGTTCTTCCGGTTATCATAGGAAAGCGAAAACCTCCAGGTTCTGGACAAACGATACCTTAAAGAAATGAACAAATTGGTCAGCTGCAAAGTGTTTTTAGCCTCATTATTGATATTTTCATACAGGTCCATCTCTAAAGAACTGAAGAGGTTAAGGTTGTCAAACAACTCCTGCATGTGTTGAAAATAAACGAACCGGCGGTCGGTTCTCGCTCCGTTCCGCTGCTCGATGAACCCAAAAGCGGTCTGCTGTAAATTGGCCGGATCCCGGGAGACATAGGCCACGTAAGCGCCGGCCTGGAGCAAATTCAAATTGAAACTATAATCCGAATAATCCGGCCTGGACCCGGCGACCGCTCCAATGATAAAGTTTCCCAGGCCCTTTTCATATTGCAGCCCGTCAATCGCCCCGATACTGGAAATTTTCGGATTGATCTTTCTTCCGAAAGTCAGGTTGGAGGTTGAATCAAAGTCATAACTTACGGAAAGTCCATAAACCTTTAGTGCCCGGGCCATGTTTTCTTTCACTTCCTCCCATTCATTCAGGGTATGCCGGAAGGTGATATATGCATCCGTCGAGAATCTCGAATTATTCAGATTATCCCCCCTGTACAAAAAGGCATAACGCATGCGATGGGTGTTTCCATAATCTGAAAAATTGCTGTAGGAAGCCGCGGATATCCGCCCCCGGGTTCGCTGCCGGAAGAGAGCCCCGGCTTCCTCCTCAGGGGTGATGACCGGCCCGGCGGCCGGCTCCCCAACTTTTTCTTCCTTGGCCGGAGGCGCCGGAGGTTCCGGTTTTTTATCTTCTGCCGGCTTACGGGCTTCTTTTTTAACGATGGTTTTAGCAATTACCTCATCCGATACCTGCATCTCTATACCCGGCAACGGGGTGCAAACTGTTGATGTAGAGGATTTGTTATTAACCACCAAAACAGGCTCCAGCTCTCCGTTCCGGCCAATATATAGGGTATCCCCTATTTCGATGTTCTTAGTCGAAGCAAATTTCACATACACGTTCCGGGAGGAAGTGAATGATACCGCCCCCTTCTCCAGAACCAACTGCTCCTGTGCCTGAAGGGCAAACCCCAGGAGCATGAACAAAAACAGGTTAAAACATTTTTTCATCGGACTAAGGCTTCTGTTCTGGCTTTTTTCTATTCAGTACGCTAAAAGTATGTTTGAAGGCCGATCCCGTCTATGCAGCCAGGTAAACTTTGAGCTGCAAAGGCCATTTTTTATTTCCAAAAGCGGCCTCCAAACCTACTCTAATCTTTTTCTCCATCAGGATGGCAGGCATAGCAGGCATTACTTTGGTATACATACCCCGGAACTTCATCGTGTTCATCCGCCAGGTCAATAGGGTCATCGTGTTCGTGGCAATCTATGCAGCTGAACGCTGCAAAATTGCCCGCGAAGGTATGGCAATCGGTACAATTGGCCCACTCTCCTTCATGCCTTCCATTGTAAATGGGGAAGTACATTCCATCGTGGTCAAAGTTTGCCGGCGCCCAGGCCGTTTCGGAGTGGCAATTCTGGCAATCTGTCGGAAACTGGGCAGCAGTGTGGTTCGGGTTCATTGTTTGATTGTAATCACTAGCATGGCATCCGTAGCAGGTATTCGGGGTGTTGTTGTAGCCTCCGTTATGGCAGGCTGCGCAGTCGTCGGCAATGGCCACGTGCGCTCCGGTGAAGGGGAAGAATATGCCGTGGTCGAAGGTTGATGGTATCCAGGCCGTTTCTGTATGGCAAGTCTCACAATCGGTGGGGAATTGTGCTGCGGCATGGTTCGGGTTGGTGGTTTGGTTATAGTCGTCGGTATGGCAGCCGGCACAGGTGTTCGGCGTGTTGTTGTAATCCCCGTTGTGGCAGGCCGCGCAGTCATTCGATATGGCGGCATGCGCACCGTTCAACACATGGTAGTCGTCGTGGATGGCAAAGGTGGCCGGCATCCAGCCCGGCTCCGTCGTGTGGCAGCTCTCGCAGTCTGTCGGCAGGCCCAGCGCCTGGTGGTTCGGGTTTGCGCTCTGGTTGTAATCCGCCGTATGGCAGCCGGCGCAGGTATTGGGCGTATTGTTATAGTCCCCGTTGTGGCAGGCTGCGCAGTCATTGGCAACAGCAACATGCGCACCGGTGAAGGGGAAGAATATGCTGTGGTCGAAAGAAGAAGGTATCCAGGCCGTTTCTGTATGGCAAGTCTCACAATCGGTGGGGAATTGTGCTGCGGCATGGTTCGGATCGGTGGTTTGGTTGTAGTCATCGGAATGGCAGCCGAAGCAGGTGTTCGGCGTGTTGTTGTAGTCTCCGTTGTGGCAGGCCGCACAGTCATTCGATATGGCGGCATGCGCGCCATTCAGCACGTAATAATCGTCGTGAATGGCAAACGTTGCCGGCATCCAGCCCGGCTCCGTCGTGTGGCAGTTCTCGCAGTCTGTCGGCAGGCCCAGCGCCTGATGGTTCGGGTTTGCGCTCTGATTGTAATCCTGAGTGTGGCAGCCGGCGCAGGTATTGGGCGTATTGTTATAATCTCCGTTATGGCAAACCGCGCAGTCGTCGGCAATGGCCACGTGCGCTCCGGTGAAGGGGAAGAATATGCCGTGGTCGAAGGTTGATGGTATCCAGGCCGTTTCTGTATGGCAAGTCTCACAATCGGTGGGGAATTGTGCTGCGGCATGGTTCGGGTTGGTGGTTTGGTTATAGTCGTCGGTATGGCAGCCGGCGCAGGTGTTCGTCGTACTGGTATAGTTCCCGTTATGGCAGGCCGCACAGTCGTTGGCAATGGCTGTATGTGCTCCGGTGATCGGATAGAAACTGTCATGGTCAAAGGAAGAGGGTTCCCAGGCTGTCTCCGTATGGCAATCCTGGCAATCGGTAGGGAACTGCGCCGCCGCATGGTTGGGGTCCGTGGTTTGGTTGAAGTCATCGGAATGGCAGCCGAAGCAGGTGTTCGGCGTGTTGTTGTAATCCCCGTTGTGGCAGGCCGCGCAGTCATTCGATATGGTGGCATGCGCCCCGTTCAGCACGTAATAATCGTCGTGAATGGCAAACGTTGCCGGCATCCAGCCCGGTTCCGTGCTGTGGCAGCTCTCGCAATCGGTGGGCAGGCCCAGCGCCTGGTGGTTCGGGTTCGCGCTCTGGGTGTAATCCTGAGTGTGGCAGCCGGCGCAGGTATTGGGTGTATTGTCGTAATCCCCGTTGTGGCAGGCCACGCAATCATCCGCGATTGGGATATGCGCCCCGGTGAAAGGGAAAAAACTATTGTGGTCGAAAGTAGACGGAACCCAGGCCGTTTCCGTGTGGCAGCTCTCGCAATCCACCGGGAATTGGGCCGCCTGGTGGTTGGGGTCCGTTGTCTGGTTGAAGTCGTCGGTATGGCAGCCGGCGCAGGTGTTCGGCGTGTTGTTGTAGTTCCCGTTGTGGCAGCCGGCGCAGTCATTCGACACAGCGGCGTGCGCCCCGTTCAGGGCGTAATAGTCATTGTGGGTATCAAAACTTGCAGGGCTCCAACCCAGTTCCGTGCTGTGGCAGGAAACGCAATCCGTTGACAGCCCCAGGGCATTGTGGTTCGGGTTGGCCGTTTGGTTGAAATCAACAGTATGGCAGGAGGCGCAATCCGCAGAGGTGCCTTCGTAGCCGGCAGCATGGCAGGCCAGGCAGTCAGTGGTTGTATGGGCGCCCGTCAGGGGAAAGGCCGTCATATTGTGGTCAAATACGGCGTCCGCATCCCCCGCCGGGTGGCAGGCCAGGCATGCCGTATTTTCATACACATAACCCGCCACGCCGCCGTGCTCGTCGTCCGTATCCGGGTTGGTGTGGCAGTTGGTGCAGCTGAACTGCGAATAGTCCGACGGGTTGGTGTGGCAGTCCGTGCATTCGCTCCACTCCCCGTCGTGCTTGCCGCTATAGATCGGGAAATATAAACCGTCATGGTCAAAATTCGCAGGCACCCACTCGCTCTCGCTGTGGCAGCTCTCACAATCTACCGGGAACTGCGCCGCCGCATGGTTGGGGTCTACCGCCTGGTTGTAATCGCTGGCATGGCAGCCGAAGCAGGTGTTCGGCGTGTTGTTGTAATCCCCGTTGTGGCAGGCC
>CAYQKY010000064.1:9009-39138 GCA_964418125.1 uncultured Phaeodactylibacter sp.
TCTGGTTGAAGTCGTCGGTATGGCAGCCGGCGCAGGTGTTCGGCGTGTTGTTGTAATCCCCGTTGTGGCAGCCGGCGCAGTCATTCGATAGGGCGGCGTGCGCCCCGTTCAGCGCGTAATAGTCATTGTGGTTGTCGAAGCTCGCAGGGCTCCAGCCCGGCTCCGTGCTGTGGCAGGAGGCGCAGTTTGTTTCCAGCCCCAATACCCGGTGGTTCGGGTTAGTACTGTTGTTGAAATCGGCAATATGGCAAGCTTCGCAATCTGTGGGCGTGCCCTCGTACCCATCTGCATGGCACATTATGCAGTCGGTATTTATGTGGGCGCCCGTCAGAGGAAAATTTGTGCTGTTATGGTCAAAACTATTTTCGGCGTCCCCTGTAGGATGGCAGGCCAGGCAGGCCGTATTTTCATAAGTATATCCGCTCACGCCGACATGGCCTTCATCCGTTTCGGGATTGATGTGGCAACTGATGCAGGTAAATTCGGTGTAGTCGGATTGATTATTATGACAATCGGCACACTGCGCCCACTGCCCCTCATGCTCACCGCTGTAAATAGGGAAAAAGCCATCGTGCTGCGTATACTCAGCAGGCATCCACCCCACGTCCGTCGTATGGCATTCCGCACAACTTATGGAGAAACCTGCGCTCTGGTGATTGGGATTCAGGCTGCTTTCAAAATCCGACTGGTGGCAGGCAAAGCAATCGGTTGGCGTACTCGAAAAATCCCCTGCAGTATGGCATCGGGCGCAATCCTGGAGTTCATGCCCTTTGGTAAGGGGGAAGAAATCATGATCGAGATTATCGGAAGACCAGTCAAAGCCATCGGCGTCATGGCACTCGGCGCAATTGAGGGAAAAGCCCGCGTCAGTATGGTTCGGGTTGGTGGTGGCGTTGTAATCATCCAGGTGGCAGTTCATACAATCGTTGCCGATCCGGTTGAACTCCAGCCCCGATTCCGAAACGTGGCATTCAGTACAACTCAGGGCGGCATGCGCCCCCAGCAGAGGGAACCCATTATCCTGGTGTAATTCGGTGATATTGTCCACCAGCCAGTTCTCGGAATTATGGCAACGGGCGCAATCCGAACCGACGGTTGTACGGTGAATGTCCGTATGACAGGAAATGCATTCCGGGCTTGCCTCCGGAAAAACCAGGGTTTGGTGGCAATCCCGGCAATCTATCCGGGTGTGGCGCCCGGCCAGCGGAAAAGCCGTGGCGTCGTGGTTGAAAGAGAGGGTGTCTACGTCTATTTCCCAACTGAAAGCGGAATGGCAATCGGCACAATTGGCCTTAAAGCCGTCTCCGTGCGGGGACTGCGAAAACAGGCTGGCCGCCAGCCCCAACAATAATATTATTGGTGGCAGTCTACGCATTCAAAGCTTTCGAATTGATATTGAACAATGATCTCCCCTCCCATCTCAACGGGTTTATGACAGGCCCCGCATTCTATTTCTGCGTGCCTCCCCTCTAATTTGAAAGCGGTATTATCGTGGTTGAAATTGCTGATGCTCCACTGCTCGAACCCATGGCAACGCGCACAGTCCTCGGCGCCATTCCGTTCAAACTGGCCGCCATGTACACTTTCATGGCACCCTCCGCAGGCAGTCGCCAGGCCGGTAAAGCCTATTGCGGTTCCCGGCGGGCTGTCTTCATCAGGCTGATGGCAGGCCGAACAGCTTTGGCGGGCGTGCGCCCCCTGCAATTCAAAGTTCGTCCGGCTGTGGTCGAAATAGTTCTCCTGCCAGTTGTCCGTGACATGGCAATTTTCACAGGACTGGCCGGGATAATATTTATCATCCAGGCGCCCTTGATGCACATCCTGGTGGCAGTCAATACACCGCTCCCCGATATTCCTGAACACCCATTTTTCCTCCTCCAGGTGACAAGCGAAGCAGGGCGTGGCCAGATGGGCGCCGTCCAGGGGAAATTCGGTTTTATTATGATCTTCAAAGGAGAAGAGCGTGATCCCGAATCCATCCTCGGTATGACAATCCGCGCAATCGCGCACGGGAGGCGAGGAAGTAAAAACCCCATCGTGATAATCCTCATGGCAGGAGGCGCAGGTGTTGTGCGGCAAAGGGGTCGTCAGGGTCTCGGTATGGCATTGACGGCAATCAACTGCGGCGTGTTTTCCCCGGAGCTGGAAGTCCGTCAGATTATGGTTGAACCGGTCGGTGTCGATATCCCGGAAAGACTTTTCATTGTGGCAATCCACGCAGCGGTTCCCGAACTGGCCGTCGTGGGGATCCTCATGGCAGGAGGCGCAGTCATTGGTGCGGACACCCAGCCGATCCTGAAAGATCAGGGCAGGGGAAGCATCCATATTGTGGCATTCTGCGCAGTTGGCCCGTTGGTGGGCGCCTTTGAGGGGGAAATTGGTTTGGTTGTGGTTGAACCCTCTTATCCGGCTCAGGGAAGAAAATGATTCCTCGGTATGGCATTGTTGGCAGCTAGCCCCCAGGTTGTTCTGGTGAACATCGGTGTGGCAGCTGTTACAGTTGGAAAACTCCAGGCCGGTAAAAACCTGAAATTCCCTTCCGTTCCTGATCTCTTTCTGGTGGCATTCGATGCACTCTACTTCCCGGTGTTTGCCCCTGAGGGCAAAATCAGCAGTACTGTGGTCGAATTTGCTGGCCGGCGAAAAGGCGTCGGTGACGTGGCAGCGGCCACAATCGTTAGGCAGGGTATTCTGATGGTAATCCTCATGGCAGGAGGCGCAATCCTGGCTCAGGCCCAGAAAGGTCCCTTCTCTTTTCTTCAACTCCGGCTCATCGATGAGATCGGGAAGGTGGCACTGCCGGCAATCTATCCTGCGGTGCGCCCCCGTCAGCTCATACCCCGTCAGGCTGTGGTTAAAATTATCCTCATCGAAGCGCACCATATCGAAGTTCCGCCCGTGGTGTTCGCTATGGCATTCGGAACAGTCCTTGCCCCTTACCTCACGGGAAGCGTGGTACCCCTGACGGCGGCCGACCAGGCTTTGGATCTCCTGATGGCAGTCCAGGCACTTGTCATTGGAGACCTTCTCCCCCAAGGTATGGCACTGGGTGCAGTTAGCTATTCCTTCCAGCTCGGCATGCGCGCGCGACAAGGGGCCGGGCGAAAGCTGGGCCCGCAATTCCGGAAGGTATAAGATGTTCACCAAGAAAACCATAAATAAAATGCCTGGCTTCATTTCTGTTTTTGAATGTTGCGTGAAATACTCATTTTTTCTTAGAAAAACCTCAAAAAGCCGGTGGAATATCACCGAACGGGAATATTTTATTGCCGAATGGGAAAGGCACAAAATAAACCTGCAGGACAGGTTTATTCCTCCCCTGTGGGATGGCACTCGTAACAGGCATTACTCTCATACCTGTAATCCGCCACCTCATCGTGCTTGTCCCTCAGTTCCGAGGGGTTGTTGTGTTCATGGCAATCGATGCAGCTGAACACCATAAAGTTGCCGGGAGCGGTATGGCAATCGACACAGTCGTTCCATTCGCCTCTGTGTTTTCCGCTGAAAATGGGGAAATACATCCCGTCGTGGTCAAAAGCCCCGCTTCCGCTCCCCGTCGGGTGGCAGGCAAGGCAGGCTGTATTTTCATAGACATAACCGCTTACGCCTCCGTGCTCTCCATCCGTTTCGTTGCGCTCGTGGCAGTTGGAGCAGGCAAATTCGGCATAGTTGGAAGGGTTGTTATGACAATCGGAGCACTGCGACCACTCGCCGGCATGCTCGCCGCTGTAAATTGGAAAAATGGCGTCGTGCTGAGCATACTGGGCCGGCATCCAGTCCACATCAGTGGTATGACACTCGGTGCAACTGGTTGAAAAGTTCCCTTGCTGATGATCAGGCGACCGGGCGCTTTCGTAATCCTGCTGGTGGCAGGCAAAGCAGTCACCAGGGGTATTGGAAAAACTTCCACCCGTATGGCATTGGGCACAGTCGGAAATATCATGCCCCTTGGTAAGGGGGAAAAAATCGTGGTTGATGAATTGGGAGGACCAGTCAAACCCGTCGATTCGGTGGCAATCGGTACAATCGGTTGAAAAACCGGACTGAACGTGGTTCGGGGCGGTAGTGCCGCTGTAATTATCCAGGTGGCAATTCAGGCAGTCATTGCCGATCCGGTTGAACTCCAAGGCTGATTCAGAAACATGGCACTCATCGCAATCCAACGTAGCATGAACGCCCAGGAGCGGAAAACCGTTGTCGTAGTGCAATTCGGTGATGTTGTCCACCAGCCAGTCCTGAGGCGTATGGCAGCGCGCACAATCCGAACCCACTGTATTGCGGTGCATATCGGTATGGCAGGAAATGCATTCGGGGCTCGCCTCCCCGAAGACGAGCGATTGATGGCATTCCCGGCAATCCACGAGGGTGTGCTGGCCCGCCAGCGCAAAGGAAGCCTGCCGGCCGTGGTCAAAAAGAAAGGTATCTTTTCCCACTTCTATTTCCCAGCCGGAAAATGAATGGCAATCGCCGCAGCTGATCTTCAGTGCAGGCCCGTGGGGAGACTGTGACTGGAAAGCTATCGCCAATCCGGAAAGCAATATGAGGAGGAAGAAGTTGCGCATGCTAGGATCATCATTTTCTAAACCTGGAAAACCGGCCGCCGGCCGCAACGGGAAACCTCAGCCTGGCCTGGCGGTTCATCTGAAACAGAGAAAGCAGCCTGGCCGCCTCTGTTTATGTTATGATACCCACTTCACCTGAACGAACACATCCGGCTCATTACGGTGGCTTTTGCGAACTACATACCTGAATATAATGGAGGGTAAGTTTATGAGGAAGAGCCGGACGGTTTACAATCCGGAAATCCACAAGGGCCTTGCCCCCACCTCCGTAGCGTTGGCGGCAATCCTGGGGAATAGCAGAACTCACATACCAACGGTAATAAAGTTAATACTATTTTGAGAGGCTGCTCATTTTTTACCGGCGCGCCTCCAATTTGAAACTAGTCTAAATTTATCATTTATGTTTTTTCATGGTATATCCGAAGCGCTTGGTAATCTTCACACCTGCTTTCTGGAGGAATTGCGTCGGCAGTTCTCCTCCGGCAAAGATGTAGACCAGGTCGTTTTTCAGGGCGACCTCTTCACTTTCCTTTTCGGTTGTCAGGTATACTGTATCCTCTTCTATCCTCACCAGGTTGGTGTTGAATTTCATATCCAGCAGTTGTTTATCGATGGCCTCGTTGATCTTTTCCCGGTTCTTGGGTTTGATGCGGCTGAATTTATCTTTCCGGTAAGACAGGACTACATTATTTTGTTCGGCCAGCAACAAGGCTGCTTCTACCGCCGAATCACCTCCTCCCACCACAACAATCTCCTTTTGATTAATATTCTCCGGTTCCAAAAGCCGGTAGGCCACCTTCTCAGACATCTCCCCGGGGATGCCCAGCTTACGGGGTGTACCGCGCCGGCCAATGGCCAGGAGAACGCATTCTGTTTCGAGCACATCTCCATGCAGGGTCGTCACCCGGAAATGCCCGTTTTCCGGGAGTATCTCCTCTACCTTTGTCTTTTCGCGGATGGTGATGTTGTTTTTTGACAGGGCCTCATTCCAAAGGGCCAGCAGCTCCCTTTTACTGGTATCATGGAGTTTGACCTTACCGTACAACGGCAGCTCCATGGGAGCGGTCATCACAACCTTGGCGCGGGGGAAGGTATAAACAGTACCGCCCAGGGTATCCTGCTCCAGAGTTAGAAAATTCAAGCCGTGCTTTTTGGCGGCAAGGGTGGCGGCAATCCCTGCCGGCCCTGCGCCTATGATGATCAGGTCGTAGGTGGAATTACCTTTCCGAACTCCTGACCTGACTATGTTCTCAACCGCCATCGCCCCCTGCTCCACGCTGTTCTTAATCAGGCCCATGCCGCCCAGCTCGCCGGCAATGTAGATGCCAGGCACGTTGGATTCATAAGTTTCGCTGACGTGCGGAAGGTCAACCCCTCTTTTTTCCGTACCGATCACCAGCGTAATGGCTTCTACCGGGCAGGCATGAAAACAGGCGCCGTGGCCGACACAGTTGGAAGCGTTGACCAAAGTGCCTCTGCCATTCAGAATGCCGAGGATGTCCTTCTCGGGGCAGGCCGCTACGCAGGCGCCGCTTTTTATGCAGGTATCCAGGTCAATAACAGGATGCAGCGAAACGGGCTCGTGCAGGCCGTCCCGCCTGGCAACCTCGATCTTGGCCTCTACCTCTCTGGATGCGTTTTTCAACTTCCTCAGATAGATAATTATAATAGCCGCACATACCAAAAAGACAATGGAGTAAATAATCGCCTGTTCCAGTAACATAAATTTTTATGATTTTCTTCACAGCAGTTAAAAGATCCATTTATACCCAAAAGCGAGCGTAATGCTCACATGAAGCAAAACGATAACCAGCATGATGATTGCAAAAGGCAAGTGAGCCACGTGCCAGTAGCGGAATAGCCTTTGCATAGCCTGTAAACGTTCGATGCGGTTGTTAAGGGCCATCTCATTTTTCACCAGCCTGGTTACTTTCCGAACATCTTCCCGCGACAGGTTATTTTGCCGAAGGTGCTTTTTTATGGTTTTTATGGCCCTTCTGTCTTCAAAATACCTTTTGGCCATTCCTGCCAGTAAGTTGCCCTCTTGGGCTTGATAACGAAGCCGGGTAGGAGCTGTTACAACGCTGAGGCTGGACTCATCCAGCTGATGATCGTTTTTCAGTACTTCCCCCAGGTTGGTTTTCATCTCCTCCACCTCGCTCAGGCTCAACGCCCGCCCTTCGATCGTTCGCGGGATTTGAATGTAGATAAACCTGCCGATCACTCCACTTAATACCACGGCAACCATACTCCAGAAAGCGATCGAAACGATGCCGCCAAACTTAAAGGCAGTATGAAAGAGTATCATCACCGGCCCGAGGCTGCACAGAAAAATATGGAACTCCAGCCAGTATTTCAACCTGCCGAACCTGGATAGAAAACCGTACCTCTTCCTGGCAATATAAGAAGTGACGCCGATGAGTATCAAAAGCGTACCTACGATCCCCAACCCGTGCCCAAACAGGCCGCTTGGCTTGAAATAGTCATGAGCGGGATGATAAAACCGTTCTTCGATGCTTGTCGAATAATAGGAAAACCCGGTGTAAGCAAGGTAAATAGCTGTGAAAACTACAATACTGACTAAAGTCGTAATGTAAATGCGGTGAACAATTGGAGACATGATTTTGATTTAGTATCTATTTTGCAAACGCTCCTTATCGCTGAGCCAGGGAAAGGCTGGCCATGCAAATGTATTTATTTAATAGGTAACCGTCAATGCCCGTAAACTAGGTAATTCTCGCAGGCCTAAGCAAATCTCTTATTCAAAAAATACGTTTTTCGTCACTTTTTTTCTGCTACAACCACCCTCAACTTTGTTTCGCCAATGGGCATCAAACACCCTTGAAAACGGGGCGCTCATAGGCAAGGAACAGGGGCAATCCCTGTTCAAAAATTCAAGTAGCATGCGTAAAGAAATAATGAAAAACATGACGGATGAGCAACTGGCCATCCGTTTCCAGGCCGAGGGCGACCCATCGGCTTTCGGCGAATTATACCAGAGGCATTATTCCAGGCTGTATCACTACTGTTATACCATCGTTCACAATTCAGAAGAGGCTGCCGACCTCGTACAGGATACCTTTGCCAGGGCAGCCGAAAAGATACAGCACCTCAAGAACCCGGCACTGTTCACTTCCTGGCTTTTTCGTATTGCCCACAACCGCTGCATCGACAAAGCCAAATACCGGCAAAAACACCAAACCGTTTCACCGGATGGTTCCTTCCAGTTTGTTGATATCGAATTTGACCTTGACGCCGCTCTTGCCAAGGAAGACGACATAGAGCGCATTACTTTGCTGATGGAAGAGCTTTCCCCTGAAGCGCGCACCATCCTTCTTGCCAAATACTGTGAAGGCCGGTCTATCTACGAACTGACGAAACTGTGGGGCATCTCGGAAAGCGCTGTAAAAATGCGCCTGGCCCGTGCCCGCCACCGAATGCTCACGCTTTACAAACGAAGCCGGGCCGCAAGTTAGGTTATTAGTTTTGAACCCAAAGCAGAAATTGAACCGGCCCAGCCGGCATCATCACAAATATGAAAAGACCGATCAGTGTACTGGTACTGACAGACCACCGCAGCCATAACAGTGACAACTCACTGTACGCGCTGTGTAGTGAATTGCGGCGCAACCCTGCGGTCGGCGCCGTGCACATCGCCAGCCGGGGCAACCCGGCCAATGATGGTTTTTTCTATCAGTTACGCAATACCCTACTCCGGGCCTGGGCGCTGGAGGGAGAAATGCACTACCGGGACGGCGCCTACCGGTTCATGCAGGAGACCGTTCCTGCCGACATACAGGAATATGACTGGGTATGGCTCCGCCTGCCCCGCCCTATCCCGGATGGCTTCTTTGAATTCCTGGCCAGCCAGGTGGATGAAAAACGCATTTTCAACCGGCCTTCCGGCGTTGAAGAGACCAGCAACAAGGCCTTCCTGGCCAATTTCCCGGACCTTTGCCCACCCATTCAGCTCTGTCAGGATGTCGACGCTATCTGGGAGTTCCAGGAGCAGTTCCCCATCGTCCTGAAACCATTGGAAAACTACGGTGGCCGTGGAGTGGTAAAAGTAGAGAACGGTTTCTTCTACGATAATGACCGGAAAATATCCTTCCAGGAATATCTGCCGGTGCTCGATGAGCAATTCAGGGCCGGGGGATACCTGGGCATGAAATTCCTGAAGAACGTTCACCAGGGCGATAAGCGGATAATTGTCGTCAACGGAGAAGTTGTCGGCGCCGTTTTGCGCCTTCCGCCGCAAGGAGCATGGTTGTGTAACGCCGCTCAGGGCGGCCGGGCTGCCAGAGCATCTGCCGATGCGCGGGAAATAGAAATGGCCCGGGAACTATCGGAAGTCCTTTTGCCCAAGGGAATTGCCATGTTCGGTATGGATACGCTGGTTGAAGATGATGGGCGCCGGGCCCTTTCGGAAGTAAACACCCTGAGCATCGGAGGCATTAAGCCCCTGGAAGAACTCACAGGAGAACCTCTCGTGAAACGGGCTACAGACCTGCTGGCCACTTATATGCAGGCAGGAGAAAACCTTCGCCGCCCGGCTTTGGTTTCCTAATTGAGATATGTTTATTATGGCGGACAGGCCCAATGGCAATGGGCCTTGTGCTATGTGCTTATTTTCACCGCCTGCCCAAAGCCGGACCTGACTATGCAAACCAAAAACCTGAAAATTTTCCTCTTCCTGGCCAAAGTGGCTGCGCTTACCCTGTTGCTTGTCGCCAGGCATTACGAGCTACACATCCATTTCGGCCCCTATAAGAACCAGGCAGATATCGCCATCGGCTTTCTGATCTTTGCCCTTACCGCCAGCGTGCTGGTTTCCATTCTCGCCTGGATCTACCGCCGCCGGGAGAGGATCCCGGCCGGTAAGGCAGACAATGTCATCATTGGCCTGAACAACATCTATTATCTGGTCCTCACGGGCGCTGCCATTATGACCATCCTCGGTTTTTGGGGTATCGATTTTAAGACCCTCTTCACTACACTTAGCATCGTCGCGGCCGCCATCGCCATTATATCCAAGGACTATATCGCTGAGATCATCAGCGGTATCATCATCAGCTTCTCCGGAGAAGTATCCATTGATGACTATATCCGGATCGGCGACCAGAAGGGTAAGGTCATTGACATCAACTTTACCAAAATTGCGCTGCTCAATGAAGACGATGACGTGATCTTCATTCCCAACGCAAAATTCTTTTCCAGCGAGATCATCAATTATACCCGGAGGGAGATCAAAAAAGTCAGTATCGAGTTTGAAGTGATGATCCAGAACATCAAGGCCATTGAGGAACTGGAAGCCGACCTCATTCATGCCATCTCTGATTATGAAGGCCATATCGAACCCGGGACTTATAATCTCAAGATCGTTGAGATCCGCAAGGATAGCCTTTCCCTAAAATTCCAGTACGTCTTCCTGCGGGAGATCGACCGCGAGCTGGAGCGCGAGATCCGCCGGAAAACCGTCCGCCGCATTGTCAATTACGTGAAAAAATACCCCGGGCCGGCGAAGGAAAATTGAATGGCTGGTGGCCGGGCAATCGGGTAGAACAGAAGGGCTGGCCCTGTGGAATCCGCAGAGCGGATTATTCTGCCGGGCAAGCGGGTTCGCTTCCGCCTCCTTTTATTTTATTACAGGCCACTTTAAAGGAGCCCGTCCGAAGAAAAAGCCGCTATCCCCGGAAGGACAACGGCTCTAAAAAATTCAAGTAGCTTGCAATCTCTTTATCGTTATCGGGCATTAAGAGTTTGTTCAAAATTCAATCAATGGGCTCCAAGCGGCAAATTTTATCCTGCACTGCGTTAAAAAGCCTCGTCATACCTTCCAGGTATGCCTACGTTTTTTGCCTTGTTCAGAACAAAATTTCCTCGCTTTCGCCTCATCATCGAATTTTGAACAAACTCTAATGCCCGGTGAAGTGCATGATCACCGGAGTGAGTGCCAGGCCGAAGATGATCAGCAGGCCGATGATAAGCATTGCCATCAGGAACCAGAAGGCAATGCGGTCCATTTTCTGTGGTTGTGTAGCCATAAGAATGATGCTTGTTTTTTTTGTTCGTTAAAGCCGGCAAGCCTTTTATTCTACAGCTTTCATTCCCGGCTAATGATGGTAAGACAGGTGCTGCTGCTTCCGGTCACTACTGTTTTTCAAAAAATTTTCCGCTCCTGACATAACCCCTTACTTTTCTGTAAAAAGGAAAATTTCGCTAGCTTTACTTCTGGACTAAACGCCTATCGAAAACCAGAATAGTAAACCCAAACCCATGGCGAACGAACAAGGAACAACTCAGCAAAATGAAAAAGCCAAAGTTTTTCGAATTGGTATTGCAATGGCAGGCGCTGTGTCGGCAGGCGCCTATACTGCCGGTGTGATCGATTATCTTCTGGAATCCCTTTCCAGGTGGGAAAAAGAAAAGGAAAAAAATAAACGCATCGAAGAAAAGCTGAAGTTGGAAACCGATCCGGAAAAGGCCCGGGAGCTCAAAGAACAATATGACCATTCGGTGCCCATGCATGACGTCATTATCGATGTGATCGGCGGCTCTTCAGCCGGAGGCATGACGGCAGCCATCACCACCCTCTCCCTGTTCGAAGGCATCCGCCCCATCAACGAGGTGGAGAACCCCGAAAAGGAAGGCAACAAACTCTACGATGCCTGGGTAAATCTCAACGACAGCCAGGGCGCCCCCACCCTGCACCAGCTTCTGGATACGGATGATATTGCCCGGGGAAAAGGGGTCATTTCCTTTCTGAATTCCAGGCCCATCGATGCTATTGCCGAGAAGGCCATGGACCTCAGGCGCGTACAGGCCGCCCTGCCGGATTACATCGCCGCCGACCTCGAGGTCATACTGACCATTACGAGCCTCAGAGGTATCCCTCTGGCCGTGAACTTCTACGAAGAACAGAAGAAATCCGAGGAAGAGCCCCCGAAACCCGCTCATAAGATGAGCCTGCACAAAGGGGTCGCCCATTTCAAGGTGCACCGCGGCGATTTAGAGATGGACCCCGAAGGGCCCCTGCCTTTCAACCCCGATAAGGAAAACCACCGCCGCGCTCTGCTGGACGCCGCCATCGCCACCGGCGCCTTTCCACTTGGCCTGGCCCCTCGCCACATCACCAATATTTCGAAAAGCTACCTGGAAGGTATGGTCAAACGCATGTTCGCCCGCCGCGACGCTCAGGGCAACCTGGACCAAACCCTGTCCGGCAACCTCCTGCGCATCGAACTGGAAGACCAGCCTTTCAATTTCTATGCTGTCGATGGCGGAACGGTCAACAACGAGCCTTTTGGAGAAGTCATCAAGGCACTGGAAGCCAAGTTCGGGGGCCAGGAAGAAAAGAACTACGCCATCCTGATGATCGACCCCTTTCCCAATTTCGAGAAAGAAGCAGAGCCTGACCTGGCAAAACGGCCGACCATTCTGGACCTGGCGCCCAAAGTGATAGGCGCCATCCGCGGACAGGCCATGATCAAGGAAAGCGACCTGGTGGAAGGGCTGACCGATGACCATACCCTGCGTATGATCTTCCCCTCCCGCCGGTTCACCAATGAACTGGGAGAACCTGAAAAAGACCCCTACCCCATCTCCTGCGGTTCGCTGGATGGTTTCGGCGGCTTCTTCAGCCGCAATTTCAGGGAGCACGATTTCCAGCTGGGCCGTAAGAACTGCCAGAGCTTTCTACGCAATTACTTCTGCATTCCTACCGGCCGTGCCCGGGAAATGTCGGCCTTTGAGGACTGGAAAGAGGGGGACGAACGCCACAAGAGGTTCTTCAGCCCCGAAGTCAACGGCTATCCTATCGTTCCGGACATGACCTATTATCCGGAAGGATACAAAAAGAAAAAAGCCTCGGAATTCGAAGCCTATACCCTTTCCACTCCGTCCAGGCAACCGGTCGACGCTGATGATATATTTGCCCTTAAGGATAAAATACACCATCGCTTAAAAACTGTGTTGCTGAACCTGGCCGCCAAGCAGGATGAAGGAGGCCTGGAGGCCGCGTCCACCACAGCCCCTTCAGCAGAACAAAGCCGGAAGGTGGCCAGTGAAGTAGATGCTAT
This sequence comes from uncultured Phaeodactylibacter sp., assembly GCA_964418125.1. GTDB lineage: Bacteria > Bacteroidota > Bacteroidia > Chitinophagales > Saprospiraceae > JACJXW01. The sequence goes on from CAYQKY010000064.1 coordinate 21,650, forward strand.
GATGGAGAAACATTTCAAACAGTCCACTTTTGCAGCCTTCGTCAGTGAAGTGGCCACCGATGTAGGAAAAAAACTGTGGAATAAGGTTATCGCCGATAAGGTGGCGGGCTACCTCACCAAAAATGTAATCCGTACCATCCTGATCGAATTCAAAACCCGGGGGTTGCTCGACGGCAAGGAGAAAAAATAACGGTGGGCAGGGGCAATAGAATGCCCCGGCAGCCCATTAATGAAGGTGCGACGGTTCGTTTACCATCGCACCTTCTTTTTTAGAAAACTAACAGGAATGAAATACTTTTTGGCAGCTGTTCTCTTTTGTATCGGCACGCAGGTGTTCGCTCAGGCCGAATTTGGCTGGGGGCTGGAGGCATACCCCAACTTCTCCAACCGTCGCCTGATCGCTCAAACCACAGTTTCGGATAAAGAAACAAGAGAGCTGGAAGCATTGGAAACGGGGCGTTTTTCCTACTCCGCCGGGCTTTTTGCTCAATGGCGGGGAGAACGGGCTGGGTTCCAAACTGGCCTTCGGTTTCTGGATACCGGCTACCGGACGATCCGCACTCCTTTATCGGCTGATGACACCCCACCTCCGGGAGCTACCGAAAAGCGCATCGTATACCAGAACCTTTTCATCGAAGCACCCGCAGAGATCCAGTTTTTTCAGGAACTGAATGAAAAAAATGACTTTTTCTTCTCTATGGGGCTGGCCCTGGCCTATAACCTCTCTAATTCCACAAAAACAGTTTATTACACCGGAGATACCAGTTCTTCCGACAGCGAGAAGGCAGACAAGGCCGAGTTCCACAACATCAGCTACAGCTTTCTCACCGGAATGGGTTGGGAGCACCAGGTAAGCGATGGCCTTTCCTTTGTTCTGCAGCCTTCCTTCCAGTTCTGGCTCCAGGCCCTGCTCATTGAAACGGACATCAACCGGAACCTGTATTCCGTAGGGCTGCGCGTGGGGGTGAAGTTACGTTGACCGGCCGAGGTTTTCCATGCCTGGCGTATCGGTACAGTGCCTTTGCCTGATGCTGTGGACAGGCGCCGAGCATCGAACGAGGGTGCTGGAAGGCCCGGAAGATATCCAGGCTATACTCCCCTCGGCCACCAGAAGTGATTTTTGTCGCTTTCTTTTTCCGTCCTGCTTCGTTGAAAAGCCTCGCCATAGCTTAGGCTATGTCTACTTTTTTCGCCTCGCAGGCCAAAAAATAAATTTGTCAAAATTTCACCTCTGGTAATCGAGGGGAGTATAAACAAAATTACCCTCTTTTTCCTTTATCCAAGGAAAGATTCAATAAACATAAAAACCAACTCAATGGAATACAGACGGCTTGGAAAATCCGGCCTGCAGGTAAGCACCCTTTCCCTGGGTTCCTGGCTGACCTTCGGCAAACAGATCAGCGACGACGTCGCCGAGCAATTGATGGTAACCGCTTATGAAAACGGCGTCAATTTCTTCGACAATGCCGAGGCCTACGCCCGGGGCAGATCGGAGATCGTCATGGGCAACATCCTCAGCAAGCAAAAGTGGGAACGCAGTTCCTATCTGGTTTCCAGCAAAGTGTTCTGGGGCGATGGCGGCCAAAAGCCCAACCAGTCGGGCCTGAGCCGCAAACACATCTTCGAGGCTTGTGAAGCCGCCCTGAAAAGGCTGCAGGTAGATTACCTGGACCTCTTCTTCTGCCACCGCCCCGACAAAAACACCCCCATCGAAGAGACCGTCTGGGCCATGAACCACCTCATTCAACAGGGCAAGGTACTCTACTGGGGCACCTCCGAATGGTCGGCCCAGGAGATAATGGAAGCGCACATGGTGGCCCGCCAGCTCAACCTCATCGGCCCCACAATGGAACAACCGCAATACAACATGTTCCACCGGGATAAAGTGGAAGTGGAGTTCAGCCAGATCTACAAAACGGTGGGCCTGGGTACGACGATATGGTCGCCGCTGGCCTCCGGCGTGCTGACTACCAAATACCTCGACAAATTCCCCAAAGGCACCCGCCTGGGTATGAAAGGCCTGGAATGGCTAAAAGAAAGCAGCCTCAGCGAAGAACGGCTCAACAAGGTGCGTGAGCTGAAAAAACTGGCCGACGAGCTGGGCACCACGGTGCCGCGCCTGGCCGTCGCCTGGTGCCTGAAAAACCCCAATGTCAGTACGGTCATCCTTGGCGGTTCTAAAGTAGAGCACCTGACGGAGAACCTGAAAGCGCTGAAGGACGTGGCCAGGATCACTGAAGAAGTGAATGAGCGGATCGAGGAGATCCTGGATAATGAACCGGAGCATCCGCCATTTTAAATTGCCCGCCAGGGAAAATGCCCTTGTGCGCAAGGTACGCCAGAACGCCGACGGAGTACGGGGAAGGACAGGCCGCCAGCAATGGCCAGGGAACAAAATTGACGAGAGGTGGCAGCCGGAGAGAACTACCCATCAACCCTGTCGGCGCCCAGAGTGACGATGGTGTCCAGCAATTCGCGGATATCCGTTTCCCGGGTAAAAGGGTTGCTCAGGGTCACCCTCAGGTAAGTGCTGCCCCTAAGGTTGGTTTTGACGATATAAAACCGGCCCTCTTCCAGAAGGGCCTGGCGAATGGCCTCGTTCAGCGCGTTGAGTTGTTCTCCCTCTACCCCTGCCGGGTGGTAACGGAAACAAACGATATTACACTGCGGCTCCACTGCCAGCTCAACCCCATCGGTATTCCGGGCCAGAACGGCAAACTGCCGCCCCAGTTCCATTACCCGCTCCAGGTACTGCTCCCACAACTCCGGGCCGTAAGTGCGCAGTAAGGCGTAGGCTTTGAGCCCCATCATGAGCTTGGTGCATTCAAAGGTGCGCTTGGCCAGGTTGTGCCACTCTTCATCGGTTTCGCGCTCCCAGAGGTACTGGGCTTTCTGGCTGAAGGTGCGAAAACTGTGCTGGCCGTTGCGGAAAAGGAGGGCGGTGGCCACCGCCGGCGTGAGCAGCATCTTGTGAAAATCCATGGCCACCGAATCCGCTCGCCCGATACCAGCCAGAAGATGGCGGTGCTTTTCGGAAAAACACAATGCCCCGCCGTGAGCCCCATCGACATGGAACCACAGGCCGTGTTTCTCACAAAAAGCGGCGATGGCTTCCAGGTTGTCGAAAGAACCGGTGGAGGTGGAACAGGCGCTTCCCACGACAGCGATCACGGTTCGCCCCTCTTCCTTTGCCTTTTGCAGGTATCCCTCCAGCAGATCCGCCCGCATCCGGTATTGCGCATCGGCCGGCACCTTAATGATGCCGCCTTCCCCCCAGCCCATAATGCGGACGGCGCGGTCAACGCAATAGTGCGCCTCCTCAGAGACCATCAGCGCCAGCTTTTCCCGGCTGCCCTCCTGCCAGACAGGTGAGGGCGCCTTGACAGAACGCGCTGCAAGCAAGGCGGTAAGGTTAGCCAGGGTTCCTCCGGAGGTCAGCATTCCATCCGCCGCTTCCCCAAAACTCATCTGCCGGGCTACGGTTTTCACTACCAGCCGCTCAATAGCCGTACCGGCAATACCCATCTCGTAGACGCCCATGCCGTTGTTGAGCAGGCCGTCCACCAGGCTCGCCAGGGCCGCCACCGGCGCCGCCGGGCTGATCTGATGGCCCATATAGCGGGGGTGTTGTACGCGTACTGAGTGGGCCAGTACTTTTTCGAATAGCGCCGTAGGAGGCCCTCCACGGTTTTCCCGGTAATCGTTCTCCCAAAACCTGTATTCCTCTTCCGGAGCAGAAAAAGGGATGGCAGGCTCGCTTGCATTCTCCTGAACAGCATGAAAGTGATCCGCAAGCAGGTCGACAAGTTCGTGGCCATGGCGGCGGAAAGCTTCCGGATCGTAGGCCTGATGGATAAGTGTACTCATAGAATCGGATTTGACTGAATGCAATTTGGCAAGATTTTCCAGATTTTGGAAATATGGAAAATCTGCTCGCGTCACCGCAAATATTCTTAACTTCAGCACAAAGAAAACCGAATTAACCAACTTAGAATGACTTTTGAAGAATACCGAAAATACGACGGCCTGAGCCTTGCCAAACTCATCCGGAAAAAAGAAGTGACAGCCTCGGAACTGACGGAAATTGCCATCACCCGGGCGGAGAGCGTCAACCCCACCATCAATGCCATCATCCACCCGTTGTACGACATGGCAAAGGAGATGGCGAAAAATGCCAATCCGGAAAGCCCGTTTGCCGGCATTCCTTTTCTGGTGAAGGACCTCGGGTTGGAGATCGCCGGAACACCGCTGAGTGCAGGCAGCAGGGGCTACCGGAATTACGTCTCCAAAGAAGACAGTTATATCGTTGAGCGCTTTCGCCAGGCAGGCCTGTCTTTTCTGGGTAAGGCCAATACCCCTGAATTTGGAACTACCCCTTATACGGAGCCAAAACATTTTGGCCCTACGCGTAATCCCTGGAATATCGGCCGCACCGCCGGCGGGTCGAGCGGTGGTTCGGCTGCTGCGGTAGCCGCCGGCATTACGCCCCTGGCCAGCGCCAGTGATGGTGGGGGGTCCATCCGTATTCCTGCCTCCTGTTGCGGGCTGTTCGGGCTGAAGCCAAGCCGGGGGCGCATCAGCCTGGGGCCCGGCCGGGGCGAAGGCTGGAGCGGAGCCGTCATGGAGCACTGCGTCAGCCGCTCAGTACGCGATAGCGCCGCCCTTCTGGATGCCATTCAGGGGCCGGCCCCGGGCGACCCCCTCATTATCGAACCTCCGGAAAAACCCTATCTGGAAACGATAAAAGAAACTCCCGGAAAGCTCCGCATCGGCATGAGCACTGCCCATACCCTGGGACAGGAAGTGGAGGCGGATTGCATCCTCGCCGTTGAAAAAACCGCAAAGTTACTCGAATCCCTGGGGCACCATGTGGAACTGGCGCCACTCCCATACCGGCGGGAAGACCTGACTGACACATTTTTAACCGTTATTTGTGGAGAAGTTGCCGCCAGTGTCGATGAACTCAGCGAGCATCTCGGGCGCACCGCCCGCCCCGGCGATGTGGAACGTACAAACTTTGCCCTCGCCATGCTGGGCAGGAACTTCAGCGCCGGAGATTACGCCTACCAACGGCGTAAATGGAACGACATTTCCCGCCGCCTCGGCGCCTTTCACCAACAGTATGACCTGCTGCTGACCCCCACCGTCTCCAGAGTACCGTTCCGGATAGGAGAACTGCAGCCATCCGCCGCCGAGCAGCGCCTGCTCAAACTTGTGACGAGCCTCAACCTGGAAGGCGTCCTGAAAGCCCGCATCGGGCCACTGGCGGAAAAGATCTTCTCCTACATTCCTTATACCGCTCTGGGCAATATGGCCGGCCAGCCCTCTATGTCGGTTCCTTTGCACTGGACGGAGGAGGGGTTGCCCGTCGGGGTGATGTTCACCGGGCCGGTAGGCAGAGAGGATATGCTGTTTCGCCTGGCCGCTCAGTTGGAAGAAGCAGAGCCCTGGATGAAAAAGACGCCGGAGGTATAAAGCCCATTAGTATGGCTGAATGGTTAATTGCTAAATGGCTGTGCCCCCCCGGAAGGCCATAAGCCCAACACTCCAGCAATCCAACACTCAAACACTCCAGCAATCCAACTATGCAACCATCCAACCATAAAAAACACCTGATCGTCATCGGCGGCCCGACCGCCAGCGGCAAAACGGCCTTTGCCATACGCCTGGCCCGGCATTTTGATACGGCCATCGTATCAGCCGACAGCCGGCAGTTCTACCGGGAAATGAATATCGGTACGGCAAAGCCTGCAGAAAGGGAACTGGCCCTGGCCCCTCATTACCTGATAAACAGCCTGAGCATTGAGGAAGAATACAGTGTAGGAGATTTTGAGCGGGACGCCCTGCAACTTCTGGAAAAGCTTTTCCGGGAAAATGATGTGGTTATTCTGGCAGGAGGCTCCGGCCTGTACATCAAAGCCGTCTGTGAGGGGCTGGATGAATTCCCCGAGGTGCCTCTGGATATCCGTAATGCGGTAGAGGAGGAATACCGGAAAAAGGGGCTGGCCTTCCTGCAGGATGAAATCGCCCGCGTTGACCCGGATTATTATGAGGAAGTAGACCGCCAGAACCCACATCGCCTCATCCGCGCTCTGGCCGTCTACCGTGCCAGCGGCAAGCCCTTTTCCGGTTTTCGGAAAGAAAACAGTCAGGCCCGCCCTTTTACCCCCATTTATCTGCAACTCCACTGGCCCCGGCAGGAGTTGTACCGGCGCATTAACCGCCGGGTGGAACAGATGGCCGATGCCGGCCTGGTAGAGGAAGCCCGTACACTTTTCCCCAGGCGCGAGCTCACGGCCCTGCAAACCGTTGGCTATCAGGAACTGTTCGGCCATTTCGAAGGGAAATACAGCCCGGAAGAAGCCTTTGGCCTGATACGGCGCAATACCCGCCGCTACGCCAAACGGCAGCTGACCTGGTATCGCCGGGACGGCCACTGGAAACTGCTGCGCCCCGGCGATTGGGAGCTGGCCCTGGAGTATATCGAAGCCTCAAGGACAGAAGGGCTTTGTATCCGGCAGATAAAAGCGGAAGGCGCCACAGAGATCCAGGCCATCAAAAAGGAAGAAAAACTGGCTTTTGTCCTTTACACAGAAAAGAAGCAGGTGGCCCTGCTCCGGGGCCCTTTCCTGCAAACGGCAGCTGATGAATGGACGGGGAAATTGTTGGCCCACCAGGCGGCCCTCCTCGGCGGTGAGCGAGCGCTCTTTGCCTTTGCTCCTGCCGGCGCCAGACTATTCCGAGGCATATGCGTTGTTGATGACTCGGCCCCAGAGCTACTGCCTCCATGGATGATGCCCCACTGGCTGGATTTCCGGCATCAGTTCCCGGATGCCAGGATACTTCGACTGCAGGCCCGGATGTAATGCACCAGAGAGATGATACCATGAACCCATAGCCCCGGGAAACAACAAAACCATAATTTACCGCTCATACCCCTCATCATAGATCCGGATAAAAGCCACCTCCTCCAGTTCCTTCATCGGGCGCAGCTCGTACACCCGCTTTTCCGAAAACTCCCCGGCATAGGGATGGTCGAAATCGGCGAATACAGACGTTCCCGGATGAGGGTTCTTCTCCCGGATGAATTCCCGGCCGAGAACCAGGCCGATCTTACCATAATCGTTGAAGAAGTACTCCTGCAGTAAGGGAATAATGTGGTATTCGAAAGCAGCCTTCAGCCCATCCAGGTCCTGCACATCGAGGAAATAGGCATGGCCAATCTGGTAGTCCTCTCCCAGCAGTAATTCCAGGCGGCGGTTGATGGCCTCAAGCATGCGCTGCAGGTCAACGCCGGCAGCCTGCGGGCCGCTGGCCAGTTTGGGAATGAGATCGGGCCGTGCAGGTACGGCCTGAAAGGCAAAACGGCGGCGCAGGGCAATGTCCAGAGCATCAGCAGAGCGGTCGGTGGTATTCATGGTGCCAATGAGGTACAGGTTGGGGGGTACGGCAAAGAGTTCCTTGGAGTAGGGCAGGATAACAGAGGTAGCCTCGCTGCGGCCATCACGCTTATCTTCCTCAAGCAAAGTGATCAACTCTCCGAAGATAGAAGGGATGTTGCCGCGGTTGATCTCGTCGATGATCAGGACGTACTTGTTGCACTGGGCCAGAATGTGGCCCGGAACCAGAGGCAGTTCGAAAGGCAGGCCAAATTCGTCCACCTTCAGGGGCGCCGTTTCGCCTCCGGCCCCCTCTTCCTCATCCTGGTTCAGCAAATAGTTCATCTCAAACTTCTTCAACTCCAGGAAGACGCTCCAGTAAAGGGATGGGTCCACATCCCCGATAATAGGCCGCAGGTCACCGCCGGTGGCTTCGATCTGCTCGGCGGTCTCAAACCGCTGATACATCAGCTGAAGGTTCTTTTTCTTGACCGCCTGTACCGAAAAGGACTTGGGTTGCCGCAGTGAAAGGTCACCGAAAGGCAATATGCGGTGCAGCAGGATACGGGTTTTCTGCTCACCCTCAAAAGAATCTACCTCTTCCTCTTTCAGGTAATCCAGAAAGGCGTTGTACACCTGGTTAAACTCCAGGGTAGGCTCCCCCGCCGGGTAATGGCGATAGACCGATTCCAGTACCGACCGGTGAGCGTCCCTGCTCATGACCTTAAAGATACCGTTCTCAACCCGGTATTGGACTTCATCATTCAGGGTATAGGGTTTGATGCCTTCCACGAAATCTTCGTACGAAAAGGATTGGTGGAAAGTAACAAAGGCCACTCTTCCGGTTTGCAGGTATTCATTGAAGCGGCGGCGCAGCTCCTGGCGATTCTCCAGTGCCAGTTCATCGAGCGGCCGACCCTCAATGATGGAGAGGGCATAGTTTGCCGTCAGGTAGGTTTTGCCTGTGCCGGGAGGGCCATAAAGGATGATATTGAGCGGATGATCCCTGCCGGCTGCAGCCTCGTAATCGACCGACGGCTCATGGAGCAGGTCGAGTTGCCGTACCAGGGATTCCAGCTCCCGGTACTGGGCTTCGGTGGCGGTATAATTGATACCGGGAAGGCCAGCGTAAAAATTTTCAAAAGCCGGCGGCCCCGGTAGCATCGCCGGAGTAATGGGACGGTCCCAGAGGTTGTATTCCACCTGCAGCGGCACGCGGAACCCAAAGGCCGGCGGCTTGCGGTAAAAAGGCAGTTCGGAAGTTGGCGCCGCCATTTCGGAAGGGTCGCCGACGATAGCCGCCAGGGCATAACAGCCGGCAGCCTTGCCCGTCTGCCAGATGATAGCCTTGTCCCCTTTTTTGACCTTATCTTTGTGTGCCTTCAACTCAAAGGTCGACAAAGCACCCACCCGCAGAGCATCCCGCAACCGAAAAGTACTGGGGTGTGCCTGAAAAAGCCAGTATTGTACGGGCCGTCCTTCCTCCATACTGCTAGTACTGTAATATCAATGCCCTAATGTATTATTTTTTTGGTAACTATCCAGGTAAACAGTTGTTTGTTGTCGGTTGATGGTTTGCCGCCTGTTACCTACTCCACCATCCAACCATCAACCAGAAAAAACATATTCCCTCCCCCGTAGTTTTTATTAAAAACAGATCCACATGGAAGAAGCACTCTACACCTTTACTGCGGACCACCGCGCTGCAACCCAAACTGCCTTGGCCGCCATTATCATAGCGCTGGGAGCCGTGGCCGGCATGGCCGCCCTGCTGAAAAAAAAGGCGGAAGGCAGCCAGCACAACCAGAATATGCTGGCAGCCATGTTGTTTTTCTTTGTTTTTCTGATCGGCGGAGGCGCAGCCTTTTTCAGCTGGCTTAAGATCCGGAAAACCGGCCCGGTGTCCCTCTATGAGAACGCGGTCGAAACGCCCTACGGGAGAACCGCTTTCAACACCATAAAAGATGCTTATATTCATGCCGACAGAGAACCCTCCCTGATCAACCCCGCCCGTTCTGTCCGGACTACCAAGATGCTGGTGATAGAAGAAAAGGGCGGAAAGGCCCACGTGCTGTCAGAACAGGACTACCCTATAGACGAAATACTCTCGGCACTGAAAAGCACCTTTGCAGAATGGCAGCAAAAAGGAAGGTGAAGAAGGTTAGTGTATGGAAACGGAATGGCGGATAACCCCGGTAAAAGACCGAAGCTCGATGTCATAATTTCCGGCGCCGAATTGATTGAAATCTATTTCGTAAATGGTATTAACGGGAAGCTCGAATACATCATCCCGAAAAACCACCTCTCCATCCTGCCGGCGAACTTGTATATTGCTCAAATTAACACTAAGGTTCTCAAAATCAACGTAGTACACATTATTCTCTTCGTCAGCGTAGATAGCCCAGCTGTCGTTGCTCAATTCCAGCAAGCCGGGATTGGTGGAAGCCGTCGCCGTATTAAAAGAGGAAGATTGTGCAATACCAGCCAGAGAACCAAGGAAAAGGAAAAAAATCAAGAGAGTAAATTTCCGCTGCATGATTGAAAGGTCATTTTGTAAACGTTCACGAGATCACGGCTGCAAATATAAATATTAATCGCCAATGTAAGAAATCACTTTTCCGGGGCGGGAAATACTTTTTTGCCAAAAGCGGACATATTCCGCAGGTTTGAAAAAAAACGCCCCTTCCCACAAAATTTACGTTCGTTTTTTTTAGAATGCGGGAATATTGTTTCAGGGCCCCAAGTACTTTTTTTTGTTAAGAAAGTGTTAAGAGGACACTATGGTGGTTGGTTGATTGGGTTGAATGCTTGATTGGGTTAATTTCCCGGTTGCAGGCATCTTTAGTGTGCCGCCTGAATCAACCATTCAACTCCCTCACCAACAAATCCCGTATATTCCCATAAACTACGGGGTTGGATTCCAGGAAAGCCTTAGGTTCCCGCCATATGGCATGCTCTATATTTTCCTCCGCCTGAGGTTCAAGCGTTTCGTTTTCCGCTTTCATACGATACCAGTAGGAGTATTTGAGAATACGCCGTCCTTTCTGCCCGCGATAGGTATGGTAGGTCACGCCTAGATATTCGCCCAGTACGGCGGCGGACAGGCCGGTTTCCTCCAGCACTTCCCGCAGGGCGGCGTCTTCCCGGCTTTCCCCTTCATCGATCTTTCCCTTGGGCAAGTCCCAGTGGTCGCGTTTGAAGATCAGAAGCACTTCGCCTTTGGGGTTGTAGACCACCCCGCCGGCCGCCTCGATGATGCGGAACTGGCCGGCAAAATCCCGGAACAGGCGATCGGCGTCTTCGGCAAAAACGGTAACGGAATCGAAGCGGGGGTTTTTCTCCAGCATGTCCATATAGCTGAGCAGGAGCTTGGAATTGCCCATATAGCGGGTGACGATATTTCTGTCATTGGCGGAAGGCCTGCCGCCGGCTTCTTCGGTGCTGGCCAGAAAGAGGGGCGTTCCGTTGATGTAGATTTTGTACATTTACTGTCGATTTAAAGAACCGGGATATGAATATCGCTTCCGAAGTGGCCAAAAGGCTGCTGCAAATTAATGCAATAAAACTGAGTCCCCAAAACCCTTTCACCTGGGCCAGCGGGATGAAATCGCCTATCTACTGCGACAACCGCATCGTCCTCTCCTACCCCGGCATCCGGCGGTTCATCATCGACAGTTTTGCCCAGAAAGCCGAGGCGTTCAAGCCCTTTGACACCATCGCCGGCGTGGCCACCGCCGGGATCGCCCACGGCGCGCTGCTGGCTGAGCAACTGGCCCTGCCGTTCATCTACGTGCGTTCCGGCCCCAAGGGCCACGGCCGGCAGAACCAGATCGAGGGAGAGCTCCGCCCCGGCGCCCGGGCGCTGGTGGTCGAAGACCTGATCTCCACCGGAGGGAGTTGCCTGAAGGCCGTAGAAGCCCTGCGCGAGGCCGGCTGCAACGTATCGGGCGTGCTCGCCATTTTCACCTACGGGTTTGATGAGGCTGAGGCGGCTTTCAGAAATGCCAAATGCCCCTTCGACACCCTCAGTTCTTATCCCGTACTACTGGAAGAAGCGGTGCGGGAAAATTATATCGGGGAGGAAGAGCTGGAAACATTGAAAGAGTGGAGGGAGGATCCGGGCAGATGGGGAGGGAGTGATGGAATGAAGGAGTGATAGAGGAATGCCGGGAAGATATGCATATGGCTTTTCAGCGGCCTGGCGAACAGCGAACACCGAATTCCGAACAGCGCCTTTTGCATTCCTCCATTGCTCCATCGCCCCATTGGACTTTCCGGCCTCCCCCAAGGCACTGAAATTCACAAATTTCGCCCCCTTTCTACTCAGGAGGTTGCATTTATTTTTATCTTTGCCGGTCGATCGAATGTGGCTAGCAGCCGTGGAATCACAAAGTCAAATGAACGGAATGTCTGTCATTACACCCAAGTCTGAAGACTTCTTAAAAAAATACCTCAATAACGCCTCGCCAACAGGATTCGAAGCGTCCGGCCAGAAGCTGTGGCTCGAATATATCAAGCCTTACATCGACGAATGGCACCTCGACAATTACGGTACGGCCTACGGGCTGGTCAACCCCGGCAAGGACTACCGCGTGGTGATCGAAGGCCATGCCGACGAGATCTCCTGGTTCGTCCACTACATTTCCGATGACGGCTTCATCAACGTGGTCCGCAACGGCGGCTCCGACCACATCATCGCTCCCTCCAAGCGGGTCAACATCCACACCAAAAAAGGGATCGTTAAGGGGGTCTTCGGGTGGCCGGCCATCCACATGCGCCGCGGGGAAGACGCTACCAAGATGGTGCCCAAGCCCGAGAATATCTTCATCGACGTCGGCGCCAAGGACAAGGACGAGGTGCTGGCAATGGGCATCCACGTAGGCTGCGTGATCACCTACGAGGACCAGATGTCTATCCTCAATGGCAGGTACTATGTCGGCCGGGCGCTCGACAACCGCATGGGCGGCTTCTGCATCGCCGAAGTGGCGCGCCTTCTGAAAGAGAACAAGGTCGAACTGCCCTATACGCTCTACCTGGTCAATTCCGTTCAGGAGGAAGTGGGCCTGCGCGGCGCCGAGATGGTCGCCCAGGCCATCAAGCCCAACGTGGCCATCGTCACCGACGTCACCCACGACACCCACACGCCCCTGGTGAGTAGCAAGAAGAACGGCGACGTCAAAAGCGGCAAAGGCCCGTCGGTAACCTATGCCCCCGCCGTGCATAACAAACTGCTCAACCTGATCATCGACACGGCCGAGGAGAAAGAGATTCCCATTCAGCGGGAAGCGGCCTCCCGCCGCACCGGCACCGATACCGACGCTTTCGCCTATTCCAACGGCGGCGTCCCATCGGCCCTCATCTCCCTGCCCCTGCGCTACATGCACACCACCGTGGAGATGGCCCATAAGGACGACGTGAGCAATGTGATCCGCCTGATCTACGAAGTGCTGCAAAAAATTGAAAACGGGCATAATTTCAAGTACTTTTAGGGGATAGTTTATCCCAATTATGCCGTTGGTCCGGGCCTTTATCGATCTCATCCTGTACAGCAACCTCTGGATTGCCCTGGCCGCCCTTTCCATGGCGGCGCAGACGCAGTTCCTGCTCAGCGGCCGGGTGTCCCCTTCTCCACTTTTGGGTTTCATTCTTTTCGCTACCCTGCTTTTGTACGCCGTGCACCGGATTGTCGGGCTGGAAAAAGTACAGCCCTTTTTGGAGAAAGGCCGGTTCTTCGTTATCTCCCGCTTCCGGGGCCACATCATGATCTATGCAGGCATAGCCGCTATCGGCGCGGCTGTTTTTTTCTTTCAGCTGCCCTTCCGGCTGCAGCTGGCGGCCGTGGCGCCCAGCCTGATCGCTCTGGGCTACGTGCTGCCCCTGCTCGGCGGCCGCAGACGCCTGCGCGACCTCAGCTATATCAAGATCTTCCTCATCGCCATCGCATGGAGCTGGATCACCGTGCTGCTGCCCGCCCTGGAACTGGGCATGGGCTGGAGCATCCCCATGATCGTCATGCTGCTGGAGCGCGCCTTCTTCATCTTCGCCATCACCTTACCCTTCGACATCCGCGACCTGGAAGTGGACGCCTACAACCAGGTAAGAACGCTGCCCGCCCTGCTGGGCTACCGGCGTACCAAACTGCTCGCCCTGTTCTGCCTGCTGGCCATGGCAGCCCTGGCCGGGCTGAACCACCATGCGGATGTGTACAGCAACGGCGCCTTTGCGGGCATCCTGCTCTCCGGGCTGATCGCTTTCACCCTGATCTGGTACTCCGATAGGGTAAAACACGATTACTACTTCACCGGCCTGATCGACGGGCTGATGGTGCTGCAGTTTGGGGTGGTGTGGGGGTTGGGGTAGGTGGGATGGCTGTATTGCTGGATGGCTGTATTATTAGATGGCTTTGCTGTTCAGGGGATTCCCTTGCTTCGGCAAAGTATTGCCCGGCGGGCTTGCCGGGAAGCGCTGCCGCTTTCGCAGTGGCATTCCACCAGAGGGGTGATCTCTATGGCGGCATGGGCGGAGAGGAGGGACAGAAGGAGGAGCGCGGGGGTGAGGAGGTGCTTCATGATATGGAGGTTTTGGAAAAGGTTAAATTTCGTCAATGGCGATTCTGTATTGGAAAGGGCCGGCATCGGGGTTTTTGACCCTATCATTTGGAGTGGAAAATGATATGCGATAAAACCTTATAGCAATACCCGATGCTCCATACCCATACAAGTACTGCGCATACAGATTGCTGACATTTTTGGCTTCTTTAATTTTTGCAAGAGTAGAAGCCAATTCCCACGTGTAGGCTTGAACGAAGTTTTTGCCCTCAGTATCTACATCAAGACTTTTTAACCGGGCTTTTACCCGCTTTTCTAGTTCTTCATAGCTAACTGGTTCAATATCATCATTGAGCTTAAAATAAGTGTTCAAAAAATCCTCCAGAAATCCCTCGGGAATACTTTTGACTCCATATTTCTCATTGAGAAAAGCTTCCAGGGCTATTAAATTGCTACATTGATCCTTATGATAAAATATGGTGTCTGGAGTTTCTCCAATGCCTGAAAAGGGGTTTAAAGCCGGTAGCGAATTTCCTCCGAAAATGAAATGGTAAATAATTGGTTTACAGGCACTGTGACATTTGCCAGTTTCCAAATCTTGAATAATCAAACAAGATAATCCACTGAACAATTCTGGAATCTCAGGACGGATCACTCTCACTTCAAAATCAGAAAGGGTGTCGATGTATCCTAAGCTGCCCTTATTTTCAGCAATGTATTTGCCGATGGGTAAATCTTTTTTCAAGTATTCTAGTAATTGGCTATCTACATTAAAATCATCTGGTTGTACAGATCGACAGCTAAATACGCATAGTATTAAAAACAAAAAAAACAAAGTTGAAATAAGATAAATATAACCTCTCATTTTATTTTCAATTTTATCATCTCACTCAAAAATAAAAGGATTGTTGCTATAGAAATTTTGTTGCTTTAATTTTACATTATCATCTCCTGAAAATAAAGAATATCTAATCCCACTGCCATCTTTTAGTATCACTTTAAACCGGTTTCTAATGGTTTGCCATCGAGAGATAATGGGAGTAATGTATTGTCCGTTATCAGGAGAAAGAGCTGCCACCAAATCAGTATCCTTCAAATAAAAGTAGTCCCAAAATTTTTGGACATAATATCTTTGGACAGGATATTGGTCGAATTTAAAATCGTGAGTTAACAGAATAAAAGGGTAGGCTGCCAAAGGGTGGCCTCCAAACAAGCACTAATTCAAATTCTTGAATACGACTAAAAAAGAAAGGAACAGCAAAACGCCTCCCAAAACCCAGAGGGTACTGAACAGGAGCCACTTCCGAACGATATCCTTCTTCAGCTTCACAGCCCAGTAAACGAACACTACAAAAACAAGTGGATAGTAAGCCGCGATCGAGTATAGTATTATTTTATCCACCGGCGAAAAATGATGAATCTCTGAATACGCTCCCCTGAATAAAGAGGCATACCCCAGATAGGCGTAGGAAGGGAGGTACAGGCCATAATAAGTAGTCGGACACAATTATTTTAAGTATAAAACCGGGCTCAAGTCCGAGCGCAATGGAAAATTGCGCCCCGACAGCCCGGCCTCGGGCGCCAATTTACCATTGGCGCGCGAGTTAATCCAAGTGTAATCTAAATATGTCCGACTACTTAAAGGAATAAAAAGAAGGCTGATTTCATAAACGAAAATTTGGCTACCCGGGCTTGCACAGATAAAAAACGCACACCTGGGTAGCCAAATTTTGTGTTTCATGAAGATCCCCTTCCCGGAGAGCAACAATATAACCATCCAGCCATCCAACCATCCAACCATCCAACAATATAACCATGCCCCCGTCAGGCCCCCTCTCCTACCGCTCGAACCGCGCCAGCTTGTTCGGGTAGTCCAGCGTTACGCGGAAGTACTGCAGGGCGTTGCCGCCGATGGCGCCTTCCACCTGATGGCCGGCGAAGCGCGACCAGTGCTGGCTGTACTCCACATCGGGGCGGGAGCAGAACCAGACGGGCCCGGCGGGCTGGCCGGCGATGGTGACTTCCGGCACCCGGATCATTTTGATGTTGCCCATTTCGCTGTCGGCCTGCTCGACCACCTGCCACTCGGGGTGGACGGCGCGCCAGGCCTCAAAGAAAGATTCGGTAATGAAGGAGGTAGCCTGGTAAGCGCCTCCGGCGACAGGGCGGGCAGCCGCCGGCATTGGATTTGCAGAAGCATAGATGGTATTGTTCTCTTCCAGGGCGGCATAAGCGGCCGGAGTGGGCAGGATCTTCGCTCCCGTATCCAGGAGGACGGAGATCTCGACGCCGTCCACTTCAATGGTAATAACCGGCATGTTGGAGATGCGGTGGCCGGCGGCGCTTTCCCGGAACCTCATCGGTATGGTATTCGCCCCCAGGGGAGACAGGGGGGGCATGTTGCAATGCAGTTGCTGCGCCTGATAGTCCAGCTCCCAGCAGTAGGGGCCGAACCAGGACTGGCCCAGAGCGCCATGAGTATCTTCCGGCAGATTGCCCTGCCCCAGTGGCAGGGTAAAGGCTTCTTTTTTGCCGGTAACCGGCAGGCTGCGGGCCGACAGGACGGGGTCCAGTTCTACAAATTGGTTGCCGGCCTCGTCGATCATTTCGTGTAATCCCGCCTCGGCCACGGCCTGGGTGGCGATGAAGGTGCCTCCGGTGGTATTGGCCAGGAGGTTGAGGCCACTGCCGTTCGCCTGAAGGGTGGCGATGACGAGGTTGTTCCGGAAGGAAACCGGGATGTTGCATTCGTGGCCAGTCTGAGCGAAGCCGAAGCCGGCCATCAGGGCCAGGAACAGGGTGAAAAGGGTTGTCTTGCGAGCCATTTGAGTAGTTACTTTTTAGTGTTTCATAATAAATGTCGTCTCTCTGGGCTCACGATCGGGTTCGGGGACGTGTGTTACCTCATAGTCTCCGACGCCAAATAAATTTGGCGCCCCGAGGTAGACGTCTCTACAGGAATACCGGAGATTGAGGTTTGTATTTGATGTAGTGATGTAGTTATGGTTCAATCCTCATATTCCTGCATGGCCAGCTGTGCCTCCTCCCATTCGTCCATGGCAATTTCCAGTTGTTTCTGTTTGTCCTGGTACCGCTGGGTGGTTTTCACAGCGTCCGGGCTTTCGTAAAAGCCGGGTTGGGCCATTTTCCTTTCCAGGGCGTCAATTTCCTCCTCCAGGCGTTCTACCTTCTTCTCGGCATTGCTGATCGCGCGCATCAGCTGTTTGCGCTCTTCGTAGCTCAGCTCCGGCCGGGGGGTGGCTCTCCCGCCGGCTTTGGCCGGCTTGCTGCTGAGCTCTACATCGCGCATGTCGTCGAGTTGCCGTTTTTCCAGGAAGGCGTTGACGTCGCCTATGTAGTTGTGTAACTGACGGTCCCTGAATTCGATAGTGCGGTTCGTTAACCCACTGAGAAACTCTCTGTCATGGGATACTACAATAAGCGTGCCATCATAATCCTGGATGGCTTTTTTGAGCACATCTTTGGATAAAATATCGAGGTGGTTGGTGGGCTCGTCGAGCACCAGCAGGTTGAAGGGGCGCAGCAACAGGCAGGCCAGCGC
>CAYQKY010000065.1:0-39076 GCA_964418125.1 uncultured Phaeodactylibacter sp.
ATGTTCAACAGCTGGCTCAATGAGGAGAACATCCGCGACTGGTGCATCTCCCGGCAGCTGTGGTGGGGGCAGCGCATTCCGGCCTGGTACTATGGGGATAAGGCCTTTGTGGCGGAAACAGAACAGGAAGCGCTGCAGCAGGCTCGCGAAGAGCTTAAAAACCCTAACCTGAAGTTAGCAGACCTGCATCAGGACGAAGACGTGCTGGATACATGGTTCTCTTCCCAGCTCTGGCCCATTTCCGTATTCGATGGCTTTGAAAACCAGGATGAGCTCCGCTATTACTACCCCACCGACGTGCTGGTCACTGCCTGGGACATCATTTTCTTCTGGGTGGCCCGCATGATCATGATGGGGTACGAATGGGCGCCCGACCTGCTGGGTGAGGATTTTGTGAAGGAAAAAGGCGCTCAGCCTTTTAACCATGTCTATTTTACCGGCATGGTTCGCGACTCGAGCCGCCGGAAGATGAGCAAGTCGCTGGGCAACTCTCCGGACGCCCTGGAGCTGATCGACACCTATGGCGCCGATGGCGTTCGCTTTGGCCTGTTGTCCAGCGCCGCTGCCGGGAACGATATCATCTTTGACGCCCCCTTCGACAAGGATACTAAAGAGATCCTCAATGAAAGCCGCCTCTGTGAGCAGGGCCGAAACTTCTGCAATAAGATGTGGAACGCCCTCCGCCTGGTCAAAGGCTGGGAAATTAAAGAAGGCAAGGCAGGCCCGGTCAATCGCCTGGCCTCGGAATGGATGGAGGAAAAACTCAGCCAGTCCATCGAAAAGATCAATTCCAATTTCGCCGAGTTCCGCCTCTCCGACACCATCATGACCCTGTACAAGCTCATCTGGGATGACTTCTGCAGCTGGTACCTCGAGATGATCAAGCCGGAATACGGCCAGCCCATCGACCGGGAGACCTACGAGGAGGCCATCAACCTTTTCGAAAGGCTCATGACCGTCCTGCACCCGTTCATGCCTTTCGTTACCGAAGAGATCTGGCACCACCTGCGCGACAGGCAAGAGGGAGATGACTGCATAATCAGCCACTATCCCCGTTCTCAGGCTTATGACCAGGGCCTGATCAACCGTGTGGAGGAGGCCAAGGATGTGGTCGCCAACGTCCGTGAAGTCCGCAACAACAAGGGCATCAAGATGAAGGAAGAGCTGAAGTTGTACGTTCAGGATACCAAGGGCTCCCATCACCTGCTGGAGCTGGATGGCCTGAAGGAGATGATCATCAAGATGGCCAACCTGGAAAGCCTGGAGTTCACCAAAGAGGAAGTGGACAACAGTGTTTCCTTTCTCTCGGGAACGGATAAATTCTTCCTGGAACTCCGGCAGGAGATCAATACTGAGGAGGAGCGGGAGCGCCTGCAGAAAGAGCTTGAATACTACCAGGGTTTTGTACAGTCGGTAATGAAAAAGCTGAACAACGAGCGTTTCGTCAATAACGCTCCCGCTCCTGTTGTCGAGAAGGAACGCCAGAAGCTGGCCGACGGAGAGTCGAAGATAAAGAGTTTGGAGGAGGCGCTGGCCCAGTTGAACTAAGGGATAGATGTTAGCGGCGGCCTCCAGACATCTCTTAACGGTGTACTACCAGTTTGCCGGCCATTACCACCTCCCTGGCGCTGAACTTTACGGTATACATACCTGGCGGCAGCTGGCTTACATCCAGCCGGCGCGGGCCTCCGGGCAAATCTCCCAGATATTCTCTCCTGATCACCTTTCCGGACAATCCCGAGATTTCAACCAAGGCATCGGAATACGCCTGCCGGCTGTCTATTTGCAGGTTAACCCATTCCCCTGCCGGGTTGGGTGACAACAGGAGCGGGGCAATATCGCCGGCAAGATCTTCCTCTGCAGAAGACAGGCATGCCTCATTGGCGCCCAGGTGCAGGCGTATTACGGGTACGATGTTGTAGCCGAAGCCGATGGTGCTGAATGTTCCCGTATTGCCGACATCCAGGATACTGGAAAGTTGAGGGTGATTGAGGGAATCGTTGACGAACCAGGTTGCCTGATAATCAATGGTGTCGGAAGCCTGGATGAAGAAGGGGCGGAAAAAGGAATCGTAGTGTACGGCCAGGACATAATAAGTGCCATCTGCCAGCATTTCTCCGTTCTCATCGCCGGAGATGGGCAGGTGGACCATTCCGGGGGTATCCAGTTCGGAAAAAGTATAGGTGTTGAAGGTTTTGAACTGGAGGTTTTCAATGGGAATATTGCCGTTGTTGTCGAATTCCCCGTTCCATTCGTACAGGATGATGGTGATGTCCTCGCCCTGCAGGTTGCCGGGGTTGCCGACGCCGACGCTGGCGGCGCAGGCGTAGAATCCCTGGCCATTGGGGACGTAGAAGACATTGCCATAGCTGTATGAGATACTTTCGGCGGGTGCAATATCACGGGTGGCCCCCAGCTCTTTGGCGAAGGTGAAGTCGGAGACGAGGAAGCGCCAGCGGACGGTGTCGTCTTCCGGCCGGGCGTCGGGCCGGTTGTGGTTTACGGTGTAAAACCCTTCATACTCTCCCGTTTCGGTGAGAGATTCAGCCCTTAGCCGGCGGGCGAAGAAGACGTTTTCCACCAGGGAATCAACGGGTATGTTCCCGTAGAACAGCGTATCAGCATAAACGGGCGTATCGCTTCCCTTTTTTCGGACTACTGCTTCCAGCTTTACCTCCTCGGCGGGCTGGCTTCCGATGTTGACGACATCGCAAAGCAGGGTTTCATCCTGCAGTTGGCTAACCGGAGTGATGGCGTTGGGTGTTACGGCGAAAAAGTTGCGGTTGGCCCGCATGTCGTAGGCAGGCCGTTCCACTATGGCGATATCATCCAGAACCCAGAAATAAAAATCGCCGGCCCAGGTGAATTTCAGGCGGAAATCCGTGGCGCCATCCACTTCCGGTAAGGGGAAATAAGCTGTATTGTTAAAAGGCGGGACTTCTTCCCGGTTGGAACTGGTGACCGGGGTCTGGTACGGATTGGCATTGATGGGTTCGCTCCAATCCTCCCCTCCATTTGTGCTATAGGCAAAGGATGTGATGAAACGCGCCCCTTCCTGGGTTTGGGGCGCTCCGTTGGCTAGGTTGCCAAGCCATCCCAACTGGGTAAACTGGAGGGCGAGAGGCCCTTCTGCTTCGCTGAGGCCAATAGGAGGGGAGATTAGTTCGCAGACAAAAGCGTCGAGGGGCCCCTGGGAAGGCGCTTCTCCGCCGGTATTGTAAAAGTCGGCATTAAAAGCCATGGCGCCACTGGCGGCCGAAGGGGAGTGGATGAAAGCATCCCGCATAACGAAACCAATGCCATAGCCGTTGCCTACATCGCCGGCCTGTTCCCATTTCCATAGGGAATCGGGTGGGAAAACCGGGTTGGATAACCAGCCGTTACTGCCTCCGCCGAAATCCTCGAAGAATAAGGCGTTGTCCGGGCGGGCAGGGTTCTCCGTACTCAGGAGAACATCATCGATGAGCCAGGCGAACTCGAAATTGCCCCTCCATTCCCACTCCAGATAAACCTGCGGCTGGTTGGCCGCTACCTCACTGATGTCGAGCGTTACATAATAGGCTTTACCTCCGGAAAGTTCCTGGATGGGAGCAAATTCAAATTCAGTATTGCTTCTGAGCATAGAAAACGGCCGGTAGGTTTGAGTACTGGCATTGGACATAACTCTCAGAATAGCATTTTCGGCAGCATTGTTGCTGGCTGTTCCGATGGCTGTCTGGAACTGTAGGAATACCCTGTCCTTGTTTTGGCAGTCGATGGGGGAACTGGCCAGGCGGCTGATGTGCCCGTCATTGGGCAGCTCGCCGGCGGCGTCGGAGTTGGCGATCACAAAGCCGTTATCAGCAGTGGTGGAGCTGAAACGCCCCAGCACGGGATACCGGGGCAGAAAAGAGGGTAGGCCGCAGGCGTTAATCCCGGGGCATCCCTGCCAGTTTACGTTATTCCCGGATATGTCAGTCGAAACCCAGCCGTCGGGCAGTAACCCACCGGCAAAATCCTCTTCCAGGAATACCTGGGCAGCGGCAGGGCGAACAGCCAGTACGAGAAGAGCGAAGCAGAGAAGGGTAGAGGTCCGTTTCATTGACAAAATAGTTATAAATGTTACTGAAAATACCTTTGGCCAAGGGGGGGCTTTACCCTGGCAAAGGCCGGAAATTGGGGGATAGGGCCTGATGATCTGGCAGGAAACCGTTAATATAGGGAAAAAAGAAGGAGTCTGTAAAGGGGAAATTCGCGAGCTGGCCTTCTGGCTGACTAAATGGGTGTCCGCGCATTGTATACGGCCATAGTTGCGAATTCCCCATACGCGAAAGGGCCGTCCGGTTTTCGGTTTGCTTCGTCAGCCCCTTCGCGCGTGTCCGGCTTTAAACAAGAGGCTGATGGCAATTCCCGGAACGCTCAAAGCTAAACTACCAGCGTGCCGTTCGTTCGGACCAGGTGGTATTCTTTTTCCAGCTGGGCCTTATCCACAGGGACTACGCCTACCTTTTCGCAGACCTGGCCGCCGGCGAGGTTGGCCAGCAGGGCAATATCCCTGATCTCCAAACCCAGAGAAAGCCCCAGGCCGGCAATGGCGAAGACGGTATCTCCTGCGCCGCAGACGTCGGCGATGATGCGCGGATGGGTAGGCAGAATATCGCTGTTGCCGTTGCCATCGAAGAATATACCTTTTTCAGAAAGGGTGATCAGGGAATATTGGTTACCAAGTTTACTATGGATGTATTCGGCGGCCTTTTTCAGGGAAGGAAGTTCTGCTTCTGCCCGGAAAGGGAGCTGGGCCCGTATCTCCTTGAGGTTGGGCTTAAAAAGGGTGACGTGCTTGTAGGCCCAGAAATTATCGAACTTGGGGTCGACGGCAGTGGGAATGTCCCGTTTGATAGCTTCCAGCATGACCTCCTGGATCACCTTGTGAGACAGCACGCCTTTGTTATAGTCCTGGAAAAGGATGGCGTGGATGGGGCGGCTGTCCAGTATTTCCCGGACACAATTCATCATCAGGGCCGCTTCCCGCTCAGAGAGGGGGTGGGTATCTTCGCTGTCCACACGGAGAAGGTGCTGGCTGGCGGCAATGATCCGGGTTTTTACAGTAGTCTTTCTCTCCTCTGACTGGACAAGGGCCTTGCCAGAAAGTTGGAGTTCCGGCAGCAATTCCAGCAGCTGCCGGCCGTCGTCGTCCTTTCCTATCACCGAACAGAGGTATGGGTTTGCGCCGAGGGCTTTCAGGTTGAGCGCTACATTGCCGGCGCCGCCCAGGCGGTTGTCCCGTCCCTGGAGGCGGACTACCGGAACCGGAGCTTCCGGTGAAATGCGGTTGGCCATGCCGGTGAGGTAACGGTCGGCCATCACATCGCCAACGACCAGGATATTCTGGTTCTGGAAGGTTTCAAAGACTTGGGTCATCTTTCTAAGTGGTAGTTATGAGGTCGATTACACGGAAATACTGCAGGTATTGGCAGGGAACCTGTATTTGTCCCCTTTGCCAATGCTCGGACACACCTTAGTACAAGAATAAGGCCGCAATAGTTGGGGTAAATTTATAAAAAGTATGCATTATAATTTTTTCAACCTCTTCCGTATTAGTATGATTACTTGAATATAGGCCGGGATAGGGGCCATCAGGCCAGTTCCTGAATGAATACGGTTGCCTTCTGGCTGGCGCCGCTGTTGCGCAATACGTATTCCCTGGCCTTGTGGGAAGCTTCCCGGTAGGCCTCTTCCCGGAGCAGGGCCTGAAAATGTTCCCGGAGTTCTTCCTTGTTGCTGATGCTGAAACCTCCACCGGACCGCACGAGGTAGCGGGCCTCCTCAAATTTGCGGTACCGGGGCCCGAAGATGACGGGCAGGCCAAAGGCAATGGGTTCCAGCGTATTGTGCAGGCCTGCCCCGAAAGCCCCGCCGATGTAGGCGATCCGCCCGTACTGATACAGGGCCGAGAGCATGCCTACATTGTCGATCACCAGCACGCGGGCTTCCCCCTGCTTCTCCCCTTCGGAATACCGCCGGCAGGGCAGCTTCAGCTTCTTCATGATCTGTTGAATATGGCCTTCATCCACCTGATGCGGAGCGATAATGGCCTTCCAGTTTTCCGGAAATTCCTCGTTCAAAAAGGGCAGGAGGTGAGCTTCGTCCTCCGGCCAGGAACTGCCGATCACCAGTACGGGGGCCTGGGCGGCAAACTTCTCTACCAAAGGAAAGGAAGGGGCCGACGCTGCGATTTGCCGGACGCGGTCCACCCGGGTGTCTCCGGCCACCGTAAAATTGTTGAAGCCGGCTTTGCGGAGCAGCTTTCCCGAGCTATCGTTCTGTACGAAAATGTGGAGGAACCATCCGGGAAGCTGCCGGAAAGGGCCTCCGTACCAGCGGAAGAACAGCTGGCCCGGGCGAAACAGGGCGGAAATGAGCAGAACGGGAACCTCCGCTTTCCGCAAGGCGCGCAGGAAATTATACCAGAATTCGTATTTGATGAAAATGGCAGCCGCCGGCTGCCAGATGCCGATAAAATCCTTCGCATTGGCCGGCGTATCCAGTGGCAGGTAAGCGATGTAATCGGCTTCCTTATAGTTTTTCCGGACCTCATAACCGGAGGGCGAAAAGAAGGTAAGCAGTATTTTCAGGCCCGGCCGCCCCGCTTTGAGCTGTTCGATCACCGGCCGCCCCTGCTCGAATTCCCCCAAAGAAGCGCAGTGCACCCAGATCAGGAGGGCTTCCCCCCGGGGCTTTTCCCGCAGCATGGCCTGATGGCTTTCCCGCCAGCCCCGCCGGCCCGCTACCCACTGCGCAGCTTTAGGGTTGAAAATAGCCGCCAGGCGCAGGAAAAGGCCGTAGAGGTGGATGATGAGGGTGTAGATGGAGTGCATGGGTGTATCTGTGCATTTGTGTTTAGGTGTATAAGTGCATTTGTGCTCTGTTCTGTGAACTGGAGGCTACTCCCCGCCCCAACCAATACGCCAATGCACCAATGCACCAATACACCAATACACCAATGCACTTAAACACCTCAATAATAAACCTCCCCCGCCTCCTGTCCGAAGAACAAGGGGATGACCCAGCCGGCGCGGATGCCGTAGAGCAGGTCGGTGCGTTCGGTATCTTCTTTGGTACGGGTATCGAAATTAAAATCCCGGCGGTTCATGGTGAACCCCTGAATGAATTCCAGTCCGGCGTAGAAGTTTACGCGTTTATCCAGGCTCAGGATCTGGTATCCGATAAACTGGCTGAAGGCCAGGCCATTGGACAGGCGGTCGTATCCTTTTTTGTAGTTTTCATCCAGTTGGGGGACGCCGCTTGACGGGTCGCCCTGTATGCGGATCTTGTGTTGCAGCAGCCCGGCGCCCACCGTTATGCGTATGCCCGAACGGGGGTTGGCCTTGCCGATGCCGATCAGCTTGCCGACGAGGGCGCCGGCATAGAAACCCCGTTCCCGGAGCTGTATGTCCGCGTAATTTCGGTTGTTGCCGATGATGAAGCCTTCCGGGGTGCGCAGGCTGGCCAGGACGTCCTCCTTGACCTGGCTTCCGAAAATATAGGCGAAATCGGCGCCCAGTATCCAGTTGCCCTTGCCGGTGATCAGTTCAGCGCCGGCGCCGAAACTGAAGTTATTGCCGAAGCGGGCCTCCATGTCCCCACCCGGCTTATGGCCGGCGTAACTGAGCTTGAACAGGAGCGCGTTGCCCTTGTTCAGAGCGTATTCGCTGTACCGCTGCCCGAAAAGGAACAGCGGCAGGCAGGAAACCAGCGTGACAATTATTGCGTTTCGCATAGCTTTATGAATTTTGTGCAAATGTACGAAACTATTCGGCAGTAGTCATTCACTTCCGCCCCCTCTCCTTCCTTCCCTCATTCCTTTTCCTTAGCTTTGCCGCCAGAAAGAAAGGTAAAATATGGCATTTAAACAGACAATACTCATCACCGGCGGGGCGGGGTTTATTGGTTCCCACCTGGTGCGGCTTCTGGTGAACAAATACCCGGAATACCACATCGTCAACCTCGATAAGCTGACTTATGCCGGCAACCTGGAAAACCTCAAGGATATCGAGGGTAACCCCAATTACACCTTCATCAAAGGAGACATTACCGATGAGGAGCACATTCAGCAGCTCTTCGCCGAATACCGGTTCGATGGGGTGATCCACCTGGCCGCCGAGTCGCACGTCGACCGTTCCATTGCCAGCCCCATGAGTTTTATAGAGGCAAATATTGTCGGTACGGTTGTTTTGCTGAACGCCGCCCGCCATCACTGGGAGGACTTTGCCGGGAAGCGCTTTTACCACATTTCCACCGATGAAGTTTACGGCAGCCTGGGGGAAACCGGCTATTTTACCGAAGAGACGCCCTATGACCCCCGTTCTCCCTATTCGGCCTCCAAGGCCAGCTCCGACCACCTGGTGCGTTCCTATTTCCACACCTACGGGCTGCCCGTGGTCATTTCCAACTGCTCCAATAACTACGGCCCTTACCAGTTTCCCGAGAAACTGATCCCGCTTGTGATCAATAACATCCGGCACAATAAGCCGCTCCCGGTCTACGGAGATGGCCTTTACACCCGAGACTGGCTCTGGGTGGAGGACCACGCTTCGGCCATTGCCCTCATTTATCATAAAGGCAGGATAGGGCAGACCTACAACATAGGCGGTAATAATGAATGGAAGAACATTGGCCTGGTGCAGCAGCTTTGTGATATAATGGACCAGTTGCTGGGCCGCAAAGCCGGAACTTCCCGCGGCCTGATCACTTTTGTCAGGGACCGCCCCGGACATGACCGCCGTTACGCCATCGATGCTTCCAAGATCAAGCGCGAACTGGGGTGGGAACCCACGATCAAGGCTGCCGAAGGCCTGCGCCGGACGGCCGAATGGTATCTGGAAAATACAGAATGGCTCGAAAGAGTGACATCCGGAGCCTATCAGCAGTATTATCAGGAGCAATACGGCGGAGCATAAGAGCGAAATTCCTCACAGGGTATCTTTTTTTGCCGGGAAGGCTTAATTTCGCGGGAAAAAGCAAAGATGGTACCCAAAAGATGGAGTGTTTTCCTGCGGCGGCTGCGCCGTTTTTTCCTCACCTCCGTCATCGGCGGCATGGTGGTGGTCCTGCCAATTACCATATTTATTACCCTGCTGCGGTTTGTCGTAAACTTCACCGCCAGCATTCTGGCGCCGCTGCGCCCCCTGTTCTCCTTTTCTGA
Organism: uncultured Phaeodactylibacter sp.; assembly: GCA_964418125.1. Classification (GTDB taxonomy): domain Bacteria; phylum Bacteroidota; class Bacteroidia; order Chitinophagales; family Saprospiraceae; genus JACJXW01. Next base: position 9,185 of record CAYQKY010000065.1, read on the forward strand.
AGATATAGGGGAGGGGTTCATCAACCTGCTCTCCTTTGCCATTGTTATCACCCTGTTTTTTATGATCGGCCTGGTGGTCCGCACCCAGTATGGCAACAAGGCCATCAACCGCTTCGAGGAACGCTGGCTGATGCAATTGCCTTTCTATCCGGTTCTGAGGGAGACGGTGCGGCAGTTCTTCGGCGGCAAGAAGACGCCCTTCTCTCAGGTCGTCCTCTGCGACCCTTACAACAGCGGGGCCCTGATGACCGGTTTTGTCACCGATGATGAAGTGGGGCATGGCTACCTTACCATTTTCGTGCCCACCGGGCCCAACCCCACCAACGGCTTCATTTTCCACATGCCGGAAGAAAAGGTTTACTTTGTCGATACCCGCTCGGAAGACGCCATGCGGACGATCATCGGAGTGGGGACGGGCTCGAGGATATTGTTCGAAGACTGGAAGGGCCGGGCGGATACCTTTCAGTAGAGAACGGCTGCGTTAGGAGTGAAGGATCGGCCTTATCATCCCTCCGGCGTAGGGCTCACGGCCGTCCACCCTCCGTCCACCACCAGGCTCTGCCCGTTGACCTGCCGGGCGCTATCGGACAGCAGAAAAAGGGCGGCATGAGCGATATCTTCGGGAGTGGAGGCAGACCCCGTAGGGATCAGGCGGCTCCATTTGACCTCGTAATCCGGATCAGAACCCACGGTTCGTTCGGTGAGTGTGGCGCCGGGAGCGATGGCATTTACGGTGATGCCGTGGGGCGCCAGCTCCACTCCCAGGCTTCGGGCGAGCATTTCCAGGGCGGCCTTGGTCATGCCGTAGGCCGCCAGGTTGGGGTGCGCCTGATGGCCGGTGACGGAAGACATGAAGAGGATGCGCCCCCCCTCTCCCTGTTTTACCATCTGCCGGGCGGCGGCCTGCGCCAGGAAGAAGGAGCCCTGCAGGTTGACGTCGAGCAGGCGCTGAAAACGCTCCAGTCCGTAATCCAGGAAATTGCCGAAGGTGGTGATGCCGGCGTTGGCCACGGCAAAGTCGAGGCGCCCGAATTCTTTCACTGCCGTTTCAACCATACGGTCAATGACGCTCAGGCTGCTGGAGTCGCCGCTCAGGGGCAGGCAGGCGCCTCCCTGTTGCCGGATCTTTTCCGCCGCCCGAACGGCCAGTTCCTCCTCGATGTCGTTGAGCAATACAGAGGCGCCCGCCAGGGCGAGCTGCCGGGCGATCTCGTATCCGATGCCCGTGCCGGCGCCGGTGACGATGGCTGATCTTTTCTTAAAGGAGTAGGTTGTCATCGTATAAACGCTGTTCTAGCTGTCAACATAGTGAAAATCACGGATTTTTTAATTTCCTTTGATCACCTCCAACGCCCGCTCCAGCAGTTCATCCCTTCCCTGCCGGATGCCTTCGATGGTGGGTTCCATGTGTAAATCGGGTTGAATGCCAAGAAGATGGTGCTGGGCGCCGTCGTGTTGGAGCACCTGCATGGCGGTGAAGGAAAGGCCGTATCCTCCGGGCGTGCGGAAGCCGTTCACGTTGCCGTTGGCGCCGGCAGTCGGGGCGCCGATGATGGTTCCCAGCCGGTAGTGTTTTACAAATTCGACAAGATCTTCTTCACCCGCTTCCAGGCTTTCTTCATCGCTTTCTTATTCGCTTTTCCTCCATCGGCTTCCGCTCCCCGCCGCATGAAGGCGTGCCCGGCGCCGGGATAGATGACGTATTCGTACGTTTTGCCGGCTGCCTCCATCATGGCATCCGTATCGGGGATGGTGGCGTTGACGCGCTGGTCGTCGCCCCCGTAAAAGCCGTAAACAGGGGCGGTGATACTTTCGAAAGCTTCCTTTTCCTTGGGCGCCGTGCCGTAGAACACCAGGGCGGCTTCAATTTCCTGGTTGTTGGCAGCCATGCGGAAGCTCTGGGAGCCGCCCCAGCAGAAGCCCGCCACCGCCACCTTGCCGTTGCAGGCCGGCGCGCGGCTGATGTAGGCTTGTACGGTATTGAGGGCTTCCGTCACCCACTCCGGGCCCAGCGCGTAAATGGCGGTGCGGGCGTCGTCGGAAGTGGGGTAGGCGCTCGTCCTGTCGTACTCCGGGCTGGAGCCGGAGAGCAGGTCGGGGGCGATGGCCAGGTAGCCGGCCTCGGCGGCCTGGTCGGCAAAGCTGCGCACCCAGTCGGTCAGCCCCCGGTTCTCGTGGATGACGATCAGGGCGAGAGTACTTTGGGCTTTTTCCGGGTAAACGACAAAACTGTACAGCGTTTTGCCGCCCACCTCCAGTTCCACCCACTCGTGGTGGCGGGGGGAGTTTTCAAGGCGCTGGAGGGCGTCGTCCTGGGCCGTGGCGGCCAGAATAAACAGGCAGCTTAGGGAAAAGAGGATCAGTTTTTTCATACTATTTTAGTTTTTATTTGAAAATAAGTGGCGCCCGTTGCGGCCTCAAAAGGCCTCTCTCACATTAAAATAGAACCCCGGCCGTTGCGTCCCGAACCCGAAATCAACGCGAATATTGACCCTTTCCTTAGGCAGGACGAGGTAACGGATGCCTATGCCCAGCGAGTACCGGAGTTCGCTGTCGGGCAGGGCGCCAAGGCTGGAGGCGACGGCGCCCAGGCCGGCGAAGCCCGTCAGGCCCCAGCGCTCCCGGAAGCTCAGTTTTTTTTCTCCCCCGAACCAGTCCCGGCGGTTGATGGGCAGCCGGTATTCCGCCTGAGCGGCCCAGTAGGTTTTATCGCGGAAGCGGCCTTCGTAGTGGCCGCGCATCAGTTCGTCTCCGCCCAGGAGGGCCAGCAGTTCGAAAGGAGGGCTGCCCCAGTTGTGCTCGGCAAACAATTGGAGGGCAAGCACGTGCTTTTGGAAAGGGCGGAAGTATTTACGGGCGTCAACTTCCAGCTTGGTGAAGGGAAAGTCGCTGCCGAAGCTCTCCGGGAAGGTAGTCATGCTGGATTGCAGGTACAGGCCCCGGCCCGGGTTTAGGTTGTTGTCGCGGCTGTCGTAGCGGCCGATCAGGCCCACTCCGTTGGAAACGCTGCCGTCGCTTCCGGGGATGAGCCCGTCCTGGCTGAGCAGGCCGCCGGGCTCCCGTTCCAGCATTTTGCTGTTGATCCACATCAGCTGGGCGCCGAGGAAGAACTTTTCAGTTACATTATGCAGGTAACTGGCCTGGGCGCCGATGGTGCGGCTGGTGTAGGTCTCTTCATTTTCTTCTACTGAGCCGGAACCGATGCCGTAGAAGAAGAATGGGAATTTCTCCCACTGAATGAAGCCGGCCAGGATATGCCTGTTGTCGTTCATGAATATTTCGTAGGAAAAACGGGCTTTCTGCTGCCGGTTGAGGGTATAGGTCAGCGGGGCCCGGATGGAGGACAACTGGGTATTGCTTGTACAGCCCGTGGGCCGAAAAAGGAAGATAGAGGCCGTGCCCAGGCGCAGGGAGGTTTCCGGAGAATAGCTGATGAGGGGCAGGACGTACAGCTTTTTCAGCCTTTCGGCGGGGGGCGCTGTGGAGCTGACGGTATCGGTAAGCGGCAAGGCGGCGCCCTCCTGTGCCGTTGCTGTAAGTACGAACAAAAACGGAAGTAGCAGAATCATACCGTATTTCATGGCCCGGGCGTTGTGCGGTTTTCAGGAGGGTGATGTCCAAAGATAAGGATATTCCGGGATTACGCCCTGCTCCATTGCCAGGCCTTGCCGATGGCGAGGATAACCAGTAAGCCAACGCCAATTGCCGCTGCGATGACGATCCCCGGGTAAGCCGCCTCCTGCGCCTCCGCACTACGCCGGGCGATGATGCCCCCCAGCGCCCAGGCAATCACCAGCGCATAAAAGATATCGGCCTGCCGCCAGGCAAACCACAGCCCCATAAGGATGGCTATGGCGATCATCATGATCGCCCAGGCCGGTTGGCCGACTCCCCATCCGTTCCACCCCCAGTGCACCAGTACAGTGGTGGCATTGGCGATGGTGGCCACGGTGATCCAACCCAGGTAGACGCTGAAGGGCAGTTGTACCCACCACCGGGCGCCTTTTGCTTCCAGCGCCGGCGCGCCGTATACCCTCCGGTAGATCGCGATCAGGCTGCCCAGCAGGGCCAGCATGATGAGCAGGGAGAGCTCGGGCAGCAGGTAGTGCCAGGCCAGTATCCAGGAGGCGTTGAACAGGCAGGAAAGGAAAAACCAGGGGCCGATGCGTTCGGGAATAGCCCCTTCCACTGCCGGACGCGTGAATTGGTAGATCACAAAGCCCAGCAGCAGCAGGTAGATCACCCCCCAGATGCTGAATGCAAAGCCCGCCGGGACGAACAGGTTGGGGTACAGGGCCGACAGCTCGCCGGTGGTGTAGCCGTTGATGGGAAGGGCGTTGGCCAGGGTGTTGAAGGTGAGCACCAGGATGAGGCCCAGGATGTTGAGTATCTGTAAAGTTCGCTGAGACATAGTATCCAGGATTGAATTTTCGGGAAGTTACTAATTCGAAAGGGTTTTTTCCAGGAATTCGTTCTCCAACCTGGCAATCGAAAATACCGCCGAAAAGTTAAAACTCAAAATTACCGGCCGTTCAATAAATTTAACGTGCAACAGATCAGATTTACCCCTAAATTGCGGCCTCATCCAACAGCTGTCAGCAGGCTTTTACCACAGCCCGCTGGCAGCTGTACTAGTTTTAAGGGTAATGAAACTACAACTATCTCAGAGGAGCCTCATCATCGTTTCTTTCGCTGCCATATACTTCATCTGGGGCAGCACTTACCTGTTCAACTACTTCGCCATTCAGGACATTCCGCCCTTCCTGATGGCGGGCAGCCGTTTTCTGGTAGCCGGGGCCATTCTCTATGCTATCACGTGGTCGCGGGGGGCGGCGCACCCTACCCGTGGGCAATGGGGCGGCGCCGCCCGCATGGGTTTCCTTTTTCTCACCCTGGGCACGGGGGGCACCGTCTGGGCCGAGCAGTGGGTAGACACCGGCATTGCTGCCCTCATTATCGCGTTCCAGCCGTTGATGGTGGTGTTTATGTTGTGGGTGTTGTTTGCCAAGCGGCCCAGCCTGATGATCCTGGCAGGGGTGGCCCTGGGGGTAGCGGGCATGGTGCTGCTGGTCGGCCAGCAACGCTTCGTTACCGACCGCGATACGATGATCGGAATGCTGGTGATCCTCGGAAGCATGACGAGCTGGTGCTATGGTTCGGTCACCCTCAATAAGGCCAACCTGCCGGAGAACCGCCTGCAGAGTTCCGCCATTCAGATGATCATGGGAGGCGGGATACTCCTCGTACTGGCATTGATCAGCGGCGATGGCCAGCGTTTCGACCCGGCGCTGCTCACCTGGAAGGCCGGATTGTCCTGGCTGTTTCTCGTCGTATTTGGTTCTCTGGTGGCGTTCTCCGCCTTTACCTACCTGCTGCAGCATGTCAGCCCGGACAAAGTGGCGACCTCCAACTACGTCAACCCGGTGGTGGCCCTTTTCCTCGGATGGGCGTTCAACGACGAGCTGATCACCCAGCAGTCGATCCTGGCCGCCCTGCTTATGCTGGCAGGCGTATTCTTTATCAACTCCCGCCTCCAGGTGAAAGGGAAACCGCCGATGGAGGGAAAACCCCGCAGGCTGGCCAGAAGGAGAAAGGCCGTAAGGGCGGTGGGGTAGTAAATTGCCCTGTGATTATGATTTCTTATTTTTTATCCGAAACTTTGAGCATCCCGGATATAAAATAAGAGCATGAAGCTTATTGCTACCACTATGGCGGGCCTGGAGCCCATCCTTGCGGAAGAACTGGAACAACTGGGCGCCGCTGACATCGAACCGCTTAACCGGGCGGTGTATTTCGAAGGAGGCCTTCGGGAACTGTACCGTGCCAACCTGGAGTTGCGCACCGCCCTGCGCGTCCTGATGCCCATCCATACTTTCCGGGTGCGCGATGAGCAGGGCCTGTACCGTCGTATCTACGATATCGATTGGCGGCAATACATGAATGTGCGGGATACGCTGGCAGTGGATGCCGTGGTGAACTCCCCCAATTTCAATCATTCCAAATACGCTGCACTGAAAACCAAGGATGCTATTGTCGACCGCTTTCGAAAGGAAGAAGGCCGCCGGCCCAACGTGTCCCTCCACCGCCCCACGCTGCGCATCAACGTGCACATCTTCCGGGAGGAGTGCACCGTTTCTCTGGACAGCTCGGAGGAGTCCCTTCACAAACGGGGATACCGGATGGACGCCCTGGAAGCCCCCATCAATGAAGTTCTGGCCGCCGGCATGGTCCTGCTGACGGGCTGGCAACGCGAATGCGCCTTCGTCGACCCCATGTGCGGGTCGGGCACCATCCTCATCGAGGCCGCCAGCTACGCCTGTAACCGGGCGCCCCAGCTGCAGCGGGAGTATTTCGGGTTTAAACAGTGGCCCGGTTACGACAAGCCGCTGTGGGAGGAAGTGCTCGCCGAGGCGCGCAGCCGGGTGACAACTTTTCCGCACGGGCTCTACGGTTACGATATGGATTTCAAGGCAACGCGGATCGCTCAGCACAACGCCCTGGCCGCCATGCTGGAAGGGCAGGTACAGATCGAACGCCGGCGTTTTGAGCGCCTGGAGCCGCCGGCAGAAGAGGGCCTGATCGTGATGAACCCTCCCTACGATGAACGCCTGGCAAAGAACGATATTGGGGAATTCTATCAGATGATCGGCGACCGCCTCAAACAAGCCTTCTCCGGTTACGAGGCCTGGATACTTTCTTCCAATAAGGAAGCCATGAAAAGGGTCGGCCTTCGCCCTTCCCGGAAAATGACGCTTTATAATGGGGCCCTGGAATGTAAATATCATCACTATCAGTTGTACCACGGAAGCCGGAAACAGAAAAAAGAAAGCGATGAAAGCTGAAGGCCTGATCATTTTTCTGGCGCTTGCCTTTCCTTGGGCTACCCTTGCCGGGCAGGAAGGGCCCCCGGCAAATGCTGCGCCGGGGCTCCAGGCATACCCTCAGGTACAGAACGATACCGCCCGGATGAGGCCGGGGTATTTTTCCCTGCCTTCTCTATCTTCCCTGCCGTTCGGGCGCCGGGAAAGGCCATCCCCTCCTCCCGGAGTTTTAACAATTTCCGAAATTCCCAGGGCTTATTCCTATGACAAACTGGGGGCTTTCTGCAAGTGGGAGGTGCAACTGGAGCGGGCCGCCCGGGTGCCCGTCAAGTTCCGCCTGGGAGAAGTGCAATACGTGGAGCGCCTGGAGGGCAAGTTGCCGGATTACTGAGGCTATAAAAGGCTGAACAGGTCGTTGATGCCGGGCGTGCGCGCCACGTTGAACCCTTCGGCGTATTCGAAGCCGGCGTCCCTGCCGTAAGAGCGGGCTTTGGCCCGCAGGAATTCAATGAAATCCTCTCCTGAAATGGGGGAATTCAGTTCTTCCTTGTATTCTTCGGCGCCGGGGACGAAGACCTGAGAGCGGAAAGCCTGAACCACTTCGATCTTTTTATCCATGTAGGGCGTAATGTCCACGACAAAGTCCGGCCTCAGGTTCCGGTCCTGGATGTAGTGGTAAAGAGCGCGGGGGCGCCATCGTTCGTGGAGCGTTCCATCCTTGCCGGTAGTCGGTATTTTCACCAGCCCTGAATAGAAGCAGGCGTCGGCGACGAGTTTGGCCGAACGCCCGTGGTCGGGATGGCGGTCGGACAGGGCGTTGGCCAGGACGATCTCCGGCTGGTGTTCGCGGATCACTTCGATGATCCGGATGATGTTTTCCCGGTTGTACGCGAAGAAGCCGTCGGCCATGCCGAGGTTTTTCCGGAAAGCGGCGCCCATGAGGCGGGCGGCATTGTCGGCTTCTTCCTGCCGGATGGCTGCCGAGCCCCGGGTGCCCAGTTCGCCCTGGGTGAGGTCGAGCAGGCCCACTGTCTGGCCCTGGGCGATATGGCGAAGGAGGGTTCCGCTGCAACTCAGCTCAATATCATCGGGATGTACGCCGATGGCGAGGATGTCTACTTTCATGGTTTTTCGTATTCGGCGCCCGGATCAGGCAAACCTGACGAGCTTAGGCTGTTTGGCAACCTGCTGGTTAAGGGCAAAGGCCTGTTGATACACATTGCCGATGAGGTCGACATAGGACAGCTCGATGGTGAAATTGTTGTTCAGTTTCTGATTGCCGGTGGCTTCCAGCAGGATACGGTAGGATTCTCCGGGGCGAAGTTCATGGCCGGCCACCGCATTTTTTACGGCTACGTCATTGCGGCCTTTGATCGACAGGTTGCTCAGCCGCGCCGGCTGCCCGTTGTTAAGGACCTTGAAGTAGGCGTCGCGCCCCAGGGGGGAGATCTGGAACGCGTCCAGGCTGAGCAGGGGCGCAGCCTGCTGTGCTTTGCGCTTCTTGCGCCGCTTGCTGGCCGAAAGGCTGGCGGACAGAATGAGGATCAGGGCAATGCCGCCTCCGATGAGGCCCCACTCCACTAGCCCCAGAGATTGTGTGAATTCGTTGATAGTGGAGAGTAATTCTTCTGTATTTATCTGTTCCATGTTGCTTTCTCTTGCTTCAAATTTGCTCTAAAGCAGAGTTTTCTGTCTTAACGGATGAAATGTTAAAAGTTACATCTTATTGGGCTACAAATGTAAGGCATTTATGGAAAGACGCCCAGAACTAAGGCCTTTATCAGCTGTTTTCATACAGATGCCTGCCGGTACGCAGGCGCAATCATTGTTTTCAAACAGGGCGGAAGCCTCATCAATATCCACAGGGCTCTCTCCCGGCGCATAGTTCTGAAATCAACGCATACATCAAATATGTTCACTGGAATTATTGAAACCACTGGCGCGGTAAAATCCATCCGGAAGGAGGGGGGCAATGTTCATTTTACGATCAAAAGCCCCATTTCGGCAGAGCTTAAGGTCGACCAAAGTGTCGCTCATAACGGCGTTTGCCTGACGGTGGTCGCCCTCGGCCCGGGCAGCCATACGGTCACTGCTATTGAAGAGACCCTGAAGCGCTCCAACCTGGGGGCGCTCAAAGCAGGCAGTGAGATCAACCTGGAACGCGCCATGAAAGCAGACAGCCGCCTCGACGGGCATATGGTCCAGGGCCACGTCGACGCCACCGCTACCTGTACTGCCGTCGATGAACAGGACGGCAGCTGGTATTATCGCTTCCGCTATCAGCCTACCGAAGAACACCTCCTGGTAGACAAGGGCTCCGTGGCGGTCAACGGCGTGAGCCTCACCGTCGTGGAGCCGGTGGATGACGTCTTCTCCGTGGCTATTATTCCCTATACCTACGAACACACCAATTTCAAAGACATCAAGCCGGGAGATACGGTCAACCTGGAGTTCGATATCATCGGGAAGTACATTGCCCGGTATGCGAAGTTGTACAGCGAACAGCGGCAGGGACTATAAACCGGTGAACGGCATATCGCGGGCCCGTCAACAATTTCGGGGCAGGATTTGTTAAGCACCGAAAAAATAACCCTTGAAGATAGGAATCATTGGAGCGGGCGTGGCCGGGCTGGCCTCGGCGGTGCGCATGGCGAGCCGGGGTCATGAAGTGCATGTCTACGAAGCCAACAGTTACCCCGGCGGGAAGCTTTCGGAGTTCGAATTAAAGGGCTACCGGTTCGATGCCGGCCCGTCGCTTTTTACCATGCCCCATTACGTCGACGCCCTGTATCGGGCGGCGGGCGAAGACCCCGCGCAGCATTTCGAGTACGAACGTTTGCCCGTGGTTTGCCACTATTTCTGGGAGGATGGGACCCGCCTCCATGCTTATGCTGAAGAGGAACGCTTTGCCGCTGAAGTCCAGGAAAAACTGGGCGTACCCGCTAAACGGCTTCACCAGGCTCTGGCGGACAGCCGCCGCAAATACGAACTGACCGGCCGTATCTTCCTCGAAAAATCCCTGCATCGCCTCGACACCTGGCTCAACGGCCGCGTGCTGCGCGCCATGATGGCCATTCCCGGGCTGGACCTCTTCACCAGCATGAACGCCGTCAACCGGCGGCATCTCAAACACCCCAAACTGGTGCAGCTCTTCAACCGCTTTGCCACCTACAATGGGTCCAATCCGTATAAAGCCCCCGGCCTGCTGAGTATCATTCCGCATTTTGAACACCACATCGGGGCTTTCTTTCCGAGAGGGGGGATGTATAATATCACCAGAAGCATATACGAGCTGGCCCGGCGCAAAGGCGCTTCTTTTCATTTCAATACGCCCGTGCAGGAGATCATCGTCAGCAAGGGCAGGGCAGTGGCCCTCCGGGTGAAAGAAAAGGAAGAGCCCTTCGACAGGGTCATCAGCAATATGGATGTGTTCTTCACCTATCGGAAGCTGCTGCCCCAAGAGCGGCGCCCTGAGCGTACGCTGCGCCAGCAGAAGTCGACCTCCGCCCTGATCTTCTACTGGGGCGTCCGGCGGCAATTCCCGGAACTGGGCCTGCACAATATCTTCTTCAGCGAAGACTACCGCACTGAATTCCGGCGCCTGGAAGAAGGCAATGTCTTTGAAGATCCAACCGTCTACATCAACATCACTCAGAAATGCGAACCCGGCGATGCTCCGGAAGGTTGCGAGAACTGGTTTACCATGATCAATGTCCCTTACAACTCCGGCCAGGACTGGGATACCCTCATCCGGCAAGCCCGGGAACATATACTGGCCAAGCTCAGCCGAATGCTCCAGGTAGAAGTTGAACCGCTGATCGAATTCGAAGAGGTACTGGAACCCCGGACCATCGAAAGCAAGACGGCCTCCCACCTCGGCGCCCTGTACGGCACGAGTTCCAACAACCGCATGGCGGCATTCCTGCGGCATCCCAACTTTTCCAGCCGGATCAAAGGGCTGTACTTCTGTGGGGGCAGTGTACATCCGGGCGGAGGGATACCGTTGGCGCTACTGTCGGCCAAGATCGTTGATGAAGTGATGCATGAATAAGGGGGATGGTGGACGGTGGACGGTTGTTCGACGAAGCAATGCGTAGCCGATGGCGCAGGTGGGGTGTGGACGGGTGGATGGTGGAGGGGGACGATAATCATTATTTTTTGAACGATTATAGGGACTGTTCAAAATAGTGTGCTTTTATCTCTAACCGCAGGCGGCGCAGAGTCACACGGAGGAGACACAGAGTATTCGCTGTCAAGCGAATACTCTGTGTCTCCTCCGTGGTCTCTGTGTTTCAAAACTTGCAGGCAGACACACATTTCTGAACACTCTCCGATTATAAAAGTAATGATTATAAAAATAATGATTACTTTTATAATGATTATATTTGTAACGGCCTGTGTGCTTTACGCTATCCGGGCAGAAGGCATTCGGGCCGGTGTAACCCTCAGCATATATGCAGAATAACCTGAAAGCAAGATCACTGATGCTACGGGACGAAACCCGATCCTTCTTAAACCTGGCCCCGGCAAGGTTGGCCATTCTGGTACTGTCCATTCTTTATACGGTAGGTATATTTGGCATTCTCATTCCTATCCATGAAGATTTTATAATGCTGACGCCGATCAACCTCCTGGTGTCTCTGGCTTTAATGTTGTGGGTGCACCCCCGGTGGGAAGAGAAAGCCCTGGCTTTCCTGTTCATTGCCTATTTTGTGGGCTTTGGAGCAGAGCTCTTTGGAGTGCAGACGGGCATTTTATTCGGGGAGTATGCCTACGGCAGTGTGCTGGGGCCTAAAGTTTGGGGCACTCCGCTGATAATCGGGGCCAATTGGGTTTTGCTGGGATATAGTGCCGGGGTATTGATAAATACGGCTATGCCCGGTAAACACTGGTTGCTGCGCGGTGCGGCTGCCGCCCTGCTTATGGTTGGCCTGGATGTGCTGATTGAGCCGGTAGCGATCCACTACGGGTTCTGGTCCTGGGAGGGCGAGGCGGTCCCATTGCGCAATTATCTGGGCTGGTTTCTGGTCGCTTTCCCCCTGCAGTGCCTTTTCGCCAGCTGGCTGGGGTGGGTGCGCAACAAAGTGGCCATCGCTTTGTTTATACTCCAAATACTGTTTTTCCTGATCCTGGGAATTGCATTATCAAACCAGATATAAATCGACTTATAATGGATATTTTGCTTTATACAGGCATTACTCTTGCGGCAGTGGTTGGAATGGAATTCATGGCCTGGTTCACGCATAAATACGTCATGCACGGTTTCCTGTGGTCCTGGCACGAAGACCATCACAAGCCTCACCACCACAAGGACGGCTTTTTTGAGAAGAACGACCTGTTCTTTCTCGTTTTCGCCATTCCCAGCGCCATTTCCTACATCGTTGGGCTGTCCACCGCCCATTTCTGGCTGCTCTTCGTAGGCATCGGCATTTCCATCTACGGAGTTATTTATTTCCTCATTCATGACGTGTACATCCATCAGCGGTTCAAGTGGTTCCGCCAGTTGGATAGCACCTATTCCCGCGCCATTCTGCGGGCACACGGCGCCCATCACGCCAAGCGGACGAAGGAGGACGGAGAATCCTTCGGGCTGCTGGTGGTTCATCCGAAGTACTTCAGGAGCCGCAAGGAGTGGGCCAAGTAGGGTAGGGGGCGTTATTCGTTGTTCGTTATTCGGGCAGAGGCGCATGGCTTGGTGGTTGGCCTCATCCTGGCTCCCCGAATCCACGAATCACGAATCACGAATCACGAATCACGAATCACGAATTCCCAAAAAGTTGGTATTTTTACCAGTACAGAAAACCACTACCCGCTTTGGAAAACAAGTTTTTAGAAAAGGTATCGCAGGCATGGAGTACGGAATTGCCGTACAGTGAGAACATGGATGACTACCTGGACGAGCTTCTGCCCAGTATGCGGTCTATTGGGGAGGACCTCAGGGAGGACCACTTTTACCTCGATAAGCCCTGGCTTGAATTCAGGGATGACGAAAAGTTTCACGATACCGTCTTACATTTTTTCAATGAGGGAGGAGAGCATCTGAAGTCGGTAAACGGAGATGTGTCAAAGGGGCACTGGCGCTATCTGGAGAGTTCCAACAAGATGCTGATCGAAGACGAATTGTACGACCTGGCCTATCTGGATGCGGAGTTTTTTGTACTGTCTAAGCATGGCGACCAGAAACGGTTGAAGAAGCGGAAGTATTTCGTCATGGTCCACGAACCGGTCGGCCGGAAGCTGGAGTGGCGCGATGTGGTCGAAAAGATGTACAGCAAATACCGGAGCAGCAACAACATATATTACCTGCTCACCTTCGTAGCTGTTCTGATCCTTATTTTGATAGTGGTTCTTTCCCAATAGGGAAGGATGAGATTCGGGATTCGCCTTCGCGAACCCCGAATAAACGATTCACTTCCCCAGCGCCTTCCGCATCGTCTCCCCGATCTCCGCCGGTGATTTTACCACATGCAAACCGCATTCTTCCATGATCTTCATCTTGGCGGCCGCTGTATCGTCCTTGCCGCCGATGATAGCGCCGGCGTGGCCCATTTTGCGGCCCTTGGGCGCCGTCTGGCCGGCGATGAAACCGACCACGGGCTTTGTGCCGTGTTCTTTGATGTAGTAGGCCGCTTCCGCTTCCATGCCGCCGCCGATCTCGCCGATCATAATGATACCTTCCGTTTCCGGGTCATTCATCAGCAGTTCAACGGCCTCCTTGGTGGTCGTGCCCACGATGGGGTCGCCGCCGATGCCGATGCAGGTCGATTGGCCCATGCCGGCCTTGGTCACCTGGTCGACGGCCTCGTAGGTCAGCGTGCCCGAACGGGAGACGATGCCGATGGAGCCTTTCTTGTGGATGAAACCGGGCATGATGCCGCATTTGGCTTCTCCCGGAGTGATGACGCCCGGGCAGTTGGGGCCGACGAGGTGAGTGTCTTTTTTCTCCAGGTAGGCCTTGACCTTTACCATGTCCTGTACCGGAATGCCTTCCGTAATGCAGATGATCACCTTGATGCCGGCTTCGGCAGCTTCCATGATGGCATCGGCGGCAAAAGCCGGCGGTACGAAGATCACCGAGGTATTGGCCCCGGCCTGGCTGGCCGCATCGGCTACGGTATTGAATACCGGGCGGCCGAGATGTTCCTGGCCTCCTTTGCCTGGCGTTACGCCGCCCACCACGTTCGTTCCATACTCTATCATTTGTTCGGCGTGGAAAGTCCCTTCCTTACCCGTGAATCCCTGTACGATCACCCGGGAGTCCTTATTGACGAGAACTGACATATTGATTTTTTTATCCAGTTATGAGTTAGTTGATTTTTCTAAGGTGGTTTACATATGGCGGCGCGCACTTATACACAAATGAACCTATGCACCTATAGTCCCTTTACTCTTCCCCTTCCTCCTCGATGATAAACACATCCTCATCGCTCTTCTTCATGTAATACTGCTCCCGGGCGAACTTCTCCTTGTTCACCTCAAGGTCGAGGCGGTCTTGCTTGGCCTGTTCGATCTTTTCGATGTACTGTTCTTTTTCTTCCTGCATCTGGTCAACGGCCCGTTGCAGGCGCCATTGTGTGAGGAAGTCGTGCCGGTCAACGAAGATCATCCAGAAAAAGAAGAGCGCGAGCACCAGGAAGTACCGGTTCCTGAACGGTTTCGGGATCCGGTTGAGCAAAGGTTGAAGTGGGTTGCGAGTAGCCATGGCGTTTTAATAGTTTATAGTTGTCAGTTGCCCGTTGTTTGTTTGGCTCAAGTTATTAATAAAAATCCATAACTGTCAACCACCGACGGACAACTGACAACAAATAACGGCTCCTATCCCAGCAATGCCCTGCCCGGGAATGCGGCCGCATCGCCGAGTTCCTCTTCTATGCGGAGCAACTGGTTGTACTTGGCGATCCGGTCGGAGCGGGAGGCCGAACCGGTTTTGATCTGCCCGGTGCTCAGTGCTACGGCCAGGTCGGCGATTGTTGTATCTTCCGTTTCTCCGGAGCGGTGGCTCATCACGCAGGTGAAGCCGTGGCGGGTAGCCAGATTTACCGCCTCGATGGTCTCCGTCAGGCTTCCGATCTGGTTGACTTTGATCAGGATCGAATTGGCGGATGCCTCGTCTATGCCGCGTTGCAGGCGTTCTACATTGGTGACGAACAGGTCGTCTCCCACCAGTTGTACCTTGTTGCCGATAGCGGCAGTGAGTTCCTTCCAGCCGGCCCAGTCGTCTTCATGCAAGCCGTCTTCGATGGAGAAAATGGGATATTTGCTGACCCAGTCCTTCCAGTAGCTGACCATTTCGGAGCTCGTCAGTTTATCTCCGGTCGACTGGTGGAAGTGGTAGACTTTTTCTGCTTCGTTGTAGAATTCGGAAGCGGCGGCGTCCATGGCGATAACGATGTCTTCTCCAGGGCGGTAGCCTGCCTTTTCGATGGCTTGCAGTACGGTCTCGATTGCCTCCTGGTTGGATTTGAGGTTGGGGGCGAAACCGCCTTCGTCACCCACGTTAGTGGAGTGGTTTTTGCTTTTTAGGACGCTCTTCAGGTTGTGGAATACTTCCACGCCCATGCGCAGGGATTCGGAAAAGCGCTCAGCGCCGACCGGCATGATCATAAATTCCTGGAAGTCTATGCTGTTGTCGGCGTGGGATCCGCCATTGAGGATGTTCATCATGGGTACCGGCAGCAGGTGGGCGTTCACCCCGCCGAGGTAGCGGTACAGGGGCTGAACGGTGGCTTCGGCGGCCGCCTTGGCCACGGCCAGAGAGACGCCCAGGATGGCGTTGGCGCCAAGCTTACTTTTGTTTTTGGTGCCGTCCAGCTCGCGCATCAGGTTGTCGATGTAGCGCTGTTCGGTACAGTCAACGCCGATGAGTTCTTCCCGGATGATCTCTTCCACGTTCTGGCAGGCATTCTGTACACCTTTTCCCAGGAAGCGGTTTTTTTCTCCATCCCGAAGCTCTACGGCCTCGTGCTTTCCTGTAGAGGCGCCGGAGGGCACGGCGGCGCGGCCCATAAAGCCGTCTTCCGTCAATACGTCTACTTCTATGGTTGGGTTGCCGCGGGAATCGAGGATCTCCCGGGCTGCGATGTCTATTATAATACTCATGTCTCTTTGTTTTTTAGTGTGTGGGTAAAATGGGCGCCCTCTTCAGGGCTCGGGTTTTCAGTATATTAATTCTGCATTAATTGAACAAAGTCGTTAAACAGGTAGCGGGCGTCGTGCGGGCCGGGGGAGGCTTCGGGGTGGTACTGCACCGAGAAAGCCTTTTTGCCTTTTACCCGCATCCCTTCGATGCTGTTGTCATTGAGGTTGATGTGGGTCACCTCCACCTTGTCGGCGTTGTCTTTGATGGCGTCGGGGTGGACGCCGAAGCCGTGGTTCTGGGTGGTGATCTCGCAATGGCCGGTGAGCAGGTTCTTAACCGGGTGGTTGATGCCCCGGTGCCCGTGGTGCATTTTGTAGGTCGGGATGTCCAGCGCCTGCGCCAGAAGCTGGTGGCCCAGGCAGATCCCGAACAAGGGTTTGTCTTCCGCCAGGATAGCCTTGGCAGTTTTGATGGCGTAGTCCATCGGCGCCGGGTCGCCTGGCCCGTTGGAGAGGAAATATCCATTGGGTTCGAATGCCCGGAGCTCTTCGATGGGGGTGCGGGCGGGAAAGACCTTCATATAGCAGCCGCGCTCAGCAAAACAGTTCAGGATATTTTGCTTGATGCCGAAATCCAGGACGGCCACCCGCAGGGGAGCGTGAGGGTCGCCAAAGGAGTAGGGCTCTTTCGTACTCACTTTGGAGGCCAGCTCCAGGCCCTCCATGCTGGGCACCTCCGACAGCCGCTTTCTCAATACCTTCAGGTCGGTTGTTTCCGAAGAGATGATGCCGTTCATGGCGCCTTTACTGCGGATGTGGCGCACGATGGCCCGGGTATCCACCTCGCAGATGCCAACCAGCTTTTCCTCTTCGAAATACTCCTGTATGGACATATCCGCCATAGGACGGTGGTATTCGATATTGAAGTTCTTGCAGATCAGGCCGGCGATCTTGATGCTGTAGGATTCCGCCTCGGTGCGTTTGGTGCCGTAATTGCCGATGTGAACGTTAGTAGTCACCATCAGCTGGCCGTAATAGGAAGGGTCGGTAAAGATCTCCTGATAGCCGGTCATTCCGGTATTGAAGCAGATCTCGCCGGTGGCGGCGCCGATCATGCCGGCGGATTTACCGTGGAAAACCGTACCGTCTTCCAGCAAAAGGAC
Source organism: uncultured Phaeodactylibacter sp. (assembly GCA_964418125.1). Taxonomy (GTDB): domain Bacteria; phylum Bacteroidota; class Bacteroidia; order Chitinophagales; family Saprospiraceae; genus JACJXW01. The sequence goes on from CAYQKY010000065.1 coordinate 26,247, forward strand.
GGCAGGTACTTGCTGCGGTTCGCTCATCAATCTTTTTTGGGTTTATCGTTCCGGGCATTGAACCCGTGAATTCGCGTGCAAAGATAGCACTTAGAAGGGTAGTTTTAAAATCAGCCCGCCCAATTTTGGGGTTGACTTTCGGGAATATTACAGCCCGGGAACGGCCTGAACCGGAAGTAGTGTGATTCAGCGGCGCTGCAGAGCTCCCTGGATTCTTGGTTCGTTATTTTTGTAATCATTACAAATGTTATTATTATAAAAATAATGATTACTTTTATAATGATTATGTTTGTAGCGATTACAGCCCCTCATCCCTTCATCCCTTCATCCCTTCATTCCTTCATCCCTTCTAATTCTCACCGTAAGCAATATCAGCAATCCCACGATAAAAAAGCTCCCCAGCACCAGCAGGCTCATCCGCATGCTGCCGGTGAGCTGCTCGACGAACCCGAAGGAGAAGGTGCCGATAATGATGGCCACTTTTTCCAGCACGTCATAGAAGCTGAAGTAGGAAGTAGGGTCTTTGGTGCCTTCCGGGATCAGCTTGGAGTAAGTGGAGCGGGAAAGCGATTGTATGCCGCCCATGACCAGCCCCACCGCGGCGGCGATGGCGTAGAACTGCCCCTTGGCCTGCACGAAGTACCCCACCAGGCAGATGCCCACCCAGATCAACAGCATGGTAATAAGAGCTACCTTGTTGCCTTTCCACTCGGATAGGCGGGCAAAGGATACGGCGCCCAGAATAGCCACCAGTTGCAGGATAAGCACTACGGCTATGAGTTCCCCCGCTCCGAACTCCAGCTCTTTCTCGGCGAATGTGGCTGCGAGGAACAGCACCGTCTGCACGCCGGCGCTGTAACAGAAAAAGGAGAACAGGAAATTCCGGGTATTTTTCTGGTATTTGACGGCCTGCCACACTTTGCGGAGCTCCTGAGCGCCTCGCTTCAGCAGGTCCGGCGTCGCCTTCTGTTTTTCATCCGATGGCAGGCGCTTGAAGGGGATCAATGCAAAGCCGATCCACCACAGGCCCACCGTCAGAAAGGCAAAACGCGTAGCGGCGCCTTTGTCTGGAAAACCGAATGTGTCGTAAAAGATGATTATCGCCAGGTTGCTGACCAGCAGGATCACGCTGCCGATATAGCCGAAGGAAAAACCCCGGGCGCTGACCCGGTCGTATTGGTCTTCGGTGGCAATCACCGGCAGAAAAGCATTGTAGAATACCAGCCCTCCGGCAAAGCCGATCATAGCGATCATAAAACCTATGGTGCCTACTGCCAGTTGATCCATCCCTTTGAAAAAGTAGAGCGACAGGCAGGCGATGGACCCCATAACAGTGAAAAACTTCAGGAAGAACTTGCGGCGCCCTCCGTAATCGGCTATGCCCGAAAGCAAAGGGGAGAACAGGGCGATCAGAAAATAAGAGGCGGAAATGGCATAGGCATAAAGCGAACTGTTGGACATCTCAATCCCGAAGACGTAGACAATGTCATCGGTTATGGCTACAAAATAGCCCGGAAATATGGCCGCGGTGATCACCAGGGCGAAGGCCGAATTGGCCCAGTCGAAGAAAGCCCAGCCGTTGATAATGCGCGGGTCGTTGAGCTGGAAATCGTTGGTTTGGCTCATGCTAAATATTTAAAAAATAAGTTCGACGTTTATGACTTATGTTTAAGGCCATATCCCCGTTGAGGCTGCCGGCCTTAAACATAAGCCATTGAGTCAAAATGTCGAACTTATTTTTTATCACAACTGAGGTGTTCCGTTTCGGGGTTCAAGATAGGGAAATTATTGGGTAAGAATACGCTCCACTGTCTCATGAGCCGACAACACACTATCCCCCACACTGATCCCCCGCCGGTAATTGCCGGCAAAGTGAAGGCCGGGATGCTCTTTTTCCAGCTTGTCGAAGATGGCCTGCACTTTTTTATACCCTACCTTGTATTGCGGAATGGCCTTTTCCCACCTTTTGACTCGGGCCAGTACGGGTTCTCCCTGTATACCGACCAGGCTTTTCAGTTCCTTTAGTACCACCGCCTTCAATTCCTCCTCAGGCAGGAGGGCGTTGCCGGGCTGCCGCGTACCGCCCACAAAGGAAGTGAAAGCCACAAAGCCTTCCGGGGCCCGGTTCGGAAAGATGGTGGAGCTCCAGATGCTGCCCAGGATCTCACGTTTTTCCACCTCGGGGATGAGGAAGCCAAACCCGTCCAGTTCCCGCAGTATGGCCTCCTCTCTGAAGGCCGTATACACTACCGTTACCGGTGGGTAGTAAACATCTGCCAGGGGTTCGGTAGCCCGGGGGGCGATCTCTGAGAGCAGAGTCGCCAGGGCGTGGGTGGGCACGGAGCAGATCACCTTGTCGAATTCCAGCGTTTCTTTTTTTCCTTCCCGTTCTACTTCCAGTTCGAACCCAATGTCCTTCCGGCGCAGGGCGGAGACGGTGGCATTATATTCAATGGAACCTACCTGTTCTTTCAGCGCATCGGTAAAGGCCTGCATGCCGTCCCGGAAGGAGAACATGCGGGCCCGGTCTTTTGCTACTTCCTTTCGTTTCCTGCGCTCCCGCGCGCCCATGATGGCGCCGCGGATCAGGCTGCCGTAGTTTTTTTCCAGGGCATAAAGCTTGGGAAAGCCGGCGGCGGTACTCAGTTGGACCGGGTCGCCGGCGTACACTCCGGCAACGAATGGGTTGATGGCGTAGTCGAGAAACTCCCGCCCCAGGCGGTGGCGTACGAAATCGGCCAGGGCGATATCATCACCCAGGGTGGGCTTCAGAAAAGGCTCCTGTATGAGCCGCAGTTTCGCCCGCCAGGAAAAAAGATCGGTCTTCAGGAAAGAAAGAATGGACATCGGGATGGGGGTCAGCCGCCCACTGCGCACGATGTAGCGTTTACTGGATGCTTCATTGGCGTACACCTTCTGTTCGCCCAGGCCCAGTTCTTCCACCAGTTCCTTGAGCACTTCCGAAGTTTCCAGGGTACTGTTGGGGCCGAGGTCTATAAGAAAGCCATCTTCCCGTTCGGAAACGATTACGCCTCCGGCCTGATCCCCTTTTTCGAAAACCTGAACGTCAAATCCCTGCTTTTGGAGCCAGTAGGCCGTACATAAGCCGGAAATGCCGGCGCCGATGACGGCCGTTGTATTTTTCTTCAACATGAGCTCGTTTTTTGCAGTTAAGAAAATGAATTTTTTACCAATTATCAGGCTTTTATCCGGTAATACTCACATTTTGTATCTTGTCCTCCCTATTTATTTACATTTTTATGAAGATCGCTATTCTTTCGCGGGGCCCACAGCTGTATTCCACGCAAAGCCTGGTCCGGGCGGGCATAAAGCGCGGCCACTCCATGCACATTGTAGACCATACGCGCTGTACACTGTCCGTAGGCCGGGGCCGCCCGAAGATCTATTACAATGACTACCCGCTGGAGCGCTTTGACGCCGTCATTCCCCGGATCGGCGCTTCGGTCACCTCTCAGGGCGCTTCGGTGATCAGCCAGTTTGAAATGATGCAGTGCTTTACCGTGGCCCGCTCCGAAGCTTTACTGCAGGCCAGGGATAAGCTGCGCTGCCTGCAGAAGCTGGCCCGCTGCGGCATTGAAGTGCCGCGCACGGCCTCTGTCGTTGCGGGGCAGGACCTGATGCCCATGCTACATGAAGTAGGCGGGTTGCCGGTCGTGGTAAAGTTGCTGGAAAGCACGCATGGCAACGGCGTTATCCTGGCGGAAACTTACCGCACGGCGGAATCGGTGATCGAAGCTTTTCAGCGGTTGGGAGAACGCATCATTATCCAGGAATTCATCCGGGAAGCCAAAGGTGCTGATATCCGGGCTCTTGTGGTCGCAGGGGAAGTGGTGGCCACCATGAAGCGGCAGGCCCGGGGCGGAGAGTTCCGGTCCAACCTGCACCGCGGAGCAACGGCCGAAGTGGTGACCCTCAGCGAACAGGAAAAAGAGATTGTCCTGAAATCCGTTAAAATGCTGGGACTGGATGTGGCCGGCGTCGACTTCCTGCGCTCCAAACGCGGGCCCCTGGTCATGGAAGTCAATGCTTCCCCCGGCCTGGAGGGGATCGAAGGCGTTACGGGAGTGGATGTGGCCGGCAGGGTCATCGAGTTCATAGAACACCGTCATGAAGAGCTGCGCAATTTCCAGGCGAATAAACGGTAGCCCATGGCGACGGCCCGGCCCGAAAAAAATCCCGGTTTTATCGACAGATACCGTACCAAAATATGTCCGAAAAAAGTATCACCATAAATGGCATTGACATCGCACCCGGGCAGAACGAGGTAGTAAAAATTTCCGTTGGGCGACTGCCCTCGGGCAATGTGATCCGTATTCAGGCGCATGTCTACCGAAGCCCCGTTGACGGCCCCGTGGTGCTGGCCCTGGCCGGCGTGCATGGCGATGAGGTCAATGGGGTGGAGATCGTGCGGCGGGCCATCAACCAGGGATATTTTTCCAGCCTCAGCCGTGGTACGGTTATCGCCATTCCCATCCTCAACCTCTACGGCTTCATCAACTTTTCCAGAGAGGTGCCCGACGGCAAGGATATTAACCGGTCCTTTCCCGGCAACATGAAGGGGTCGCTGGCTTCCCGCGTGGCCCGGACACTGACGAAAAAGATCCTGCCCCTGGCTGATATTGTGGTAGATCTCCATACCGGCGGCCGGAGCCATTACAACTACCCTCAGATACGGTATACCCGCGGAGACCTCCTGAGTGAAAAGCTGGCCCGCGCATTCGCTCCCCCTTATCTGGTGGTAAAACCGACCATCCCCAAATCGCTGCGCAAAGTGGCCCTGGAGCAGGGCAAACCCACCCTGGTTTTTGAAGGTGGGGAAAGCCTCCGTTACGACGGCCTGTCCATAGAGAAGGGGTTGGCGGGCATCCGGCGCCTCCTTTATACCCGGGAAATGACAGAAGAGCCGCCGCCGCCACCGGATAACACCATCATCTTTCGCAAAACAACCTGGGTGCGCGCTCCCCGCGCCGGCATGTTCCTGTGGTTTAAAAATTCAGGCCATAAAACCTATAAAGGAGAGGTATTGGGAGAGATCAACAATCCTTACGGTGAAGGGGCGGTCAGGGTCATCGCTCCCCGCGACGGATACCTCATCGGCCATAACAACGCCCCGGTGGTCAGCCAGGGAGACGCCCTGTTCCACCTGGGGTATGAGTGGGAGTGAATGAAGGTGTAAAAGTGCGTAGGTGTAAAGGTGTAAATGTGCGGGCAGCCTTGGGGGCGCCATTGTTTACACATTTACACATTTACACATTTACACAACCCTTTTCTCAATATAATCCGAGTTCAGCAACCGCAGGGCCCCCATGTATTTGAGCTTGAAGGACAGCAGGTCGCCGACGTTGTAATCCTGGGGGTTGTCTCCCAGGTCGACGATAAGCATATCGGAGCTGGCATTGACGATCTCCAGGCTGGGGTCATCGGGGATGAGGTAATCAGGGGATATGTCCAGCAGGCCAATATCGAGGATGGCGCGGTAGGATTCCTTGCCGAAATCTTTTTCATCCACCTCGAAAGACTCTCCGCTGGGGTTGGTCGACATCACTCCTATGGGCACCTTGGGCTTTTTGGTGACCTCGATTATCTCGGAATACAGGCGGATGACTTCATCGGTCATGCCTTCGATATGCTTTTCGTGGAACAGGTCATTGCCGAAATACAGCGTCTCCCCGATGCGGAAGTGGTTGATGGCCTTGGGTAGCTGATGGCGGAGAAGCAGCGGGAGAACCACCGAGGTGCCGCCGGTGACCCAGGGGATCTCCTTATTGAATTTGGCCTCGATGAGCTGTTTGTACAGGCTCAGTTGTATCATCTTATCGGCAGAGGGCATCACGCCGTGCAGGCAGTTGAGGTTGGCGCCGATGGCCACTATTTTGATGTTCGGCAGCTCAAAGATCTTTTCGTAAAAGGTCATCAGGTGGTCGCCCATAATGCCCTCCCGCAGGTCTCCCAGCTCGATCATGATGGTCACGCGGTGCTCCTTGCCCTGCCGTTGGGCTTCTTCGGAAAGCATTTTGATGGTGGAGCTTTCCGAATTGAACGACACATCCGCATACCGCACGACTTCTTCGATACTCCCCTTGGCCGGCGGTTTGATGTAAACCGTCTGTACCTCGGGGTTCAGCTCCTTGATCTTGGCCAGGTTGCTGATCCGGCTGTCACAAACTTCTTTGATACCCAGGTTCAGGACCTCCTCCAGATAGGCCTCGTTGCCGCACAACAGTTTGGTGACGATAGCCCAGTCGATCTCGTTTTCCCGGAACAGCTCGTCCAGAAAATCATAATTTTGTTTCAGGTTCTTTCGGTTTAGCGTCAGGTACGCCATGGTTTTTGTTTTTGGTGCATTTGTGTGTATTGATGCATTGGTGCATTTAGTGCGTTAGTGCATTAGTGCGTTAGTGCATTAGTGCGTTAGTGCATTCGTGCATTGGTGCGTTAGTGCGTTAGTGCGTTAGAAAGCTCTACGCACGAATACACTAAAACACTAAAACACTAAAACACTATTATTCGACCACCTTCCTCGGAATATCCAGCGGAAGGCGGGTTAACAATTCATAATTAACTTGTTCGGAGAACTCTCCGAAGGACGAAACGGAGAGTTCCATATCGCCCTGCCGGCCGATGATGACCACCTCATCCCCTCTTTCCACGCCATCAAGCTGGCTGACATCCACCGTGATCATATTCATATTGACCATGCCGATGACGGCCACCCGCTTGCCGCGGATGAGCACGCGCCCCTGGTTGCTGAGGGAGCGGCTGAATCCGTGGGCGTAACCAATGGGAACGATGGCAATATCCATGGCCTCATTGGCCAGGTAAGAAGTGCCGTAGCCCACATATTCTCCGGTTTTTACTCTTTTTATATCCATCACCTTACTTTTCCAGGCGACCAGCCGTTCCAGGGGGTCTTCCGTCTGGCCGGAGCGAATGCTGAAGTCGATGAAGGTTTCCCGGCTGGGCCAGAAGCCGTACTGTATGATCCCTATACGCACCATATCCATGCGGGTGGGCGGATATCGGATGGCGGCCGCCGAGCAGGCGGTGTGGAGCAGGCGGGGCGTCAGCCCCTGGCGCTCGAACCATTTATGGATATTTTTGAATGCCCTGCGTTGATTTTTGATCCGAACGTAATTGGCAATGCTTTCCGCACCGGCAAAATGGGTGCACAGGCCTTCAAAATTCAGCTCTCCGGGATTGGATTTCAGCAAGTGGGCCACTTCCGGCAGCTGGTAATTGTCAAAGCCGGTGCGGTTCATGCCGGTCTCCAGTTCTATGTGTACCCGTGCCGGGCGTTTTACCCGGCGGGCTGCCTGCAGCGCTTTTTTCAGCCGCCCCATTTCGAAGGTGAAAAAGGCGACGCCGTTTTCTATGGCCCACTCCATCTGGTTGCTGTCGATCATTCCCATGATCATGGCCTCCGTTTCGGGATTGCTGGCGGACCGCTTTACGCGGTAGGCTTCATTGGCGTCAAAGACGGAGAAATGCTTCATGCCGCAGGCTTCAGCCAGAGGGACGAATTTTTCTATGGTGTGGCCATAGGCGTGCCCTTTGACGACAGAGGAGATGAGCACCTTCGGGCCCATCTGTTCTTTCAGGAAGCGCAGGTTATTCTCCAGGGCGCGCTTGCTGATCTCGATCTGTGAAGTGGGTAGCATTTTCTATTCCAGAATGATTTCCATGATCCTTTTGTACATTCGTACTCCGTATTTCAGGAGTTCATCCGGAAAATCGTAATCCGGATTATGCAGGGCGGCGCATTCTACACCGGCCCCGAGGCCGAACATAGCGCCCCGGAAGCGCTGGGTAAAGGCGCCGAAGTCTTCTCCCCATTTGAAGGGATATTCCCTTACTGTGGCCGCGAAGCCGCAGTCTTCAGCTGCCTGCTGAACGATATCCACGGCTTCCTCCTCATTGCGGTTGGTGCGAAATACATTGGTCCATTCCGTCTCCAGGCGCAGCCCGTGGCTGATGGCCAGGTCGCTCAGGTATTGCAACAGCCGGGCGCTGAGTTTGCGCATGGCCTCTTCGGTCCAGGTGCGGATAGTCAGGTGGGCCTCTCCGTAACCGGCGGAGACCCCATAGGCCAGGTCGCCCATATTCACGTATACCGGAGTCAGAATGGCAAAATCTTCCGCTTCCGGCTCCGGGACACTCATTTTCCTGGTGGTTTGAAGGATATCGGCGATGGCCAGGGCCGGGTTGATACCGTTTTCCGGTTCTCCGGCGTGGGCAGTTTTGCCTTCCAACCGGATGATCAGGCTTTGGACGGCTGCCGTAAAAGGCCCTTTCCGCACCAGCACCTCTCCCAGGGGAAAGCCGGGCAGGTTATGAAAGGCAAAGGCATAATCGATCGGATAGAGTTTTTCGAACCGGGGGTCTTCGAGTACCCGTTCGGCGCCGGCGCCGATCTCTTCCGCCGGCTGGTAAAGCAGGATAACCCGGCCTATGCGCGGAGGCTTTTGGCTGACGGCGGCAGCCAGCCCCAGGAGGGCCGCCATGTGGCCGTCGTGCCCGCACTTGTGGGAGACATTCTCCTTATTTGACCGATATTCAAAATGGTTGGCCTCCTGTATCGGAAGAGCGTCCAGTTCCGAACGGAAAAGAACGCTAGGGCCTTCCCGCCCGCTGTCAAAAACAGCGATCACTCCGGTTCCGCCGACGCCTTCCAGTAACAGATTGGGGCCCAGTTCGCTCAAACAGCCGGCAATGTACTGAGCGGTACCGAACTCCCGCTCCGGCAATTCGGGATTCTGATGCAGGTAGCGCCGGATACTCGTTAATCGGTCAATGGATAGTTGCACCTTGAGCTTGCTCATGTTTCTGGCTTGTCTTAATGGCCACAGTGGCCAGGTTGATCTTTGGTGGTGTTATATAGCTCAATATTATGAAAGAAAGTGCAGAGATGCTAATGCCGGCGATATTGGCATCCAGCCCGAACGGCAGGCTGGTGTCCAGAAGGATCAGCGCCATGGTGGTGCCTCCGCCGGTAAGCATCGCCCAGAAGGCCGCCGCCGGCGTCGACCGCTTCCAGTACATGGCGCCGATAACCGGGACGAATAATCCGGAAACCATGAATGCATAGGAAAGCAACATCAACTCCAGCACGTTCTGCATATTCATAGCGATGAACAGGGCAACGGCGCCAATGATAAAGGTGGCGGCCTGAGAAACACGCAGCGTTTTCCGTTCATTGCCCTTCAGGGGAAAGAACCGTTCGAGGATATCCGTCACAATATTGCCGGATGCCGCCATCAGGCAACTGTCCGCCGTTGACATGATTGCCGAAAAATAGGCGGACAGCATCAGTCCCGTCAACCCTGCCGGCAGCACGGTGCGCAGCAGCAGGGGCAGCCCCATTTCGGCATCCATCTGGCCCGGCCCGCCGTAGCCCAGGTGTTCGAACATACCCTGGTCGGCGCCCACCCGGGCAAACAGCCCCAGCAGCACACCCATAAAGGCCATCACCGGATATTCGAAGAGCCCGGCGGTATACCAGGCGCGGCGGGCGGTCTTTTCGTCCCGGCACGCATATATGCGCTGGTAGAGCGTCATGCCTACAAACCAGATGGGAATGATGGTCACTCCCCAGTTGACGAGTTCCGCCCAACCGATATTGGACAGAGACAGCATTTCAGGGCTAACCACCTCTTTGATATTCTGATATCCTCCCACAGCATAATAGCCCATCGGGATACCGATAAAAACCAGGCCCGCCATCAGGATGATCCACTGTACCGTATCAGTGTAGATCACTGCCTTCAGCCCGCCGGCAACCGTATATACTACTGCGATGACCCCCATAATGATGAGGGCCTGCGGCATACTCAGCGTGGTAAAGGTGGCTGACGCCAGTTTGGCCCCCGCCAGGATCTGCGAACTGGTGAACCCGATATAGCCGATGGCGGAGATGACTCCCGCCAGCAGGGCTACCCTGGGGTTGTAAAAGTGTTCGAACAGCTGAGGGAACGTCAGCAGGTTGATCTTTTTGGATAAACGGTTGACTTTGGGAATGAGAAAGATGGCGCTCAGCCAGGCTCCGACCAATCCGGTAAATAGCATCCAGGAGCCGGCAATGCCCATAACGAACCCCAACCCGCCTAAACCAATGGAGAAACCGCCGCCTACATCGGTGGCCACCACCGATAAACCGATGTGGGTACTGCCCATATTGCGTCCGCCGACATAGTAATCATCAGTATTCTTATTTTTTCCGAAAAAGAAAAATCCTATTCCCAGCATGCCCAGAAAGTAGAGCACGAATATTACGATATCAATGGGGTGCATGTGTGTCGTTTTCCTTGAATGATGGTTTGTATGATGCGGCCCGGGCATGCCGCCACCAGCAACTGTATCCTGAGCGCCTGACGGGATACTGTTCCCCTGTTACGGCGGCAGGGAAGGCGCCTGCAGCATCATTCTGATGAAATCCGGATACCTCTAAGCTTCCGCCGCTTTGTTCTCTCTTTCCTTTTGTTTTTTCGGGGCGTTTTTTTTGAGCCTCATTTCGAGGTATTTACTGGAAAAGCCCAGCTTTTCGTAAAGGAACCGTGCGGGATTGTCCGGTTCTACGTGCAGGGCGATATCCCCTTTTGCCATTTCTATGGCTTTTTTCATCAGCTTTTTTCCTATGCCTTCTCCGCGGCGGCCACCATCTACGGCAATATATACCAATATGTTCTCCGGTATATATCCCTTCATGCCGGTCTGGTTGATCACAACCGTTCCGACGATCTTGTCCTTGCGAACGCCGGTAATGATAAAACCACCGTGGGAAGCCGTTTCTTTCAGGGCGTACTCCAGCGCCCGCATGATATCCTCTCTTTTATCCCCGTACTGGTCGAGGTGTTTGAAGAGAAAATCCGCAATTTTGTTCTTCTCTGTCAGGGTCGCCGGGTCAAATGGCGTGTAGATCTTGATTTCCATTGATTAATTAGTTTCTGTTAGAACCAATAAGTAGAACGTATGAGCAGGGTTTAAGTTTGATCGGGGCAGGCTTGAAAAAGAGGCGGTGCAAAATAAGATTTTGGAAATGGGAACACCACATTCTACACCTCAGCCGGTTTCCTCTGGCGGGGGATAATAACGAATAAAGTTTGTATAGAAAAGATTTTTCCGGAGAAAAAAAATTCTCATCTGGCCCTCTGTCTATCCGTATTTTGTCAGAATGCCTTCAGATCAGGTCTCTCAGCACAAATTCCACTTTTATCCTTTTCTTTCCGCGCAGGATCTTCAGCCGTATTCTTTTCCCCGGTTTTTTCTGGAACTTCCGGATGATGCCTTCCAGGTTAAAAAAGCTGGAGGGCCAGCAGTTGACCCTGAGGATCTCGTCGCCGGGAATGATGCCGGCCGAAGCGGCGGGGCTGCCGGGAATGACACCGTAGACGATGTAATTATTCAGGTTGGCCCCGGTGGCGGCAATGAACAGGCCGCTGCGGTCATACTCGAATTCGTCATCATAGTCTCGGTTGGGTTCAAAATATGCCTCCTCGCCGATGTAATCGATGATGACAGTGAACCGGCTCAGGATGTCATTGCCGATAATGCCGTTTCTCAGGGTGTTGTAGGTAGTGTCAAAAAAGAGAGAAGCATCCTGGAACTGGGAGATCACTTCCCGGAAGGTAAAGGACTGCAGCCCCAGCTCTTCGATTCGGCCCATGTAGCCCTGAATGTAACCGCCCAGGCCGGCGCCCAGGTTGCTGGGGATCACCTTCTCGGGCAGTTCCAGCCCCGGGTGGGTGTCGGTGTGCAACAGCAGGGCGAGGCTGGCCCCGGAATCCAGCAGCAGGCGGAGCTGAAGAGTGGTATCCTGGTGGAACTGAACCCTGGCGTTGATGTAAGGTTTGTTTCGCGTTACTTCGATGGGTATCCGTACATAACCCTTGCCAGGAGGCTCCCAGTACTGGGGGTCATACAGGGAGATGGTATGGCGGCTGTAATTGATCTTGAGGATGAACCGCCGGAAGAAGTCCGACCCCAGAATACCCTGGACATCGATCCCGGCGTATTCCTCAAAACGAAAGTAATCTTCTTCCAGCACCAGGATGGAGCGGTTCCGGGCAATGATGTTACCCACTTTGAGTTCAATGCCCTGTACAAGGTAGGCGTAGAGCTCTTTGCTGAGGTCGGCTCCGATAATGGGGAACCGCCGCAGGTATTTGGCGTTGAGCAGGTCGGTGATCTCCCGTTTGGACAATATGGTGTGCTCTGCTCCTGTGTCGAAGATAAACCTCAGAGGGAAGACACCGTCAAAGGTGAGATTTACGATAATAAAACCGTTAATGTAGTCGAAGGGGATGTCGATTCGCCTCAACCCCCTTTGTATTTCCATATCCAGGACCTGGGCAGGCGCCTGGGCGGTAACGAATAAGAACAACAATATGGCGTGTATTTGCCGCTTCATAGCCGGGTTTAAAATATGTGATTTTATTGGGTTAGATGGCAGCGGATACCCCTCTTTTTTCGTTCCATCTACAACCTGCATTTTTGCGTGCCCCAATATAATTTGGTTTCGGTCCAAATAAAAAAAAACTGTTCGTCAAATTTTGGTTTTTTCAGACTTATTTTGGACTTTTACGGTTTAGTTAGTGTTAAATAAACACATTTGGAAAATCAACCAGTCTTCTTCGCCAAATGTCCTGAATATCAAGCGATCACAAGTTAACACAGTATTTCTTTAATCCCATGCGACTTTATGAGCTAGCGCTGGAAGGTTGCTTTATTCTGTACCCTCTCAGCAATTTTAAACCAGACAATTCACTAGTGTTGCGTTATAAGTCGAACAAAGTCAATTGATTATGATCGTTGCT
>CAYQKY010000066.1:0-38423 GCA_964418125.1 uncultured Phaeodactylibacter sp.
ATTTCAGCCTCCGGCTCCCGGGGCAACCCCATGGTTTTAGCCCTGGATTCGCATAACAATATAGCCGTCTAACCTGCCACCCCCAAGCCCCTACTTGATCTCCCGGTACTTCGACGCATTGGAAGCATCGATGCGGCTCATAATCTGGACCACCGTATTCTGCTCCTGGGGAGTGCCCTGCTTGAAGATCTCCAGGATCTCCTGCGACTTGGTGTCGGTAAACAGCTGAATGATCATCGAGTTCGGATAGGCCTGGTCCACTTCGCGGACCTGGTCGAGAGCAGCGGCGATGATCGCTCTGCCGGTGGCGACATCAGAGGCGCAGAGGTCGAGGCCCTGCCGGTGATAGTCGTACCATGCCTGCCGGAAGGGGCGCACCCGGGGAGAGAGCAGGTTCTCGATCAGCCAGAAGCGGTTGCGGTTGCCGTCCAGGGAGCGCCAGCCGGGGTTGGCGGCAGCGGCGGATTGGGGTACGTTGTTGAGAATGTCCTGAGCAGCCTGAAAGTGAGGTTCCCCTCCATAGGGCGAAAAGGAGTCATAGTCCAGCCCAAGAATGATATAGGAATAAAAGGCCAGCACACTGGACAGGTTGTCATTATAGGTATTGCGGCTGAATTGCAGCGGCTGAAACTGCTCGTAAAAGAAAGTGACCCCCTTGTCGATATGGTTGATCAGGGGCGTCTCGTAATCGGAGCCGTAAACCGGACGGGAGGCCTGAACGGCAACATCTGCCTTAAAGGAAGTGGGAGAAAGCTCCTCCTGTATGGTGATCAGCACATTGGCGTTGATGCGTTCTTCCAGCTCGAAGACATCATCCGTCCACTTCTGGGTATTCATGAATTCACGCACCGTATTTTCCAGCGTCTCGAAAACCTTAGGGTCGGCAGACTGAAGTTTCTGGGTATTGATGCGTACCGTTACATTGAGCTCCTGGGCGCCGAGCCCCATGGCCAGTATGGCAAAAAAGAGGGTGAATATTGATCTTCTCATCGTTGTCGTCTTTGTTGATGGTTTTACCCAATTGACAAAATGGGGGGTTGGACGCCGGGATTTTTGATTTTTGATGTGGGCAGGGGGGGCTTCCATCTGGCAAATCAAACATCAAACATCAGAAATCAAACGCGCCTCCACCTCATCGAGTATATCTTCGGCCACTGCCTGTTTAGGTTTTAACTCAAAATTACGGATCTTATTGTCTTTGCCCAGGATAGTGATCTTATTTGTATCGTAATTGAAACCGGCCCCTTTATCCTGCAGGGAATTGAGGACGATGAGGTCGAAGTTTTTCTTTTGCAGTTTTTTCCGCGCATTCTCCACTTCGTTTTCCGTTTCCAGGGCGAACCCCACCAGCAACTGGCCGTTTTTTTTCTCCCGCCCGAGGGTAGCGGCGATATCGGGGTTTTTCACCAGCTCCAGTTTCAGGGTATCTTCGTTTTTTTTGATCTTATGGCCGGCGGCTTCCCGGGGCCGGTAGTCGGCCACCGCAGCGGCCAGAATGGCAATGTCTGCATTTTTAAAGGCCTCCCGGGCGGCGGCCAGCATATCTTCAGCGGACTGCACCGGCACGGCCCGCACGGAGCTTTCCCGGGCTGAAAGGGCGGAAGGGCCCAGGACGAGCGTCACTGATGCGCCCCGGCGGGCGGCGGCATCTGCCAGAGCGACTCCCATCTTGCCGCTCGACCGGTTGCCGATGAACCGTACCGGGTCGATGGCCTCGTACGTCGGCCCGGCAGTGATCAGTATTTTTTTCCCGGCCAGGCTGCTGCCTTTTTCCCAGAAGCGGTGGAGGAAGGCTACGATCTGTTCTGGTTCCGCCATGCGCCCTTCGCCGACCAGGCCGCTGGCCAGTTCGCCGTGGCCTACCGGGATGAGGTGGTTGCCGAAATCCCTCAGCCTATCTACGTTGGCCTGTGTAGCCGGGTGCTCCCACATATCGAGGTCCATCGCCGGCGCAAAGAATACGGGGCAGCGAGCCGAGAGGTAAGCCGCCGTAATGATGTTGTCGCTTATCCCACAGGCCATTCTCCCCAGAGACGATGCAGTGAGGGGGGCAATGACCATGGCGTCGGCCCACAGCCCCAGTTCCACGTGGTTATTCCAGCTTTCTTCCGAGCTGATATCGGTATAGACGGGGCGTTTGGAAAGAGTGGCCAGGGTGAGCGGGCTGATAAATTCGGTTCCGGCCTTCGTCATCAGGATCTGCACTTCGGCCCCTGCTTTGATGAAAAGGCGGGTGAGGAAAGCAGATTTATAGGCGGCGATGCTGCCGGTGATGCCAAGCAGGATTTTTTTACCCGTCAGGTTTGCCATTTCGATAAATAGTGTAGCGTGGAGGTGGCGGAGGAGAGCAGTCCATCGGAGCGATGGCGCGCCAAATATAAGTCATCCCGAATTCTGAATTGGAACGCGGATGGACACCGGCCTGGCGGTAATCCGCGTTCCATTCCATGCCGCATCAAAAATTCGGGATGACTCATGTCTGCGGGCGCTTCAGGAGGCAGGCCGGGTCAGCCCAGCAAGTCCTCTTCTTCCTCTTCCCGCTTCCGCCGTTTGTTATAACGATAGTATACCTCATCTTTGAGGAACTCTTCGGTAGCGATGATCACCGGGTTGGGAAGGCGCTCATAGAATTTTGAAATTTCGATCTGCTCCTTGTTTTCACTTACCTCCTCGATGGTGTCCGAAGAAACAGCGAATTCTTCCAGCTTCTGGTGCAATTCCTGCTTGAGGTCTACGGCCAGTTGCTTGGAGCGCTTGGTTATGATGCTCAGCACCTCGTAAATATTACCGGTCTTGCCGGCAAGGGAGTGAACATCACGCGCCCGGACATTAGGATCCAGCCCTTGCACTTGGGTTTTGATATCCGACATTATCTAACTTATTTAATGATTCTCTAGAGTCGTTATAAATATCTTTTACGTCCTTGGTATAGCGGCTATCCGGGAAGCGGGCCAGAAACTCCGATGCCCGGTCTCTGGCTTCCAGGAAGCGTTCTTTCTGCTTATCCACAAAGCTGTTCTTCGCCAGCTGATAGGCCGAGCGGATGATCATATAGCGGATCTGCTCGGCGTCGTCCGTATCCGGAAAATCCTTCAGCACGTTATCGAAGGTTTGTATGGCAGCCTGATACTCGCGCAGGTCAAAATAAAGCCTGGCGCTCTCATATGCTTTCTTTTCCAGCTTATTGCGCATCTCATCGATCAGGCGGTTGCATTCTTCCACTTTCGTGCTGTTGGGATAGGTGTTGACGAACAGCTGAAACCCCTCGATCGCCTGCTGCGTATACGACTGGTCGAGCCGAAAGGTCGGCGAAAGCTGATAGTTGGAAAAGGCGGACATAAAATCCGCTTCTTCCCTCAGTTCACTGGCGCCGTATGTATTGGAAAAGTTCTTGAAATAATAGGAGGCCAGGATATACTGCCCCAGGTGGTAATAGGTGTAAGCGTATTTGTAGTAGATCTCTTCAGCTTCCTTCTTCCCGCGATAGCTGCTGATGATCAGCTCGAATAACGTCTGGGCTTTCTGGTACTCCTCTTGTTCGTAGTATTCCAGTGCTTTGGTGTAGATGCGGTTGACATCCCCGCTCGACCGGATCTTCTCGAACTCGCTCTTGCAGGCGCCCAGCAGCAAACTCATCCCGACAACGGCAACAAAAAGGGTCTTTTTCATAAGGCTGCAAAATTACGGTTTTTTAAGCAATCGTACAACACCCGCTTCCCTGGGGAAACGCGCGTGCGCTGCTTTCAGTTGTACCTGTGCGGTTTATTAACGGAAAAAGAGGACAAAAATATTTTCAAGATCTTGATAGCCAGCATTTTAAAACAAATCAAAGCGTTTAATGTTTTTGTCCTGCCATTTATTTAAGGTGTATAAAAACGGTAAAAGGGTTGGTTGAATGCAAAATTAGAGGGAAACTGTTAATTTAGAGCTTGTTTGGAAGCCGGCAGGCTCAAAACGGCAAGAGATATGACAGAAAAACCGGCGCCTTACGGCAGGGAAGATGACTCTAAAATAAAGCGCCTCGAACAATTTCGGATCTATTACAACCACACCATCCACCCGGAGTTGCTGCGGATGGAGCGCCTCCGCGTTCGCCTCCTGCGCCTGTTGTTCTTCTCCATTATTTTCATGGCCGGCGCCCTGTTGTTTGAATTTTATCTGGACATTCTCGCCCTGTCCCTCCTGCTGGCCATTCCCCTGGGAGCCTACATTTCCTACCTGCTCTATCGCATACAGCAATTCCGGCTGACCTTCAAGCCCAACGTCGTCAGCCTCATCCTCGACTTTATTGACGACGGCATGAACTTCGACCCGGCCCACCCCCTGAAGTACGACCCAAGTAAGAAAGTGGAAAAGAGCTTATTCCAAAAGAGTAAGATCTTTGCGACCGATGCGCCCTACTACGCCGGAGAGGACTTCATCTCCGGCCGGGTGGGCGAGATGGACTTTGAAATGTCCGAACTCCACGTCCGGGAGCTTTCTCCGGTGGACAACCGGCTGAACGAGGTTTTTCGGGGCGTGTTCATGCACGCCACCTTCCCCGAAGAAACCCGCGGCAGGGTGATCATCTGGCCACGCCGCATGCGCCAGTTCCACACCAGGGCCATCAAAAATTTCACCTGGGATAAAGGCCAGAACCAGGACCAGGAGGTCAACAACCTGAAATTTAAGGAGCTGTTCCTCACCTACGCTACCGAAGAGACCCATGTGGAAGGCATCCTCTCCGAACCGATGCAGGAGGCAATCGTCCAATACTGCACCTCCACCGGCAAGGATATGTACATGTCCTTCATCGACCGGGAGATCTATGCCGCCGTAAGTGAAGACAAAGACATCCTGGAGCCCTACCTCTTCCGCTCCAACCTGAGCTTCGAACTCGTCAGGGAATTTTTCGAGGACATCAACCTTCTGCTGAGAATAGCGGAGGATTTTGACCAGACGCATTGATTGCTGAATTGCTGGATGGATGGCAAGCCGGGGCAACAATCAACCATACAGCAATTAACTATCAAGCCACCCAACCGTCCATTCTCCTATCCCTCATCATGCAGGATCAGCAGGGGCACCGGGCTGTTGAACACCTCCCGGGTAGTGGCGCTGACGTGGAACACCTCCTCCAGGAAGCCGCGCCGGCGGCGCACCATGCAGAGCAGGTTGGCCTGATAATCTTTCACGAAGCTGTTGATGCTCTCGTTGATGTTCTGTTCGTCGAGCTCATAGTGGAAGGAATGGTCGACGCCATCGAGGAAGATATCTACGGTGGGGTCGATGCCGTCGTCGCGGCTGCCGAGGTCCTGATGAAAAACATGGACTTTGGCCTCGAAGGCCCTGGCGATCTTAACCAGGACGGACGTAATGCCGGGATGGCTGATCCCCTCTTCGTCGACGGCAAAAACGATGGTGTCGATGGGGTTGAAACTATAGCCGCTGGGAACGGCGAGGATGGGGGTTTGGGTGGCCTTCATCACGCCGTTGGTGATGCTGCCGGTAAATACCTCTTTCAGGCCGGAAGCCCCCTGCGTGCCCATAATTATGAGGCTGTAATCTCCCGTCTTTGCCAGGTCCGTAATTACGGGAGCGGCCTCGCCCCGTGTGATCTTGCTTTCGATACCGGCCCCGCCCCTGAGCAGGGGTTCGGCCCGGTCCATCATATCGAGCATCTGCTGGGCAGCATCCTTTTCCATATAGGATTCCACGGAGAGGAACATGCCGGCGGAGCTATAAACCTTGAACGTATTGAGGAGGGTAATTTTGCTGCCGAACTTATTGGCGATCTCTACAGCGTAGAGAAGGGCGTTTTCCGCATTTCTCGAAAAGTCGGTCGGCACCAGTATGTTTTTCATCAGGTTGCCCATTTGATTAAGGCTGGATAAAGCGGCCTGGCGAAGCATTTCCTCTTTTTGGTTCACACTACCGCTCAGCAGCACTTTAAGAACGATGCTCAAGTCCTCGACACTGGGCACGACCTGCTGAAACAGCACCTGCCCGTTGACGGCCAGGGCAGGAATACCGGCGACCTCATAGCGCATGAGTTCGTCAATATCCGTGATTTCCCGAATCGGGATGTCCAGAGAAAGCTCTCTCAGCGCTCTTTGCAGGTTGGCTTTCAGTTGCCGGTGTTTTGACGATCCAATGCCCAATAGTTCGATGCTTGGCCCTGCGCCATGCTCTTTTTCCTTAGACATGCCCTGTTTTACCTTTTTTTTGTCTCCTTCCTTGCCCTCAATTTGGCTATCCCACATACGTAATACAGTAATCTTAAACAATACGGACACAAGAAGGCCCGCAACTCAACCGCGAGCCTTCCCGTGTCAATACTGGCCAAAACTCAAAGCGTCCTGGCATCAAGGAAACGCCAGTTTACAATTAGCCTATTTTACGCGGCAAAATCGGATTAATAACCATTTGAAAAGATGACTTTTGTCACCCTTTATAGTGACTTTTATCATTTTCCGGCGGCATTCTATAATGCTATTTTGCCCTTTTATTCAGAAGCAAGTTCAAATATCAAAGGCCAGACGGATCATTTTGTGAACAAAACAGGCAGCCAT
This sequence comes from uncultured Phaeodactylibacter sp., assembly GCA_964418125.1. Taxonomy (GTDB): domain Bacteria; phylum Bacteroidota; class Bacteroidia; order Chitinophagales; family Saprospiraceae; genus JACJXW01. The sequence goes on from CAYQKY010000066.1 coordinate 6,552, forward strand.
AATCATCTATCGGAAGATGCACTGATCCTCAATGCCATAATTGAGACAGCGACAGATGGTATTATCACCATCAGCGAGGATGGCATCATACAGATGGCCAATTCGGCCGTGGCCAGCCTTTTCGGATATGAGATCGAAGAACTGCTGGGCAATAGCGTAAACATACTGATGCCCACCCCCCACCGCGAAAAGCACGACGATTACATCCGGAAATACCTGAAAACCGGCCAGGCAAAGATCATCGGCATTGGCAGGGAAGTGCCCGGCAGGAAAAAAGACGGCGCCATTTTTCCCATCCGGCTCAGCATCAGCGAAGTGAAGCTGAAGGGCCGCCGCATTTTCACCGGTATCGTCCATGACCTCACCCACCAGAAGCAGATAGAAAGAGACCTCCGGGAAGAAAAAGAACGGGCGCAACGCTATCTGGATATTGCCAATACCATCATCGTGGTCATCGGGAAAGATGAACGGTTACAACTGATCAACAACAAGGGGTGCCGGGTACTGGGGGTGGCCGAAAAAGAGGCCATCGGGAAAAACTGGTTCAGCCTGGCTATCCCCGAAGAAAACCACCAGGAAGTCAAAGGGGTCTTCGGGGCGCTGATGAGAGGCCGGCAGATCGATTACTACGAGAACGACCTCCTCACCAAACACGGAGAACGCCGCCTCATCGCCTGGCACAACGCTCCGTTGCATGACGAGCAGGGCAACATCACCGCTACCCTCAGCTCCGGGATCGACATTACTGCCCAGCGCCAGGCCGAAGACCGCATCATAAGGCTGAATGCCGAGCTGGAAAAAAGGGTGGAACAGCGTACCGATGAACTGGCCGAAGCCGTCAACCAGCTGCTGGACATCAACCAGAAATTACAGCACGAGGTCAAAGAGCGCAAAGCAGCAGAGGAGGAGATCCGCAAAAACGAATCCCGCCTGCGCCGCGCCCTGGAAAAGGAAAAAGAGCTCAGCAACCTCAAGTCGCGCTTCGTCTCTATGGCCTCCCACGAGTTTCGTACGCCCCTGAGCACCATTCTCTCGTCCGCCGACCTGATCGAAGCTTATACCAGAGAAGAGCACCAGAAAAAAAGGATGCGCCATACCACCCGGATCAAATCCTCTGTCGCCAACCTGACCGGCATCCTCAACGATTTCTTATCCCTCAGCCGCCTGGAAGAAGGCCGGTTCGAAGCCGAGCCGGTCTGGTTCGAACTGGATCAGTTCTGTGATGAAGCCATCGGCGAGATGCAGGGCCTGCTCCGCCCGGGCCAGCACATCGAAAAAGAAGGCCCTCTCAGAGGAGTGAAACTGTTCCTGGACAAAAAGATCCTGAAGAATATCATTTTCAACCTGTTGTCCAACGCCATCAAATACTCGGAAAACAACAAACGCATCGTGTGCCGGATGGAAGTGGCCAGCAACACCCTGAACATCGCCATCATCGACCAGGGCATCGGCATCCCCGAAGAGGAACAGCAACACCTCTTCACCCGTTTTTTCCGCGCCCATAATGTAGAAAACATTCAGGGTACCGGCCTTGGGCTCAATATTGTCAAGCGTTACGTCGACCTGATGAAAGGCACGATCCGCTTCGAAAGCCGCCTGGGAGAAGGCAGCTCCTTCTACGTCTCCCTGCCCCTGCAACAGGAACCTGCCGCCCAGGGCCAGCAATAATCGCTCTTTCGTGTTATATTTGTGGTCAGAAGCACTGCCTTTTGTTAACATTCCTAGTACAACCAAATTAAAAATGAAGAAAATCTTAGTGATAGAAGATAATGGCGAGGTCAGGGAAAACCTGGAAGAGATCCTGGAATTATCTGGTTATGAGGTCATTACCGCTGAAGACGGCAAGGTGGGAGTGGAAAAAGCACTGACCGACCCGCCCGACCTCATCCTCTGTGATGTGATGATGCCTCACCTCGACGGGTTTGGCGTGCTCAACATCCTCAGCAAGAAGAGCAGCACCGCCAATGTGCCCTTTATCTTCCTCACGGCAAAAGCCGAAAAAAGCGACTTCCGCCGCGGCATGAACCTCGGCGCCGACGACTACATCACCAAGCCGTTCTACAAGGACGAACTGCTGGAAGTGATCGAAACCCGCCTGCGCAAAAGCGAACAACTCCGGAAACAGTTCGACAAAACCGAACAGGGCCTGACCGCCTTCATCAATGAGGCCAGGGGCTACGAAGAACTGCGCCGCCTCTCCGAAGAACGCAAAACCAAAACCGTCAAACGGCGCGAGCACATCTTCGAAGAGGGAGAATTTCCCCGCTACCTCTACTTCGTAAAAAGAGGAAAGGTGAAAGTCTACAAGACCAATGAGGAGGGCAAAGACTACATCATTCAGATCTGCAAACCGGGCGACTTCTTCGGCTATCTCGACCTGATCAAGGATGAAAAGTATACCGAATCAGCCGCCGCCATGGAAGATACCGAAGTCAGCCTCATTCCCAAGGAAGATTTCAACAAGCTGCTCCTGGCCAACCGGGACGTAGCCTCCCAGCTCATCAAAATGCTGGCCGACAACGTCACTGAAAAGGAAGAGCAACTGCTCAACCTGGCCTACAACTCCGTCCGACGCCGCGTGGCCGACGCCATACTCCTGCTGAGCCAGAAACAGGAAGACGGAAACATCAACATCCTGCGCGACGACCTGGCCCGCCTCGTCGGCACCGCCAAAGAAAGCGTCATCCGCATGCTCACCGAATTCAAGGAGGACGGCTACATCGAGATCGTCGACGGCGCCATCCACATCGTGGATAGGGAAAGGCTGGAGAATATGCATGCATGACCGGTGTATTCGTTATTCGTGTATTCGTTATTGGTTATTGGTTATTCGTGTATTGGTGCTAAGGTGAGGGCATCATACGGGGACGCCAAATGCACGCACACACGAATGCACCTATAACACAAAAAAAAGCCCTCCACTTGGAAGGGCTCATCTAAAAACCGATAACACTAAATTTTCCAGATAAAGGCAAGGCCTTTTATAGGTAATGCATGAAACTTAAAGTCTTTTCTTTTCCCGGGCCGGCGCTTGCCGCCAATTCCCCCGGGGATGCCTCAAAATTAAGGCGCGGGGTTCAACCTGCAGATGACATTTGTCATCCCTGCCGGTTGATTTTAGTCAAAAGCGGTCAGCTTACCACTTTTGAAGCCTCCAGCCGGACGTCGGCCCACTTCCAGGCTTCGTCAAAACGCCTTTTCACTTCACTGGCCTCTTCTGTTTTGCCCTGCGCCATCAGGCTTTCATACAAGCCTTTAAGAGCATAGCCGTTTTTGCGGAACAATTCCAGGTCTCTTTTGTACAGGGCTTCGGCTTCGGCGAAGCGCTTTTGCTCCAGCAGGATGGGGCCGAGGTGGTGGCGTACGGAGAAGAACCAGTCGGGCGGCTCATTATAGCTGAGCCCGTCCTCCAGTTCGATGGCTTCCCTCAGGAGCCGGATGGCCGTTCCGGCATCGCCTCCTGCATTGGCGATCTCCGCATCCAGCACCTTATCTGCGATCTGCAGGAGGCTGGCCGCCGAATTGATATCCCAGATGGTAATTCCTTCAACCATGGGGTTGGCGGCGGCGATACGGAGGCGGCGCAGCTCCCGGTTGGCGTCGTCCAGCTGCCCTTTGGCCGCATAGGCCACCCCGCGGGCATAATGCCAGATGGCGATGGGATAGGGCAGGTCTTCCGCCGGGCGGGGCTCGGCCAGGGCCTCTTCCCACTTCCCGAATTTCACATACAGATAGTAGGGAATGGACCAGTAGTGTTGTATGGTCTCCATACCTGGCTGCCGCATGATCTGGGTATCCAGTTTGGCTACCATGCGTTGTGCCGCCTGCAGAGAGAGCTCACTGCGCCCTTCGAAAGCGGCGCAGGCCGACAGGAAGTGGTAATTGTGGGGGTAATAGGCCAGAGGGTACACACCGGCGGCATGGCAGGCGCTGACGTAGACGCTGTCCACCTCCACCGCTTTGGCATTGGCGATGGAACCCAGATGGTAATCGCCGGTACGGATGTAAGTATGCGAAGGCATATGCACCAGGTGGCCGGCGCCGGGCGTCAGTTCGGGCAGGCGCGCCGCATGGCCTTTTGCCAGCTCCGGAGTCTGCGAAGCCTCCGTGGCGTGGATGTACAGGTGAATGGCGGCCACGTGGTTGGGGTTGCGCTTCAGTATGCCTTCCAGGATCTCGAGGATCTCCGGCGTCCAGGGGCGCGGATCGCCATCGAAGGACCAAAGGTCCCAGGGGTGGGCGTCCATAATGGCCTCTGCCAGCATGGCGGCGATATCGTCATCGTTGGGGAACTGCCGGTGAGCCTGCCGCATAGCCTCGATGTAGGCCTCGTCGTATTCCGAGCGGTCATCAAGAGGCTCGGGCGGATAGCGCCGGGCGATAGCGCGGATCAGCGCCTGTTCGCGTTCCGTGGTGTTGTCCATGTAGTTTTGAGCTTTGGCAACCGCCTCGTTGGCCACCTCCACCACGGATGGGTCCATGCCGGCGTTGTAATTCGGCCCCAGCACGTATGCCAGCCCCCAGTGGCACATGGCGCATTCGGGGTCCAGTTTGGTGGCGTAAATGAAAGACCGGGCAGCTTCGGCGTGGTTAAACGCATTGGCCAGTTTGAATCCCTGCAGGAAAAACTTCCGGGCTTCTTCCGACTCGGTGGTGATGGGAAAATCATAATCTCCCAGGCCGGTAAGAACAGGGGCCGGCTGATCGGTATCGGCCAGAGCGTCCACCGCTTTGGGTGCACACATGACCGAAGTCCTGGTAATGTCTCCTTCTGCAGCTTTTTTCTTCCTGGCCTGGCAGGCCGTAAGCAGGGCCAGGGCCAGGAAGCTCCATAGTACTTTTTTCATTTTCAATCGGTTTTTTTTAGAATTCTCGGGTTGTAAACACAATAAGCTTTGGCAAAAAATACCGGGTGATTTCTTACAGCTTCAGGCTACTCGGCCATAGCGATTTCGCCTGATAACCAGTACAATATTAAGCCTAAAGGAGGCGGCGGGCAAATCCAGATGATCGGTTGGCAGGCTTTTCGAGCAGAGCGGGGGCATACTTTAGCCGAAGGGGGAGCAGAGGGGCGCCTGGAAAACAAAAAGGCGGGAACCGGAACGGATTCCCGCCTTTTTGTTTTCAGGCAAAAACTACGACAAGCGGCCCTTGCGGCGACTGAAGTGCTCAGAAGCTACTTCTCTGGCGGCGGCGCTCTTTAGAAAGTCCGAAAAATTTCGGGCTTCCCGGGACTGTTTCTCCGGCTCCAGCAGGAATACGCTGACAGGGGCCGGCCGCTGAGGGCTCAGCAACCGGAAGGCATCTATTTTCAGGCCTGCTGCTTCAAGGCCGGCCACCACCGGAGTGTCAGCCGCCTGATCGATCAGGGCCAGAGCGGTTTTATCTTTCAGCTCATCACCGAGCAGATCTTCCGCGGCAATGACCCTGACGCCTATACGGCCGTCGTCACCATAGCGGCTCTCGTACTCCTTCCATTCCACTCTGGCCAGGCCTTTGAGTTCGGGGGAAGAAACATAAACGATGACATCCGGCGGGTCCATAATAAGGCCTCTTATGTCAAAAAGCACCTGCAGGGTGGCCACCAGGGTGCCCAGCATAACGGTGGACAAGTAAAACCAGGCTGCAAACTTATTGCTGATACGCATAGGGAATATGTATTTCCCTGAAAGACGAGGGGCAGGGGAAAGGGCCACGGGGGGGAGGGGAAGAATTTTTTTCAGTGTTCGGTATTCGCTGTTCGGCTGTTGGCGGCAAGGTTTCTAAGGCCTGCCGCCCTCCATACTCCCATTCAGGAGCATTGCTGCGAAAAGCCAAAAGCGAACCGCCAACCGCGAACAAAAAGAGCCCACCCTGGGCCCTGCCTCCAAACAGGCCCTAAAACTGCCTCAACAGTTCTTCGCGGCGGCTGCGCGATACCGGGAGCGTCATCTTATTGGTCATCACCAGGTATCCGCCGTCGGCCCGCACGAACTCCCGTACGTGGTTGAGGTTGACCAGGTGAGAGTGGTGGGTGCGGTAAAAGCCGAATTCCGTCAGCAACTCCTCGAAATCCTTCAGCGTCTTGGAGATCAGCTTCTTTCGGCCGTCCTTCAGGTAGATCATCGTGTAATTGCTGTCGGACGAGCAGGCTACGATCTCCTCCGGAAAGACGAACTCGATGCTCTCCTTGGTGGCCAGGGCGATCTTGCCGGGCCGCCCCCGCTGCTCTTCCTTGATGTTGCTGAACAAGACTTCCAGTTGGGAGTTGGACAGGTTGTGCCTCAATCTCCGGCTGTGCCGCTCGACCGCTTCTTTCAGTTCATCTACCTGTATGGGTTTCAGCAGATAGTCCAACGCACTGAACTTGATGGCGCGGATGCCGAATTCGTCGTATGCCGTAGTGAAGATAACGTCGAAGGGGACCTCTCCCAGGTTTTCCAGCAGCTCGAATCCATTGAGCCGGGGCATCTCAATATCCAAAAATAGCAGATCCGGCGGGTTTCCCTTCAGGTGGGCCAGGCCCTGTTCCGAATCGGTGAACGAAGCGGCCACCTCCACGTCCGGGCAGTGCTTGTCCAGCTTGAGCTTCAGGGTTTCCACACTGTGGCGTTCGTCGTCAATGATTACTGCTTTTATCATGGCGTTGGGTGTTTTTGGTTATTGATCTATGGTTAATATGCTCTTGGGGTTTTGGGGCGATGCTTGGTTTTCGGGCGTTGGGCCGGGGGGGGCGGTGGACGGTAGACGGTGATGTTCAGGGTTTTGCTCACAGATTGTACCGTCAACCGTTAACCGTCCGCCGTCAACCTTTAACTCCCACAATTTCAAACAAACATTCATTAAGTACATTATCCATCCCTACTTTCCAAGCAATATTTTCTATTACAAAGGGATCCACAACTCCACCCGTGTCCCCCGGCCCTGCCCGCTATCGTCCTTCAGGTCGATGACCTTAACCGAAGCATTGGCATTGTAGAGTTTGTTGATCATACTGATGCGGTCCTGGGTGATGGCCATACCCATTGATTTTCGCCGGGTGGCGGTTTTGGACCGCAGCCTTTTGGCCTCTTCCCTACCGATGCCGTTGTCCTCGATCACGCAGTGGAGAGCGCCGTTATCCCGGGTGATGGCCAGGTCGAGGCGTCCTTTTCCTTCCTTGTGCACCAGGCCGTGCCAGATGGCGTTCTCAACGTAGGGCTGCAGGAGCATGGGCGGAATTTCTATTTCTTCGATCCGGAGCCCCCGGGCGACCTTCACCGCGTAGTCGAACTGCTGTTCGAAGCGCAGGCTTTCCATTTCGATATACAATTTAAGGGATTCCAGCTCATCTTTCAGGTTGACGTACTCCGAGCGGGAATTTTGCAGGATGAGCCGGATGAGGCGCGAGAAGCGGTTGAGGTAGTCGGAGGCCTTATCGGTATCGTTTTTCAGAATGTAGTAGTCGATGGAGTTGAGGCAGTTGAAGATGAAGTGGGGGTTCATCTGGGCGCGCAGGGCGTTGAGCTCCACGTTGGCCAGCTTGCGGTCGAAATCGGCCTTCATGGTTTCCTTTTTTCGAACCTGAGCGATGCGCCAGCGCACGAAGAGCACAGTGTCCAGCAATAGAAATGCCCCCAGGGAAACCCAGAACCACCAGGCTTTCCACCAGGGAGTGGTGATGAAGATATCGAGGGTGTAAGGCTCAGGATTCCATACGCCTTCGTTGTTGGCCGCCTTCAGGCGGAACTGATAACGCCCGCCGGGGATGTTGGTGTAAGAAGCGAAGCGCCGCTTGCCGGCGTAGACCCAGTCTTCATCCACCCCCACCAGTTGGTAGGCGAAGGTATTCTGCTCGGGCAGGTTGAAACCGATGGCGGAAAACTCAAAGGAGAAAAAGTTCTGCCGGAAACTCAGGCGCAACTCTCCTCCCTGCGGAAGGGCCGTTTCTTCATCAAAGACCTTGAAGGAGGTCAGGTAGGGAACGGGCTGTTCCGGGTTAGCGCGCAGGTGGTCGGGGTGAAAAAAGTAAATGCCCATGCGGGCGCCGATAGCCAGCTCACCGCTGGACAGGAGAGCAAAGGCATTGGAGTTCTTCGCAGGAATGCCGTAGCCCGGGCCGAACCATTCATTCTCCAGGGTGGCAGGATTGAACCGGACCAGGCCGCGCCCCCCGTTGAGCCAGAGCATTCCACTATTATCACAGATCACATTCAGGACATTATCTGTTTTCAGGCCATCTTTACGGGTGTATTTCCGGATGACACCCTGCTCCGGCGTGTCGAGGTTGACGACGCCGAGGCCCTCCTCCCCTCCGGCCACCCAGAGCCGGCCATTCCTGTCTTCGGCGAAACCCCAAATATCACCAAAGCTGTTATCCCCACGCCCATCCGCTCCAATGGCCGGAAAATTCACGACCTTATCCTTTTTCCGAATATAAACACTGAAGCCGGAAGCCGCCCTTATCCAAATATTCCCGCGGCTGTCCTGTAACAGCCGTTCGATCCAGGTGCTGCGGTTGACATCGCCTTCCTGTAGCTCCGCTTCATAGTGTTGCACCGTCAGGCTATCCAGGTTTACCCGGAACAGGCCGCGGCGGCGGCTGCCCACCCATACTTCACCATCAACGCCTTCTGCCACCGCCCGGAAAAAGGGCGCCTTTTCCGGGAATGGCAGGGGGATGTATTCCAGGCGCCTTTCCTTTTCATGAAAATAATACAGGTTGTTGCTGCCCACCAGCAGGACTTTGCCACTACTGAGGCGCAATATCTTCTGGCCCGGGAAGCCCCCCTGGCTGTCGTAAAACTGCTCCGGCGCCCGGACGATGCTCCACTCACCGGTTTGGCGGTCCAGGATGTAGAGCCCTTCGCCCTGTATGACGGCCAGGTAAAGGAAGCGCCCGTCTTCACTTTCGGCAACTCCGTTGGTAATGTAATAGAGCTCATCATCAGGCACGGGAAACTGCCGGAAGCTCACCTGGTTGCGCAATGGGTTGAAGAGGAAAAAACCCCATTCCGTGACGCCCCACATCCGCCCCTGTTCATCAATGTGGCTTACGCCGTAGGCCATCCCTTCCTCCCGTTGGTTATAATAAACCTTCTCCGCCCGAAATGTATCCAGGTTAAAAACCGCCATGCCCATATTGTAGGTGATCCACAACTCGGACGGCCCCACCGGCAGCAAAGAAAGCACCGCCCGGCGGCCGATGGAACGGTGCCCTTCCGTTCCGGGAAAGGCCAGGTGGCGGAACTTTCCGGTTGACGGGTCGAACTCGCCGGCGCCCCCCCATCCTCCGATATAGATCTTACCGTTGGGATGCACGCACACCTTCCGCATGGAATTGAAACCGTGCTGCCATTCCCGGTCGGCCGTAAAAAAAGTGAAGGCCTGTTGCTGTCCTGTCTCCGTATTGAAACGCACCAGCCCGCCCAGAGTGGCCAGCCACAGGACGGAATCGCCTTCCCGCCCAGGTTCAATATCCAGAACGGAATTCAGGCGGGCGGAATCGGCATCGGAACCGCCGCGGAGGATGGAGAAAGTATCGAAATGATCGGTGCACCGGCTGTAACGCACCAGCCCTCCTCCGCCCGACGCCAGCCAGATGTAGCCGTGGCTGTCCTCATAGATGTCGTTGACGCGGGCGGGAGGCAGCCCTTCGGTATCAACTCCATTGATGTTGCGGAAGGCGCCGCCCAGGCTGTCCATCAGGCTGACGCCGGCGATCGTAGCCACCCAGAGCTGCCCCTCGCTATCAAACATAAGCCCGTTCACCTCGTTGTTGCCCAAAGAAGTGGTGTCGCCGTCTATCTTCTGAAACACCTTCACTTCTGAGCCGTCGAAGCGGGCCAGCCCGTTGGCGGTGGCCAGCCAGATGAAGCCCCGCTCGTCCGCTTCCGCGTCGGAAACGTAGTTGCTGGGCAGCCCGTTGTCTTCATTGAGAACGACCGGGTTGCCGAAGTTGGGCTGGCCGTAACCTGCCGTGTGAATAAGCCCGACAGCCAGCAAGGCCAATAAACCGATATGCCTGGGTAGCCAGATTGAGATCATAACCTCTAAAATAAGGATTTTCCGCCGGGCTGGCCCCCTACCCTAGCCTCTGGCGTATCTTTTTATTGGTTGGCGCTTTCGGTTGAGCAGTTGGGCCGCCCGGTGACGTACGGAACAGCTGAAAAAAACGTACACCCCGGAACGCCAAATTCAAACAGCTTCTCAGACAACTATTTCCCGATCCATTCCATTAAATTTTCAGGAGCACGCCAATTGACGCATTACAGGTTCAACCAATCCGGCGCCATGCAAAGATCCATCCTGCTCCTTTATTTCTTTTTAGCCTTCCTGTTCAACGGATGTGCCCAGAGCCGTTACCGGCCCGCTCTTCCCTATATCGATGACAAGCCCCTGAAATTCCTCCCTTCCCATTATTCGGAAGCACCCGGTTTACCTTCTCCTGCCTTGTCGAAGGCCGGCCGGGAACTGGTCCTGCTGAAACTCAATAACGGCCGCTATGGCTGGTTGGACGCCACCGCCGAAAACGGAGCCCCGTTCGATTACAAAAGTAGATTGTATGGCAAGGGCAACCAGCTAACTGCCGATGAAGGCGATTTTCCTGCGCTGGCGCGGACGGGTATACATGATGAAGAGGAATTGCGCAACACCAAGCTCATTACCGGCCGCTCCGTATCTCAGATCACCATCGATGGCAGGCCGTGGGGTTCGTCCGGCGTCGGCTTCCTGGCGGAAGACGAAACCATCCTTTCCGTAATATGGGCGGATAACCGTACCGTGGAAAGGCTGGGCCTGACGCACGCCGACATTGCCCGGCCGCTGTTCCACCTCTGGAATGTCGCAAAGGATTATGAGCAGTACGGTCCAAGCCCCACTACCGGCGAAAAACTGCAACTGGAGGCGCTGATGTACAATGGGAATGAAGTTGAAGCCAGGATCACCGGCAGCCGGGGATGGCAGGAGTCCATTTTCGACGATGAGATCCTGGGAACCGGCCATATCGAGGTATGGCGTGAAATAGACAATAAGGAGCTGAAGTTTCTCCAGGAGAATTATGCCCACCTGTCACCGGAACAGTTCGAAGAGCTGAAGCAGATGCTTTTTCACATCCATACCGGGGAGATGGTGTTCTTTTACATCAACCGCTACGGCTTCTACGAAGGGCATACCGAATACCGGGCCGACCCCGTGGCGGTAGCGCTCATTTTCGGGCTGACGTCCATTGAAGAGGCGCACCAGGCCTGTGAGGGCAGCCTCTACCGTTATTTTACTACCCATTTCACCGCAAATCCGGAGTGATATGAAATGCTGCAAAGAACTTCTCCTGATCGCATTCCTGGCCATATCCGCAACCGCGGCTTTCCCTCAGGATCAGCGGGCCAGGATCGACTCCCTCGTCAGCCTGCTGAAGACAGCCGGGAGAGACTGGAACGATTACGCCAACCCCCTGATCGAAATTGGAGAACCGGCCGTTCCTGCCCTTATTGAAGCGGTTCAGGACCGGAGCCTGAAACAATGGAACCGCCGGGTGGCCATTATGACGCTAAATGACATCCATTCGCCGCGATGGGTGGAGCCCGCTCTACGCCTCCTCTTCGGCCAAAATGAAGACCCTGTGCTCCGGAACCAAACCACCGCCGGGCTGAGAGGGTATGATCTTTCATCTGTAAAAGATGAGTTGTGGAAACTGTACGAAGAAGGCCCGCCTGAAATTCCCAAGCTGAATATAGCCGCCCTGCTTCTGACGGCCGACACCGCGATGGCCTACCGGGCATTCAAGGAGCAGTATTTTATTGAGGATGGATACGGGCAGAAAATGGCGCTTCTGAACCTCGTCCGCCTTCGCCCTCACGAATCCACCCGCTGGTTCCTGGACGGGATACAGGTGGACGACTGGATGACTGCCAACCTGGCCATGGACAGCCTGGCGGCTTCCCGCTATTTCGTGCCGGATGAGTTGATCGCCCTGTACCAACAACCTGATGTCCGGGAAGAAGTAAAATGGCGGATCGCCTATGTTTTCGGCCACCGCCGGGAGCCCGCATCGGTTCCCCTCCTGCTGGAGGCCTTCCGGGAGGAAAGCTGGCTGGTACATACGGAAGCGGCGGTGGGCCTGTGCCGTTTTGTTCCGGAACAGGTGGTTCCCGAGATGGAAAAGCTGAAAGATGACGCCAGGCCTTATGTGCGCAATAATGCCCGGTGGGTGATCGGACGGATGGGAGGCAGGGAAAAACAATGAACATCCAGTGCGCCGGGAACGAATTAACGGGCTAATTTAAGCTACTGTGAACCAGAACGTTAATGGGTCACGAAATCGCCCGTTAATTCGGCCTGGCCGCACTAGCCTGGCATAGCGCCTAACCATCACCGTCTGCCCTACCTCCCCTCTTAATTAAGGAAGTTTCTGGCAAGGGCCCCTCTTTACCGTCTCATTATTTTAAAACCACCTTCCCCTCCATACTCCCCCCACCCGCCGGCAACAGGCGGCAATAAAATAAACCGGCCGCCCCCTGTGCCGGCTGCCACCGGTAGCCGCCCGCCGATCCATCCAGCCGGGCGTGGTGGACTTCTTCTCCTTTGGCGTTGTAAATGAAAAGGGAAACGGCCCGGCCCACTGGCCAGGACAGGAACACCTCCCCTTCCGAAGGGTTAGGGAAAATAAGCAGGCTGCCTGCCGTCGTTTGCCCATTCAACCCGCTGGCCATCTCCACGGTGAAGGAGAAGTCCCGGGTGCATTGGGCGGCATCGGTTACCGTAAGGAAATATATGCCCGGGGACAGGCCGGCGAGGCCGGTAGTAGTGTCGCCGGTGCTCCACAGGTAGGAATAGGGCGGCGTGCCGCCGAAGGTGGCATTCAGGCTGATGGCGCCGCCCTGCTCTGTCGAGGCGGGCGCCACATCTGCTTCCACCTGTATGGGAAGCGGCGCTTCCAGGAATACCGAGGCAGTATCCGAGCAACCGAAACTGTCGGTGAGGGTAAAGTGGTACCGTCCTGCAGGCAGGCTGTCTTGCCCGGCGCCTGTGGCGCCCGCTTCATCCTGCCAGGCATAGCCGTAGGGGCCGCCTCCGTTGGCGGAAAAGCTCACGGAACCGTCGGCCCCGCCGGCGCAGGCGGGCGGGCGTACTTCTACGTCGGAAATGCGGAAATGCTCCCGTTCGTAAGCGCCCAGGTCTACGGCGCCTTCCAGTATGCGGGGGCCGCCGTCCAGGGCTGTTAAAATGCCGAGGCTGTCCACCGGCCGGTTATCGCCGGCATTGATGGCGGGCGAGCAGGCGGCCAGATGGAGGTTGCCGCCCGCCGGGCCGAGGAAGAGAGGGTCGACGGCAAAGAGCATGCCCTCGCCGCAGGCCTGCCCGGCGCCGGGCAGGTTGCAGGTATCGGCTGAGACGAGGCAGCGGCTGATGTTCCAGTCGTACAGGTTAGAGGGCCAGCCGGCGGGCACGCCATTGGCAAAATGCCTTTCGATGTCAAGGTTGGCCTCCCGGCGCAGTATACTGTTCTTGACAATTATGGTATTGTAGTATTGCTCATAATCAAAATCAGGCGACCAGTTTTTAGCAATGTCGGCTTCTCCATTGTTGTAAAAAGTGCAGTTGGTAATGAGCGTCTCTGCCACGCCCGGATTGCCGCTGGCGATGGAAATGCCGCCGGTGTTTTCAGCAAACAGGCAGTTGTCAATTACATTATGGCTTTCCACCAGAGATTCTATGAAGCCTCTGATGCGGATGGCGCCTCCTAAAGGATGGTTGCCGTCGTTTCGGATAAATTTACAATGGCTGATTTTACTGTATATTTTATTATCAATCGAAAGATCTATAAACATACCACCGCCGCGGCCGATTGAAACATTTTCGGAAAAGAGGCAATTTTCTACATTCAGGTAAGAATCTGTACCCCGTAAATCTAAAGAGAGTGCTCCCCCTGCTGTTGATGCCGATAAATTTTTTGTAAAGGAAGAATGCATGATGTTTATTATGACTGTATCTCTGGGAGGAGCAAAGTTTACAACGAATAAAGCAATAGCCCCACCCATATTGCCTTTATTATTCCGGAACTGGCAGGAGTCCACTTCCAGCCAGCCTTTATTACAGTAGGCGACAAGGCCTATCGCCCCCCCTTCAAGAGTAGTGGTGTCGTTTTCGAAGCGGCAGTTATTCAGTTTCAGCGGCTGGCAAAAACTGTCATAATAGACCGCTCCGCCGCCCATCCAGGACGTGTTGTTCTCGAATGTGCAATATGCAAACACGAGCGTATCCGCTTCGGCATTGGTTCCCTGCTTATAAAAAGCGCCTCCCTGGTTGATGGCCCGGTTGTTGAGGAACCGGCAATTGTAAAATTGGGGCAGCAGCGGTTGTTCGCCCAGGCCGTCGCTGCCGAAGGCTCCTCCGTTCCTTCCGGTGTTGTGGCTGAAGGTGCAGTTGCGAATGCTGAGGTAGGCCTGCTCTTCGGAACTGGAATTGGACAAGAAAACTCCGCCCCCATAGCGGCTGTCGAAGGCTGTGCCGTCCGCCTGCCCGTGCGAAATGTGCAATCCGTCAATAGAGGTGTTGCGGGCCGTGCTAATGGCGCGGATGACGTGAAAACTGTTATCCAGGCTGTCGCCGCTGATGCCAATGTCTCCACTGAGGGTGCAGATATGGGCCTGCCAGTCCCTTTGTGTGAGGCTATCCTCATAGCCCGCAAAACCACCGTAAATATGCACGCCGCTTTTCAGGTTGAAGGAGGCGGCCCTGTCGCCATTGTCGGTAGGATAGTAAAGCCCGTCGGCTATCCAGATGCTGTCGCCGTATTGCGCCTCGGCCAGAGCGTCCTGCAGGCGGGTGAAGGCCGTGGCCCAGTTCCTCCCGTCCTGTGCAGGGCCGGGGGCGTTCTGGTCTACGTATATCCGGCCGGAGTAGTGGCAGCCTTCCTGGCCGGGCCGGGCATACCATACGCCCTCGTTGGTGGACAGGCATTGTACCCGATAATCTATATGGCAGCCTCCGCCCCCGAGGCAGAAAGCCGTCGGAAAAGGGTATTCCAGGTTGCCCACGCCTTCCAGCCAGGTGGTTTGATAGCGGTCAATGGGCCAGTTGGGGTCAAAATCTTCCCCGAGGAAAACGACTTCCAGCGATTTTCTCCGGGTAGGGCCGTAGTACTGTTCTTGTGTCAATAAAACATGATAGTTTACAGTGTCTTCAGAAGTAAAAAGTACAGGCGGGGTAATGATGTAAGCCGAGTCCCGGAATTCCATCCCGAAATTGTAGAGCAGATATTCCCTGTTCGAGCAATTGGCATCCCGCCGGTAGTAAACCCGGCGGCCTTCCACCCGGTAGAAGCCCGCCTCGGTGGTGTCGCCGGAGCTGAAGGCTTCGAATACCGGCGTCCAGGGCCGCCCGCAGAGTTCCTGCTCCGGGCCGGCGAAGATGGTTATTTCTCCCTGGCTGAAGGGGAAGGTAGTATAGCCGGCCGTCCAAACCGGCTCCTGGCTGGCCAGGGGGAAGGACTGGGCGGCTGTGTAAAGCCAGGTAGTGCAGAGGAGAAGTATAAGTAGAGATCTTGCCATTTTTTCATTTTTGTAAAAACCTTTGAGGTCAAAAACCTCAAAGGTTTGATTCAATCAATAGCCAAAGCATGGCCCGGACCATACCATGGCATTCATTCAGTGCTTAATCACAGAGCCTGCCGCTACATTCCCGTTTATTTCCAGCTGATAATACACATCGCAAAATAATATGACATGATATTGGAATATTCCGGAGTGTATGTAGCAGTAGTTGCTACTAATCCATCAGGATCTATCAAATCAACAGGACACGGGCCTGCGGTAGTGGCTATTTCACAATAACCTAGACCTGGATCAACAGGCGTGTCTTCGATAAAATCACCGTAATTAGCGCTTGTACACATACACCCCTCTTGACACATTGGATCCGCACAAGGAATAAATTGATCAATGCAATCTCAACATTGACAATAAGTGAAATCCGGGTCAGAGTAATGATTATATGAATGATCAGGCAGAAGAAGCAGGATATTGGGATTTTGACGGCTTGTAAAGTCGAACGTATGAAGAAGAAGGAAATAATGGCCCAACTCATGAGCTATTGTTTTGGAATCTGCCCCTTTTATGATGATTCCTGCATCTACAGGCCCTGCCGCTCTTAATTTATATGCCAGCCCATTCAATATCTCTCCCGGATTAATTGAGGCCAGATTTCTAGCAAGATATATATTGACAGCATCGCTCCTGTTATGTGCCGGAAAAAGGTTGGTTTCGACCTCACTTCCGGCCACCGGCTGGCCATAGTAATAGGAATCATTGAGAAAGGTAACTTCACATAGATAAAAAGACATTAGTCCGTCAAAATGCGCATAACAATGTGTACCCCCCCTGTTGAAATCAACAACAGAAAGAGCATAAGCCGTTTGAATAAGCGATTGGAAAAGCGCATAGTACTATAGTTTAAGGGTTATGAAATCCGTTACGCGCCTTGCGCTCCTCTTGGGAAGAGGGGAACAACTGCGATTCGCCACGGCTATGCAGAACGCTTAAAAACGGGGGTAGTTTGAGAACGCTTGCTATAGAATGACACAATATAAAAGAAAATTGTATACGGCGCAACAAGGGCTATTCTTTAAATCATATTATGCAACAGCTTAGACAAGAGGTAAATGCAATCCCAACAAATCGTAATTTTACCTAAAAACATGAGGCTCACCATTATCACCTCCCTGCTCCTTGCCCTCGCCGCCTGCACCACCCCCACTTCAGAAGAAGCTGGAACCAACGAACCCACCCCCTACCGCCCCCCGCTGGACACCACCCGCTACAACGCCCCCTTCCTCATCATGGACGGCGTCTACAACACCGAGCTCACCGCCCCGTACGACATCTTCCAGCACACCATCTTCCGGGAGGGCATCCGGGCGATGAACGTCTTCACGGTGGCCAACACTCTCGAGCCCGTCACCACCTTCGAAGGCCTCCGCCTGCTGCCCGATTACAACTACCTGGCCGACAGCCTGCCGCCCATCGATATCCTCGTGGTGCCCAGCGCCGAGCACCACCTGGATACGGACCTGGAGGATACGTTGATGTTGGATTTCGTCCAGCGCACCGCTGCACGGGCTTCTTTTATTACTTCCCACTGCGATGGCGCCTTCGTGCTGGCACAGGCCGGCCTGCTAGACAGCCAGGTGTGCACCACCTTCCCCAGCGATGTGCAGAAAATGCGGCAGATGTTTCCCCACCTGGACGTCCGCGACAGTGTACTTTTCGTTCATGACGGCAAATACATCACCTCCGCCGGCGGCGCAAAATCGTTCGAAGCGGCGCTCTACCTGTGCGAATACCTGTATGGCGCCGAAGTGGCCCGGCAGCTGGCCGAGGGGCTGGTGATTGATTGGGATTTGATGAAAGTGCCGCATTTGGTGGTGGAGTAAGTAGCCGGACTTTAACATTTTTTCCCGCAACCTTCGGAGGGGGCTGCTGTCCTTATCCCCAAAGCTGTTGTAAGAACACTCCCGGCATTGACTTCCCCTGGCGCTTTCCGCGGGGGATTTTTTTTGGACGGCGCCACCTTCAGGTGGCCCGTAATAAAAAAAACTAACGGATACATCCTACCTCTCCCTCATCTCCTATCCAATTTCCTTTAGAGTTTGTTCAAAATTCAATCAATGGGCTCCAAGCGGCAAATTTTATCCTGCACTGCGTTAAAAAGCCTCGTCATACCTTCCAGGTATGCCTACGTTTTTTGCCTTGTTCAGAACAAAATTTCCTCGCTTTCGCCTCATCATCGAATTTTGAACAAACTCTTATGCATTTTCACCATAAGCTGCATCCTTAAGAAAAAAGAATGCCGATGAAAATTCCAACCATTTCGTTCCGGGGCCGCGGGATAGCCGCCGCCGTTCTCACCCTGCTCTTCATTCCGGGCCTGCTCTTCGCCCAGCCGGAGCCTCAGGACATTCCCTCCAGGATCGTGGAGGCCACTGTCTTCCGGCAGGGGGCCGAAGTACAGCGCGAGGGCCGCGCCAGCATTCCCGCCGGGCGCAGCGTGCTGAAATTCAGCGGCCTCTCCCCTACCCTCAGCCCGGAGAGCATACAGTTTCGGGCCAGCGGAGATTTCACCATCCTCTCGGTCCAGCATCAGCTCAACTACCTGGCCGATCAGCAGCCCAACAAAGAGATCGAAGCACTCACGAAAAGAAAAGAGAACTTCGCCCAGGGCCTGAAAAAGGAACAGGCGCTCCTCCAGGTATACCAGGAAGAAGAGAACCTGCTGCTGGCCAACCGGCAGATCGGCGGCCAGCAGAACGGCGTGCCCATCGACGCCCTCAAGGCCACAGCCGAGTACTTCCGCACCCGCCTGCGGGAGGTCAAGCTGGAAAAGCTGGACATCGGCCAGCGCATCGAATCCATTCAGGATACCATCAACCGGCTGCAGGCGCAGTTGCAGCAGCTCAACGCCAGCCGGCAATCGCGCTCCGTCAGTGAAGTGCTGGTGGCGGTAGATGCGCCCGGCGCCGTGCGGGCCGAATTCAGCATCAGCTATCTGGTGGCCCAGGCGGGCTGGTCGCCCCTGTATGACCTGCGTGTGGAAAGTGTGGGCAAGCCTGTAGAATTGGGTTACAAAGCCCAGGTATACCAGCAGAGCGGAGAAGAGTGGAAGGAAGTGAAACTCACCCTGTCTACCGGCCAGCCGATGAGCAACGCCCGGCCGCCGGTGCTGAATACGTGGTGGCTACGCGAGTATGTGCCTGTCGCCGCCGTTCCCAAGGCCCCCATGCAAAAGATGGAAACAGCCGAAGAAGAATTGGATGACGCAGCCCTTACTTCCAGAGCCTTACCCGCCCGGGGGGCCGAGGTAGAGGCCTATGACCAGTCCACCACTTTCGAATTCCGGATCAAAACGCCCTACGATATCCCTTCCGACGGACAGCAGTACGTCGTGGCCATCGGCGAGGAAACGCTGCCGGCTTCTTATGAATACTATGCCGCGCCCCGCCTCAACCCGCACGCCTTTCTCACCGCCAACGTTACCGAATGGGAGCAATACCGCCTGCTGGCCGGCACGGCCAACCTCTTCTTCGAGGGCACCTACCTGGGCAAGAGCTACCTCAACCCCAATGTGGCCACCGATACCCTCTCATTCTCCCTGGGCATCGACGAGGGCATCGCCATCACCCGCAAGAAGGAAGAGCAATACACCGACAAGCAGTTCATCGGCAACAAAAAGACCGAAACCATCGGCTGGGAGATCGAGCTGCGGAACAATAAGCGGCAGGCTGTGTCTATCGTCATCGAGGACCAGTACCCCGTATCCACTACCGACGAGATCGAAGTGACGCTGGAATCGCATAAAGGCGCCGAGGTGGACAAGGCCAGCGGCAGGCTGCGCTGGGAGGTGGAGCTGAAGGCGGGAGAGTCAAAGACGCTGGGCTTCCGGTATTCGGTGAAGTATCCGAAGCGGATGAAGGTGGTGCTGGAGTAGGGCGTTGATTCGTGATTCGTGATTCGTGATTCGGGATTCGGGACTCGTTGATTCGTGATTCGTGATTCGTGATTCGGGACTCGTTGATTCGGGACTCGTCAAAACGAATTGCGAATTACGAACAACCAGGCTATCTATATAAAGATTGGACACCATTGATTGCCAACAACCGCTTAGACGCCTTGCCAAACCGCCGCCGGTAAAGATTAGAAAAAGCACAGAGCTCGACTTAATGATTCTTTCTTTATCTTTCCCTGGCAATCGATATCCATCACTTCATTAGCTGATTCAACTCTCTGATCATGAAAAAACGCTGCTTACTCTTTTTCTTTATTTTTTTGGCTTCCTTCCTCCATGCTCAATCCGGCCAGGTTTCGGAAGGCTGTGAGATTAGCTGGCGGTATACGGCTCACAGTGAATGCCGGGGCCAGGAAATGATCACTTCTGCCGACGTCAATGGCGACGGCAAGGAGGAAATTTTCGTCGGCGCCGGCAGCCCGGATGGCGCCTACTGGTATATGCTTGAATATCTTCCAGAAGAAGGTATCTACTGGCCCAGGCACATCAGCGAGGACCTCGGATTTTTAAACCTCATTAAAGCCATTGACCTGTCCGGCCAGGGCGGCTGGCGGATCTTCATCCCGCTGAGTTCCGGAGAGGTCAAACAATTTGAGGGCGCCACCCTGGAGCCGCTCCCCAGCCTCTTCCTGCCGGGCGCCCCCTCCACTCTAACCAACATTTTCCAGCTGGACGCGGATGGAGACGGGGACAAGGAAGTCATTTTCATCACGACGAGTTCCATGTACATTTATGACAGTTCCCTCAGCCTGCAGTTCTCCCATCAGTTCGAGTTGGGAGCTATTAATACCGCTATCGCCAATGTCGATGATGACCCTGCTCTGGAGATCATCCGCGAAAGCGGGCCGGTACTGGAACTGTCCTACGATTATATCATCACCCGGCAATGGACTTTTTCCACGGAAGGCGGCTTCAACTCCTATGCCTATGCCGGCGATGTGGACGGAGACAGCCGCGCTGAGATCGTACACGCCACTGCCGGAAAGATCAGGATCTACGATGCCGAATTGCAGAGCCTGCAGTCGGAGATCCCGATAGCCAATAGCTTCAGCCGTTCCCACCCGGTATTCCTGGCGGATGTGAATGACAACGGCCGGCAGGAGATCATCACCTACTATCTGGCCAATTTTAACGATCCCAATGGAGGCATTGCCTGTTACGACGCCCTTACCGGAGATACCCTCTGGACGGCCATCGGAAATTATCAGGGCGCCAGGTCCATGCACATAGCAGATGCAGATGATGACGGGGAAGCGGAGATACTGTGGTGGAACGCCTGTGCTTCCGGCGACGGCGGGCGGCTCCATATTGCCGGGCTGGAATCACATACGGTGGAGTATTCCATGCCCAAAAAACTGAACGGCCCTTACCTCGGTTTCGATATTGGGGATGTCGGCCTGGACGATCAGCCGGAACTCATATTCGCTCCGCAAACCGGTGTCGACAACCCCCAGGGCTACGCCGATAATGGACTGCTCTATGTCATCGACCCCGTTACCCATGATTTCAAATGGAGCAACAGCCTCAACGGAGGGCCCTTTTTCACTTACTCCAACCGGGCCACCGCACTTAAGATTGCCCGAACGGAAGAAGATGGAGAAAACGAAATCTTTTTCGCAACAGACTCCCTGCAGTATCCTGTCATTTATCGCCTGGCGCCCACTACCTTCGAAGTCAGGCAAAAGTACGTGCTCGACCCTGGCATGACCGTCATCGACCTTGCGGTTGACGATGTCGATGGCGATGGGCAGCGGGAAGTGGCCGCCCTGTCCACCTATTACAGCTCTTTGTCCACCGGCAAATTCCTCTTTGTCTTCGACGCGATAACCGGTGAGCGGGAGTGGGCGCCCCCCGGGGTGGGCTTCCGGGTATTCCATTCCTCTGCTATCAGAGTGGGTAATGTCGACCAGGACGATGCCCCGGAGATTGTCCTGATCAAGGACTCTCTGATCGTCTACGATGGAATAACGCACGAAAAACTGGGCATCAGAGACAATTTCACCAATGATTTCTATGCGCTCGACCTCTACGATTTCGATGGCGACGGCGCCCAGGAAATCGTTACCGGCCTGGGCACGAGGGTACTTATACTGGACGGCGCCACGCTTTCGCCACTGGACACCATAACCATCCCCGGAAACCCCAACCAGAAGGTGATCAACGCCATACGCGTGGCCGACCTCAACCAGAACGGGCTGCCTGAACTCGTTATATCCGACCAGAACCAGATCTTTTACGCTACGCCCGCCGGCAAGGTAATTGAGGGCCCCCGGCTGGGCAGCGGCGCCTGCCTCTATAACCGCCTGCTGGTGGCCAACATGGATAACGACCCACAACAGGAACTGGTAGCCATCAATGACTATGCCATCCTGCAACTGGAAACCGATTGTGTGGAATGCCTGTACTTTGACCTCCTGCTCGAAACACAACAGCCAACCTGCCTGCCCAATAGCGGAGCGGTGGCAGCGATACCCATCGGGCTGGAGGGCCAAAGCTTCAGTTATCTCTGGAATACGGGCGACACCACCGCCATCTTATCCGGCATGGAAGCCGGCCTGTATTCTGTAACGGTAAGCAGTTCGGGAGGCTGCCAGTTAGAAGGGCAGGTAGTGTTGAGTGCCCCCCGCCTCATTTTGGATGTGCGTTCTTCCCCTGACGGATGCGACAGCCTCGGCGCCGGAACAGCTACCGTAGAAATAGAAGAAGGCCTGCCCCCATACGAATACGCCTGGAGCAACGGCGATACCGCCAGTATTGCAGACAGCCTTTCCGCCGGCCTCTATACCCTGGCAGTTACCGACGCCAACTTCTGCACCGCCACAGATACTTTACTCATTGAAGAAAGCCGGCTATCAGGTATTTTCAGTTTCATCAATCCGGTGGCCTGTAACGGTGAGCCTACCGGCGCCGTCATGGCCATTCCACAGGGTGGAAACGGCCCCTACCAGTTCAGCTGGAGCAACGGCGACACCACCAGAATAGTGGACAGCCTGCCTGCCGGGGATTATCATCTGACGACACTGGACGTTTCGAGCGGGTGTATATGGCGTGACTCTGTAGCAATACAGGCGGCTTCCCTGGCCATAGAAGCCTCCGGCGCCCGCCCCGCCTGCAATGGCGAGCCTTTCGGCCGGGCACAGATAGAAGTGCTGGAAGGCACACCGCCCTACACCCTTCAATGGCCATCGATGGTTTTCACGGGCAACAACACCTCCTTCAATGCCCCGCCCGGTGCCAATTTCGCAACCGTCAGGGACTTCTGGGGGTGCATCGTTACCAATGATTACATTATCGGAACGCATGAAATCGGCTTCGAACTGATCATCGATTCCATCACCTGCCAGGGCGCTGCCGACGGCATTGCATCCGTTCAGGTATCGGAGGGAACGCCGCCCTATACCTACGAGTGGAGTACCGGCGACACTGCCCTTTCCATAACCGGGCTGGGGCCCGGCGCCTACAGCGTCATCCTGACGGACTCCACTTCCTGCTCTCTGGAAAAAGGAGCCATCCTCGCAGAACCTCCGGCACTTATCCTGAACATCGTCGACATCATTCCGGACAACCCCGCAAGCCCGGAAGCAGAAGGTATGGTTGTTGTTGAGATCACCGGCGGAACACCGCCTTACACCGTTAACTGGACGGACGCAACAGGCGCTCCGGCCGACCCGGAGGCGGGCTTCTTTTCCGGTAGCCATACCCTTACCGTCAATGATGCAAACGGCTGCACCGTGTCGGAGGTTATCACCATTCCTATTGTTTCTGCAATAGATGAACGGCTGGCTATAGACAAGATCCGCCTCTATCCCAACCCCACCGGAGGAGCCTTGCGGTTGGAGGCGGCGGCTCCGCAAAACGCACACTTCCGGGTCCAGCTATTTGGGCAGTTGGGACAGTTGATACATCAAAAGGAAGGAAATCTATTTGCGAATGGAAAATGGGAAGAAGACTTCAGTAAATTCCCGGGGGGAAGCTATTTCCTTCGCCTCTCCACAGCGGGAGCTTCCCGGGTATGGCGGGTGGAAATGATACGTTGAGGCAGGGTAGTTCGGGATTCGTTGATCCGTGTATTCGGGATTCTAAGAGTAATCGCCGAATACACGAATAACGGACCCCGCTCCTCCTAATACAACGCCATATCAAACTTCCACCGGTAGTTCTTCGTCAGCTCGGCCTGCGGCCCCCAGAGGCGGAACAGGGCGATGGCGGCGCGGCGCGGCAGGTCGCCGCCGTAACTCTTATCGGCGGTGGCCGCTTCGATGATATGCTGAATGGCGGTTTCGTTGTCTTTGTTTTTCAGCGCCTGCTGGGCTTTGCCGACCAATTGCCCGGCCGGGGAATCGTCGGCCTCGACGGACATGAGTTCGGCCAGGGTGCGCAGGTCTTCGGCGTTGTCGGACAGGCGGTCGCCCAGGCGGATGGTTTCCACCAGAGCGGCGGCGCGTTCGGGGTTGTTGTAAACTATTTCACGGGCCAGGGCCACGCGGGCTTCCGCCACGTCCGGGTTCTGAGCGACGAAAGCTTCCAGCTCGGAAAGGGCGCCTTCGCCGTTGAGGCGGCTCAGGATGTGGCTAAGGCTTTCCTTGCGGTTGTCGGGCAGGTTCTGCTCCAGCCAGCGCTCGATGGCGGTGCGGGGGATGGCGCCCATAAACTCGGCCACGACCTCTCCTTTATAGAACATCTTCACATTGGGGATACTGCGTATATTGTACTGCTCGGCAATGTCGTAGTCTTCCTCGGTGTTGAGTTTCACCAGTTCCCATTTGTCCTGCTGTTCAGCGGCCAGCTTCTCGATGACCGGGCCGAGGATGCGGCAGGGGCCGCACCAAGGCGCCCAGAAATCGACAACTACCGGTTTGATGTGGCTTTTCTCAATGACATCAGTCTTAAAATTCATTTTTGTCAGGCTTTCGTTTTCGCAATTTTTAATGAAATATCGACGCGCCAGATGAATCTGGCATGCCCAGCGCTTCCCCATAGGGGTATAACCCTAAGTAATACATCATCTGTTAGGGGAAAGTTTACAAAGCATGATTGCCTCGAACCGGCTTTCCCCCGGGAAACCAAAACAACTCAGGAACTATGAAAAAGGCATTTTTTTTATTTCTGTCCGGCATCCTGGCCCTCACCCTGCCGGCCCAGCACGAGACCCTCTTTGACGACTTCACCTCCTTTGGCGCCTTCGGCGGCCCCATTGTAGAGATCAGCTCCATCAACGGAGAGGCCGGCGCTGATGTCGGCGGCGGCGGCGCGCTCGTCCTCGACGACTACTTCATCGGCGGCTACGGCATGGGGACCGACCACCCCGACCTGACCCTGCTGGAAGAAGTGGGAGGAGAACTGGAAGAGATCACCTACAACATCCGCTTCAAACACGGCGGCCTGTGGTTCGGCTATAC
This sequence comes from uncultured Phaeodactylibacter sp., assembly GCA_964418125.1. GTDB lineage: Bacteria > Bacteroidota > Bacteroidia > Chitinophagales > Saprospiraceae > JACJXW01. The sequence goes on from CAYQKY010000066.1 coordinate 31,469, forward strand.
CCCCAAACAATACAAGATGGGGCACCTGTACACCAGCCTCAAAGTCGGCTGGGGTAAGGCCCAACTGCTAAACGACCGCTTCGACACGCCCCAGGACCGCCTCTTCGTCCTCACCCCTGAAGTGGGCGCCGAGGTCAACCTGACCAACTGGTTCAAGCTGGGCTTCACCGCCGGCTACCGCTGGGTCAACGGCGTCACCCGCCTGAAAACCCTGAACAATACGGACTTCAGCAGCCCGATGGGCGCTATTACCTTCCGCTTCGGCGGGTTTGGCGACGGATGGGAGTGGGATTAGGTGGTTGTTCGGGATTCGTTGATTCGTTGATTCGTTGATTGGTGTAATTGGGCCGGCCAACCAGTCAACTCAATCAACCTAATCAACCAAACTCCCATACAACCCCTCCCTTCGAAAGGCCTGTTTGGCCGCCTCGGCCACATCGCTTTCGAAGAGTTTCTCGTACTGGGTATCCAGAACGTACGCCTTGACTTTAATGACGGTGGCCAGCTGTTCGCGGAAGTGGTCGAAGACGAGGACCTTCACCGGTTTGTCCAGGTTGAGGTACGGGGAGCTGATAACGGCCTCGTAGGCGATCCTCCGGGCGCGCTGCAGGTCGGCATCGATGGGCAGCCATAGTTCGGTGACAACCATGCAGTAATTGTGGCCGGCATTGGCATTGGCAATGGCGTTGTTGAGAATAAAGGAATTGGGGATGGACACCATAGAATCATCCAGGGTATTGATGGCAGTAGCCCGCAGGCCGATGTCTTTCACCTCTCCGTAGTATCCGGCGGCAGTGATGCGGTCGCCGACGCTGAAAGGCCGTTCGACGGTCAGCCACAGGCCGCTGAGCAGGTCGCGGAGGCCGTCTTTAGACACCACGGCCACCACGATCACCAGGCCCAGGATAAAAATGCCCCAGTGCTCGCGCAGAAGGAGTTGCAGCAGGAAACCGATGGCGATGATCCAGGCAACCAGCCTAACTATCGGGTAGGCTCTCAACCACTGCACCCGGTGGCGGTTGCTACGGTTTGCCGCCTGGGTGATCAGCCATTTTATCAGCTGGGTCAGCAAATAGGTGCCCCCCAGTACCACCGGCAAAGCGACGAGGACTTCCACCAGGAGGCCCGGGTTGTCCTTCAGGCTGTCCAGAAAGGCATCTTCCATGGAGCCCGGAATGAGGTTTTTCAACCCTTCGATAAAATCGGCCCAGCTATTGGAGCGCCCGTCCTGGGCCAACAGGGGCGCCGGCAGGGCCAGAAGCGCAGTTGTGCCTGCCAGCAGGCGGCATAGCGGTTTTCGGATCATGGAATATTTCGGTTGAGTTTGTTCTTCAGCAATTTTTTCAGCTCGTGCAAATACCAGAGGTTGACCTGGTACTCCTGTATTCCCGAACGGAGCTCCCGCGGGTAGAGCCAGCCGAGGCTCAGCAGGTTGTCGAGCAGGGCGCGCCCGTTGTGGGAAGAATAGTGAAAAACCTCCTCCACCTCGTCAAAGGACAGGGAAGTGTGCTGGAATACAGCATCCAGCACCAGCAGTTCTTCCAGCCTCGACTCCTGGGGTTCAGGTACGTGGGGCGCCTTCAGGTAAACCTTTTCCTCCATAACGCCCTGGGCCGCCGCCAGCCAGAAGACTATGGCGCGGGAAATATTTCCACCCGCAAATTCCAGCAACCGTTCAAAAAAGTGCTCGCGCAGGTTCTCCTGCCGCGCCATTGCATCCATTCTGGACAGCTGCCGTTTCCGCCGCTGTGATAGCCCGTCGGGTTTGAGAAAGCGCATCTCGAACCCCTCGTTCCGCCCTTCGATGATCTTCCGGACCTGGCCATCCGAAAGGCTGGCCACTTTGCGCGTCGAGAAGTTTTCCCCCAGGTTCATGGCCCGGCCCAGAAAGTAGAGGCTGTAATCGTTGATGGTGGCGATCCAGAATATTCTTGACTTAGTGGCATTGATAAAATGGAGGAAATCGCGAAGCAGATCGTAACCGCCAATACGCCTCAGCAGAAGGCGCTCAATGTTCTCGAAGACCACCACCCGCGGCGATTCGAACTCCATACTCATCAGGTGGTCCAGGCTGTCTGCGCTCTCTATCCCCAGGGCGGGAATGAGGGCCCGCAGCAGTTCCTCCCTGTTGGTTATGCGCTCCTTATCTTCCAGGAAGAAGCGGGGCTGAGGAAGGAACGGCAGGGCGGCGTTCAGCAGGGAAGTCACTCCTACCCCCTGTTCTGCTGCCAGCAGGAGCGGCCGGTGGCGGCTTTTCCATTGGGACAGGGCTTTTTCTATGGCTTTCAGTTCTCCGTCTTCCCCGTCCCTTCCGATCACCTGGGCCGGTTCCTGAACCGGCTTGAGGCTGAATCGGACGAGGTAGGGCTCGGGAAGGTTCTCCAGGTTGGGGGTGGGCGGGAACAGCTCTTCCTCATCGGGCTCAGCGTAAAACCGTTCTCGTATCCATTTCAGCGGGTTTTTCATCGGTCACTGATTTCCGGAACCGTTATTCATTTGTTTTAAAGGTAGTTAAATTTATCGTTTCCAAACCATCCGATATGAAAAACCTGAAGGGCCGCCGCCTGGCCCAACTGCAAATTGAAACCGATACGGCATTCCTGTATCAGCGTTTTGCCGAGATGGAATCAGATGAAACCATCGCCCGGGTATTCCGGGAACTTTCCGACATTGAAAAACAACATGCCGGGCGCCTGCTCCGGCAATTACAGCAGGAAGATGCTTCCATACGGCCGCCCGGCCCCTCAGGGCGGGCGCGCCTGCAGGCAGCCATCGCCAAAGTAATGGGGTACAGTTACGTGCTGCCCAATGTGCAGGATACGGAGCGAAGTATGGCCAATGCTGTGGTGCGTTCCAAACGGCAGTCGGGCCAGGCTGTTGAAGGCAATGAGCTCAACCACGTTCACATCTTGAACAACCTGTCGGGTAGCGTCGGCGGAGGGCAAATCGCCAAAATGGAAGGGCGGCACAAAGCGGTGGGCGGCAACGCCCTGCGTGCCGCCGTGCTGGGCGCCAACGATGGACTGGTATCCAATATGAGCCTGGTAATGGGGGTAGCGGGCGCCGCGGCTGGCAGCCGGGAGATCCTCGTTGCCGGCTTCGCCGGGCTGCTGGCGGGATCCATCTCTATGGCGCTGGGTGAATGGCTGTCGGTGCAGAGCTCCCGGGAGCTTTACCAAAAGCAGATCGACATCGAAATAGAGGAAATTGAAACCAGCCCGGAGGCAGAGAAAAAAGAACTGGCTCTCATTTATCAGGCCAAGGGAGTAGATGAAGAGACGGCCACACGACTGGCTACCCAGGTGTTTGAAGATAAGGAAAGCGCTTATACCACCCTGGTGCGGGAAGAACTGGGTATCGACCCGGACGAGTTGGGGGGCTCGGCCTGGGAAGCCGCCATCGCCTCTTTTGCCCTGTTCGCCGTTGGCGCAATTATTCCGGTCATCCCTTACCTGTTCCTCAGCGGCAGCACTGCCATTTTTGCCAGCCTGGCCATCAGCACGGTAGGGCTCTTCGGCATCGGCGCCGCCATCACCCTGTTCACCGGGCGGAGCGTGGCCTATTCAGGGCTAAGGCAAGTCCTCTTTGGGCTGGCAGCCGCAGCGGTGACCTTCGGCATTGGGCATTTGATCGGAGTGAGCCTGGAAGGGTAGTTGGTTGATTGGTGTGATTGGGTTACTCCAGGCCGGCCAGTTGCTCCAGGGCACCGGGGGGCAGCTCTTGCTGGATCAGCGCGAACCACTCCCGCTCTTCGAAACGGATGTGGCGCTCCAGCAGGCGGCCCAGCTCGTCCAGTTGGGCGGCAGTGGCGGCCTCCCCCAAAGCCTCTATTTGCCGGCGGATCTGCCGGTGCTCTTCGGTTACCCTCTCGCTCATAGCCTCCAGCTCCGGGCCGTACCCGCGGGTGCGGGGAATAAGCAGTTGTTCTTCCTTTTCGAAATGGGGCTGAAGGGCTTCCTGCCAGAGGCGGCGGGTGTATTCCACCTTTCCTTCGATGGTGGTGGGCAGGCCCTTGTAATCCGGCACGTCGTTCTTGAGCAGCTGTGCCAGCACCAGTCCGTCGTGGTGCTCCCGGGAGAGGGGGATGAGGGAAGGATGCCGCTTCATTGGTTTCTTATGCATGCTGTAAAGATAAAGTTTGTGGCAAGGGTTTCCATGCCCGTGCCGCTTTTAAAAAAAAAGCCGTATTTTAGAGCCAACAGAACACCCCGGTTTATGGAAGCCTGGCAAGAAACACTATTCTACATCATTGGAGGCTACGTCCTGGTTTGCCTCGTTTTTTATTTTCTGCAGCATTACTTTTTCTTCCGCCCGGAGATCCTGCCCCGGACGTTCGAGTACAAGTACCCCTTTCCCTTCGATGAGGTAGACTTCGAAATGGAAGACGGCGGCTACATCAACGGCCTGCACTTCAGGGTGCCCAACGCCAAGGGGGTGGTCTTCTACCTGAAGGGCAATTCCCGCAGCATCAAGGGTTGGGGCAAGTTCGCCAAGGACTTCGTCAGCAAAGGGTACGACTTTTTCATGATCGACTACCGCGGCTTCGGCAAAAGCTCCGGCAAGCGGACGGAAACCACCCTCTACAACGACGCCCAGACCGTATACAAATGGCTGAGCACCCAGTATCCGGAAGACAAGATCGTCGTCTACGGCCGCTCCCTGGGCAGCGGCATCGCCGCCCGCATCGCCTCCTGGAACAAGCCGAAGATGCTCATCCTCGACTCGCCCTACTACAGCTTCCTCTACCAGATCCGGCAGTATGCCTTTATCCTTCCGCTGAAGTGGATCCTGCGCTACCAGATCCGCTCCGACTTCTTCATTAAAAAGGTGGAATGCCCGGCTTTCGTGATCCACGGCACCAAAGACCGCCTCATCTCCTTCCGCCAGGGCCGCATGCTGGCCGCACTGGCGCCCCGCGGCGAGCTCCTCCCCATCGAGGGCGGCGGCCATAACGACCTGCCGGAATTCCCGGAATACCACGACATCCTGTGGGATATCCTCCACGATGAGGCGATGTACCGGCGGCTGAGGGGGGAGCTGCAGGAGGTGGCGTGAGGGTTAAATTGTTAGATTGCTTGATTGTTATGCTGAGGGGGGCATGGGGGGGGCTCTGGCTATCTGGCGATTGTTAGATTGCTTGATTGTTGGATTGTTAGATTGTTCTGCTCTGGGGGCGGTGGGGGGCTCTGAGCAATCCAACTGGCCTCTGGCTGGTGGCCATGGTTAGATTGCTCATTGCTTGATTGTTCTCCTCAGCCAGCCATCCAACCATTCAACAATCCAACAATCCAGCCCTCAGTACTTAAGATTATCCCTTGTATATTTTATCAGCCGGTTGATCTCGAAGGGGAGAACATCCAGTTTTTCGAGGATGAATGATGCCTGCTCCCCGTTCAGAAGCTCCCTTTTGATGGACTTTTGGGCCCAGTCCAGGCATTCTTTGACAGAGCCGGCGCTGTACCGATAATGACGGATCTTGTCCTTTTTGTGGTATCGGCCGAAACCTTCGGCGATATTTGCTGAAATGGAATCCGCCGCCTCGACTATTTGTTGTCCCACAGTCCATTTAGGAAAACTTTCCCATTCCAGAACCACATCCCAAACATAATTGCTTAGTTCAAAAGCTGTTCGATAAGCGTCCAGCTTTTCCAGAGAGAGATATTCCATATTTCAGGGTTTTCGGTTAACAACTGCTTCTACTAAATAGTCGCAGAAATCGTAAAATTCCATAAAAAAAAGTGAGAAAAATTTCGATTGAAAGAACAATCCAGCCATCCAACAATTCTAACCGGCTCGAAGAGACCATCCAACCATCCAACCATCCAACCATCTAACAATCCAACAATCCAACAATCTAACAATCCAACAATCCAACAATCCAACAATTCCTTATATTCACCCAAAACGCTATCTATGAACTACCGACAACTGGGAAAAACCGGCTTCAACATCTCCGAAATCAGCCTTGGCACCTGGCAGGTGGGCGGCAAATGGGGCGATGAGTTCAGCCATAAGAACGCCGACAAGATCCTCAATACCGCTATTGACCACGGGATCAACTTCATCGACACGGCCGACGTGTACGGGGGCGGCGAGAGTGAAAAGGCCGTCGGGCGGGTGGTGAAGAGCCGCTCCGAGCGCATCTACGTGGCCACCAAGTGCGGGCGGCAGCTGAACCCGCACACCAACGAGGCCTACCAGCCCAAAGTGCTGCGCGGCTTCGTAGAGGCCAGCCTCCGCAATATGGGCCTGGAAACCCTCGGCCTCATCCAGCTGCACTGCCCCCCCACCGAGGTGTACTACCGCCCCGAGATCTTTGAGCTGTTCGACCGCCTCAAGGAGGAAGGCAAGATCCTCAATATGGGGGTCAGTGTGGAAAAGGTGGAAGAAGCGCTCAAGGCCATCGAGTACCCCAACGTCACCACGGTGCAGATCATCTTCAACATGTTCCGCCACCGCCCGTCGGAGCTGTTCTTCCCGCGGGCGAAGGAGAAGAACGTCGGCATCATCGTTCGGGTGCCCCTGGCCAGCGGCCTGCTGACGGGCAAGTTCAGCCAGGACAGCACCTTCGGCGCCGAAGACCACCGCCACTTCAACCGCGAGGGCGAAGCCTTCGACAAGGGCGAGACCTTCTCGGGGGTGGATTACGAAACCGGCCTGCTGGCCGTATCAGAACTGCAGGAACTCTTCCCCGGCCGGGAGAACCTGGCGCCCATCGCCCTGCGCTGGGTGCTCATGTTCGAAGAGGTGAGCTGCGTCATCCCCGGCGCCAGCAGGGAAGCGCAGGTAGTGTCCAACTACTCGGCCGAGAACCTTCCGCCCCTGAGCGTGGAGCAGATGGCAGGGGTAAAGGAGATCTATGAAAAATACTTTAAGAAGGTAGTGCATCATTTGTGGTAAAACACTAGTGTTGCGTTAAGGAAAAAACAATCGTTACAATTTATTGAATATCATC
>CAYQKY010000067.1:0-38153 GCA_964418125.1 uncultured Phaeodactylibacter sp.
GACAGGTTGATTGGGTTGATTAAGGGGGCTCCCAATCAACCCAATCAACTAATCAACCAATCAACCATAAAAGACAAACGCATCCACCTCTACATCCAGCACATTCAGGAGGTGATCGAGGATCAAACCTCGGAAATGCGGCGCACGCTGATGCTCTATTCCGACATGGTGGAAAAACAGCGGCAACTGATACAGGGAGAACGGCAACGGATACTGACGGAGCCCAAATGCCTGAAGGAACAGCTGGGCATCGCCATCGAGGGCGCCCCCATCAGGAAACTACAGGCCCTGGCGCTTTACCAGTACGACTGGCTCTGGGCAGAGCACCTCGACTACCTGCAACAGGTGCGCGACAGCATTCACCTGGTCCGCTTTGGCGGCCAGAAGCCGCTGTTGGAATTCCAGCGCCTGGCGGACAGCCAGTTCCAGTCCCTATGCGACGAGATAGACCAGGCCATACCCGAAAAAACAGCCCTCCTGCTGGCAAACCCTGATATGGAGCTCAAAGACATGGGCGTTCGCCGCCCCTCTTCCACCTGGACCTACGTCGTCAACGACAACCCCTTCGGCAACAAGCTGGCCACCATGCTGTTGGATAATGCGAATATTGGCTTCCAGGCGGACCCCATTTCGGCGGCGGTGCTGTTTGTGGTGGGGTTGTTCCGGCGGTTGTTTGGGAGAAAGGAGGAGAATTGACCTACCACCCCTTCATGAACCTCGGACACATTGCCCTTATCCAAAAGGATACCAAGGAAACCCTGAAGTGCTACCGACAGGCGTGGGAAGTAGCCCAACGTACCCACAGCATTAAAAGCCTGCAGAACGGCTTTGAAGAAGACTGGCCCCTCCTGGAACGGCAAGGCGTTTCAAAAGAGACCTACCGTGAGTTGATCGAGAAGGCCAAAGCCGGATTGGAAGAGGCCTGATCTTTCAGGAAACCACCCTGATGATTTTTGTTGTATGATGTGTCCCGAAAGGGCTGCCATCGCTGTGCAGCCTGCCGTGGGTTAAATCGAAAATCAAAAATCGCAAATCAAAAATCATAGATCCTTCCCCATCCATTTCACTGAAACCGATAGATCTATTACGCCTCAATCCTTATAGATCCTTACCTCCTCCACTTCCCCCTCCTTCACCCACGCCCGGTACATCCCTGCCGAGTTGAAAGGCAGCGCGATATTCCCTCTGGCATCCACGGCGATCAGGCCGCCGTCGCCACCCAGGGCCAGCTGCCGGTGGTGGATAGCGTGGTGGGCGGCCTCTTCCAGGCCCATGCCGCGGTATTCCATCAGGCAAGAGACGTCGTAGGCCACTACTCCCCGCAGGAAATATTCCCCGTAGCCGGTACAGGAGACGGCACAGGTCTGGTTGTTGGCGTAGGTGCCGGCGCCGATGATGGGGCTGTCCCCTACCCTGCCATACTTTTTATTGGTCAGGCCGCCGGTGGAGGTGGCGGCGGCGATGTGGCCCCGCTTATCGCAGGCCACTGCGCCTACGGTGCCGTATTTCTGGCTGTGGTCCAGCTGGGCTTTGCCACGCGCCCGGGCGTTCTCCAGCTGGCGGTGGCGGAATTCGGAGAAGAAATATTCGGGCGGGGCCTCCTCCAGGCCCTGCTCACGAGCGAACTGCCGGGCGCCGGGGCCACAGAGCAGCACGTGCTCCGTGGCTTCCATTACGCGCCTGGCCAGGGAGATGGGGTTCTTTACTCCCTGCACCATGGCCACGGCGCCGGCGTTCAGCGTTTTTCCGCACATGATGGAGGCATCCATCTCGTGCCGGCCTTCGTGGGTAAAGACGGAGCCTCGGCCGGCATTGAAATACTCACAGTCTTCCAGCTCACGGACAGCAGCCTCGACGGCATCCAGCGCAGCCCCTCCTTCTTTGAGGATGGCCTTGCCGGCCTGCAGTGCCACGAGCAGTGCCTCTTCGTGTGCTTTTTCCTTTTCAGGCGTCATCTCGGAGCGCAGGATGGTGCCGGCGCCGCCGTGGATGGCCAGGGCGTATCTTGACATGTATGATCGGCTTTTCTGTTTATTTGTAAAGCTTTAAAAGTTTGGACGCTGCTTTCGGCTTTGCCGAAGGCAGGAGCATCGCACGCATAAACATGTATTTGAAACCTCAACCGCCAACTTACAATTAATACCCCGGATTCTGCACGATCACTCCATTCGACACCTGCACTTCCCGCGCCGGGATGGGCAGTATTACCCGGTAATCCTCAACCTGCCGAACTTCGGTGGCCCTGCCCAGGCGCGCCAGGTCGAACCAGTAATGCGCCTCGAAGGCATACTCCAGGCGACGCTCCCGAAGGAGAACATCGTAGTAGGCCTCCAGGTTGGGGGCTTCCGCCTCGGTGACCGGCGAACCGGGAAAGGCACGGGTGCGGACGGCGTTCAGGCCGGCAAGGGCGGCGGCCGGGCCCTCCGTATTGGCGATGGCTTCCGAGCGGATAAGGTACATCTCCGCCAGGCGGAGGACGGGGACGTTGTAATCGATATCCGTCGCCAGCTCTCCGTACTTGGTACAGCGAACCATCCCGAAGCGGCGCAGGAACTGCTCCTTACGGGCGTCCCCATCCTCAAAAGCGTTCCAAAGCTCGGCAGAGCCGGAAACTTCATTCGCCGCGGAAAGCATCAGCAGGTTGGAGAGGTCCTGCCCGTCCTGCTGGGTGAACTGCAGCTCGAAGATGGATTCCGCCGAACCTTCCGTTTCAAAGTTGTCGTTGTAATTGGCGTTGAGCTCGTAATCACCGTCATTGATGAGCAGCTCGGCGAAGGCGCGGGCATTGGCCCAGTCCTTCCGGTACAGGTATACCCTGGCCAGCAGGGCCCGGGCAGCAGCCTGGGTAAGGAAAAAGCGCTCATCGGTATCGGGCAGCGATTTGGCGGCATTGTCCAGGTCCTCGACGATGCGGTTATAGGTAGCGGCCACGGTGGCGCGGCCTACGGAAGTGGCGGTGCTGCGGTCCAGCACCTCGGTAAAGACCGGCACGCCGAAAGCAGAACTTTCATCGAAGAACTCGCCGAACTGCCGCAAAAGGTCAAAATAGGCGGAGCCCCGGAAATAATAGGCCGTGCCCTCGATCCGGCTGCGCTCCTCATCGCTGATGCCATCGATATCCTGGATGTTCACCAGGATGTTATTGGCCGAATTGATGATGTTGTACAAGCTCACCCAGACATCCTCGATGTAGGGGTTGGCAGTCGGGACGCGGGCGTTGGAAAGATCCTCGTAGCGCTGCCGGAAGCCCGTGGCAATGGCGTTGCCGCCGAGCAGGTCAGCCACCAGGACGAAATCGCCGCCGTACAGGTTGAAACCCTGAAAGCTGTGGTACAGGCCAATGGCCGCTGCTTCCGCCGTCTCCTTGTTGACAATGGCTTCCGAGGTGATGATCTCGTCGTCCAGCTCCACATCCAGGAAGCCGCTGCAGGCGGCGCTCAGGAACACTACCGCCGAAAGAATGATATATCTGATGGTTATGGTTTTCATATTCTCAATTTTTAAAATACCCCGGCTCGAAGCCGTGGTTCATTTACACATTTACACCTCTCCACTTTCTACAACCCCACATTCACCCCTACCGAGATCGTCCGGGCCTGCCCCAGAGTTCCGAAGTCTTCGCCCTGCTGGGTATTGAGGGCGCCCTGGCTGGCGGTATTGGTCGACACCTCAGGGTCGAAACCGCGGTAGTCGGTAATGGTGAAGAGGTTCTGTGCCTGGGCGTAGGCCGTCAGGGAACGCAGGCGCATCTTTTGCACTGCCGTTGCGGAGAACTTGTAGGCCAGGCGCAGGTTTCTCATGCGGATGAAGTCGCCGTCTTCCAGGAACTGCGTGCTGAAACGCTGCATCTGCCCGGTTTGAAGCGAAGGGCGCGGCACGTCCGTCTGCTGTCCCGGCGTGCGCCAGTAATTCTCCAGCACGTACAGGCTGTTGTTGCCGTAGGGCAGGCCGCTGCGCAACTGGCCATAATTTTCGTAGGCATGGCGGCTCTGGTTAAAGATCTTGTTGCCGCCGGAGAACTGGAGGAAGGCGGACAGGGTGAAGCCCTTCCAGGTGAAGGTATTGTTGAAGCCCCCGAAGTAGGTGGGAATGGCGCTGCCCACCACCTGGCGGTCGTCGAAATCGATCACACCATCGCCGTTGAGGTCTTCAAACAGGGCGTCGCCCGTCTCGGGGTCCACGCCCTGGAATTTGATCATATAAAGCGTACTGACGGCCTCCCCTTCCTGCAGGATGTGGTTGCGGCCCAGAATTTCGCCATTGTTGACCAGTTTTTTGACCGTATTGTCCAGAAGCGCCAGGTTGAAGGTAGTGGACCAGGAGAAGTTCCGTGCATTGACGTTGAGGGTGTTCAGGCTGACCTCGATGCCTTTATTTTCGATCTCGCCCACGTTCTGAATGACGGAGGTAAAGCCGGTCAGCCCCGAAACATCGGCGTTGAGCAGCAGGTCGGTGGTATTCTTGACGAAGTAGTCGGCCGTCAGGTTGATGCGGCTTTCGAGCAGGCCCAGGTCGATGCCGATGTTGAGCTGAGAGGTCTTTTCCCAGCTCAGGTCCGGGTTTTCCAGCTGAGAAGGCGAGATGCCGCTGCGGCCGTTGTAGGGCGCATCCAGCCCCCAGGTTCCCACCCAGTCGCTGCCGATCTCCTGGTTGCCGGTGATGCCGTAACTGCCACGGAGCTTCAGGTTGCTGAACAGGCCCTGATCCGCCATAAAAGGTTCTTCGCTAACCACCCAGGCCAGGGAGCCGGAGGGGAAATAACCATAGCGGTTGTTCTCTCCGAAGCGGGAAGACCCATCGGCCCGCACGGTGAAGGTGGCCAGATAGCGCCCCTTGAAGCCATAGTTGAAGCGCCCCAGGTAGGACAGCAGGCTGGAACGGCGCTTGCCGGAAGAGGCAAACACGATATTGGCCGCCGCGGAGATGCTGGGCGTCTCATTGGTGGAATACCCTGCGCCTTCCATATCGGAGAAAATGGCCCTGATCTCCTGGGCGGAAAAGCCGGCGATGAGGTTGAAACTGTGATCGCCCAGCACCCGGGTGAAGTCGAGGGTGTTTTCCGTTTGCCAGGAGGATTCCTCCCAGGTAGCGTAGATGCCCTGCCCGATGCTGGTCTTATTGCTGAAGGTCGGGGTATAGGATTCTTCGTCGAGGGTGTTGAGGTCGACGGACCACATCGATTTTAAGGTAAGGCCGGGAATGATCTCATACTGCCCGAACAGAGAGCCCTGCAGGCGGGAAGAGATGGACCGGTTTCTGTACTCCAGGGCGATCAGCACGGGGTTATCGAGCGGCCACCAGGTGTTGTAGTCGAAGGGGTTGGCGTAGCTTCCGTCTTCTTCGTAGATGGGGGCCGAGGGGTCCCACGCCTGAGCGTTGATCACCACGCCGTATTCGTCATTCTCGTTGATGGTGCGGCGGTGGTTGGAGCGGTTAACAGCGAAGTTGGCGCCTATTTTTACTTTCTCATTGATGCGGTGGTCGAGGTTGAGGCGGGTGCTGATGCGCCGGAATTCCTGGCCGATCTGTATGCCCGACTGGTTGAAGAAGTTGCCGCTAAGGTAGAACTGGGTTTTCTCATTCCCACCCTGAATGCTCAGGTCGGCATTGTCGATCTGGCCGGTGCGGAGAATGGCGTCGTAGACATCGGTCGTCCGCACATCGGCGTTGGGGCCGTCGGGGTCGAAACCAAAATCGTCATTGAAATAATCGGGCCCCAGGCCATCGTTCTCGGCCGCCACGTTGAGAAAGCGGACGAACTGGCGGGCGTCCATCATCTCGGGCACCCTGGTGATATTGGAAAAGCCTTTGTAATAGCCCACATTGACCTGGGTCTTCTCCGCCGCCCCCCGCTTGGTGGTGATGAGGATGACGCCGTTGGCGCCGCGGGAGCCGTAGATGGAGGCCGCCGAGGCATCTTTCAGGATGGTTATGGATTCGATATCATTGGGGTTGAGGTCAGCCAGCGGGTTGACCGGTTGAATGTTCTGGTTGAGGGCGGAGTTATTGCGGGAGACCACCGGTATGCCGTCGATGATGAACAGGGGCTGGCTGCTGGCCCCGATGGAGGAGACGCCCCGGATGTTGACATTGATGGCGCCGCCCGGCGTACCGGAAGGGCTGCTGATGTTCACCCCGCTGGCCTTGCCCTGCATGGCAGCTTCAAAACTGGCCACCGGCACGTCTTTGATATCCTCTGCGTCGAGGGATTCGATGGCGCTGGAGACGTCTTTTTTCTTCTGGGTGCCGTAGCCAACGACCACCACTTCATCCAGGATCTGGCCGGCAGTCAGCTGTACGTCGATCACTGTCTGGCTGCCGATGTCCACCACTTTTGGAGTGTAACCGGTATAAGAGAACTCCAGCTGCTTCGCTTCCTGGGAAACTTCAAGTTCGTAATCCCCGTTAAAGCCGGTTACCGTTCCGGAAGAAGTACCCACGATCAGGACGTTGGCCCCGATGAGCGGTTCCCCGGTCTCGGCGTCGGTGACAGCGCCGGTAATGGTGCGCTGCCCCAGGGCGATACCGGCCCAACCCAGGCAGGCAGCGAATATCAGGAGTATACGCCAATGCTTCATATTTATCGTTTTTTGGTGATGAGAATTTTCGGATACAATGCTTTGGAATGGGCTAAACAGAGCGTAGGTACGATAGCAGGTTACTATCGGTGAAAACAGAAAAACTCTGAAAAGCGGAAAGCGGAGGTATCCTAACAGTCGAAGATGGGTTGCAAACCACTGAGGCTCGGCGTCTCCAGGCGGAGGGCCGTTGTTTTGGCAGGCGTTATAGACCTCTGGATCTGCATTTGTGAACTGAGTTTACAGGCTGAAAAATAAGGACTTTGAACCAAAATACCAACTACCCCGGCAATATTTGCCACCAAATTATGCCTGCCCCTTGCTGCATATCACAGATTTTTTTTGTAAAATTACGCTTAGTTTAGGCTCATAAATAATGAAAAATATCTATTTCCAAAACGTTATCAGGCCTTCCATCCCTTCCCACAAGCAGCTTAGCCTGATGGGCCTTCAGCCTATTTTCGACTGCTAGCCTGTATCATCTTTCTTCTTTTTGAAACCGCCAGGCCCGCCTGCCTGGCCGTGTATTTCTATTTGTCAATTCATTCATTTTTCTATAACCAAAACCTTTCTGCATTATGAGAAGAGTAGTACAACTCGCGTTGGTTTTCGCCCTGTGCGTAGCCTCCGCACAAGCTCAGGAAACCATAACCTACGATTTTGAGAACGGCGTGATGCCGGAAGATTTCACGCTTTACAATGTAGACATGCTCACTCCTGCCGATGAAGGGGATATCGGCTGGCTGGATACGGCATGGATCGTCACCACCAGTTCCCGCTTTGAAGGCTATGCCGCACTGAGCATCTCCTGGTATGAAGATGAGAACGGCAACGAAGTCGGCCCGGCCGACGACTGGATGATCCTCCCGAAATTACAGCTGGGCGCCGGCGCCGAGCTGAACTTCCAGGTCAGGTCCGCTACCACGAGCGGCGATTACCCGGATGATTACCAGGTGCTCATCAATACCGGCGAAGCCACCGTCGAGAGCTTTGGCAATGACGGAGAGATCCTTTGGACGGAAGAGGCCGTAGAGGACGAAAACTGGCAGGGCCGCACGCTCGACCTGTCCGGCTATGCCGGCCAAAGTGTGTACATCGCCTTCCGCAACGTGACCAACACCAACGGCTACGGCCTGTGGATCGACAACATCGAAGTTTCCCAGGTCATTACTTCCTCAGTACGCGAGGTAGATAACGAAGCCTTCGCCATGGTGCTGACGCCCAACCCGGTAAGCAATGGCCGCGTTCTGCTGTCTTATTCGCTGGAAGAAGCGTCCAGGGTGGAACTGGTTGTCCAGGATATGACGGGCCGCACCGTGATGGCCCTTCCCCAGGGAAACCGGCCGGCGGGCAATAATCAGGCCCTGATTGACGTCAATATATTGTTGAGCGGAACATACATCGTCAGTATACGTTCAGGCGAAAAGATCGGCACCGCCAAAATGATAGTAAGACATTAATTTGTAGATTCCCCTTTATAACCAGGCAGCTCCCTCCTTCGGGAGGGGCTGCCTTTATTTCGGACGGGCCCACTTTAAAGTGGCCCGTAACAAGGAGGTGAAAGCTAACACGCCCCCATCTCCCACCCGAAACCTTCACCCGCTAACCCTTTTTCACCCCTTAAAAAGGCGTTCCTATGGCTTTTCGTTTTTTTACCTTCTTCACACTGATATTTCTCCCGGCCTTTTCTTTTTCCCAGGGCTACACCAACTGGATTACCGGAGACACCGCGGATGTTCAACCGGACAACTTCCTGCCCGGCATCGTCCTGGCGGGCGGCGGCGGCGACAACGGCCAGGCCATGCAGTGGATGCTCAGCCGGGCCGGCGGGGGCGACGTGGTCGTCATCCGCGCCAGTGGTTCCGATGGGTACAACCTGTATTTCTACCTCGACCTGGGCGTCGAAGTCAACTCCGTAGAGACCATCCGCTTCGATTCCGGCGAAGCTGCCAGCGACCCCTATGTGATTAACCGCATCCGAAACGCGGAGTGCCTCTTCATAGCCGGGGGCGACCAGTACGATTACTACTCCTACTGGAAAGATACGCCCGTAGAAGATGCCATCAATTACCTGATCAATGAGAAAGGTGTTACCGTGGGGGGCGCCAGCGCCGGCATGGCCATCCTGGGGCAATGTTACTACACCCCTTCCGGCTCCTCCCTGGATGCGGAAGAAGCCCTCGGCAACCCCTACCATCCGGATTATGAGATCCTGGGGTGTAATGATTTCCTGGACGTCCCGTACACCCCATACCTCGTCACCGACACCCACTACGAACAGCGGGAACGCCCGGGGCGCCACGTGGGCATGCTCGCCCGCATCGCCCTGGAACACAATACCCGCTCCTTCGGTATCGCCGCCAATGAATACACCGCCGTGGCCATCGATGAGCACGGCCTGGCGCGCGCCTTCGGCGAATTTCCGGAATATCCGGAAGACCTCGTCTTTTTCCTGCAGGCCAACTGCCAGGACGAATTCCTGCCCGAAACGATGGAAGCGGGGACTCCCCTTACCTGGGACCGCGGCCGCAGCGCCGTCAAGGTGTACGCCGTCCCAGCCACCACCATCGGCGACGGCGTCTTCGACCTCACCGACTGGCAAACCGGCAGCGGCGGGGAGTGGCAGAACTGGTATGTACTGGACGGAGAGCTGATGAAGGCCTTCGATACCGGGCCGGATTGCGCGGCCGTGCTGAACACTACCGCGGAGCCGCTCCCGGCCAGCCCACTGGTAATTTTTCCCAACCCCGCCACAGAACGCCTTTTCCTGAAATGGGCGGGTGACAACCGGATGGAAGGGCTGGAACTGCGTAATGCCTACGGGCAGGTGCTGCGCCGGGAAGCCGGGGCCATGCAGGAGCTCAGCCTGGAAGGGCTGGCGGCCGGAGTGTACTTTTTAGAGGTGAAAATGGCAGGAAGAATTCTGGTTATGAAATTTGTAAAAGGGTAAGTGAGGATAACAATAGCCCATTATATTCCGGAACCTGGGGTTGTTCGCGATCTGCGAAGATCCGCACGATCCGCGTAATTCGCGTTCTACTTCTCCACGATCCGCAGTTCCCCGAGCGGCAGCTCCATGCCGGGCATCACGTCCTCCCCCGTCAGTTTTTTGCCCTCGAAGCCCGTTATGGTATCCACCTCCCCATTGGCGCGGTAGATGTAGGCTTTCTCCTCATAGGGGTCGATCAACCAGGCGAGGCGGACGCCGTTTTTGATCCAGGTGTTCTTCATTTTCTTTTTCAGCTTGGCCAGAGAGTCGGTTTTAGAGCGCACTTCAATAATGAAATCCGGGATGGCTCTCAGAAATGCTTCTTCCCTTTCCTTCTGAGATACATCGGCGAGCCGTTCCGGGCTGATCCAGCCACAATCCGGGCTCTTGACAGCGCCATCAGGCAGTTCGATACCAGTAGAAGCACTGAAGGTCTCTCCGGTTTTTTCTTGATACCACCAAAGAACAAGAAAAAAATTGGCCAGGGATTCCCGGTTTCCGGAACCAAATTTCACAGGAGACATAATCGTAATTTTTCCACTCCTCTCCCGCTCCATCCGCAGGTCCGGATAGCGGGCGGAAAGCGCAGCGAATTCTTCAATTGATAAAGCTTTATCCAGGGTCAGTGGCCCCAGTTCGGCTATTTCCCGGATTGGGTCAATGGTTTTTGCTTCCGGCTCAGCACTCGATGCCATAAATGCAATTTTTTTATCCAATATAAACATAATTAGAGACAATTTCCCGGATGGAGCGGTTCATCGGCGAAGCAAACAGGTTTATTGCTGATTCCCGGGGCCCAAAGGCTGATACTGAGAGTGTGTTCAAAATTCAATCAATGGCCTGCATTTCCAATACTTTGGAACCCTCTTTACCAAGAATCTCCGCAAAACTCCCTATGTTTGGACAAACCAACGACGCACACCACCTATGAAGCTATTCAATAAATTCCCGGACAGCATCGTCATCATTATGGCCATCATGCTGGCCTTCATCATCCTGACCTGGATCATCCCTGCCGGCGAGTTCAGCCGGACTACGGTTGCCGGGCGGGAGGTTATCGTTCCGGGCTCCTATCAGCAGGTAGAACCCAGCCCTCAGGGGATCGGCGACTTCTTCATGGGGCCCATCCGGGGGTTCATCTCGGCGGCGCAGATCATCGGCTTCGTCTTTCTGGTGGGCGGCGCTTTTAACATCCTTACCCGTACCGGGGCGGTCGATGCCGGCCTGCGCGACATCATCAGGCTGAGCGAGCACAAGCCGGGGTACAAAAAGTGGATCATCCCGCTGATCATCACCCTGTTTTCCCTGGCGGGCGCCACTTTCGGCATGTGTGAGGAGGTGCTCGTCTTCGTGCTGATCACCATTCCGTTGAGCCTGGCCCTGGGGTATGACTCCATTGTAGGGCTTTCCATCTCCTTTGTGGGAGCGGGCGTAGGCTTTGCCGGGGCCTTCATCAACCCTTTCACCATTGGCGTGGCGCAGGGCATTGCCGAGCTGGCGCCTGCCAGCGGCATGGGCTACCGGCTGATCGTATGGGCCATCGTCACCGTGATCGCCATCGTTTACATCATGCGTTATGCCAACCGGGTGGAAAAAGACAAGGCCATCAGCCCCGTGTACGAGATCGACCAGGATCGGGATATTTCCCACCTCGATGAGGGGGCCGGCGAAGGGTTTACCACCCGCCATAAGCTGGTGCTGTTCATCCTGGCCGCTTCCCTGGCCCTGCTCGTCGTCGGCGTCAGCAGCTGGCACTGGTACATCAACGAGATCTCCGCCCTGTTCATCGCCATGGGCGTGGCCGCCGCCATCGTCGGCAAGCTCGACCTGGACGGCGCCGTCAAGGCCTTCAAAGAGGGCGCCGGAGATATGATCACCGCCGCCCTGGTCATCGGCCTGGCCAAAGGCCTGATCGTCATCGCCGAAGACGGCCGCATCATCGACACCATCCTCAACGGCATCGCCTCCGCCTCCGAAGGGTTGCCCACGGCCATCACCGTGGAGATCATGTTCATCTTTCAGACGTTCCTCAACTTCTTTGTGCCTTCCGGGTCCGGGCAGGCGGCCCTCACCATGCCCATCATGGCGCCGCTGAGCGACCTGCTGGGCGTCAGCCGCCAGACGGCGGTGCTGGCCTTCCAGTTCGGCGACGGCCTCATCAATATGATCATCCCCACCAGCGGAGTGACCATGGGGATACTGGCGGTGGCCAAGGTGCCGTACAATATCTGGATAAAATGGTTTACGCCCCTGCTGCTCATTCTTATCGTGGCCTGCATGCTGCTGTTGCTACCGCCCCTGTTTTTGTTTTCCTGGTGATCGGACGGGCCACTTTCAAGTGGCCTGTATTCGGATATAACGGCATTACGCACCACTTAAAAGTGGTGCGTCCGAACCGGACGGGCCACTTTCAAGTGGCCTGTATTCAGATATAACGGCATTACGCACCACTTAAAAGTGGTGCGTCCGAACCGGACGAGCCACTTTCAAGTGGCCCGTATACTACTATTCCCCATAAATCTTCAAATACGAAAATGGCCATCCCTCCCAATGGCCGGCCAAATTGGCCTTCACCGGATTCTCCAGAATGTAAGAAATAACGTTATTAAGATGCTTTTCATCCCGAACAAACCGGTCAAAGCTTTCCCGCTGCCAGAACTTTCCGCTTCGACCCAGAGCCAAATTACAATAACGAGAAGAAGCTCCTTTTACCCGGTTCATTATCCGATGCAACTGTTGATATTCCAAAGACTCAAGATCATCTTCGGGAAGTTCTTTTTCTAGCGCGGAGCCCGTATCAATAAGGATATGCACATGATTGGGCATGACGCAATAGGCCAGTAAGGAGTACAGGCCTCCATCGAATCTATGTAGTTGTTTAATAACTTCTGCAGCAACCTCCTCTTGTTCTAGGTAAGTTGGCCCATCCAGCACGCTATCCAGCATTTGGTCGTATGCGAGGAAAAAGCGGTGACGCTCTTCCTGTATGTAGGCACTGGCATTTTTCCCATATTTGGCTCTGAACTCCGCTACCTTGGTTCTGTAAGCTGCTCTCAATTCCTGGACTTTGATCCAGGGAATTGACCCTTTCAAACGGAATGTAACGAAGAAGGCTGCGCCTACAGGTTGGATGTGGGGTAAATTTCGCCGGTACCTCGGTTTCAACTTTTTCGATTGCATTGTAGGTTTTTTTATGGTTCGCTAATTTTCAACTTTGCTACGCACCACTTGAAAGTGGTGCGTCCGAGCCGGACGGGCTGCCTTCAGGCGGCCTGTTTATCCAGCATTCCTGCGTTTGCTACGCACCACTTGAAAGTGGTGCGTCCGGTTAGCGCCGCCGCTTGTGGAACTTCATGTCCAGCGATTCCAGAGCGAATTCCCACAAGTCCTCATACGGGATGACCTCGATGCCATGCGTCTGGTTGGCCACCTCCAGCGGGATAGCCTTCAATTGCTTGTAATACGGTTCGGCCCGGCGCAATACGGCGGCTTTATGAAAATTGCTCAGCGGGATCTGCAGCAGCATTTTAACGAAGAGGTTGCTGCGCTTCAGGGCCTTGTCCCGGGCGAGGTAGCGCGTGCGGTACTTATTGATGGCATCGATCCGGTTGATGGCGTCGGTGTACCGTTTTTTGACGATGAGGAAAAGGACCTGAATGATGAGGATGGCCACGTTCATCCCTTGTTTGTCGCGGGAGAAGACCGGCACCTCATTCAGGAAACGCGCCAGGCGGAACTTCCTGAGCCGGACGTTGCCTTCTTCGATAGCAGCTTTGCCGGTTTCCAGGAGGAAGTGGATGTAGGCGCCATTAATGCGCCACTGTTCTTTGTCGATGTCCCGCAATTTTGAGAACAGGGGGTGGCTGATGGCCTCCAGATATACCTCGCTGGCCTGCTGATATCGGCGGGTGTGCAGGGAGAGGATCATCAGCATTTCCATATTGATGAACCAGTTGACTGAGCCTCCGGGGATGAGCCTGGCCGCTTTTCGGGCAGTGTGATTGCCTTCTTCAAACTGCCTCAGTTGAATATGCGCCAGGATCTGCTGGTGCAGAAAAGTGTAGATCGGGGTTTTTACCTCGTAATCTTTTGCCTCAAAGGCACGGATGGCTTCCTCACAGGCCTCCACTGTCGTTTTGTAATCATTGACCGAACGAAAGGCGATAATGCGGATCAGGTGCCCGAGAAAAAGGAGGCGGTAGGTCCTGAACTCAGCCATGGCGCTCTTCAGGCTGTCATAATAGCCCAGGGCCTGGCGGCTGGCCTCCGCCTTTACCGAACGCTCATTGATGTAATTGGCGATGAGCAGGGCATAATACTCTTCGGCCAGTGATTCGTACCGCCAGGCTTCCATATACCTTTTATGAAGCTGGCCGTATGCTTCCATTTTCTTCATATCCCCGGTGCGGGCGCCGTAGTGAAAGCGAAGCACCTGGCTGGCCTGCACGATAATTTCGGTAAGGTCGAAACGCAGGGCTTCCCTAAGGGTTTTCTCCGCCAGAGTGACGGCAAGGGCCCGCCCTCCCCGGCGCAATAACACTTTAACCACCGCCCAGTCTTTCTGGCATTGGTAATAGGCCTTTTCCTGTTCGTTCAGGGTAGGGTCGGACAGATGGATGAAGAGCAGGCTGTTGAGCAACCGCTTTTTCAGTCCGGATTTCAGGTTGCGGAAGGTAGACGGCTTTCGTTTGGCGCCGTACAGATATTGCTGGGCTTCCTTATCTGTTTCTACCTTTCCGGCACATACCGCATCAAAAAGTTCCATCAACTTTTTGTTGTTCTCTGCTTCAACAGAGAGTACTTCGATACGCCGAAGCTTGCTTTTTGTGGCAATGCGGGCCAGTTCCAGGAGAGCTTTCATCCAACCAAAGTTTTCATTTTACTCATCCCACGGACAATACAACGCATTGTCTTCCAGGATATTAAAAAAAAATTTTCTGAAAACACTTTGCTTTTAGCCGATGAAAAAGTGCTGTTAACTGTCCTGGACTGGATGGAATTAATGCCATAATTTTGAGCAACATGCTCATTAAAAAACCTAAACACCTGCTGCCATGGACTTTTTTACAGTATACCCAGCCATTCCGTTACCATACCGCTACAACCGGCGCCAATCAGGCATTTTGCCATATTCCAGCCGGAAGGATGGGATCATACAGGAAGACCTTGACCTGTAAGAGCAGTACGGGCTGCAGGCCAACAGCCCCGGCCCGAACATTGGCCAAAGCTGAATGCCTGCAACCCGCCGCCCTCACGGCCGGCACTTTTTTACCGGCACGGACAGGGCTGCAGCAACACAGGCCGCCGTACCAGCATACATCAGCAAAAAATGGTTGGTTTTTTAAATTCAGCGCGACTATAAAAAGTTAAGGATCAGTTCTTTACCAAAGTTTAAATTTGATTTTGGAGAAAAATACCTCTAGCGCGGACGGGACGAACTGTCCTTTTTTCGAAGCTTAAATATCTATAATTTTGACCAAGGAAACAAAAAATGACCAGGAAAATAAACAGCCTCCAGCCCGGAGAAGCCGGCCGGAGCGTATCAAGATTACTGGTAGAAGTGGAGTTTGGTGTACCGAGCCGGCAATGTGTCAACTACGGCATCTGCCGGATCGAGATCGCCCGGGCCCGGGGCCGCCCGAAAAACAGCGGATGCCGGCAATGCGGCGGCCTGGCCCTGGCTTCTGTACCCGAACCGGGCCAACTGGAGCTGGCATTCCTGCCAGCCAGCCTGAGCGAAAAAACACGGCAACAGCACTTTGGCCAGGGCCACTTCCTGGTGGAAGAGGCCTATCCCCTGCCCTGGCTTCTGCACAGCAGCCTGGGCCTGCCGCCGGTAGCCATCGACAGCGGCCGGTATGCTATAACGGAATCCGAAAAGCATTTAGCTGTTCGATTTTTTAACCTGATAATGACTCACTGAAAAATAGATGTTGCTTTCGCAATAAGCATTATAGAGCAAAACCTGAATCAATGCATTGTTCAGACGGTGAGGTATTTCCCGAAAAGCACCACAAAACTAGAGTAGGGATCATTTTAAAAAAATGTGCCATGAAAAAGTTTTTATTTTTCTCACTCCTGTTGGTCATGTTTTCCTGCAACAAAACCGTAAACGAAGACTTACCGAAAGAAAAAAACGGAGAAGCCTTCTCCAGCGAATTTGAAACTCTTTACTCGAGTTTAAAAAACGATAGCAATTTCCTCGGCCTTCTTTCAGCGCTGAGGCACCGAAGTGCGTTGCTGGTTGAGAATGTAAGAGTTTTTGAAGATAAGAATTACCTGGATCAACTCAATGAAAAAATAAGTGAAGGCAAGGAATTGACTGAAGAAGAATATCTGCAGATCCTTTCCCTGTACGGGTTCCAATCCGAAGAGGATTTTATTGCTCAAAGCAATGCCTTACAAAATACCGTTGACAGCCTGAATAATGCTTACCCAACGTTAGGAAGCCTGACCCAGGCTCAGTTCCAGATCATCATAAACAACCTGTTTGAGGAATCAATACTTGTCAGGAGTGCTCCTCCTTGCCATATTGTATGCGGAGAATGCTACGATGATGTCGTTTGGGACTGCCTGGCCGATGTAGGATGGAATACGATTAGTGGAGTAGGAACTGGAATTGGATTTGGATCTCCCGGTGGATTTTTTGGTTCTGCTTTTGGAGGCATACTCGGAGGGCTAGGGGGATATGGATATGGCATTTATAAATGCTATAGGTCCATTCGAAACTGCGACAATTATGTTCCACCTGGATGCACCCAACCTTGTGGCGAGATATAACCAAACTCAATTACCATGATTTTTAAAAAATCTCTTTTCGTCCTGGCTGTCATCAGCCTTCTGCTCTTTATTGTACAGGTAGTGAATGAGGCAGCCTATTCCGGCGCCCCCTCTATCACTCATAAAATCGTTGTGGCAGTGCTGATCATATTGCTTCTGGTCAACCCGGAAACCAGGAAATCCGCCTTCTGGCTGCTCCTGGGCTTTGGCCTGCTGGCCCTGCTGACTGTCGGGATACTTTTCCTGTAGGCATAAAGAATTAGGTTTCTCTTTATGTACACTGCGCCAATGTGACTGTTTTCCGAGCCTCGCCTCCGGGTGCAGGCTCTTTTTATTGCTGCCTCCGGAAAAGAAAAACTCCACTTTAACACTACTCCAGCCATAGTAGAGTGGCCGCCATTATCTTGTGAAAGAATTACAGGCAACATTTTCTAACCAAAATCCTTTCATCATGGATCACATCACACCACAACAACTCCAGGTTTTATCCCCTGAAGAATTACTCCAAACCGACGGCGGCGAATTCATCCCGGCCGCCACCATAGCGGTCATCGCCGATTTCGTCACAGCCGCCACCACTCCCGTGGTTGACGAAAGCGGCTGCCAGCACCCCTGAGAACTCTGGTTCCCGTAAGTAATGATGGCATTGCCTTATATCATTCCCCCCGAGGGCCATTCCAGAACCGGAATGGCCTTTTTCTTTCCTGGCCCGGCTGGCCATATGGTATCAACGCTCCACACCGCACTACCACTTCTTGTTGAAAATCAAAATCTTACGCCCTAAAAAGAGTTAAAAAAGCCCTCTTTTGTCAATGATAACAGGCGTTCAACTGTCCTGGTAATATTCTGATGTATCCTGTAATTTTGAACAAAATGAAAAAATGAAACGGAATATTTTATCAATCATTCTCATACTTGCCTTTTTTTCATTACTTGAAATACTATGGTTAGTTGCCGGCCGGGCATTCTTTGCCCCTTTGTTCAGGTTCGAAAGCCTGGGGGACAGCTACGGGTGGATCCCCATTAGTAACCTGAGTGTCTATATCCTCGGAGTAGTGCTTCGTTTGGCAATAGCCCTTCCCCTCATTTACCTTTTCCGCATGGACAGGGAAAAACAACCGCTGAAGCGCTTTACGGTGTTTACCCGGAAAGAGGCCCGGCAAACCCTTTGGGGAGGCGCCTGGGGAGCTATACTTATACTGGCCATCGCGGCTTTTCTGTTCATTCCTGGTATAATTACCTTTAAAACGGCTTTTTTTGCCAGCCGGGACATCTGGTTAACAATGATCTTGATGTCATTCGTCGCGCTAAATGAAGAGGCCATTTTTCGAGGTTACGTCCTGCAGGAACTCTCGGAAAACATGAGCCGGAAAGCAGCCCTGGGTATCTCGGCACTGGCCTTTGCCCTGATTCATTTCCGGTCTCCGAATTTCGACTGGCTACCTATACTCAACCTTTTCCTCGCCGGATTGCTCCTGGGACTGGCTTACTTTCGGTTTAACGGCATCTGGGCGCCGGTGGGCCTGCACTTCGGCTGGAACTTCATGCAGGGGCCCATTCTTGGGTTTGAGGTCAGCGGCCAGAGCATGGCTGCCTGGCTGAAGCCGGAATTTGGTGACGCCCCGGCCTACATCACGGGCAGCGTCTATGGGCTGGAGGGTACGGTGATCGCCGTTGTCGTTCAGCTGGCAGCTATCAGCTGGTTGTACGGGGAGCTGAAAAAACAAGAGGACAACAACGCCAAGACGGAAGCGGTGATGGAAGTGATGCCCAACAAGTAGGATCAATGACAAAACACCTAAATCTTATGGCTATGAAAGCTTTATTCCAACGCCTGGCCGCCAAAGCCGGGCGAACAAAACCCGAAAAGCCCGTCGTCAGCCTGCGCACCCACCTGGGTACTATCAAAGTGGAACTTTATCCAAAGCAGGCGCCCATCACCTGCGCCAACTTCCTGCGCTACGTACGGGAAGAGCGCTACGCAGACGCCAGTTTTTACAGAACCGTCACGCTGGATAACCAGCCCGGCGCAGTCACCAACATCGAGATCATTCAGGCAGGCCTGGGCTTTGGCGAACACGCCCAACGCCTGCCTCCCATCGAACACGAAGGCACCGCCCGCACCGGCCTGCGCCACCTCGACGGCACACTGTCCATGACCCGCAACGAGCAGGGCGCCAGCTCCGAGTTCTTCATCTGCATCGGCGACCACCCGCAGCTGGATGAGGGCGGCATCCGGCACGGAGACGGCAAAGGCTTCGCAGCCTTCGGGCGCGTCATTAAAGGCATGGAGGCCGTGCACATGATCCACCGCATGCCCAACAAGAACCAGATGCTGTACGCGCCGGTGAAGGTGGCGGCCCAAATGGGAAAAGCAACAGGGAGCTTTTAACCGGAAAGACGTTGAAATCCCGGATAAAGAACAAGCCTTGCCAACCGGCTCCGAAGATTCCGCCGCTGTAGACTTCCGGGCGCCACAAGACAAGGTTCTCCTCTGCCATTACACCGGCTCGGAAACCAACCCCTGGGTAGAGATTGATGTAAGCCCGAATGCCGTAGATGCCTATTTGGCACATGGAGACAACCTCGCAAGTTGTGAGCCTTCACCTCCTTCTGTCACCGATGGTTACTCCAACCTGGCCGAGGCTGCCGGCGTCCGCTACCGGGGCAACTCCAGCGGAAATGAGATCTATCTGGATATTCCCGGCCTGGGTGTCGGAGGAAACCGAAATGAAGCCAGCTACCCCAACGTATATACGAACTGACAGGACGGCACCTATGCAGTAACCTTCTCCTTTGACCCAACGGAAAATAAGATCGTTACCACGATCGATGGGCCCGGAGGAACCGAAACACTGGAATACGACTTCGATGTTGAACCGAGATAACAAAAGATAAACCTGGATTCCCGAATACGGCGAATCCGGGTTTATTTTTTCGTACCAGAACGGTATTGTGTTTTCCATATTAAAGCCCTTCCTGCCCTTCCGAACACCTAATGATGAAAACCGAACAACAGGCGCTCTCGCTTTCAAAGCCTAATCATCCGCACATGATCCAGCATCGCCCGGTTGACCTCCACATTCATATTCACATTCCAGGGCTCGAAGGAGAGTCGGAGGGTATTTTGTCCCTTTTTCAACTCCACCACATAGGAATTGGAGTAGCCCCAGTCCGACCACTCGTCCGTCCCGCGCTGGGGGAAAACCAGGGTGCCAGTGCGGCCGCCATTGGCGTACAGGTCCCGGAGGGCACATTTGTTGTCGGTGTTCCAGGGGCCGCTGCCGTTGGAGTAACGAAAGTCGATGAGGTAATCGCCGGCTTCCTCGGCATCGATGCGCATTTCGATAGTGCGGTTCTTTTCGTTGGAAACCTCTACGAAACCTGAACCCGAATAGTTGGTGTACGGCAGCCGGGCTGCGCCGGTATACTGCTCCATCTCTATGATCCGTACCACTGTTTCGGGCGACACCCTCAGAGGCTCGCTGGTAAAGGATTCGTAGCCTTTATCATCCACGGCGCTGACTTTGTATTCGGCTGCTTCATCAGTGGGTACTACCACTTGAGTGGAAGCCGTTTTTTCCAGTAGTCCTCCATCCTTATATACGAGATATTCTACAGCCCCGGGTATGGGCTCCCATGCCAGCCCCGCCCCTTCCTGCTTCAGCTGCACAGTAGGCAGAGCGAAATGGTTCTCCACCAGGTTGATGGGGCCGATGTCAAAAGGCTGGTTGTTCATCGCGATATTAAGAGTGTGTTCCCCGCTGATATCGGCGGGCAGGAAGGCATCCTCCAGCGGCTCGCCATCCAGGGTGATGGACTCGATCCGGTTGCCAAATCCCTCTACGGTAATGTCAAGCACCGCGCCCCGGTACCGAAACCTGGACAAGGTTTTTGTTCCCGGATAGGAGCTGGGAATGACGGGCTGGAAGCGCAACCCATCTGCCTCGAAAGACATGCCCATGAACACCCGGTGCACCATGGCAAGGTTGCCCGCCATACTCCACAGCATGCGGTGGGAGTTGATCTCGGTGCCCAGGAAATCGCCCGTTTCGGCCACAAAATTCTCGTAGTTGGTCAGGAACAGCCCCCCGGCGCGGTAGATGGCCGCCAGGCCATGGTTGAGCACCTTTTCGTTACCGGCCCTGGCGGCGGCCAGGTTCCAGTAGGACTGCACGAATGGCCAGATGCCGTTATTATGATAAGGTGGAATGCCGGGAATCTGCGGATAAATACAGGTGACGCCGAAGTCGATTACCGGCGACTTTGCCACAATAGATTGCGCCTTTTCCTCATCTGCCACTCCGAACAGGATGGCCAGCGCTTCGCCCAGGGCCTCGAAACGGGGGGACAGGTTGAGGTACTGCCGTCCGTAGAGGTACTGGCCGTAGTAGCCCTTATCGGCCATCCACAGGTAGCCGTTGATGCCTTGTTTGATCTCTTCGGCCCTCCGGATGTACTCCTCATACGGTTCGCCCAGTATCCGGGCCATCTCCGCCAGGATCCTGTGCGCCTGGTAGTGCACTACATTGGTTCCCAGGTTTTCGGAGACGTAGATGTCCATGTTCGACATCCACTTGGGGTAGGTCTGCTCCCTCCAGTCGAGGAAGGAAGACTCGCCCCGGTACATGCCCGTTTGGGGAGATTCCAGCACCTTGTAATCGTCCTCCAGGGTATTTTTGATGATGGTGTATGCCTGCCGCAGCCATTCCATATCCCCTGTCGTTTTGTATATCTCCCAGGCGGCCAGCGCCCAGGTGGTGCGGTCGGAGGAGACCGGCCAGGCGCCGCCGGAGCCGGTATCCTGAATGACGCGATCGCGCTTTACCTTCCTCATCAGGCTGATCTTCGCCACTTCCGGCTCGTGGTAGGCAAAGGCCAGGAAGATGCTGTAGCTGATGTCGCGCGTCCATACGCCGCCCCACTTGGCGCCCGTGCGCAGGGTGCTGTCCGGCTCGATGTTCAGGATGGCCTCCTCCAGGGAGAGGTTGTACAGGGCGTCGACGATGGGCTGATCGGATCTATACAGCGGGCGGCCGGAAATATCTTTGGTGAGTTTCCACTCCTTGTCCTGGTAATCTTCCGGGTTATAGGGGTTGAGCTTCAGGGTGATCTCGTAGATGTTGTCGCCGTCGGCATCCTCCAGTTGAAGGCCCTGTTCTTCCAGGTTGACGAAATCCCAGGTGAGCGGCTCGGCGCCGCCGGCGATATAGAAGCCCTTGAAATCGGCTTGGGCGACGCGGCTGCCGTCGTAGGCTTCATAGTAGCCTTTTTCTTCAAACTGCTGCAGGACGGGAGACATGTCTACCCGGAAGGTATATTCGTAATTGACGGGCAGGTAGGTATCCGGGGCTTCGGGTACGGCCTCCGGCAGTTCCCCGAAGCGCAGAACGGGAGACTCGTGCTCCTCGCCGATCACGATCCAGTGGTCTTTACCGGGCGGCAGTTCGTTGTCTTTTTCGTTGATGCTGAACTTAAAGGTGGCCAGGCGGGAGTAGGTTTCACTGGCGGGGCTTTTGTAGTTGGAAGTGAGGTGGGTGGGGGAAAGGGCGGTAGCCAGGTTATCCCCCTGAATGACCCGGTCCGGGTAAAGGGTAAAGGCTGAGGATTGGTAGATGGGTTCCGGTTTCTCGGGTTGGCAGGCGGTGAGGGCTATAAGCAGGAAGAAAGGGAGGAAATTTTTCATACGGCATTGGCTTAGTTTTAAAAAATACTGCCGATAAATGTAAGGAAAAAGAGGGCTGTTCGCAATTTGCTGTTCGCAAGGCCATGAAAATAAAAAGGCAGGCTTCGTTGTGTCGGTAACGGACAGCTTTGCCGGCAGGCGCCGCGTTGAATTCATTGCACAAAAGAAGCAGCAAGCGGCCGTACAGATTAAACCGGATCGTAATCCAGGAGGCGCGGGGAATGCGCCTCCTGGAACTCAGGCCAAGGTGCGGCTTCCCGCCGAGCTCTGGCTTAAAATAAAAAAACACTCACATCTTCTCCACCTTTTTCACCGTAACCACATCCCCTGCCCTAACCTGCAAGAAGTACATCCCTCGCGGCAGGGAGGCGGAAGGCGCCAGGCTGACGGCATGCTCCCCGCTGCCGGGCAGATCGACAGGGGCAAAGGCCTGCACCATTCTGCCCCGGGTGTCGTAAAGCGCAAAATGCACGGTTTGCGCCTCTTCCAGCTTCAGGCTTATCTGGAGGGCGGTGCGGAAAGGGTTGGGGGCGGCGGCCAATGCGAAATGTTCCGGGCTGAGGTATCTGACGTCCGTTGACAGGCCGCCGGTGGAGGCCAGGAACAAATTATCGGCACTATTATAAAGGCCGGTTTGATCATCAACCAGCAGATCGCCGAAGAAGGAGCCGCCAAAGGCCAGCTTGTCCTCTCCGGTGACGGCAACAGCGTTCACCCGGTTACCGTCTCCGCCCATGGTTTGCAGCCATTCCAGGTTGCCATTGGAATCGTATTTCGCCAGAAGGCCGTTCGACTGCGCTCCTTCATCCGGGGTGAGCACCATGGCGCCGTCGAGCAGGAAAACGGAGTCCCGGAACTCTCCGCCCATATAAAGATTACCCTCTTCGTCATAACCGAGCTGAAAGGCCGAAAATATCCAGCTGCGGTGGTTGATGTTATCCGCCCACAATCCATTACCGTCGGCATCCAGAGTGGCGACAAACCAGTTGTATCCATGCGTTATGGATCCCTGCCAGGAGGAATTTACCAGCTGAACGCCTCCGAAGTCATTATCCGCGCCGACCATACCAGCCATGTAAACCTTCCCGGCCCCATCAACCTCCATAGCTACCGGCCAGCAGTAATTGTCCAGAAATTCCGCCGGGTCTCCACCTCCGTAGGCCCGGGCCCAGAGGGCGCCGCCATCCGGGCCGAACTTGACAAGCACGATATTGCCGTCGCCTTCCTGCAGGGTGAGGCTCACCTCCCCTGCCGTAAAGTTGACGGAACGGGCTTCCAGGGTGCAGTATATATTGCCGGCCTCATCTGCCGACACGATCCCGGCATATTCGTCTCTTTCTCCACCAATGTTTTTAATCCAGACAAGGCCAAGGCCAGGCGTGAGTTTGGCGAGAAAGGCATCGGCAGCGCCCTGGCTTTGAATGGACTGCCCGCCAATTGACAGCTCGTTTCTGTATGTTCCGCCTACCAGTACATCTCCGTTGGTATCGACTTCGATGGCCCACAATTCCGAAGAGCTCATGGTGAGGAAAGACAGCAAGGTTCCATCGGAGGCGTACCGGGCGATAAAGGAGGGGTTGTCTCCGGTAAAGGCCCCCAGGGGAGTATTGATCGTTCCGAAGAAACTCCCCCCCACCAGGAAGGCGCCATCCTCCGCCAAAGCGGTAGCTCTGATGGATACCGTCCCTTTATCCGCTTCCAGGCTTTTTGCCCAGAGCACCTGACCGCTGTCATCAACTTTCAGTATAGCTCCAGCCGTATTGTAGCTGAACAGTACCGTATCCCCGGCGGGAAAATCGTACCGGAAAAGGCCGGTGAAATACGCATGGCCGGATTCATTGACCGCCAGCCGGCTTTCCTGAAACCCTCTGACCCGGCCAGATTGCCCCTCGCTTTGCATGCTCCACTCCACCGCCGGGCCGGAAGCGTCAATTTTCCGGAGGTCCAGGTCGCCGAACAGGTGGCCGGCCTTGATTATAGCGCCGTCGGCGGCGCTCCCGATGGCATTGGATGCCCCATCTATGGCCTCCGCCTGCAGATAGTCGCCGTTGGCGCCATCCAGCTTCAGCCAGTAAGATTCTTTATTGCTTTCGATAGTGGTTCCATCCGGGAGCCCCAGGGAAAAAGCCAGGCCGCCCACGGCCACCACATCACTTTGCCCATCCAGAGCCAGAAGTGGAGGGCTGGTGCCGGCCATATCTTCAAAAAAAGACGCCCAGATAAAATTGCCGTCGGAATCCAACCTGGAAATAAAAAAGGATTGCCCATCCGGAGCGGTATCCGGGCCGAACGCGGACGGCCCCCGGTTACGGCCCGAGATGTAACATCCGTTTTCATCGACGGCCATGGAACTGGCGAAATTAAAGCCGTTCTCCGTGCCAGGGACCATCTGCACCCATTCGTATTCCCCGCTCAGGCTGGTTTTTATGATGAAAACGCTTTCGTAGGCAGCGTCGGGGTCCAGCGTGGTATTGCCAAAGGTGGTCGGATAAATAATGCTCCCGGTGAAGTAGAGGTTATCGCCGTAAACGTCAAAATCTGCAAAAACTTCCAGCGAAAGGTCCTCCGATATCAACTGGCCGTCCGTATTAAACCACGCCAGGGTGCTCCAGTTACGGGTGCCTTTTGACATCAGGAGCAACTCGTTGGGGCCAACCACTCTTATTTTTCTACCTATACGCTCATTGAAATTCTGGTCGTAAGAGACACCCCACTGAGGGTTGCCGGCATCATCCAGCCGGGCCAGAAAAGCGATCCTGGGTTTATTGGTGCTCAGGGTAGAGCCGAACGCGGAGGTAGAGCCGGAAAAATAGCCGGTGACATATAGGTTGCCGTTGCCGTCCTCATCAATGCTTGTGCCGGCCAGCGATTCTCCTTCGCCGGCAGGGAATTGCTTCATCCACAAAACGGAGCCATTATTGCTGGCCTTGGCAACAAACATATCCTGAACCCCCTGGCTGGTAAAGGAACTGCCGGCAACCGTGATGGCGCCGCTAAAGGCCCCGGTAAAGTAATAATCTCCACTGGCGTCCTGGACAAAGGCGCTGACGAAATCCAGGCCATCGCCGCCGAACTTTTCCACCCAGGCCCATTCCGGAGGGTTTCCGTATACCTCTGAAGCCGGAGAAAGGGCATTGGAATACGGCCCCGCATCGATACCTGAGCTGCCGTTTTGCCGGTATTGTTCGCCGAAAGGCCGGATGACATCCGGGCCAGGGAGTTGTGCCAGTGAAGAGAAAGCAGCGTGTAACAGACAGATCAGGAGCGGTAGTGCTTTTTTCATACTAGTTTTTTAAGCGCGTGAATTTCAATAAATTTCAGGAAAAAGCTTCCGAATAACAATGTAGCCATTTTTTTAAATTCAATCGATAGGCTCCAAAACATTTCTATGTATTTCTCCCGGATACCTATCTCTACTTTGTTGACTTAGAGCTTTTTTGGAGCCTCCCCCCGTCTGTGCAGCCGGGCAAGCTTTGGGCTAAAAACCGCCCCTTTTTTTGATGACACGGCGTTGCTTTTAACAAGTTCTTAAAGACAGCCGCATAGCGGCGGCATAGCTCGGCCTTGGTCTTGCGCCCAAGGCTTGAGGGCGGCGGGCAGGCAGGCGCAGCTAATTTTAAGTTGACAAAGTAGAGTAATTCCGTACCCGAAAACGAAAAAGAGTGCCCATCACATAGGTTACCGCACCAGATGCACCGCCCCTGTATACTCCAGCTCTACTTCATCCAGAAAGCGTACCCGGAATACGTAGGTATATGCCCCGTCGGGCGCCTCCTTGCCCCGGAAAGTACCGTCCCATCCCAGCGACAGGTCATTGGGCAGGAAATTGCTTTGCTCAAACACCACTGCCCCCCAGCGGTTGAAGACCTTCATATCCACCACTTCCTGTACGTTGGGCACGTCGGCGAAGAGGGTGAAGCGGTCGTTGCGGCCGTCATCATTGGGGGAAAAGGCGTTGGGGATGTAGACGGAGCGCACCTCTCTGACCTCGACGCGAATGGAGTCGGTAGCCGTGCAGCCGGCCGCTGTAATTCCCGTGAGGGTAAAGGCCGTCGTTTTAAGGGGTTGCAGGAGGGGTTTCAGGCAGTCATCATCGCAGATCACCAGACCCGGAGGCGTCCACTCCACACTTGCCAGGGGGTAGTTGGTGGTGACGGGCAGGATGAGTTCGTCGCCCAGGCCGATGGACCTGTCCGGCCCCAGGTTGAGCCTCAGGGAGTCGGGGTCGTCCAGGTTGATGTCATAATCCACCCGGCAGCCCAGGCGGTCGAAGATGGCCAGGCGGTACAGCCCCCCTGCCAGGTTGGTAAAAGAAGCCTCCTCCGCCATGATCACGTCCCCATCCAGGCTGATGGAAACCGGAGGGTAGAAGTTTTCAATATCCGAAACGACAACGGAGCCGTCCTGATAGCCCGCACAGCTGGGGTCATCGGCATTCACCTCCGCCATGATGCCCCCGTCGGGCACGACTTCCAGCGAGAGGGTGACGATGCTGTCGCAGCCGATAGACGAGATGAGGGTATCCACGTAAACGCCCTCTTCGGCAAGCGGCGTATCGCCGAACAGGTAACTGCCTCCCTCGCAGATCGTATCCGCCACCGAATGGAACTTAGGCTGGACGTATACCACCTTCACGTTGGAAATAACCCGGCATTTGGAGTTGGCCAGGTTGGCGGATGAATTGGCCAGCAGGTAGCGGTAGTAATAATAGCCGCCGGAAAGCTCGGTATGCATTATGGTGGCGCCGGTAGCGCCGGGGATGTCCTGCCAGGTGGCGCCCTCGTCGAAGCTTTGCTGCCACTGCAGGGCAGGGTCCGTATACTGATCCCCCTGAATGGTGGCGTTAAGGGGGATGGGGTTGCCGTCCTCGCAGATGTTGGCCACCTCCACCGGCAGGATGAGTGCCGCCGGGCCGCACGCCCGGAAGGAGATGTTGTCGAGCGCCAGGTCGTTGCCGATGCCGCCTGGGGCGTTATTGCGGAGGGTCAGCTTGACCGACGTTTCTCCCGGCTCGGTAGTAAATGTAAAACCGTAGGTATTCCACATCTCGTTCTGGGGTATGTCGCCCGTGCTGTAGCGCACCTCATCGTTGATCAGGAAGGAAACATTGGGCCGTATATGATCGGAAACGGGGGCCTGGATCAGGTTAATGATATCGGCGGAGAACTCGTAAAGGGTGTTCTCACAAAGTCCGTCCACCGTCTGCTCATAAAAAATGCCGGCCGAGTAACTGGCGTTGACCACCATCATATACCCCTGCGGATCGCCGCTGTTGTCCCTTGTCCGCAGCCAGGTCCCGTAAAGGCCGCCCCAGGCGCCGGTATTGTTGGTGATGGTATAAAACCCATCCTGAGGAGGAGGCGACAAGGTATAGAAGTACCCGGGAGCGATGCCCGGGTCGGACTGGATAAGGTTGGAGGCGCCAGAACCGAAATCGCCCTCGGTGAAGATGTTTTCCCCCAGGTTGCCGGTACATATTTGCTGGGCAGGAAGAGAAAAGTGAACCCAGAAACTGAGACTGACAAAAAGGAACCGGATAGGGAATACGCTCACTATGCTTTTACAGATCATCGGGGATGAATTTTACTGGCCATTCAGGGACATTAGCAAATGTAGAAAAGGTTTCCTGGTTTCCTCCAAATATACTCTAAACTTATCGGGCATCAGCCCCCGGTAAAAGGGCCAAAACATTATCTTTGCCGTAAAAAATGATCGTAGTCACCGGAGCCGCCGGCTTCATCGGCAGTTGTATGGTTAGGAAGCTCAATGATGAAGGGCTTACCGACATCCTTATCGTCGATGAATACAGCCACGAGGAAAAAAACCGCAACCTGGAGGGTAAACAGTACTCGGAAAAAGTACACCGCAATGATTTCCCGGGCTGGCTCTGGGAGAAATACTACTTCGTCGACGCCATCTTCCACATGGGCGCCCGCACCGACACCACTGAAAAGGACTGGGATATCTTTCAGGAGCTCAATCTCGACTACAGCAAGGCGCTCTGGGAACTTTGCTCGCAACACAACATTCCCCTCATTTACGCCTCCAGCGCCGCCACCTACGGCCTGGGAGAGCAAGGGTATGACGACCGGCATGACATCGTAGGCCAGCTCCACCCCCTCAACCCCTACGGCGAGTCCAAGAACCGCTTCGACCAGTGGGCGCTGCAACAGGCCGCTCAGCCGCCCCAATGGTACGGACTGAAGTTCTTCAACGTCTATGGCCCCAATGAATACCACAAGGGCAGGATGGCCTCCGTCATTTTCCATACCGCACGCCAGATAAAGGCCACCGGCGGCATGAAGCTCTTCCGGTCTCACCGGGAAGACTTCGAGGACGGCCAGCAGAGCCGCGACTTTATTTACGTCAAGGACGTGGTGGATGTCATGTACTGGCTCCTCCAAAACCGCCCAGCCAGCGGCCTGTACAACCTGGGCACAGGCAAAGCCCGCTCCTTCTCCGACCTGGCGGCCAACACCTTCCGCGCCATGGGCCGGGAGCCCAACATCAGCTTCATCGATACGCCGGAAGACATCCGGGATACCTACCAGTACTTCACCGAGGCCAATATGAGCAAGCTCCGGGAGGCGGGGTATGATAAAGCGTTTTATTCGCTCGAGGAAGGGATTGAGGATTATGTGAAGAGGTATTTGATGGAGGAGGAGATCTATTGATGCTATTGATACTATACATGATGCTATAGCATCTACAGTATCAGCATCTTTCTAAAACCTGCATTAATTATTTAAAAACCACCCTCAATATCAATACTCCCCTTCTCCTTCACCCGGTTCAGGTCCGCATAATAGATCAGGTACCACTCTTCTCCGAGGCGGGCATAGCGGCGCTGCATCGCCAGGCCGCCATCTTTGTGGATGATCTTCTCGATGATGAGGCCTTCACTGATGGGTATCAGCTGCTGCTCGAAGCTGCTGCTTTGCAGGTCGAAGGGCCGTTGTATGCGCCAGTCTTCCTTTTGCCAGCGGAAGGCGCCGGAAGCGATAGTAGTGCTGTCGGCCTCCCGGGGCAGGCCTTCCAGCGGGAATATGATGTGTTCCATCTGATAGGCGCTGTCCTGATGGAAACGCTCATAGAAATTCACGAAATCCTGGTATTCCGCAGGAAGTTGTTCTTTCGCCGGGTTGGTTTCCCGGTTTTGACAGGAGAAAGTGTACAAGGCCAGGATTGCGATATATGTAAACAGGTCCAGTTTCATGTCGTGTTCGTTTTTTTGTAACTATTCATAATGGTGATTTGCCCCATGAATAGCGGCCTTTTTCTACTATAACGCGAATGAAGGAAAATGGTACAGCGGTGAGGAGGTTTTTTGGCCTTCTCTTCAAGCCGGGTGAAATTTTGGATTTTATCCGCCATTGAGCAGGGCTACCACTGCCGCCGCCAGGCTCTCTTCCGAGGGGCTGCCGGCTACTGCCACCTCTTTTACTCCCAGGCGGTGCAAGGCGGCCTCTGTTGTATTGCCGATGGCCACCACTGCCTGCCCTTCCTGTAAGGCATACTTTCTGAAATAAGCCTCTGCATTGAGCGGGCTGGTAAAGGCGAGCACCTGGCAGAATGGTATATTGAAGGACTCAAGGGGGCGGTTATCGTATACTACCAGGCTGACGGCCTGTATTTTTTCTTCCAGCAATTGTTGTATGGACTGGCGGGACTGCCGGGCCCGGGGGAAAAGCACCCGCCGCCCGCCCGCTTCTTCGGCAAAGGCCTCTGCCACCCCTTCCGGTTCTCCGGTACCGATAAAGTCGGGGGTAATGCCCCGTGCTGAAAGGGCTGCCGCCGTACCACGCCCAAGGGCTCCCCATTTCAGGCCAGCCGGCGCTGCTCCGTCCAGTCCTTCGAAGAAAAAACGAACCGCCTTTTTGCTGTAAAAGAACACCCAGTCGCAGGGCGGGGCCGTTCCGAAATCCACCGGAGTGAATTCGATAAGAGACTGCCCCAGCACTTGCGCTCCCACCGCTTCAAGGCGAAGGCGGAAGGGGCTGTCTTCTTTCAGTTCCCGGCTGATGAATATTGTGGATTTCATTGGTTCACTGGTGCATGTAACAATGAAACCATCATTCCTTCGTTCCATCATTCCTTCATTCCATCAACGCCTCCACCACCCGTTCCGGGAGCATATGGCTGGTGCTCTGGGAGAGCCGTACTTTTTTCACCGGCGCGTTCCATGCCTCGGCCTTGGCGGCCCATACGTGGTAATTGCCTTCAGGGTCCTTTTCACAATACACGCCCAGCGGCATCTGGCAGCCGCCGTCCAGCAGGTTGAGTACCCGGCGTTCGATATTGGTGATGGCCGACACTTCGACCTGATGGATGTGTTTAAGGGCGCGCCGGGTGGCCTTGTCATCGGTACAGGCCTGCCAGGCCAGGACGCCCTGGGCCGGGGCAGGGATAAACTCTTTGGGGCTGAATTTCACAATATGAAAGGCGGACATATCCATTTTCAGGCGGCTGACGCCGGCTGCAGCCAGCAGGATGGCATCGAACTGCCCTTCGCTCAGCTTGCGCAGGCGGGTGGGTACATTTCCGCGAATATCTTTGATCTCCACGTCCGGCCGGAAGCCCAGCATCTGTGCTTTGCGGCGGGCGGAGGAGGTGCCCACGACGGCTCCCTGCCGCAACTGGAAGAGCCCACCTTCTTCCACGGTTTCCTTCCGGAGGACAAGCCAGTCGGCGGGATTTTCGCGGTAGGAAACGGCGCTGATGGACAGCCCTTCCGGCGAGCGGGTGGGCAGGTCTTTCATGGAATGGACCGCCAGGTCGATGTCGCCGCGAAGTAAGGCATCTTCGATCTCCTTGGTGAAGAAGCCCTTGCCTTCCATCTTATCGAAGCTGAGGTGCTGAATGCGGTCTCCCTGCGTCTTTATAATGACCAGTTCGGTTTCAAAGCCGGCGGCGCGCAATTGTTGCCGGGTGTATTCGGCTTGCCACATGGCCAGCTTGCTGCCTCGGGTGCCGATCCGTATTGTTGTGCTCAAAATGTTGATTTTTGCCCCAAATATAGGGGATAACCGTCACAATTCTAACCCGGGGCGCCAGCTGTTACCCCTGTAAATTCGAAAACGATAATCTTAACAGTACCAAACTTTTTTCTACCTTTGCCCCATGCAACTATCAGCCAGAGAATTAGCGCAATTCCTTAACGGGACAGTGGAAGGAGACCCGGAAGTAAAGGTAGGCCGCCCCAGCAGGATAGAAGAGGGGGGAGCGGGTACAATTTCTTTTCTCGGCAACCCGAAATACGAAGAATACGCTTATTCGACAACAGCCTCTATCCTGCTCGTAGGCCCCGGTTTTAAGGCGCGTAAGCCCGTTGCGGCGACACTGATCCGGGTAGACGATGTTTATGGGGCAGTGGCCAGGTTGCTGGAACGGTTCGGAAATAACAATCATGAGCCGGCTGTCATTTCCAAACAGGCTTTTATTCACGAAAGCGCTTCCCTGGGTGAAAATGTTGCCGTCGGCCCTTTTGCAGTAGTACATGCCGGGGCTCAGATCGGTAAAGGATGCCGGATCAAGGCACAGGCTTTCATCGGAAAGGGCGTTAAGATAGGTGAGAACGTCACCATCTATCCCGGCGTAAGGATACTCGACAACTGCGAAATAGGTGACAACTGTATCATCCACGCCAACGTAGTCATCGGAAGCGATGGCTTCGGATTTGCCCCTCAGGAAGATGGAACCTACCGGAAGATCGCCCATGTCGGAAGAGTGGTCATTGAAGATAATGTGGAAATCGGCGCTAATACGACCATCGACCGGGCGACCATGGGCGCCACGCGTATTGGCAAAGGGGTCAAGCTGGACAACCTGATCCAGATAGGCCACAACGTCGAGATCGGGGAGAATACCGTCATCGCCGCTCAGACCGGCATCGCCGGCAGCACCAAGATCGGCCGCTCCTGCCGCATCGGCGGCCAGGTGGGATTCGTTGGGCATATCGAAGTGGCCGATGGCACCCAGATACAGGCTCAAAGCGGCATTGCCGCCCCTATTGATAAGCCCAACCACGCCTTTTTCGGTTCTCCGGCTATTAATTATAATAATTACCTCCGCTCCTATGCCGTCTTCAAGCAGCT
Source organism: uncultured Phaeodactylibacter sp. (assembly GCA_964418125.1). Taxonomy (GTDB): domain Bacteria; phylum Bacteroidota; class Bacteroidia; order Chitinophagales; family Saprospiraceae; genus JACJXW01. The sequence continues at coordinate 32,128 of CAYQKY010000067.1, forward strand.
TCCGGAGCTCTACCGGAAGATCAACCAGCTCGAACGCCAGGTGAACCAGCAGCAAGATGCACCAGGTAAGGACTCAAGTAGTTAAAAACTGTATCTTTGCAAAAATTTTCAGCCGACGATTTTATGATGAAACAACATACCATTAAACACCCAGCCACGGTAAAAGGCATTGGACTACATACCGGGAAGGAGGTAGTGCTCACTTTCAAACCCGCGCCGGTAGACCATGGCTATAAGTTCCAGCGCCTGGACCTGGAAGGAGGGCCCGTACTGAATGCCGATGTCAACCGGGTGGTTTCCACCAAAAGAGGGACCACCATCCGTTCGGGATCCGCCGAAGTGAACACCGTTGAACATGCGCTGTCTGCCCTGGCAGGCATGGGGATTGACAATGTTCTCATGGAACTGAACGGCCCGGAAGTGCCCATACTCGATGGCAGCGCCGCTCCGTTTGTGGAAGCGCTCAAAAAGGCAGGGCTGGAAGAACAGGACGCCGAAAGGGAAGTATTCGTCATTGAAGAACCCATCCACTATAAGGACGATAAGACGGGAGCAGAACTGTTGGCCCTGCCACACGACGGCTTCGAGATCATTGCCATGATCGATTTCAACTCCAATGTGCTGGGGCAGCAATATGCTCATTACAACGGCACGACCAACTACGAAGAGGAGATCGCCCCCTGCCGCACCTTCGTCTTCCTGCACGAACTGGAATTTCTCTTCGAACAAAACCTCATCAAGGGCGGAGACCTCGATAACGCCATCGTCATCGTCGACCGCAAAGTCACCCAGGAAGAACTGGACCGGATTGCCGAAAAGCTGGGCAAACCGAGCGTTACAGTAGACCAGGAAGGCATCCTCAATACCATTAAACTCCACTATAAGAACGAACCGGCCCGCCATAAACTGCTCGACGTCCTGGGAGATATCGCTTTGCTCGGTTACTCTATCCGGGGCAAGATCATGGCCACCAAGCCCGGCCACCAGGCCAATGTGGAATTCACCAAACTCCTCAAGAAACGCTACCAGGAACAACGCAAGCTGCGGGGAAAGCCCCACTACGACCCGGATCAGGAACCGCTCTTTGACGTAGTACAGATCTCCAGGTGGCTCCCTCACCGCTACCCTTTCCTGCTGGTGGATAAGATTATCGAGCTTACCGACACCTATGTGGTAGGGGTCAAGAACGTGAGTTTCAACGAACAGTTTTTTCAGGGGCACTTTCCCGACAACCCGGTCATGCCCGGCGTTCTCCAGATCGAGGCCATGGCGCAAACCGGCGGCATGCTGGTGCTTTCCACGGTGGAAGACCCCGGCAACTGGGACACCTACTTCCTGAAGATCGAGAACGCCAAATTTAAACACAAAGTCGTTCCCGGCGATACGGTACTCTTCAAACTGGAGCTCGTAGCTCCCATCCGCCGAGGTATCTGCCAGATGTTGGGCACTGCCTATGTGGGTAACAGAATCGTATCTGAAGCCGAGTTAACTGCTCAAATCGTTAAGCGCTCATAACAATGAATTACTACAATAGCAACTTGAACAGCGTCATCCATCCTGATGCCAAGATCGGCGAGAACGTTACGATCGGGCCCTTCTGCTACATCGATAAGGATGTGGAGATCGGAGATGGCACCTGGCTGGGGCCCAACGTTACGGTCTTTGAAGGAGCGCGCATCGGTAAAGGCTGCCGGGTCTTCCCGGGTGCTGTGATCGCAGGTATTCCGCAGGATCTCAAATTCAAGGGAGAACCCAGCACCGCCGTGATCGGCGATTATACCACCGTCCGGGAATACGTCACCGTCAACCGGGGGACGGCCTACGCCGAAACTACCAAAGTAGGCAGCCACTGCCTGCTGATGGCCTACGTCCATGTCGCTCATGACTGTAAAATCGGCGACCACGTCATCCTGGCCAACAACGTCAACCTGGCCGGGCACGTAGAGATTGAAGACTGGGCCATCCTCGAAGGGCTGGTTGCGGTGCAGCAGTTCATCAGGATCGGCAAACACAGCTTTATCGCCGGCGGATCCCTGGTTCGAAAACACGTGCCCCCCTATGTAAAAGCCGCCCGGGAACCCCTTTCCTACGCGGGGGTGAACAGCATCGGCCTGCGCCGGCGCAATTTCTCCGCCGAACAGATCCACCTCATTCAGGAGATTTACCGCATCCTTTTCGTGAAAGGGTACAATACCTCCCACGCCCTGGAAATCATCGAAGATTCTCTGGAACCCACTCCCGAACGGGAAAATATCATCGCCTTCATCCGTAGCGCCGACCCCGGCATTATGAGAGGGTTTCAGCAGATCAACGGCAGTAATGTAGATGAAGATTGAACTGGACAACGTCGGCAAAAGATACCGGATGGAGTGGATCCTCCGTGGAGTCAGCCTTCAGTTCGAGGCAGGTAAACAGTACGCCATCACCGGGCCCAACGGCTCGGGAAAATCCACCCTGCTAAAGATCCTTTCCGGCCACCTGACGCCCTCCAAAGGCAGTGCCCGGTTTTTCCACCAAAACACCCCCCTGGACAACACCGGCGTCTACCGCTACCTCTCCTACGCCGCCCCCTACATCGAGCTTATCGAGGAACTCTCCCTCTGGGAAGCCCTGCAGTTCCACCTCCGCTTCAAACCACTGCGCAACGGCATTGGCGCTGATGAGGTGCTGGGCCTGCTCCGCTTTAAAAAGGCACGCAATAAAGCCATCCGCGACTTTTCCTCCGGCATGAAGCAACGCCTTAAACTCGCCCTGGCGATCTGCTCCGACACCCCCCTCCTCCTGCTCGACGAGCCCACCACCAACCTCGACAAGGAAGGGGTGGCCTGGTACCGCCAACTGATCGACGACTACAGCACCGGCCGCCTGCTCATCGTCGCCTCCAATGTGGATGTGGATTTTGACTTCTGTGAGGAAAGAGTGGATATCCTACAGTACAAATGACTGGGTTGTCATCCACTCATTCCTTCCTTCACTCATTCAAAACCCTACCGCCACCCCCATCAGAAAGTTCCTACCCGCCTGGGGAAAATATCCCTGGTCCAGCGCCACGGCGCCGTCATAAATGTAACGGTACGACCAGGCGTTGGTTTCGAACTGCGCGTCGAAGATATTGCGCGCCAGCAGGGTGAGCGCCACCTCGCGGGCGAAGCCCGGCCGGAATACATAGCGGATGCGCAGGTCGCTGAACGTATAAGGGTTGATGCTGTTCTCCAGGCCCGAGGTGTTATCGATGTACTGCCGGCCAACGTATTTGTTGAGCAGGGTGAACGTAACGTCGTGCTTCGGGTTGCGCCGGAAGGCCTCGTAGGAAAGGCTGGCCCCCGTAATGACATCGGGAGAAAAGGACAGGTCCGTATTCTCATGTTTGAAGGCTTCCTGGCCCACCCAGTTGAAATCGGCGTCGTACACATCGACGAACTCGGTGAAGGCTGCCACCTTGTTGCGGCTCAGCGTGGCGTTGGCGTCCAGCCGAAGGCCTGGGATGAGTTGCGCTCCTCCCACCAGTTCTACGCCCAGGCGATAGCTTTTGTCGATGTTGATGCGGGTATAGGCGCCCACATCATTCACTTCCCCGTTCAGGGCGAGCTGATCGCGGTAGTACATGTGGTAGAAGTTGAGGCTCAGGGCAGCCTTGTCCCAGTTGCGTTGGTAGCCCACCTCGGTGTTGTATAGGGTTTCGGGCTCGGGCCGGCTGTCGATGGTCGATTCAACGTAGTCGTTACGGTTGGGCTCCCGGTTGGCCACGGCGAAGGAGGCATAAGCGTTGGACCGGGGGCTCAGCTGGTAGTACAGGCCGGCCTTGGGGTTGAAAAAGTCAAGAGCTACAGACTGCTCCACGTTTTCGCCCTCCCGGTTGAAGCCGAGGAAGTCATAGCCTACGCGCCGGTACTGCAGGTCGAGGTAGGCATTGAGGCGGGGCAGGATCTCGTAGTTGAACTTGGTAAAAACGTTGAAGTCCGACTTGCGGGCATCGTTCTCGTAGTAGCGCTCGTCTTTTTCGCCGTTACTGGCGAACTCCGCCCAGATGACCTCCCCGAAGTGCAGCCCTTCATAGATATTGTACCCGCCGCCCAGGGTGGCGTCCAGCCGTCCGGAAGGCGGCCGGTAGTTCAGGCTGTAGACCGTTCCGTAGAAATCGTTGTCCAGCCAGAGGCGGCGGATGAGGTCGGTGTTAGCGACCACTTCACCTCCCATGCTGATGTTTTCCAGGCCGTAGTCCGCCAGGGCCTCATCGGCCTTGTACTGTTCGAAGAAGCCTTGGCCGCGGGTGTAATGCAGGGCCAGGTTGAGGTTCCAACTGGGGTTCAGTTGGTTGTTATACAACAACTGGTAGTGCGTCTGCCGGTAATCGTCCACTTCATCATCGTAGGGTTCCCCCTCTTTTTCCATGCCGGCGGGATTGAAGGTGCGCTCGTCCTCTTCGTCGAGGTATTCCGGCGGCACGCCGTACCAGGCCTGGTAGGTCACTTCATGGCCGGAGAAGGTGATGAAGCGCAGGCTGCTTTTCTCGCCCATATACGTTCCGGAAAGGTAATAGGATTGCAGATCAGCTGTTGCCCGGTCGATAAAGCCGTCGGAGGTGATGCGCGACAGGCGGCCGTCGATGGCGAACTTGTCCTTCAGCAGGCCGGTGCCGAACTCCAGGTTGCCCTTCAGGGTATTGAAGGAGCCGACGGTGCCGTTGAACTGGGCGTAGGGCTGGGTGAACAGCTGAGCCGTATTGAGGTTGATGGACGCACCGAAGGCGCCGGCGCCGTTGGTGGACGAGCCCACGCCGCGCTGTATCTGAATGTCGGCTGCCGAGCTGGTAAAGTCTGGCAGGTCTACCCAGAAGACGCCCTGCGACTCAGCGTCGTTGAGGGGGATGCCGTTGATGGTGACATTGATGCGGGTAGGGTCGGCGCCACGGATGCGGATACCGGTATAGCCGATGCCGGTGCCGGCGTCGGAAGTGACGACGGCAGAGGGCGTCCACCGCAACAGGAAAGGCACATCCTGGCCCAGGTTGCTCTTGTCGATCTGTTCGGCATCGATGGTGGTGTAGGTCATCGGCGCCTTTTCGCCCGCCCGCGTGGCCCGGACGATGAGTTCGTCGACCAGGATTGCCCGGGGCTCCAGGCTGATGTCCAGTTCCAGCAGGTTTTGCCCTTTCGCAACAGCGATCTTAAGGGAAGCCGTTTCATAACCGATGTAGGTAACCCTCAGGGTATAGGAGCCCGGTTTCAGGCCTTCAATGCGGTAAACTCCTTTTTCATCGGTAGCGTCCCCTTGTTGGGTTTCCGCGACCAGGACATTGGCGCCCGCCAGGGGCTGCCCGTTTTCATCATTCACCTGCCCCGTCAGCACGCACTGCGCCCGGGCAGTGGTAAAAAACAGGAGGCCGGCAATAATGGCCAGTACATACTTGAACATAATAAAACTGAAATTTTGGTGAAACAGTCGCCGGAACCCGGGGCTGGCCCGGCGTTTCGCTTCACTGCGGGCAGGATGCCCGCCTCATACCTTTGGAAGGATGTACCACCTTTAGCGGTATCCCTCATCTCCCTTCCCGGCATTACCCGGACAGGTTCCATGGGTATGATCTCAGCCCCGCCTGTGCGAGGCACCCCAGATGAGTATTTGCAGGCCAGGGGTTGCGAAGTCGGAAATCGGAAACCGGAAGTCGGAAGGACGTGCTTTCCGGTTTCCCGATCTCGATTTATCCTGTTCCTCGGCAGTTTGGCCGTTTATTGTAGGAACGAAGGTAAGGAATTATTGTTTGGCGCCATACTTAGAGTTTGTTCAAAATTCAATCAATGGGCTCCAAGCGGCAAATTTTATCCTGCACTGCGTTAAAAAGCCTCGTCATACCTTCCAGGTATGCCTACGTTTTTTGCCTTGTTCAGAACAAAATTTCCTCGCTTTCGCCTCATCAGCGAATTTTGAACAAACTCTTAATAATTATTTTCCGATATTAGGAACCAATAAGTGCTTGTTTGGAGGTGGTGCTTTGGAAGCGAAAATGGCTGATTTTGGGTTCTCAT
>CAYQKY010000068.1:0-38084 GCA_964418125.1 uncultured Phaeodactylibacter sp.
AATACAAAGCCTGGCGGAGTATGGGGCGCTGGGGTTTCCTGGTACACGGGCTGAGCGTTTTCACCGTCATTGGCGTGATGTTCTACCTGATGGTGAACCAGTACTATGAATACCAGTACGTTCAGGCGCACGTTTCCGAAGACCTTCCCTTCAAGTACATCTTCTCCGCCTTCTGGGAGGGGCAGGAAGGCAGCTTTCTGCTGTGGATGTTCTGGCACGTCATCCTGGGCCTGGTGCTGATGGCCACCGGCAAACAATGGGAGGCCCCTACCCTTTCGGTGCTTTCCATCATTCAGCTGTTCATCGGTTCGATGATCCTGGGCATATACATTGGTTTGGGGGACGACCCCGCCCGCCTGGGCAGCAACCCGCTGATGCTGCTGCGCGACGTCGTGGACGCGCCCATTTTCGCCAAGGCCGACTATGCGGCGCAGCTTACCGGCTCCGGCCTCAACCCCCTGCTGCAAAACTACTGGATGACCATCCACCCGCCCACCCTGTTCCTGGGTTTTGCCTCCACCTCCATTCCGTTTGCGTATGCCATCGCCGGGCTGTGGACCAAAGAGCATAAAGCCTGGCTGCAGCCCACGCTGCGCTGGGCCCTGTTCAGCGGCGGTATCCTGGGCATCGGCATCCTGATGGGCGGCGCCTGGGCCTACGAAGCGCTGAGCTTCGGCGGCTACTGGGCCTGGGACCCCGTGGAGAACATGTCGCTGGTGCCCTGGCTGATCCTGGTCGCCGGCATTCATACCAACCTCATCGCCCGCAGCACCGGCCATTCGGTACGCAGTACCTATATCTATTATCTGCTGACCTTCATCTTTATCGTCTATTCCACCTTCCTGACCCGCAGCGGCGTGCTGGGCGACACCTCCGTGCACGCCTTCACCGAGATGGGGCTGGAGTGGCAGTTGGTGGCGTTCATCGTTTTTTTCCTGGGGCTTTCAGCCATCATGCTGGGCGTGCGCTTCAAGGGTATCCCCAGCCCCCAGAAAGAAGAGCCCACCGCCTCCAAAGAGTTCTGGATGTTCATCGGCACGCTGGTGTTGCTGTTCTCCGCCCTGATCATTACGGCTTCTACTTCTCTGCCGGTCTACAACAAGATCGTACAATTTTTCAACCCGGCATTCGAGGGCGGCGTCATTACGGACCCGGAGCCGCATTACAATAAGTACCAGCTGTGGATCGCCGTATTCATCGGTATTCTCTCGGGGGTATCCCAGTACCTGCGTTACCGCGAAACCAACTTTAAAAAATACGCGGCCAAATTCGGCCTGCATACCGGCATCGCCCTGGCCGCCACGGCGGTGCTCACCTACGTCGCTACGCTTTGGATCGAAGCCAAAGCCTGGCAGTATCTGGTTCTGCTGTTCTTCGGCATTTTCACGGTAGTCACCAACCTGGACTACCTGGCCACCTTCATCCGCGGCAACCTGAAGCTGGCAGGCTCTGCCTTTTCCCATATCGGCTTCGGCCTGATGGTCGTCGGCATCCTGGCATCGGGGCTGAACAAGCGCGTCATTTCCAACAACCCCTTCGTCATGGACGGGCTCATCGAAGGGGCTACATCGGAGGAGTTGCGGCGCAATATCCTGCTGTTCAAAGACTCCCCGCTCATCATGCCACCCTACGAAGTGACATATATTGCAGATACGGTGGATACGTTCACCCGCACTTTCACGGTCAACTACAAACGCCGGGATAAGGAGGGCAATGTGGTGGAAGAGTTCAACCTGTACCCCAACGTCCTGTACGATAAGTCCTTCACCAAGATCGCCGCCTCCAACCCTTCCACCAAGCGGTACTGGAACCGCGACATCTTTACCCATATCGCTTCCCTGCCCCAGGTGGAGATCGATATGGAATACAGGCGGCAGCGGGAGGACAGCCTCAACTACCGGGTGCTGAACGCTCCCATCGGCAAACCCGTTGCCATGAAGGATACCGTAGAACTGAGAAATGTCGACACTTCGGTAGTCAAGGCCTACTACGCCACCGTCGAACGCATTAACCGCACCCCCCGCCACCCGGATTACCACCCGGAGGACGGCGATATCGCCATCGGGGCTACTGTAAAGGTGGAGCGCAGTGATGAAGAAGGAAGCTTCACCGTAGAGCCCGTCCTGGTATTGCGGGGCCAGCTGCTGTACAGCTATCCCGAACAGATCAACGATCTGAATGTCAAGGTGCGCCTCAACGAAGGCATCTTCGACGCTGTCTTCAGCCCGGAAGCGAACCTGGATTATACGGCATATACTTTCAAACAAGGCGATAAGATCGAATACCAGGGCTTTCAGATACAGTTCGCCGGCTTCAACCGGCAGCCGGAGCATCCCAACTACGTACCCAAAGAAGAAGATGTAGCCGTCAGCGCCATGATCAGCGTTCAGGCGCCGGATGGGGAATCCTACCTGGCGCAGCCGGTCTACCTCATCCGCGGCAACCGGCCCTTCAACATCAAGGATGAAATACCGGGGCCGGGGCTGCACTTCCGCTTTACCGGCATCGACCCGAATACGGAAACCGTGGAGCTGCAAATTGCCCAGTCTGCTAAAACCACCGAATCCATCCCCATCGAGCTGGCGACGAACTCCCTGCGCTCCGATTATATCGTGCTGGAGGCCATCGAGTTTCCGGGCATCAACCTGTTCTGGCTGGGCTCTACGCTGATGATGCTGGGGCTGCTGGTAAGTATGGGCAGGAGGATGGGGAGAGGTGGAAAGGTGTAAGTGTGTAAAGGTGTAAAGGACAGCCCACATTTACACCTTCACACATTTACCCATTTACACAAAAAATGACCCCACCAAGCATTACCCTCATCGGCGCCGGCAACCTCGGCTACCACCTGGGCATGCGCCTGCATGCCTCAGGCGCTGAAATCGTGCAGGTATTCAGCCGGGAGCTGGCCAAAGCGCAGGAACTGGCCGAAGTAACCGGAGCGCAACCCATCAACCGGCTGAAGGAAGTAGAACCAGGCGCTGACCTATACATCCTGGCCGTCAGTGACGGCGCCATCGCTCCGGTGGCGGCAACACTGCGGCAACGCCTCCCGGCGGATAGTCCTGTAGTGCATACCTCAGGAGCGACACCTTCAACTGCCCTGGCGCCTTACTTTACGAAACACGGCATCTTCTACCCTCTGCAGACCTTCTCCCGCAGCCGGGAGCCGGACTTTTCAACCATCCCCATCTGCATCTACAGCCCGGACGAGGAGTTGGAAGGACAACTGGCCGCCCTCGGCCGGCAGTTCAGCCAGAACGTGCACCGCATCGATGACGATCAGCGCGCCATTCTGCACGTAGCGGCGGTATTCGTCAACAATTTCACCAACCACCTCTTCCACATCGGCCATACTATCCTGGAGGAAGAAAAGCTGCCCTTCGAATTGCTGCTGCCCCTTATCCGCGAAACGGTGGACAAGATAGAAGCAAACCGCCCTGAAGACATGCAAACCGGCCCGGCCCGCCGCGGCGACCGGGAAACGATAGCCCGCCACCTGGTTTACCTGAAAAAATTTCCGAACTTTGAGAAAGTTTACAGGGCATTGACGAAAAATATAGGAGAAATGTACCGGTAAATGACAGGTATCTCCCATTGCTCACTTTTGTTCGAATACGCGAATCAACTCAATCAACCGGCCCGCAGAGGCGGCCGACTAATCAACTAAAATGCGCATTGTAGGCTACATCGACCATCCCGTCCTGAAGATCACCATTTTCCAAATGGAGAACAAGCTGTCCGTCAAGCTGGAATCCGGCCTGTTCGAACAGACTTATAAGTTCCGCACCGGCGGCCCGGTCAACACCGTAGAGGACATCCAGAAGCTGGTGGACGACACCTTCATTACCGAAGTGCTGGAGGAAATGAGCCGCATGCGCAGCATTCGCATACAGGCGCTGGAACGGCTCAACCCCGGCGAAGAGCAAGAGTTTGACAAGATCATTTGAGAGCAGGGGTAGGCCGGTATTCGCGGTTGGCGGTTCGCGGCGGAAAACCAACAACGATCAACCAACAACTTCCTCTAATGCTTCAGCGGCCGCTTCTTGACCATTCCCCCTCTGGTATCCTTTATTGAACTCATGATCATAAAGGCCTCCCCGTCGATCTTATCCACTTCCGTCTGCAGCTTGGACAGTTCCAGTCGGGTGATAACGGTGTAGACGATATCGGTGCGCTGCAACTGGTTTCTATCCTTGCCGTAGCCCCTCCTTCCGTTGTAAATGGTACAGCCCCGGCCCAGCTTCTCCGTAATGGCTAGACGGATATCGTCGCTGAATTCGGAAATGATGGTCACACCCATGTATTCTTCGATGCCGTCGATGACGAAATCAACGGTTTTGGAAGCCGCCAGGTAAGTCAGAATGGCGTACAGGGCGATCTCGACCGAAAGGATGTATGCCCCGAAAGAAAAGATGATAATGTTAAAGATGAGTATCACATCCCCGATGGTGAGGCTGGTCTTGCGGCTGGCGAAAACGGCCAGCACTTCCGTCCCATCAATGACTGCTCCGCCCCGGACGCTCAGGCCAATACCCATACCCAGAAAGAAGCCGCCGAAGATGGCGATAAGCAGCTTGTCGTCCGTGATAACAGGATAGGGGACATAATGAACCAACAAGGATAAAATGACAATGGCAATAATACTCCGGACGGCAAACTGCCGGCTGATCGTTCGGGCGCCAAGGAGCAGAAAGGGCAGGTTGATAGCCACCAGAAGAAGGGACAAAGGTATACCGGTAACAACTTCCACCAGCAGCGAAATACCCGTGACACCTCCGTCGATAAATTTATTCGGCAGAAGAAACCCCTTCAGGCCGAAGCCCGCTGAAAGCGTACCCAGCAAAATGAGGAAATAATCTCTCAACCAGTGGTAGGCCTCTACCCGAAAGACGCGCATGGCATCGGCCAGCACCCGGGGAGGAATGGGGCGGCCAGCCCCTTCCTGCTGGAGTTTCTTTCTCACAATATCCTGGACGACTTGTTGAAAAAGGGGATTCATAAACTTTTTGTTTTTCTCAAAGATGGCCTTTCTGAAAGGGAAAAGCCATACTTTTTTTCATTTTTCCGGAAATCTTCGAAGCTGTTCAGGACAAGATACCTGCTACTCTTCTCATCTGTTTGATAATATAGAAAAATCCGGTATCATCTGTAAAAAACTTGATCAGAACAAGTATATATCGTACATTTACGATAAACTAAGCAATGAGCAGGACCTTAGCCAAAACAGCCTATAGCCCGGACGAGAAGCAACTGGCCACCTTTGCCAAAGCAATGGGGCACCCTGTCCGCATTCAGATCCTGAAATTGTTGAATGAGCAGGCCTGCTGCTACACCGGAGACCTCACCGAAAGTATTCCCCTGGCGCAATCCACCATATCCCAACACCTGAAAGTACTGAAGGAGGCAGGGCTGATCCAGGGAGAGATCATGCCGCCCAAGGTAAAATACTGCCTGAACCATGACAACTGGCCGGTAGCCCGCCGGTTGTTCGGCGAGTTATTCAATTTTTCGAATGCTGAAGGAATATCCCAACCATGTACCCCGGATGGATAAGTAAGGCCGTAATATTTTTGGTTCTTTGACAAATTCCGTCCACAGGATTTATGAAAGGAGGCTATTTTTCACCTCCGGATCATCGTTTATTTACGATGAACTATGTTTATAGGCAGAGAACCATTCATTTCACATAAACCTATTTGGATATGAAGACGAGATCTCTGGGCTTTATCGGTGGCGGCAGAGCCACAAAAATTTTATTGCAGGCCTTTGCGAACAAAGGCGCCGAGTTCCGCTCCGTTGTTGTTCATGACATAGGCCCCGCCGTTGTTCATGCCCTCAAGGAAACTTTTCCCTACATTGACACTGTAAAAAACGCCGTTGATGCTGCATCGCAGGACATTGTGTTCATCGCCCTTCACCCTCCGGTGATTGCAGAAGCCCTTAAACCGCTGAAAGGGGCGTTCTCACCGGGAGCGATCGGGGTGTCGCTGGCCCCCAAGATCACTTTGGAGCAATTGGCTGAGATGGCCGGCACGCAAAAATGGGCCAGAATGATACCTAATGCACCGGCATACATCAATCAGGGCCATAATCCCTTCGCTTTAAGCCCTTCCCTCAGCGGCCGGGATGAAAAAGAGCTTATCGAAATATTCAGCCTTCTCGGGAACAGTTTCCAGGTAGAAGAAAAGCTGCTTGAAGCCTACGCCATTATTGCCGCCATGTCGCCCACTTATTTCTGGTATCAATGGCAACATCTGGCCGAACTGGGAGAAACTTTCGGGCTGAGCAGAGCGGCGTGCCGGTCTGCCCTGAACGAAACCATCTCAGCAAGCGCCAATCTGCTTTTCGGCCCTGGCCTATCTTATGAAGAGGTGAAAGATCTCATTCCGGTAAAACCCCTGCAGGAAATGGAAGGATACGTAACCCGCTTCATGGAAGAAAAACTTACCGGGCTGCATGAAAAAATTAAGCCGCAAAACCTGGTTCACCACTGAGAAGGAATAATTGTCATTCTGTTCAGATGACAAAAATCAGTATTTTTTTACCTGCAATCATCGTAATTCGCCGATAAACTATATAATCATGAAAAGCATCAAAATACTGGGCACGGGTTGCCCCAAATGCAGACAAACAGAAGCCGTTGTGCGCCAGGCCGTAGATGAACTGGGCGTGGAGGCGACAATAGAGAAAGTGGAAGACATCATGCAGATCATGGCCTACAATGTCCTGTCCACTCCGGCTGTAGTGATCGACGAGGAAGTGAAGATCAAAGGCAGGGTCCCCGCCGCCGGGGAGATCAAAAGCCTGCTGAATTAAGAGCGTTGCTCACCGGAAAACGATAAACCATGAATTGGAAAAAGGAAGCCCGTATCCTGGGCTGGATGGTTGTGCTGTTCCTGTTCGCTTTCTTTCTACCGCTCGGCTCCGAGCGGTTCCGGGAGGCCATACTTGCCATGCTCGACCTGACGAGGTGGTACGCGCGCGAGCACGTCATTCTTTGCCTTTTGCCGGCCTTCTTTATCGCCGGCGTCATCGCTGTTTTTATCAGCCAGGGAGCGGTCATCAGATATTTTGGCGCCAATGCCAAAAAGTGGCTGGCCTATTCGGTGGCTTCCATCTCCGGCACCATACTGGCAGTTTGCAGCTGCACCATACTTCCCTTGTTCTCCAGCATCCACAAGCGGGGCGCGGGCCTGGGGCCGGCGGTGGCCTTCCTCTATTCCGGGCCGGCCATCAACATCCTGGCCATCATCCTGACGGCCCGGATACTGGGGCTGGAAATGGGCGTGGCCCGCACGGTTGGCGCCGTTGTTTTCGCGGTGGTGATCGGGCTGGCCATGTCCTTCATCTACCGCCGGGAAGAAAGGGCCAAGGCGGAAGCACAGCTGACCTTTCCGGATGTCCCGGAAAAGCGGCCGCTGTGGCAGACGGCCTTCCACTTCTTCACCCTCGTCCTGATCCTCGTGTTCGCCAACTGGGGATGGCCCGGGGAGGATGTTACCGGGGGAGTATGGTACTGGCTGTGGGCCCATAAATGGGCGCTTACATCGGTATTCTCTGTTTTATTGGTATTCTCCCTGATTTACATCCTGAAGCTGAAATGGCAGCACGTGCTGGTTGCGGCTGCAGCCACGGCCGTATCGGCCTGGCTGTCGCCCACTCCTCTGGCCCCTGTCGTGGTAGGCATTATCGGGCTGAGCGCCATAACGATGCTCGACGAGCAGGATCCCGACAACCGGGAGTGGACGATCTCCACCTGGGGCTTTGCCAAACAGATCATGCCGTTGCTGGCCCTGGGCGTCCTGGCCGCCGGCTTCCTGCTAGGGTCCACCCACGACGACACGCAAATAGCCGGAGTGATCCCCAACGAATGGGTCGTCTGGCTTGTGGGCGGCAATTCGGTATCAGCCAACTTCTTCGCTTCCATCGTTGGGGCCTTCATGTACTTCGCCACGCTCACGGAGGTGCCCATCCTGCAGGGCCTGCTGGCGGCGGGTATGGGCAAAGGGCCGGCGCTGGCGCTGCTGCTGGCCGGGCCTTCCCTGTCGTTGCCCAATATGCTGGTCATCCGGGAAGTGATGGGGACGCAGAAAACCGTGGTTTATATCCTGTTGGTGGTCATTATGGCCACTATTTCAGGCCTGTTATACGGGGCATTTTTCCCTCACTCTGTGTGAGTAGTATTTTATTGACCAAACATTGTAACCATGAAGTTATTCACCTTCAAACTATTCCTGATATCTGCCCTGATGGCCTTCGGCGGCTGTTCGGGCAATGCACAATCGCAGGGACAAAAAAAAGCCGCGGCAGCTGCCGGTGAAAGCCGCATCGAAGTGCTGGACTTCCACACAGAACACCGCTGCAAAACCTGCCTCACCATTGAGCGGTTCACAAAAGAAGTGCTTACCGAAGCATACGCCGGCGAAATGGATAAGGGAGTCATCACCTTCCGCCTCATCAACGCCGACGAGGAGGCCAACGCGGCCATTGTGGAAAAATACCTGGCCTTTGGCACCACCCTTATCATCAACACGGTAAATGGCGGGGTAGAAAGCCATGTAGACCTGACCAGCTTTGCTTTTATGAACGCCGGTAACGAGGAAAAATTCAAGGCCGGCCTGAAGGAACAGCTGGAGGCAAGCCTTAAAAGGATCAGGTCATGACCGACTGGCTGCAATCTCTGGCGCAGAGCCAGGAATTCCCATGGCTCGCCGCCTTCGCCCTGGGGCTGCTGACCGCGATCAGCCCCTGCCCCCTCGCCACCAATATTACGGCCACCGCCTATATTGCCAAAGGCTTCCGCGAAAAACACATGGTAATATGGAGTGGACTACTATATACCCTGGGCAGGGCGCTCAGTTACGTGGCCATTGCCGTAGTCCTGTACTTCGGGGCCAGTAAGTTCCACATCGCCCGCTTCCTTCAGGGCAACGGAGAAAAATGGCTGGGGCCCCTGCTGGTGATCCTTGGCCTGATCATGCTTAATGTTATTCCCCTCAATTTCAAAGGAGGATTCCTGGAAAAATTCACCGGCCGGATCAGCAAACGGGGAATAATGGGCGCTTTTTTACTAGGCATCATTTTCGCCCTGGCTTTCTGTCCCTACAGCGGAGCGCTCTATTTCGGCATGCTCATCCCCATGACACTAAGCTCCTCTAACCCCCTTTCCCTGCCACTGTTATTTGCCCTGGGCACCGGCCTGCCCGTACTGCTGTTCACTTATCTGCTGGCATTCAGTATGGAGAGGGTCGGCGCCTGGTTCAACGCCATTCAAAAGGTGGAAAAAGTAGTGCGATATGGGGTGGGCGGAGTTTTTCTGGGCGTAGGGTGCTATTACCTGTATCTGTTTCTGTTCTGACCTGAGATGAAAGCAATCGCCTTCATTTACACAGAGTTAATATTCAGCTAATTTTCAGTTAAAACGTTAACCGTATTTTTCGCAAACAAAAATTGCGGCCGTATAGTTAATTTCATGTATTCAGCTGTTGTGCAAATTTACTTTACTTACTTTCTGCAATTTGCGGCTTTATCCTTGTCGCCCGCTTTTTAACAAACACACTTCTGAGAAACCGAGCTAAAAAAACAGGCCGGTAATGTGCCGGCCTGAGCAAGCTATATAATTTTTTGTGGAGGCAGACATTTTACAACCAGACACGGAAGTAAAAAATGGACACCGTCTGCCTCCCTTTTTTTGCTGAAAATAAGAAGGATCTTGGAAGATTCCACCCTTTCCTCCCCTAAAAAAATTAACATCCTGTTAACACTGACCTAATCTCCAGTTAATATTCCCTTTCTACTTTAGCTCCGTCCATTTTTTGCTGTAACAAATCCGTGTCTATCATGAAGTGTATTTACCCCCCATTTCCAGGGCTGTTGCTCTGGATATGCCTACCATTTTTTTCATATTCACAAAGCTCAGGGCCTGTTTCCTCTGTAAAGTTCGGTAAGGGCTTATCCGTAATGGCCTCTGACTCCTCGATGTTCCTCAAGGCCAGTTTTCGTTTCCAGACCCTTTTCACTACTGCCGGAGATATCAGTTCGCATGCCCCGTGGCAATCCGGCGCCGCGATTCGGCGGTCGAGGCTGAAATTCGACGGCTGGGCCGTCAACCCCAATTTTGCCTACAAGGTTGAACTTGCCCTTTCTAACCAGGACCTGAAGAGCACCTCCGATTTCGCCCAGTCCGGAGGGGCGCCGAAGATCATTCTGGACGCCGTAGTAAAATGGAAATTCCACAAAAATTTTGAACTCTGGGCCGGACAGACGAAATTGCCGGGCAACCGGGAGCGCGTCGTTTCCTCCCAGAAACTTCAATTCGTCGACCGCAGTTCGGTGAACAGTATTTTCAACATTGACCGCGATATGGGGGTTCACCTGAGAAGCAAGTTCAATTCGGGAAAGGCTGTTATCAAGCCTATTGTCGCCGTATCCATGGGCGAAGGCAGGAACATGGCCATCAACAACATCGGCGGGCTGAATTATACGGGAAGGCTGGAATACCTGCCTTTCGGCGATTTTTCCGGCAAGGGGGATTATTTCGATTCTGACCTGAAACGGGAGCCTACCCCAAAACTGATGCTGGGCGTCAGCTATAATTTCAACAAGGGAGCTTCCCGGCAAAAGCAGGCCGGCAGCTTCCTGATGGACACCGAAGGCCATTACCTGAACAATGACCTGCAGACGATTTTCGTGGACGGCGTATTTAAATACCGGGGGATTTCCATCAGTGCAGAATTTGCCGAAAAGACATGCGTCCTTCCCTCCGGCCTCGACTATGAAAAAGCCAAAGACAGAATGTTAGACGCCGATGGAAGGTCATACCACACCGGGACAGGGTTCAACATTCAGGCCGGCTACCTTTTCAAAAGCAACTGGGAAGTGGCGGGAAGATACACTACCGTAACCCCCAACTGGGAAATGAGCTTTACCGGCGCCAGGGAATACACCCTTGGGGTTTCGAAATACATCGTCGGGCATAACCTGAAAGTACAGTCCGACATTTCCTTGATCGACAAAGAGCAAAAAGATATAAACGGGCTGAGATACCGGCTCCAATTTGAAGTAGCATTTTAAAGCAATACCATGGAAACACTGTACCTGGCGCTTGTTGTCATTCTGTTCCTGCTGGCCATTTCCGACCTGATCGTAGGGGTCAGCAACGATGCCGTAAACTTTCTGAACTCCGCCGTAGGGGCGAAAGCCGCCCAGCTGAAGACGATCCTGGCCGTGGCGGCCCTCGGCGTCCTGATCGGCGCCACCTTTTCCAGCGGCATGATGGAAGTAGCTCGCAAGGGGATCTTCAATCCTCAGTATTTTTACTTTTCGGAGATCATCATCCTCTTCCTGGCGGTGATGATCACGGACGTCATACTGCTGGATGCGTTCAATACTTTCGGGCTGCCGACCTCCACCACGGTATCCATCGTTTTCGAATTGCTGGGAGCAGCGGTGGCCATCGCCCTCATCAAAGTGTATACCGACCCCAACGCCTTGCCTCTTTACGAATACATCAACTCGGCCAAAGCGCTTGCCATCATCTCGGGGATTTTGTTATCGGTCGTCATCGCCTTTTCGGCAGGCATGGCCATACAGTATCTCAGCCGGGCCCTGTTTTCCTTTGATTATGAAAAAAGGCTGAATTACTTCGGAGCGCCCTGGGGCGGGATGGCCATCGCCGCCATTATGTACTTCATGCTCATCAAGGGTGCTAAAGGAGCGTCCTTCATGACGGAAAGCGTACAGGATTACATCGCACACCATACCGGGACGATCATGGTCGTGAGCTTCATCGGCTCGACGATCATTCTATGGCTACTGAACCGCTTCACCCGGTTCGACATCCTTCAGTTCATCGTCCTGGTCGGCACCTTCGCTCTGGCCATGGCCTTTGCCGGCAACGACCTGGTCAACTTTATCGGCGTTCCGCTGGCCGGCTTCAATTCCTACGAGATTTATGTGGATTCCGGAGGAGCGCCCGACGGGCTGCTGATGAGCGGCCTGGCGGGCAAAGTCCCCACTCCTACCCTTCTGTTACTACTGGCAGGGGTTGTCATGGTAGTTACATTATGGACGTCCAAAAAGGCCCGTTCGGTGGTTAAGACCTCCCTCGACCTGGGCCGGCAGGATGCCGGGGACGAACGCTTTTCGTCTTCTTTCCTCTCCCGGTCGATCGTCAGGGGGGCGATCACTATGTCGAATTATGTTGGAAACTTATTGCCGGATACGGTGAAAGACAAACTCAGCCGGCAGTTCGATGAGCGCGCCTTCACGAAAAGGGCTGCCGCCCATGGTAAAGAGGCTCCATCATTCGATATGATCCGTGCTTCGGTGACGTTGATCGTTTCCAGTATCCTCATCGCCATCGGCACCGCTTTGAAATTACCCTTATCGACTACCTATGTGACCTTTATGGTATTTATGGGCGCCTCTCTGGCCGACGGCGCCTGGGGGCGGGAAAGCGCTGTATACCGGGTCACCGGCATGTTTTCGGTCATCGGCGGCTGGTTCTTCACGGCGCTGTCCGCCTTCACCATGGCCTTCATCATCGCCCTGATCTTCAGCTTCGGAGGTTTTATCGCTATCCTGGCGCTGCTGGTTATAGCCGCCTTTGTGATCTATCGGACCCACAAATACCACGGCCAGCGGATGGAAGAGCAGCTTGAACAGGATAAGGAACTGGATGAAGAAATCCTTACTAAGGAAAAAATAACCGAGAAAGGCATAAATAACCTGTCCGAGGCTTTCGCACAATTTGAGGCCTTGCTCGATGAAACACTGGAGGGGCTGAGCACAGAAGGCCTCAACAGCCTGACAAAAACCGCCAAGAAATTCGATAAGCTCTACAGGCGGACGAGAAAGAGAAGGCAGAATGCCAACCGGGCCCTGGACCGGCTCAGCGATGACAGCCTTCAGGCCGGCCACTTTTTTATTCTGCTTTCGGACTACCTCCATGAAATGACGAAAAACGTCCGGGAAATTGTCACTACCAGCCTGAACCATGTCAATAACAACCACAAACCCTTACTGGACAGCCAGATAAAGGAGCTGCAATCGATCCAGGAACTGCTGAAAGCCAGGTTGAATGCAACGGTAGATGCCATGAAGGATTACGAGCCGGAAAAAGCCGCCGGGTTGATCGGCCAGCTTCCGGTGATTTTTAAGGCCATCCGGACTACCCGGAAGAATCAGATCAAACGGATACAGAACAAAGAGGTAGGAACCCGGAACAGCACCTTGTTCCTGAACCACCTGGGGGAATACCGCAACCTGGCCCTGTTCTCCAACCGCATCCTGAAGATCTACGAAGACATGATCATCAACGGAGAAGAAGAGGAGGAAGAAGAGGTACTGCCCAAAGTGGAGAAGACTATTTCGCCAGGAACTTAATGATGTAAACCAGTACAATACTCACCACCAGCCCGAAGAATACTTTACCCAGGTCGGACAGGATCATCCTTCCGATCTGGCGGGTGAGTTTTTTCTCCAGGCGCAAACGGATTGCGATCTCCCGGCCGGCCAGCAGGCCGATGAAGACCCAGGTGGTGCTCATGGGCACGTTGTTCAGTTCCTTAAAGTACAGCAGCACCATCCCGTAGGTAAAGTCGATGATAGTAGCCGAGCGGATGTCTACGGTATTCGTCTTTGACTTGACGATCTTCTGAATGTTTCCGCCCTTGCTGTAAAAGATGTAGGCCAGCAGGCTCAGCAAAATGGCCAGGGATACCACCAGCCCCGTACTGCTCAGCGCACGCGGCAGGTATACGTATATATTGGCAAAGTCCTGGATCAGCCACTGCGACCAGAGGAAGCCGGTCGACATCCATTGGAGGGGCACCCAGACGCGAAGTTCCGCCTGCGTCGGTTCCGATTCGATGAAGTATTTCTCAATGGTTTTTGAGATCAGGAGGTATATGATGATCGCTGCGCCGAAAGCCACGACATAACCGAGCAGGGATTTATACACCATGTCCGGCAGGTTCTTCTCACTGAAGAAGGTCAGGATGAGAAAGGAAGTGCTCACCGGTATGCCCGTGCGGGTGAGGGCCATGAGGACCAGAGGGGGCAACAGATAGTACCAGGCAAAAGGTTTCGGCAGGGGGTACTTCGATAAACGTTCATACGAAACGTCCCCACTATAGTGGTACCACCCGTACACCAGCGTAGCGGTGAGGATGCTGCCGGCAAAAAACCAGAGCACATACCAGGGGCGGTTTTCGTTGGAACTGAGAAAAGTACCTAAGGTCTGAATGCTGTCGTTTCCTACAACCGAGTAACCGGCCAGGACGAAGCCCAGCCACATGATCATTAAAGATGGGTCCATAAAGTACGGGGTTCATTTCGAAGTCGGAAGGCCGAAATGGGAAATCGGAAGTGCACAGATTGATTCTGCTTTCCGGCTTCCCATTTTCAGCTTCCTAGTAATTTTGCACTTTATACGAGAGCCCGAGTGAAATGGTTCGCCCGTTGCGGTAATTCCGGAAGAAATATTCCTGGCCATTGAATTCGTGCGTACGCCTGAATTCCGGGTCAAGGATATTACCAACTCCCAGGGTGACATTTACGTTGTTGGCCACCTCCTGAGAAATGCGGAAGTTCAGCGAAGGGAACGGCTGCTCGTATACGTCCGGCGTACCCCCAACAGATACCAGGAACAGGCGCTCACCCTGAACGTTGAAATTGAGGCTGGCCTTTGTGCTGCCCGATTCCGGAAGGAAATTCAGATAAGCATTGACGATATAAGGGGACTGCCCAAAAAGAGGGCGAGTGGCGTCGGCATTGGGATCGAACATACGGATCACCTGCAATTCTGCCGCCGGGATATCCACTTCCGAATTCACATAGGCCAGGTTGGTTCCGATGCTGAAGCTGGGCAGGCCAAGGAAGCTCAGGTCTTTGCGCGCCTCGAACTCGGCTCCGTATAGAATGGCCTGGTCAACGTTGCGATACTGAAACTCCGGCGTCCCTCCACCCGTCTGCGGGTTGATCGTCAGTTCGATCGGATTGGTGAAGTTCTTGTAAAAGACGGAGAAAGAGACCATCTCGCCACGCTCGAAGAAGTATTCCCAGCGAAAGTCGGCATTATCCACTTCGGTGATCATCAGGTCTTCATTACCCAGAACGATCACATTGCGGATCTCATCGAAGATGGCGATGCTGGCAATCTCCCGGAAAGTCGGGCGGGCAAC
The DNA here is from genome assembly GCA_964418125.1 of uncultured Phaeodactylibacter sp. Classification (GTDB taxonomy): domain Bacteria; phylum Bacteroidota; class Bacteroidia; order Chitinophagales; family Saprospiraceae; genus JACJXW01. The sequence goes on from CAYQKY010000068.1 coordinate 15,186, forward strand.
GGTCCGGCTGTAGGAAGCCCGCACATTCATCTTTTCGGGAAGGGCCTCGTAGATCAGGCCGGCGCTGGGCAGGTAGTTCCACTCATCCAACAGAGCCTCGTCATTTATGGGGTTCACCTCACTGAAGCTGGTGAAATTCAGGGTTGTCTGCTCTGCGCGGGCGCCGAGGATGGCCTTCAGCTTAGCGGTCAGCGGCAGTTCTGTCATGGCGTATACTCCCAATACGTTCATATCAGAATCGTACTGGTTACGGCCCTCCGTGTAGTCGGCAATATAGACTCCGCCGGGGTTCTCCAGGCTGAAGGCATTGTCCGCAGTTACGTAATTCAGGAAGTCACTGACATTCCCGGACTGGAAATTCTCGTAGCGGAACGTATTTTCCCGGAATTCACGCGTACGGTACAGGTAGGCTCCGCCGGCTTTGATGTTCCCTTTCTGGCCGGTCCAGTTGGTGAAGTTGTACTGCAGATGCAGGTTGTTGTCAAAGGTAACCTCATCCATGGTACGGCGGAAGCGGGTCGGAGGAATGTCTTCTGCCGGGTCAATGATATAGAAGTCCGGCTCTTCGAAAAAGTTATTGACGAAGCGCAGGTCCGGCTGCTTCATGCCGGAAAGTGTATAAGAAGAGATCCAGTCGACCTTTACCCGCTGGCTTTCTCCCAGGGCGTGGTCGCCTTTCAGCTGAAAGGAGGTCAGTTCGCGTTGCTGGTAAGCCAGGGTGCGTTCCTGATACAGGCCGTCGGAGGCGCCGCCGGAAACGCGGCCTTCCTGGAAGCGGGTATCCGTCTGGCCGGACTGGTTGCGCAGGATATTCAGGCCGATCTTATTGAAACTGTTGAGTTTAACCGCGCCACTGAGCATACCTCCAAGAATGACATAATCAGAAAAACGGCGGTCTTCGAGTTCGCGTTGTGTGGTAAGGATATCGGCGCCCACCTGGGCGAAGGTATACCGGCCGGTGAAGCCGTCTTCATAGCCGGAAAACTCGCGACGGTAAGTCAGGCTGCCGATGAAGCCAAATGGCTTGCCGAATAGCGTCTTCTGGTCGCCAATGGAAAAAGTAAAATTGTGGTTGGGCAACGGCGCTGCGGTTGTAGGGGCCAGTTCATTATTCAGGGAGAGCGTGGCAGCGTTCAGTTCCTTGGCGGCAGCTTCGTTGGAAAGCGCCTGTCCGAAAGTGGGCATATTGCCCAGGGCGGCGGGAAAATCACGGGCGCCGTCATCATAGCCCAGCCAGTCGGTTTGCCCGCCATTATAAGTGAGGAAGTTATTGTTAAAGGTTACCTGGGGGTTATACCCAAAGCCAAGCCGGGCAGACATGGTAAAATCTTCGGGAAAGTCCTTTGTGGCTACATCGACCAGGCCCCCGGTAAAATCGCCGGGCAGGTCAGGAGTAAAGTTTTTATATACTACAATATTATCGAGCAGGTTGGTCGGGAAGAGGTCCATCTGCACGGTATTGCGGTCGGGGTCCAGGCCGGGAATGTTCGCACCATTCAGCGTGGTCTTGCTGTAGCGGTCTCCCAGGCCGCGGATGTAAACGTACTTCCCTTCCTGGACGGAAACACCGGGTACCCGCCGTACGGCAGCGGCAGCGTCATTATCGCCGCGCAGGCTGAACGCCTGGCTGGAAATGGCATCCAGGGTCTTGATGCTTTTCCGCTGCAGGGCCTGCATGGCCGTTTCGCTGGTTTTGATCGTTTTGGCGGTAACGACCACCGTTTCCGTGGTTACAGCCTCCTCCTCCATAGCAATGTCGCCCAGGACGGTCACATCACCGGCCTTTACTTCTACCTCGTTGATCTTTTGTGCGGCGTAGCCTACGTAAGAGATCAGGACCGAATATACACCGGGGTCTGATTTAAGGGAAAAAGTCCCGTCAATATCCGTTACGGTACCGGTGGCGGCGCCTTCAACCTGTACGGTAGCGCCGATGACTTCCCAACCGGTGGCAGCCTCGATCACTTTACCACGAATAACACCGGACTGCCCGAAGGCAGAAACCGCAAATGCCAAAAGGAGAAGAGTCAGTACATTTTTCATAGATGATAGTAATTTGTTAAAAGCATTTCGCTGAAAACCAGCAGTAGTAGATTATCTGATATTTGTGCTTGTCCTGTACGTAGCAGGAGCACCCCCGGTTGTACGGGAGTGCTCCGTGCCATTATTATTCATTTTTTCCAGCCTCTTTGAACAGGAGCTCAAAAAGGAAGTATATCCTTTTTTTACCGCCCCCCGGCCAGAGAACCAGAAAATTAATTCAGTTCCTTGCTCACAGCCGTCCAGCCGCTGATCCAGGGTTCAACCCCAGGAGCGAAAGCGCCGATGTAGGAAGCAGCTTCGAAGAAGCCGTCATTGGGCACATCGGCGCCTGCCTGAGCTGCCGGGCCACCGTTTATCGGGGCCAGGTTGGAACCCAGTTGGGGATCAATTACCTGGATATTGTTGGCGGCATCGCTGAAGTAAGCATCCAACTCGGCCTGCTCAGCAGAAACATCGCCCTCATCTTCATTTCCGATCACGAACCACCTGTCGGCAATATCGAACAAGATGTTGTTCGTGAACTTCAGGTTACCATTTTGGAACTGGGTGAAGGAGTCATCGATAGAGGCACGGACCTCAATGTCTACCCCACGGCCATAAGACCAGAAGATTGAATTATGATATTCACCACCGGCATTGTCCCGGAAAGTCAGCGCACGGCTGCTGGAGCCGGAACCTTGCCCGCGATAAGATGCATTGAAGACTACCGGTGTGGCAAAAGGCTCACAGGTTTCGCAATCAGAAGGCCCACCATCGTGCTCGCCGCCGCGGTCGCCGGCGCCTTCCTGGTAGATGAGCCAGAACTGGTTCTTCCCTCTCCAGCCTTCATCATAGTCCATGGCATCATCGCCGCAGTAAGCGGAAACCAGGTGCTTGGTGTTTACGGTGCCACCAAACCATTCGAAGCCATCGTCCTTATTGGCAAATACTTCGACGTATTCGATCGTAGTGCCGGAGCCAACACCGCCCATAGTCAGGCCGTTGATCTCATTGCCGGCGCCGATGTCGGTACCGCCGTGGCGAATGGAAATGTATTTCAAAATTCCGGAGCTTTCACCATCGTTCGTTCCGCCGTAGGTGCCCCGCGTTTCCGTAGAAGGAATACCTTCAATGGCGCGGGTCGGCGTCGCAGCGTTCAGGGAAGCGTTACCCAGCAGGATCACCCCGCCCCACAGGCCACGGACACCACTGGCCAGAGAACCGCCTACACAGAGGTTGCCTTCGGTGTCCCGGGCAATGGCATCTGCTTCGGAAGTAAAGATGATCGGCATGTCCGCCGTTCCTTCGGCGATAAGCTGGCCTCCCCGGGCTACAACCAATGCGGAAGCTTTCTCCCCCTGGCCGGATTTACCTTTTATGATGGTACCCGGTTCAATGGTCAGCACCTGGCCGCTGTTGACGAATACCAGGCCTTCAAGTATCCAGGCCTTATCATTCGTCCATGTCATCGTACCGGTGCCCTGGCCCCGGTCGGTCACGCCTACCTGCACGATATCGACCGTTTCGCCATTGTCACATTCCTTCTCTACGGTTGATTCTTCATAGGTGGTTTCGTTCGATTCTGAACTGACCAGAGTCATATTGATGGTGGTCTGGTTATTAACAAATTCAGTTTCAGATTCATAATTCGAAAGCGAGAAGGTCACCGCGCCATCCTTATCTGCATTTACGCAATACTTGCCTTCTGCATCGGTGGTAGCCGTAGCGGCGCCCGAAGACACCGTAACTCCCACCAGGGGGGTTCCATCCTGGCCGGTAACCGTGCCACAAACTTCAATGATGTCATCCTGAGGCGGATTCTCATCATCGTTATTACAGGCTGCGAACACCGTAATCGCCAGTATCGGCAGTACGGCGAATAAAAATTGTTTGAAATTCTTCATTGCAACTACAGGTTTTTGTTTTTGAATCTTATCGGGCGTACTTATACTAGTGAATGCAGATAGCGCCCCAAAACATTTGCACTGCAAAGGAAGACATCAAAAATAAACTTGGTGTTAGCTGGAAGTTAATTTTACGTTAAGCTGATTTCGGATGGGAAATGGGGAGGCTTCTGGGTGTAAGCGTTGGAATTCAGAACGCGGACACAAGCGAAGCGGCCGACGGAGCAAGCCGGAAGCTTGCCGGGAAGAGCATAGCGAAGAGGGGGCTGGCCATATACAGCAAGGAGAGGGCATAATAATAAAGCTTCCCAACAAAAGGAAGCTTGCAGGCGAAACCATGAGCCATCCCGGATTTATTTCAGGCCTTCAGCCTGATATTCGGGCTCAGATTGTCCGGTAGCTGATCTCTTCACCGTGGCTCCACACATATACCCGTTTGGTGCGGTAGTTGATGGAGAACCTGAATTTGCTCAGGAAGGGCATGGCGAGCAGGCCTTCAATATGAAGGGCATCGAGGTGAGAAAGGTCGGTAAAGAGAAAGCGGGAGGTATGTAAAGGCTTGTCATCGATCATAATACCGCGAACCATAGCAGATTCCTTATATTCCGGAATGTTGCCCACGCCAAGAACCTTCTCCTGCTCCTTCTTGCCGATAACGGATGCGGGAAGCTGTTCCCTCAGCTGCTCGGAAAGCAGATTGGTGGTCCCACCTGTATCCAGGCCCAGGTGCACTTTTTGCCCTCCGATCCTGGCTTTGATCACCGGCAACTGCCCGCGTAATTTAAAGCGGAAACTGAATAGCGGAGCCTCCCGTTCGTGTATCCAGCTGTTGCGCGGCTCATAGAGAAGAAGGACCTGGTTCCGGCAGTCGAACATCAATTCGTACTTACTCAGCACTTCGTATCCGATGACGCCATGAATCTTACGGTGAGAGGCGTTCTCGAGGTGGCTGATGTCCATTGCCAGTGCATCCATTCCTTCTCGTTCAATACCGGCCCAACTGAAGTGGTTTACCTTTACCGGCTGGCCCCGGAAAGCATAATTCTGCTGTGCTTTCCCCGGTTGAAGCCCTTCGACATTCTTCGGGTTAACGACCACCATGGGTGAACCGGTGTCCAGAATAAAACTCCCGGTATCCCCATTTATGGAGGCATTGACTACGACAAGGCCGTTCACCAGTTCGAACGGGATCTTTTGCAGATTGCCGGATTGGGTGACAGCAGGTACCGCATTCCCCAGCAACGCAACGATCAACAGCACGGCAGTCCATTTCATAAGCTTTTCATTTTCCGGGCTAAAAAGAGTGCCACCCCAAAGGGTGGCCGATGTTAACTCTAAGTTAAAAATAAATTAACATTGAGTTAACATTAGAACGATGGAAAATGAAAATTAGTTTGGAGAAAGTGCGCTGTATTTGGGTATAGCGGTTTTATTTTTTCTCCCGCTTGAAAGCGCTGGCAAGGCTGTTAAAAGCCCGGTTCAACTCCCCTCGCCATTCCTTCCATTCTTCACCGGCTTCCTGCTGCCATTTCTCGGTTTTGCCTTTCAGCTTTTCGATCTTCTCGCGGGCTTCTTCCCGGAACTCCTGCCATTCTTCGGCGGCTTCTTCGCGGTAATGGGCGGTAAGCACCTTCAGGTGGGCCTGGAAGCGGGCCAGGCGGTCCTGGAAATCATCCATCATTCCGGCGGCCTGCTCACTGCCCTGCTCTTCGAGCTTTTCTGCCTCTACCTTCAGTTCATCCATGGTGGCCGACAGTTCGGCTTCCTGGGCTTTGGCCGCTTCTTTTGTCTCGGCCGGGGCTCTTTTCAGTTTCTCCAGAAGCTCGTTGAACTTCTGTTGGAATTCCCGGGCTTCCTCGCCGGCTTCCTCTTCGATCTCTTTGAAGCGTCCGCGGTTGTCATCCATCCAGGCGCGCAGGCGGCCTTTCTGTTCTTCCAGCTTCTCCTGGGCTTCCTTGCGCCCCAGGTGGAGTTGCAGCTGCAATTCTTCAAGTTCTTTTCTCCAGCTTTGCAGGCGGCTTTCAATTTTCTCTTTTAAGCTCCTTTCTGCCATGTCTCTGTATTTTTGAGTTTTGTTTTGAAAATTTACCAGTAATTTAACAAGCAAGACGGGGGAAAGGTGCGAAAGCGGAAAATTTCATTTTGTTTATCTTTATCGCCGGGCCGGCATCAGCCGGTACATCATGGCGTAGATTCATCGACTTCCATTTCATCAGGATCATAGCATACTTTCAGTACTTCTTCCCCCTTTTACTGGCCTGCTCTTTTCCTTACCTCTCCCAGGGCCAGGAATGCTTCGAATAGGAGATTTCCCGCGGAAAACCGGTGACGGCCTCGTCCACTTCTGCCGGCTCGCCTCTTTCCTCCTTGATGAGCTGGACTGGGAGGATCACACCCTATGGAATAGAATGTGAGCACACTATAGACGTCACCGAATATGCCTCCCTCCTGCAGGGCAACCCCGAAATGCGGGTGCGCATCGGCACCTTCCAGCGGGGGTGGGCCGTAACGCTGGGCCTCGATTACGAAGCCGGCCAGGCGCCTTACCGCTACAGCCGGGTGGAACGCCTCTGGTACGGCTACCACGCTTTCGGAGACCCCGCCAACCGGCAGCCCGCCGATACTTTCCTGGTCGACATCCTGCCCGTTGTGGAGGAGGCCCGGCTCCATCTGGTAGGCACCGGCCACGGGTGGGGCGAGAACAATAGCCTCAATGCCGCCGAATTCTACAATGCCACCCACCACGTTCTCGTCAACGGCCAGGAAACCTTTGCCCACCCCAACTGGATGCAGTGCGGCCCCAATCCCGACAGCTGCTCCCCCCAGAACGGCACCTGGTGGTTTGCCGGGCGGGATGGCGCCCCGGCGCCATATCTCCGTTCTTCGAGTACGTTCTCTCCCCCTACATCGGGCAGGGCCCTCAGGAATTCTTCTATAGCCTCTTCCCCGGTTATGTGGACCAGTGCCACGTCAATAACCCGGCCTGCGTCAATGGCGTCACCTGCCCCAACTGCAATGACGGTTTCAACCCCCATCTTGTAATGGCAACCAACCTGGTCGCCTACAGTGATCAACCAATCGGGCAGAACGTGCTTACCGCCACCCGCGATAAGGCCCTCGAACCGGAAGTAAGCCAGAGCTTTGCCGTCTATCCCAACCCTGCCAGCGGCCGCTTTACGGTAGAACAAACAACCCCTTTCCGCACCCTCCGCCTGCGGCTGTTTGCCCCCACCGGGCAACTTGTTTACGACTCCGGCGCACGCGACGGCTGGCCGGGGCTCTTGTTCCCCATTGATATCTCGGGGAAGCCCTCCGGACTGTACCACCTGGCCATTACCACAGAGGCCGGAACGGCGGTTAAGCGGGTGCTGGTGTATTGAGGAGTGAGTTTTTTGTTATTACGTATCCTGATCCTGTTTGGAATTCGAAACGCAAAGGGCATTTTTCCTGAGGTTCCGAAACCTGGTATTTGCAGCCAAAATGACTACCTCCAAACATGCTCTTAGATAGCAGTATTGTTAAATTGTTTTGTCCAGGTACTTTGACATTCCCACCACATTTCTCCGGGTCTCCCGGCCTTACCGGATTTCGGCCCGGGGCGCTGCCCCGCACACATTTCCTGCTCAGTCCTATTCCCTTCCCGCTCAGCAAAAAACATTTTCCCCCTTCGGGTATTTCCAATAGCTTCTCCTATTGGAATTTTTTTTGCCTTCAGGCAACCCTATGCTGCCTTGCCGGGTATGGGGTAAACAAACACCCATTCGCCAGATGCATGCTGAAGCCGCATCCGACCTTTTACCAGTTATTACGGGTTGCCGCAAGCGTAACCGCAGCAGCCAGCATGAACTGTATAAGCGGTTCTATGCCTATGGCATGAGTATCACCATTCGGTATGCTGATGATGAGGATGAGGCCATTCAGATCCTGAACGATGGGTTTATGAAGGTATTCCGGCACATTAAAAAATTTGATGCAGAGAAGCCGTTCAAACCCTGGTTCCGGAAGATCGTAGTCAATACGGCGATCAACCATGTCCGCAAACAGGACAAATTCAAAAGAGAAGTACAGATGGATGAAGCACAAGGCATTTCTACCGGAGAAGATATCCTGAGCAGGATCAGTTACCTGGAACTCATGGCTATGGTTCAGTCCCTTACTAAAGCTTATCGGACAGTATTCAACATGTATGTCATCGATGGCTTCAAGCATGAAGAAATTGCCCAGGCGCTGGGGATAAGTGTGGGAACGTCCAAATCCAACCTATCCAAGGCCAGGCACAAACTCAGAGAAATGATCCGGCAAAATCTAAAAACGCGTTATGCCTGAGCTTTCAAAGCACGAGCTGGACAAGCTGTTTCGGAAGGGTGCTGAACGGTACGATTTTGAGTACAACCCCACCGCCTGGGAACGTATGGAAGCTATGTTGGACCGGAGGCGCCGCCGGGTGTTTTTCTGGTGGATGGCAGGGCTGGCTTTTTTGATCCTGCTGGGCGGGCTGGCATTGTGTTTTTTTTGCCCGAAGGCTGAGGGCTACCCGGAAAAACAACGGGAACAGGTAGAGTTTGAAAAGGCAAAAAAGCCAATAGCCCTTCAGGAGAAAACAGAAGCCCGGCAAAGCCCGGAACCCCACCCCCTCCGGGAGGCAGCCGTACAGCCCCTACCGAACAGGCTGGAGCAGGAAGCCGTCTATTCTGAAGGAGAGGAAGCCTTGCAGTCCCGGGAGGAATGGCCATTCCTCCTGAACAACGGCCCGGGCCAGGGAGTTAAAGAGACACAGCCTCCATCTGTCAACCCTATTAATCCTCAGAACCAAAAGAAGCACGATCTGAAGGAAACCGACAACGCCGGCCTGCCTCGCATCAAAATGAGGGAGGATGCCTTCCGGCTGGTGCCGCTTCCTGCCCACCTCCTGCCTCCCCGGGCTGAAAAGGCCAGCTACCGGGAAGCCCCCGACATTTCCTTCCCCAGTAAGTGGGAAGGCAGCTACGAAACCTCCAGCCATCTGGTTTTCGGCCCCATGCTCTCGGCTGGGATGTTCTCCGTGGGGTGGGGAGATTTCTCGAGGGGCGGCTGGAAAGCCGGCATCTTTGCGGAATATCAGTACAACGGCCGTTTTGCACTGGGGCTGGGAGCCAGTTTCCTGCGCATGAACTATCTGGCCGGAAAAGGAGAATACATTCCTCCCAAAGGGTTCTGGACCAGAAGGATCGCACCCGAGAGTACCCGGGGGCTTTGCAATGTCCTTGAAGTGCCGGTAATGCTGAAATATTATTCCCGGGGATACTCCGGCAACGGGCCATTTTTCAGCGCAGGCCTGGCCTCCTATTTATTGTTGATGGAAGAATACTGGTACAGATATTCGGCCGAAGAGCCCGACCTCATCCGGTGGTGGCAGACGGATAAGGGCCAGGCCCACTGGTTTGCCATAGCCCAGCTTTCTGCCGGCTATCAGGCGGCAATCGGCAAACGCTGGGCCCTGCAGGCAGGCCCGTATCTGCAAGTTCCGTTGGCAGGCGTAGGGCATGGCCATGTCAAACTATACAGCCTGGGCCTGGAGGTGCGGCTGGCCAGGAAAATATGGTAACCGAAATAAAGAGGCCCTTCAGAACTGCAACGGCGAAGCCCCGCAGCAACGTAGGCGGCCGCCCTTTGTGCCTTATCAGGAATAAAAAATTGCCCAAAAACAACATCATTCAATAACCAAAAATGTGTCTATGAAAAAGTTAACATTACTATTATTAGCGGTAGCCGGATTTCTGCTTCCGAAAGGCCTTTTTGCCCAGGAAGTCGTTTTCAACCTCACCGGAATGAGCCCGCATGTCGGGCAGAAATTCGAGGCCCGGCTGATCGACAAGGCGACAATGGAGGAAGAAGACCGGGAATCGGTAGCCTCCATTGCCGGCCCCGATTTTTCAATCACCCTGAACGGGGAAACCGGCCGTAGCTATTTCCTGGATTTCTACGCCGACCTCAACCAGAACGGCGTTTACGACGCTCCGCCAGCCGACCACGCCTGGCGCATGGATGCCGATAACCTGAGCGCCGGAATGAACATGTTTTCTTTCTCCCACGCCACCAATTTTACCGACATCCAATGGAGGCATGAGCTCCGTTTCCAACTTACGGGCATGAACCCACATGTCGGGCAGCAGTTCGGCGTCCGTCTGGTTGACCAGGCTACCGGAGAAGAAGTGGGCCGTGAAGATATTGACGCCATTGAAACGGCGGATTTTAATATCGACCTTCCCTTCCTGGAGCCCGGCCATACTTACAACCTGGACTTCTACGCCGACCTCAGCCAGAATGGCCTGTACGACGCCCCGCCCACCGACCACGCCTGGCGCATGACAGTAGGCCCGGTAGACGGAGACGAGACGGTAACCTTCCCGCACGGCACCAATTTTACCGATATCGGCTGGGTGTATGAATTCAGGCTGGAGTTCTTCAATATGAACCCTCATGTAGGGCAGAAACTGGAGCTGCGCCTCGTCAATACCGGTACCGGTGAAGAAGCCGGGCGGGCCACAGTTCCGGAGATCCTGCTACCCGATTTTGAAGTGCGGGTGCCCGGTATACAGGTCGGCGAGAATTACAACGCCGACTTCTATGCCGACCTCAACCAGAACGGCGCCTACGATGCTCCGCCCACTGACCATGCCTGGCGCATCAACTTCGACGATGACGACGGGGACGAAAGCCGTGAATTCACGCACAACACTGACTTTACGGATATTGGGTTCCCGACCTCCGTTCAGGAGATCAGCAGCCTGGCGGGCTGGGAGATATTCCCCAACCCTGCAACCGAAAGAATACAGGTCAGCCTCAACCTCCGGGAAGCTACCCGCCTTTCGGCCCGGTTGTACGATGCCAACGGCAACCTCCTGCGGACCCTTTTCCAGGAAACGGCGCCCGCCCGGGAAAGCAGCTTTCAGGCCGATGGCCTGGACAAGCTTGGCAGCGGCCTGTATTACCTGGTACTTCAAGGCGCAGGAGGAACAGCTGTCCGAAAAATAGTCATTCAATAATCTGCATGATCGCCGGAGCTCCCCCTCCATTTCCTGTTAGCGACAGGGAGCCCGGCCTTTTTCGGAAGGATTATTGGAGATCCCGCCTTTGGCCCTTAATTTGAGGGCCAAAGGTTTTTTATTTTGTCATTATGAGATCAAAGGCCCTGAAATTCTTCCTGGTTTGTATTCTGTGCATTGCCATTATCACCGGCATCGTCTTGCTCGTACAATCCCTTAGCGGAGGATAGGGTATTTACGCCTGGCAGTATGGCAGTATGGGGTGCGCCATCAGCATTTTACATTCAAAGAATTAAATATAAATGCAATATTTTTCTAACCTGCCATGCCCATAAAGGCCTCATTGGCCCCCGAATTCCCAAATTCAATTCGTATCTTTGTGTCCCGTAACAAGCACTACTAAAATGGCATCTGGCGATGAAACGTTGGCCTTTTCCAGCCCTTTCAGAGCCGGGCGCCAACGCTTCATCGCCAAATAAAAACTATGACCAAATACATCTTTGTTACGGGAGGCGTCACCTCATCGCTGGGCAAAGGCATCATTTCGGCATCTCTGGCCAAGCTTCTGCAAGCCCGCGGTTTCTCCGTCACCATTCAGAAGTTCGACCCCTACATCAACGTGGACCCCGGCACCCTCAACCCCTACGAGCACGGCGAGTGCTACGTGACCGACGACGGCGCCGAAACCGACCTGGACCTGGGGCACTACGAACGATTTCTCAACCGCCCCACTTCTCAGGCCAATAATGTCACCACCGGCCGCATCTATCAGACCGTCATTCAAAAAGAACGCGCCGGTGATTATCTTGGCAAGACGGTGCAGGTCATTCCCCACATCACCGATGAGATCAAACACCGGGTGCAACTGCTGGGGAATTCCACCAACTTTGACATCGTCATTACCGAACTGGGGGGAACGGTCGGAGACATCGAGTCGCTGCCCTACCTGGAAGCCCTGCGCCAGCTGCGCTGGGAACTCGGCGCCGACAACTGCCTGGTCATCCACCTAACACTCATCCCCTACCTGCGGGCGGCAAAAGAGCTGAAAACAAAACCTACCCAGCACTCCGTGAAGGAACTGCTCAATACAGGGATACAGCCCGACATCCTGGTGTGCCGCACGGAGCATCCCATCGGTATGGACATCCGCCGCAAACTGGCGCTGTTCTGCAATGTGGACGTAGGCTCTGTCATCGAAGCGATTGACGCAGAAAGCATCTACGATGTGCCCCTGCTCATGCTGCGGGAAAAGCTGGACACAGTGGCCATCACCAAACTGCGCCTGAAGGACCGCAAAGAGCCGGACCTGCGCGCCTGGAAAAAATTTCTGGGACGGCTGAAAAACCCTACTTACGAAGTAAAGATCGGCCTGGTAGGTAAATACAATGAACTTCAGGACGCCTACAAATCCATCCACGAGTCCTTCGTCCATGCCGGCGCCGTCAATGAGTGCCATGTAAGGGTAGAACCCATCCACTCCGAGCACCTGGAAAACAGCTATGATGACGTAGTGAAACGCCTGGAAGGGCTGGACGGCGTCCTTGTCGCCCCCGGCTTCGGCGAACGCGGCATCGAAGGAAAGATCAAGGCCATCCGCTATGTGCGGGAAAATAATATTCCATTCTTCGGTATCTGCCTGGGCATGCAGTGTGCCGTGGTCGAATTCGCCCGCCACGTGATGGGGCTGGAAAATGCGGCCTCCACGGAGGTAAACCCTCAGGCCAAAGACCCGGTCATCGACCTGATGCCGGACCAGAAAAAGATCACCAAAAAAGGAGGAACCATGCGGCTGGGCGCCTACGCCTGCGAAATCCGCCGCCGCTCCAAAGCTATGGCAGCCTACGGGCACCTCAAGATCAGCGAACGCCACCGCCACCGCTACGAATTCAACAATGCCTACCTGGAACCTATGGAAAAGGCAGGAATGATCCCCTCCGGGATCAACCCCGAATCGGGCCTTGTGGAGATCGTAGAACTCAAAGACCACCCCTGGTTTATCGGAGTGCAGTTCCATCCGGAACTGAAGAGTACGGTGGAAACGCCACATCCGCTTTTTGTGGCCTTCATCAAGGCCTGCATGCAGGAGAAGTACGAAGGGAAAAAGGAGGAGTAATGAAGAATGGTTTCATTGTTTTCTGAGTTCATTGTTCCAGTGTTAGCAGTGAAACCATGTACCAGTGAAACATTGAACCGTGAAAAAATGACTCCCAACCTCCGAAATATCACCCTGGGCGCGTTGCTTTTACTCGCCATCCTGGCCACTTTCCTGGTGCGCCACCACGTATTTTTCTGGGACACCATACAGCTGGGTTCCAAGCACGCCCATTGGTATTACGAGAACGGCTTCCGCTACCTGCTCCTGCCGGATGAGATCGACAGCGGGCACCCGCCTGCCTTTGGGATGTACCTGGCGCTGGTGTGGAATCTCTTCGGGAAAAGCCTGGCGGCGAGCCATTTTGCCATGCTGCCCTTCCTGCTGGGCATCGTCGTCCTGCTTTTTCGGCTTGGAGATCACTTCGGCGGAAAGGAGAACAGCTGGATGCTGGCGCTCCTGGCGGTTGCCGGCCCCGTGCTGTCGGCCCAGGCCGTTCTCGTCAGCCCGGACATCGCTTTGGCCTGCTTTTTTCTGTTGGCCCTCCACGGCATCCTCAACCGGCAGAAAGGGGCACAGATATTTGGCGCCATGGGGCTGGCCGTTATCAGCACGCGGGGCATGATGCTGGTGGGCATTCTTTATCTGTTTGGCCTTATTTTGAACTGGAAGAAAAGCTGGCTCACGCCGGTGCGGCAGGCGCTGCCCTACGTGCCCGCCGGATTGCTGGCGCTGGCCTTTCTGTTTTACCACTACCAGCAGAAGGGCTGGATCGGCTACCACGAAGACATGCCCTGGGCGCCCAGCTTCGAGCGGGTGGGCCTGGCGGGCATGCTGCGCAATGCCGCCATTCTGGCCTGGCGCCTGGCCGACTTTGGGCACTTGTTTTTATGGCTGCTCCTGGCCTGGCTGGCCTACCTGCGGTGGAAGGGGCGCACTTCGGAACAAAATGAAAAGATCCGGCAGGCATCCTGGCTGTTTGCCCTTTGCCTGCCACTGCTCAGCATCACGTTTCTGGCCTACCGGGGCCTGCATGGCCACCGCTACCTGCTACCCATTTTCCTCAGCGGTACGATCCTCTTCTACACCCTGCTGGCGCACACCGCTCTTACTGTTCGAGCCCGCCGCCTGCTCTTTGGCGCCGCCCTCGCCGGCCTGCTGACGGGCAACCTGTGGATCTATCCGGATACTACATCCCAGGGCTGGGATTCCACTCTGGCCCACCTGCCCTACTACGGCCTGCGCCAGAAACTGCTGGATTATCTGGACGGACAGAATATCCCGCTGGAATCTGTCGGCACAGCCTTTCCGGAGATCGGCCCGCTGGAATTCAAGGAACTTAACGGGGAAGAACGGGGGATGAAAGGAAAAAACCTCAGTGCGGACAGTTACATTTTCTATTCCAACGTGATGAATGATTTCCGGAGTGCAGAGATCAGGAGGTTAAAGGAGGAATGGAAGGTGGTTCGGCAATGGAATAAGGGAGGAGTACGCGTAGTATTATACGAACGGCCGGATTAATCCTGTTCTTCCTCTTTTTTCCACTCGAGGATGATGGATTCCACTTTTTCTTTAGAAAAGCCTACCAGGTCGGCAATTTCTTCCACCGGCATGCCTCTTTTGTACGCACGGGATATGACGAGGCGGATGCCTTCCTCGCGGCCCTTTTCCAGTCCTTGTTCCAAGCCTTCTTTACGCCCTTCTTTACGCCCTTCACGTAAGCCTTTTTCCTTAAATTCTTCTAAAATGGCTTCCCGGATACCCATAGCTTTTCTGGATTTAGTGATTGGTTCGATATCTTTGTCAAATTTATCAAAAAAACCTTCCTTTTCAAAGTGAATATAATACTTGATGAAGTCTAACAAATGTTGAATTTTTTTCCTGGAAATCCCCAACTGAAACAAATAGCGCACCAATTCAGTTTTGACGTACAATCGCCGCTCATCATCTTCATTTACAATGTCTAACTCCCGGCGGGCTACCTCCATCACAACCCCAAAAAGGTTCCCTGAATGGCGCAACTGCTCTGGGCCAGGTATGTAAAGCCACGCTCAAAATCAATTTGATCGACATTCTCTGGAAAAAAGAAATGAAGGAATTCCTCTATCAAGTCTTCGATGATGGCTTTCCACAGTGTATCCTTTCCAACCATTTGGTAATATGGTATTTGAGCCAAGCAAACTTTTTGGCGCTCTCAGATGATTATTACAGTGGTAAAATTACTGCCCTGGACTGGCTGAGAAAAGGACAGTTGACAGGCTGAATGCGAGAGATAATTTATACAGAACCACAACAAAAAAACAAACAACCAACTGAATTCCAGTCAGTTGTTTTTCATCAAACTGGTCAATTGATCAAAAACCCGTTCCAGTACCCGCCGGTCCTCAGTGATGATCCTGGCCTGGCCGGGCAACTCCTGGGCGAAAGGAATACGGCGGCCATAGGTGGTGGTGAGGCTGTCGGGCAGGGCGATCTCCAGCAGGTAAGTGTTTTCCTCCGGCACCAGAGCGATGTTGCTGACCTTCCCCGGCAGGACGCCGAACTCCTGGTAGGGGTATCCATCCAGCCGGATGTTGGCCCGCATCCCGTTTCGAACCTTGCCGGAGTTGAAAACGGGCAGGAAGGCCCTGCCGACAATATCGCCTGCACCCGCTCCGGGCACGACGGTAGCCACTTCTTCATTGGCCCGGACAAACTGCTGCGGGCTCCAGAGGCGCGAAAGAGAAACCCGGCCGGCAATGGGGCTGATAACGAGAAAGGCCTGCTTCCACTGTTCGATCTCGCTTTCCAGACGTTCGAGTAGTTCCCGCGCGGCAAGCCATTTTTCCATGCGTTCCCGGCTTCGCCCTTCCCGCAGGGCGATGATCTCCGACCGGAATTGTTCTACCTGAAGCTTATTATCCAGCACTCTGGACTGTAGGTTCTCCAACTGGCGGCGGTACTGCAGGTAGTTCGTTTCGGCCTGCTCGAGTTCCAGCTGGCTGATGGCGCCCGACTCCAGCAGGCCCTGGTTGCGCCGGAAGCTCCGCTCGGCAATCTCCACCTCCCGGGCGAGGGTCGCCTCCTGCTTTTCCAGGGAGGCGTTCAACCCTTCCAGGTAGCGGATCTGTTGCTGCAGGGAAGCGATCCGGGCGAGGACGCCCTGGCGGCGTTCGAAGAACTGAAGATCTGCCGCCGCCTGCCGGAAGGCGGCGTAATGGCCCTGAAGTTCTCCCAGGTGAAGCCCTTCCGGAAGCTGAATGTCCAGCAACTCCTCCGGCCCGGACTTGGCGATGAACTGGCCCGCCAATTCCTCCAGGAGGAACACATCCTCCAGGCGGGCGGTATTTTCCAGTACCAGGACCAACTGCCCCGCCTCGACGGCCTGCTTGTCCTCTACCAGCAAACGGCTGGCCTTTCCGCTGCTGCGGGCCACCAGCCGCACCGGAGGGTTCTCGGTAACGACCACTACCGGGGCGGTGACGACATCCGGATACTTGACCAGCCAGGCAATGCCCAGGAAAAGCACTACCGCAACAAACACGGCCGTGATGCCCCAGCGCAGGGACCAGCCCGGCGGGTAGCCCAGTATCCGCTTCATGTCCTCCCGCTCATCGGGAAAGGCGGCTTCATGGGGGGCATTCTGTGGGTCTTTTTTTGGCATGGCCGGGTTGTTAGTTGTTGGTTGTTGGTTGTTGGTTAATTGCCCAGTTCCAGCTGGTCCTTGATGAGGTTATAGTAGGCGCCCTTTTGGGCCACTAATTCCTCGTGCCTGCCTTTCTCCACCAGTTCCCCCTTTTCCAGCACCACGATCTGGTCCGCATTTCTCACCGTGCTCAGGCGGTGAGCCACTACCACGACGGTCTTGCCTTCGAAGAAATCCTGAAGGTTGTAGACGATAGCCTTCTCGTTGCGGGCGTCCAGGGCATTGGTCGCCTCATCGAAGAACAAGAACTGCGGGTCTTTGTAAACCGCCCGGGCGATGAGTAAACGCTGGCGCTGCCCCTGGCTGATGCCATTGCCCCTGGCCCCTATCATGGTATTGTAGCTCAGAGGCAATGACTCGATAAACTCCCGGATATTGGCGGTTTCCACCGCCTGTACCAGCCTTTGTTTGTCTACCTGCTCCGCACTCTCGGCTATGTTGTTGGCGATGGTATCTGAGAAAATGAAGCCGTCCTGCATCACCGCTCCGCACTGGCTGCGCCAGAAGGTTTTGTCAATGTTGGACAGGGGCATGTCCGCTACCCTGATGCTCCCCTGAACCGGCGGGTAGAACCCCAGCAACAGCTTGATGAGAGTGGTCTTTCCGCTTCCGCTGGCGCCGACGATGGCCGTCACCTTGCCTTGCGGTATTTCCAGGTTGATGTCCCGAAGGACGTAGTCGGAAAGTTTGTTGTACTGAAAGCTGAGCCCTTCAACCCGGATCTCCTTGCTTCCCGAAACGAGGCTGGTAGCTTTGAAAGCACTGTCCTCCTCTTCCGCTTCCATCCGTTGTACTTCCCAGAGGCGGCCCAGGCTGATCCGGGCATCCTGGCCCTGGCGAATGAAGGTGACCATCTGCCGCAGGGGCACGTTCAACTGGCCGATGATGAATTGCACCGCCAGCATCATCCCCAGGGTGATCTGCCCGTCGATGGCCAGCTTGGCGGTGAGGAAGGTGATGAGAATGTCCTTGAGCTGAGTGATGAAGGAAGCCCCCGCGTTCTGGTACTGGTCTACTGCCAGTAACCGCAGGTTGATACCGAACAGCTTCGCCTGGATATCCGACCACTGCCAGCGCCGCTTGCGGCCGCTGTTCTGCAGTTTGATCTCCGGCATGCCCTGGATGAGCTCGATCAGCGTGTTCTGATGGTGAGACAATTCCTGAAATCTATGGTAATCGATCTCCTTTCGCCGGCGCAGGAAGAGGAAGATCCAGGCCACATACAGGATACTGGCAACCAGGAAGATCATAAATATGCGAAAGTCATAGATCAGCAGGACGGCCCCGAAGACCACCAGGTTGAAGGCCGAAAAGAGGAAACTCAGGGTGGAATTGGCCAGGAAGGCCTCGATGCGGTCCTGGTCGGCAATGCGCTGCAGGAGGTCGCCCGTCATTTTGGCGTCGAAATAGGCGATGGGCAGCTTCATTAGTTTGGCCAGGAAATCGGAGATCAGGGACACATTGATGCGGGTGCCGATGTGGAGCAGCAGCCAGTTCTGGATCACCGTGACCGTCGTTTGCCCGAGGAACAGCATCAGCTGGGCGATCAGGATGAGGTAGATGAAGCCGATGTCCTGGTTCTGGATGCCGACATCGACGATCGCCTGGGTGAGAAAGGGGAAAATGAGCTGGAAAAGGCTGGCCAGGAAAAGGCCGATCAGCAATTGGATGAAATACCGGCGGTAGGGTTTCAGGTAGGTGAGAAAAAAGAAGTAATCGATATTTTCCCGCTGTTCCTCCCCCTTTTTGTAGAATTCGGGCGTAGGCTCCAGCAACAGGGCGATGCCTTCCTCACCGTCGCCCTGCCAGTACTGCCGGAAGGTATCATGGTCCAGCTTGAACTTCCCGGCGGCCGGGTCGGCTATCCAGACATACCTTTTACTGATCTTGTAAACCACCACGAAATGCCGCTGCCGCCAGTGGACGATACAGGGCAGCGGGGCGTCCGTCAAAAAAGCATCGCCCCGGCTTTTGCGGCTGAAGGGCAGCTTGACCGGCAGAGAGCGCAGGCCGATGTGCTCCGCCGCTTCGATGATGCCCCGCAACGATACGCCTTCCCGGTCGATGTAGCTGTGCTCCCGCAAATACTGGAGGGAGTAATCCTTCCCGTAGTGCTTGGCCACCATCCGCAGGCAGGCAGGCCCGCAGTCCATGGAATCCATCTGGAAGTAATGTGGAAATCGGTCGAGCATCAGGGATGGGCGGTTACCGGGTGAACAATTGTTTGGAGCAAGATAATAATTATCAGAGTATTGTTTTAATTGACAATTGCAAGCCCGGCTGCTTTCGGCAATATCTCCAACATAACTTACCTTTGCACCATGCGAAAACTCAGCCTGAAAGAACTCAACCGCCCCAGTGTCGCCGAATTTAAAGCGCAGGAAAAAGCCCCCGTCTGCCTGGTGCTCGACAACATCCGCTCGGCCCTCAACGTAGGCTCCGCTTTCCGCACCGCCGACGCCTTCGCCCTGGAGAAGATCTACCTCTGCGGCATCACCGCCACCCCGCCCCACCGCGAGATCCTGAAAACGGCCATCGGCGCCACCGAGTCGGTCGAATGGGCCTACGAAAAGGAGGTAGTACAGGCCATCCGCCGGCTGCAGGAGCAAGGCTACCGGGTGCTGGCCGTCGAACAGGCCGACAAGCGCACCTTCCTGCAGGATGTCCGGGTGGATCAGGGGCAGAAGTATGCCCTCGTGTTCGGCAATGAGGTGCAGGGGGTCAGCGAAGAGGCCATGGCGGTTGTGGATGGTTGTGTGGAAGTCCCCCAGTTCGGCACCAAACACTCCCTGAATATTTCTGTCTGCCTCGGCATCGTCGTCTGGGAGTTCTTCCGGCAATGGAAATACGCCCCGCCTGATTTCGACAAAGGGAAGTGACGCCTCTTGCAATGCCCCCGAATTGCTGTATCTTTGCCCGCTAACCAATCACCCAATCGCTTTCAACAATGATAGAACAAGACACCCAGCAACAGATCATCGACCTGGAGAAATGGAAAACCATTTTCCGGGAACATGCCTCTGCTTATCAGCAAGCGGCGCCCTATCCGCACGCCCGGTTCGACAACTTCCTGGAAGAATGGGCGGCCCGCGGCGCCATGAACGCCTTTCCCAAAGTGAAGGACCAGGGCTGGATACACTACGTGCACGTCAACGAGAAAAAGCACGGCCTCAACAAAATGGACCTCATTCCCGGTTTCATCCGGGAGGTCATCCGCGAACTCAACAGCGAGGCCTTCGTCGCCGCCCTCAGCGAGCTGACCGGCATCCCGGGCCTCAAAGCCGACCCCACCCTGGAAGGCGGAGGCCTGCACCAGAGCCAGCGCGGCGGCTACCTAAATATTCACGCCGACTTTACCGTGCACCCCCACAAGCGCACCTGGCGCCGGCGGGTCAACCTGCTGGTCTACCTCAACGAGGGCTGGCTGCCGGAGTACAAAGGCGACCTGGAGCTGTGGTCGCGCGACATGAAGGAATGCGTACAGAAGATCAGCCCGGTTTTCAACCGCTGCGCGATATTCAATACCGATGAGGATTCCTTCCACGGCCTGCCCGACCCCATACAGTGCCCGGAGGATATGACCCGCAAGTCCATCGCGCTCTATTATTTCACCGAGGAAGAAAAGGCGCCCCGCGCCCGCGCCACCAACTACCGCGCCCGCCCCACCGACGGCGTCAAGGCGCTCTTTATCTGGCTGGATAAGCAGGCGGTCAATGTGTACACCAAGATCAAAGGAGCCCTGGGGATCAATGACGATTTTGTGAGTAAGGTGCTGAATTGGTTCAGTAGGAAAAAATAGAAAGGAAGAGAGGGAGACTGGGGAGAGAGGGAGACTGGAGGAACAAGGTTTGAGAACCTTCCTTCTGATCCCCTTCTGATAGGTTCTTAAACCTGAAAAATGATGCAAGACACCAACAAATACAGCCTGGGCTTCGCCCTCTTAGGCGCCTTGTTTTTCATCCCCTTCCTGGGGGGAGTGCACCTCTTCGACTGGGATGAGATTAACTTTGCCGAGATCAGCCGGGAGATGCTGATCCTGAAGGACTTCACGCGGGTGCACGTCAACTTCGAGCCGTTCTTTCAGAAGCCGCCTTTCTTCTTCTGGCTGCAGGCCGGAGCGATGGCCATTTTCGGTATTGGCGACTTTGCCGCCCGCTTTCCCAACGCCGTCTGTGGCATCATCACCCTGCCGCTGCTGTTCCGCATGGGGCAGCGGCTGAAGGATACGCGCTTCGGTATCCTCTGGGCGGGGGCCTACTTCGGCAGCATTCTGCCCTTCCTGTACTTCAAGTCCGGCATCATCGACCCCTGGTTCAACCTGTTCATCTTTCTCGGGCTGTACTACTTCATCCTCTTTCACTGGAAAAAGAATCAGTACAGCAACATCGTACTGGACAAAAGTATGTGGTGGTATCTCTTCCTGGGTGGCTTCTGGATCGGCATGGGCATCCTCACCAAGGGGCAGGTGGCCTACCTGGTCGCCGTGCTCACCATGGGCGTGTACTGGGTGTACCAGCGCTTCCGCTTTT
The DNA here is from genome assembly GCA_964418125.1 of uncultured Phaeodactylibacter sp. GTDB lineage: Bacteria > Bacteroidota > Bacteroidia > Chitinophagales > Saprospiraceae > JACJXW01. The sequence goes on from CAYQKY010000068.1 coordinate 36,443, forward strand.
ATGTGAATGTGCCGCAGTTTCTGTTCTTTACCCTCTCGGCCACCATCGTCAGCCTGATCTGGTATGGGGTGGAGACCCTTCAGAACGGCCCGAAGTTCATCTACGAGTTCAATAAGTACCAGTACCGGCTGTTCAGCACGCCGGATGCGGGACACGCCGGTTTTCCGGGCTACCACTTCGTGGTGCTGCTGGTGGGCTGCTTCCCAGCCTCCATCTTCGCCATCCGTTCTTTTTTCAGGATGCCGGAGGACCCCCTCCCCTATCAGAACGACTTCCGCCGCTGGATGAAGTACCTCTTCTGGGTAGTGCTCATCCTGTTCACCATCGTGCAGTCGAAGATCGTGCATTATTCCTCCATGTGTTATTTCCCGCTCACCTACCTGGCCGCCCACACCATCGACAAGATGCTCGACGGGCAGGTGCGGCTCAACCGCTGGATGTCCTTCGGGCTGTGGTCCGTAGGCGGGCTGTTCATCTTCGCCACGGTGGCCCTGCCTTTCATCGGCATGAACGCCGAGGTCCTCAAGCCCCTCTTCAACGACCCCTTCGCGCAAGGCAACCTGGATGCCGATGTCCGCTGGACGGGACTGGAGATCATCCCCGGCCTGTTCCTGCTGGGGCTGCTGGGCTACTTTTTCATCACCTACCGGCAGGGGAGCAAAGGCCGCTCTTTCGCGATCCTGTTCGGCGGCACGGCCGTCTTCATAATGCTCACCCTTGGCTTTTTCATCGGGCGCATCGAGGGCTACTCCCAGCGCGCCGCCATCGAGTTCTTTGCCGACAAGGCGGAGGAGGACTGCCACCTGGCGGCTTACGGTTATAAAACCTACGCCCACCTCTTCTACGGCCGCCCCCAGGGCCCGGGCGAGGCCTGCTTCAAGGACACGGCCTGCATGAACCGCCTCTTCTTCGACCCGCTGGACAAGCCGGCCTACATTTCCACCAAGGTGCATAAGGCCAAGCCGCTGGAGGAGATGGAAACGCTGGAGGAGGTGGGGAGGAAGAATGGGTTTGTGTTTTTTAAGCGAAAAGCGCGATAGGAAAGGCGCAGGTATCCATTTTCTAAGCCCTAATCTACAGTTCGGCCACTTCCCACTCCTTATTGGCTTTTTGTTCGCTACTGAAATTGACGCCTACCGCCTTTGCTAAACTTACTCACTCCGGTGATAAGGGCCCGGAGAAGAAAGTGGATGTGGGCATCGTTGTCCTTTATGATACGGTAAAAGGATTTTAAAATTTTCTGGTGGCTCAGCGCAGCGGGCAGGCTATCCTTTTCCAGATAATCGATCAGTGGCTTATCGTATTCGTCGATCAAAAAGACAACCGGCCCCTTGCGGGCGGCCTTCTTCAGAAAGTCCTGAAAACGGTGGATGATCCCTTCGCCATCCAGCTTGATCCCCATTTCAGAAGCTTTCATATCAAGGGTGCGCTCGATAGCGGCCTCCAGGCCGACCTCCTTATAGCCCATCTAACAATCCAACCATTCCCACGAGCGGCCGCATCAGGCAGAGCAGCCCGAGCCCAGAAACAATATACCATATGCGAATCCAGAGCTAAATCCATAGGTCCGCTCCGGGAGACAAAGCCTCCAACCCCGAGACTTGGCCCGGAGGGCCGAAATGTTGGTAGAAAAGAAACCTAA
>CAYQKY010000069.1:0-37928 GCA_964418125.1 uncultured Phaeodactylibacter sp.
GCTCTCCGGGCAATCCCATGGTTTTAGCCCTGGATTCGCATATTGTTATATTGTTGTCGTGCTGTGGGCTGGCAAAAGGGTTCTGTTGTTAGGTTGTCGCCTCGGTGCAGCCCTATAACAATTTAACCGTATAACGATCCAATCATTCAACCGGCCCCCGCCTAGCCCCTCACCCTTCGGCATCTCCCCCAAGGGGGAAGAAAATCCCTTCGTAGGCAGGTTTTGGAAGGCTCACAATGTTCCCCGGGAGCGGAACCCTCCGGTGGCCGGGCAAAATCAAAAATCAAACATCAAACATCAAACATCAAATATTTCTATTACCCCTCCCGCATGGCCGCCACGGGGTTGATCTGCGCGGCTTTCCGCGCCGGCATCAGCCCGGCCAGAGCGCCGGCAGCGACCAGTACGAGGGTGGCGGCAATGCCGACTCCCAGGTCGACCCGGGGGTTGCGAAAATATTCTACGGCTATTGATTCCATAAGGCTGATAGCCCCCACGCCGGCCAGCAGGCCCAGGTAGCCCGCCACTGCCGTGATCAGTATAGATTCCTGGAGGATCATGGCAATGATGGAGCGGGGGGTAGCGCCCAACGCTTTGCGGATGCCGATCTCTTTGGTGCGGTCTTTCACGACGATCAGCATGATGTTACTGACGCCGATCACGCCGGCTACGATGCTGCCCAGGCCCACGAACCATACGAAAGCGCGAATGGCGGCGAAGAGGTTCATGAATTTCTGATACTCCTCCGCGGCGCCGAAGACGTAAAGGGCTTTCCGGTCATTAACATCGAACTGGTGGCGGCGGGCGAAGGCATCTCTGACCTCTTCCTGCAATTGCTGAATTTCCGCCAGGCCCATATCTCCGGTAGTGAACATCAGCTGGTGCAGTTCTTTGGTGCCGGCATAGACCTTCTGCGCGGTGGAAACGGGGATGTAAATGATCCGCATTTCATCATCACCGCCGGTATCCGTGTAGGCGCCTACTACTGTATAAATGGTGCTGCCGATCTTTATCTGCTTCCCCAGCGGCGGTTCATCGCCGAAGAGGTCCTTCTGTACCACGGCCCCGATGACGGCCACTTTGCGATACTCCTTTAAGTCGGTTTCATTGATGTACCGGCCGCTTTTCATCATGGTGTTCTCGAGGTAGCGGTGATCAGGGTGTACGGCCCGGACCGAGTAGGAGAGGGCTGTTTTTCCGTAGGTGATCGTCTGGTCTCCGGAGAGATAAAAGCGCCCGGTGAGGTATTCCACCTCTTTGAAGTGCTCGGCGAGCATATCGTAATCCTCATTGGTGAACCGGATCCGCCGCCCTTTGGGCAGGCCCTGGTAGGGCAGGGAGGTGACGCCCCGGCGGACCCAGACGCTGTTGGTGGCGTCGTCCCTGAACTCGTACTCCACCCCATTCTGCAGGCCCCTGCCCGCTCCCAGCAGGAGGACGAGCATGAAGATACCCCAGAAGACGCCCAGGGCGGTGAGGATGGTGCGGAGCGGATGCCTCCGGATGGAATTGAATATTTCCTGCCATTTATCGAAATCGATCATAGGATTTAGAGTCGGGTTATGAACTGGCACTGGTTGCAACGCCGCCGCTTTCGATGATGCCGTCCCGCAGCCTGATGACGCGGCGGGTCATGGCGGCGATGTCATTTTCGTGCGTAACGATGATGACGGTGATCCCTTCCTTGTTCACTTTTTTGAATAACTGCATTACCTCGTAGGAGGTATTGCTGTCGAGCGCGCCGGTGGGTTCATCCGCCAGAATGACCTTGGGCTGGGTGATGAGCGCGCGGGCAATGGCCACCCGTTGCTGCTGGCCGCCGGAAAGCTGGTTGGGCAGGTGCTCCGCCCAATCGGCAAGGCCCACCATGTCGAGGTATTCCATGGCAAGGGCCTGGCGTTTTTTGCGGTCCATTTTCTGATAATAAAGGGGAAGGGCCACATTTTCCTGAGCCGTCTTAAACGGCAGCAGGTTGAAAGACTGGAAAACGAAGCCAATGAACCGGTTACGGTACTGGGCCGCTTCCGTCTGGCTGAGCCCTTTGATCATTTTGCCGTCGAGCAGATAGTCTCCCTCTTCGTATTCGTCGAGGATGCCGATGATGTTGAGCAGTGTTGATTTGCCGGAGCCGGAGGAGCCCATAATGGAAGCGAAGGCCCCCGCCTCGATATCCAGGTCTATGCCTTTGAGGACTTCCAGTTGGGTGTAGCCGGTTTTGTAGGATTTCCGAATATTTCTGAGTTGGATCATTTCCAGCAGGGTTTGTTTTGCCGGAGCCAATAGCTCGTGCGTTTTCTTACAAGTGCGTTAATTAATGCACCAGGCCGTAACCTTTCAAAAAATTTAGGCCAAAGAAACCGTATCATAGGCCAGTGGCCGGCCTCTTTTTTCTATTGATGCAGGATCAGGGGCTTTTCCCCTATCTTCTCCTGCTTTTTTAATGTACCAGAGGTAGTATCGAACCTAAAAAAACGCTAACTTTAAAATTCCTCCAGGGCTAAGCAGCATTTGGAGCCCTTTGCCGTTTATCATCTTGAAGCAACTTTGTAAAATTGCCGAGCATGTACCGAACTCTTACGTGGGCTACCGTCATTTTCATTGTTACAAGCTGCAACCTCAGTTCTGTGGAAGACACGGTTGTGGTTCCGGATGTAGACGACGAATTTTATCTCGATATATGGGAAACCCTCACCCCTGAGGGGCGCTATCTGGAGTTTCGCCTTCGGACCATCGTCAATGAGCCCTGCCGCAACGCGACTATCGATTACGAGTTTCAACAGGCCAACCGGGAGTTGTCGATCTCCATTAATGAGATCGTGCGGGAAGATGGCTGCGAGTCAGGTGAGGCTCCCGCTTCCGCCAATATACGCACTCATTCCCCTCTGCCCGGAGGGTTTTATCCGCTGTTTGTAGACCTGAGGGAAAAGGTCACCAGCGACGGGCAGGTGGTCGTCAGCCCCGAAGCCTACAACATCAGCCTGGAGGATGGCGGAGGTATTGTCGTGTTGAGGCCCGAGCTTCGGCGTATTCCGAATGAGACCATCTGGGGTTATATTTCTTATGAGAATGCAGAACTGGAAGGGGTAGCCGATGAATTCCAGGCCAGGCTGCAGTCCATCGCCACGCCTCGTTTCCTGAGGGAGGGTTACTACGGGTATTTCTTTATCAACAGTAGCGGTGTGCTCCGGTTTATCGATAATGCCGCTACTGAAAACGCCCGGACGTTTGCCTACCGGTTTGTCGAGGAAAAAACAGAATTGCTGAACCTGCTGGAGGAATACCGTTCTGCCTATGGGGACAGCCTGGAGATCAAGGTGTTCAATACGCTTGGAGAGGAACTGTAGTAGCCTGCCGCTTCCCGGATTTTGCGAATCCCGAACAGCAGGGATATGCCCTGCCCCGGTCAGGACGCCACATTAGCCCTCGCCTTTTTTCGAGGCTTCTTTTCCTTTTTTTTACTCTCTTTCAGTTCAAAGCTGAACCCTTCGGCGAGGAACTTCTCGTACTTCTCCTTATCGAACTTATAAAGGCGCGCCGGCCGGTGGGCCACCCCTTCCTGTGTTTCATCGAGGTCGATGAGCAGGTTCATGGAGAGGATCTTCTTTCGGAAGTTGCGCTTGTCCAGTTCGGTTTCCAGGATGGCTTCGTAGAGGTGCTGCAGCTCGGTGAGGGTAAATTTGGGGGGCAACAGCTCGAAGCCTACCGGGCGGGAGCGCACCAGCCATTTCAGGCGGTGGAAGCAGGCGTTCAGGATCTCCATGTGGTCGAAGGCGAGGTCTTCTACTTTGGAGACCGAGTGCCATTTGGCTTTCTTGGCAATGGATGAAGGCTGTATGGTATAATGGCTGATCTTGATGAGAGAGAAATAGGCCACGGTGATCACCCTGCCGAAAGGGTGGCGGTTGGCGGCGCCAAAGGTCTTTACCTGCTCAAGGTAGACGTTGCGCAGCCCGGTCAGCTCCTCAAGCACCCGCTTGGCGGCCGTGTCCAGGTCTTCATTGGGATAGACAAAATAGCCGGGCAGCGCCCATTTGCCTTTATAGGGTTCCTCCCCTCTATTGATGAGCAATACTTTCAGGTCTCCTTCGTCAAAGCCGAAGATCACATTGTCAACGGTGAAAGCAGACTTGAAATATTCATTGAATTCGTTCATTCTTTGTGCCGACTGGTATTTGCCATTATTTTCCAGCGCTGAAATTAGCTAAATATTCACGTAAATCCAATCAAACAGTGGGGAATTAGTGTAAAGTATACACTAGCTGTTGTTCTTGTTTAAGCAGTTGTAAGTCAGCAGAAAAGATAGTTGAACAAACGGCCGGGGCCAGGATGTGCCGCCGCAGGCCGCCCTTGTTTAGCCGGCAGGGCCTTTGCACTTCCCGGGAAAATGGTTTATTTTTATGGGCCGGCGCATGATTTATACCGTAGCCAGGTATCGTGCAGGCTATCAAACACTTCATTCAATAATCATCTATTACCATACTGGTGCGCATAGAGAGGAACCACAATTGAACCGATTGTCGGGCCTTTAAAACTATGCGTTATGAACTGGCGGGAATTTCCGATGGCCCGCCTGTTGTTGCCACTCGTAGCGGGCATTGGTGTAGAAAAAGCGGGGCAGGAGTGGTTGCAGTGGGTGGTCCTCATCTCATTAATTCTTCTTCTGGCCATCCTTGCCTTTTGGCAGCGCCCGGGCCGGCGTTTTTCCCGGCGCTGGTGGTTCGGCCTTGCCCTCAATGCCTGGATATTCTTACTTGGAGTATTGCTGGCCCATTTTCACGATGAGCGCCGCCATCCCCACTACCCGGCTGCTCAGGCTGGAGCAGAGACCCTGCTTCTGGGCAGAGTGGCCGGCCTTGAACCTGCCGGCAGCAAGCTCCGTTTATTGGTATCCATACGGGCGGCGGGCGCTGAGGGAAAGTTGCGGAAAGCAAGGGGCAAAGTACTGGCTTATCTGGATATTAACGCCGCCAGCCGCGAGCTGCAGCCCGGTGATGTCCTCCTGCTGAATGCCGAACTGCTGCCGGCGCCCGGGCCCCTCAACCCGAAGGCCTTTGATTACCGGCGCTACCTCCATTATCAGAATATTCACTACCAGGCATTTGTCGATGAAGGGGGCTGGACGCTCCTGGAGCACCGGCCCGGCCTGGCCAACCGGGCCCGCAAGCTGCGCCGCGCCTGCCTGCAGGTGTTGGAGCGCCACCTGCCCACCGGCAACGAATATGCGGTGGCCTCCGCCCTCATCCTCGGCTACAAGGCCGAACTCTCCGAGGAAACGCGCAATGCCTATGCGCATACCGGCGCTATGCACGTGCTGGCGGTGTCGGGCCTGCACGTCGGCATCATTCAGTTGCTAATCTCCTTCCTGCTGGGGCTGGTGCGGCTGCCCTGGCGGTACTGGCCGGTGGTGCGCCTGGGGCTGCTGCTGGCCTGCATCTGGGGGTTCGCGCTGCTGACGGGGGCGTCGCCTTCCGTCCTGCGCGCCGCCACTTTGTTCTCCTTTCTTTCCGTAGGGCAGGCCCTGAAGCGCCATACCAACATCTACAATACCCTGGCCGCCTCGGCCTTTTTGCTGCTGTGTATCGACCCCTACCTTTTGTTTAACGTCGGGTTTCAGTTGTCCTACCTGGCCGTGCTGGGCATCGTTTATTTCCAGCCGCTTTTCTACCGGCAGTGGTACATCGAAAACCGGGCCGGCGATTACCTGTGGAAACTGCTCGCCGTTTCGCTGGCTGCGCAGTTGGGGACTCTGCCCCTGAGCCTGTATTATTTCCATCAGTTCCCGCTATACTTTTGGCTGTCCGGCCTGGTTGTCGTGCCGGCGGCGGCGCTCATCCTGTCGTCGGGCCTGGCGCTCTTTGCCCTGCACCTGGTTCCGGTTCTGAGCATGGCTGCCGGCAAGCTGCTGTACGGCGCCACCTGGATGGTGAACGCCCTGATCTTTCTGATCCGGGAATTGCCGGGCGGCCTGCTGGAGGGGTTCTGGATCGGGTGGGAAGCGGCGCTGCTTCTGTACCTGTGCATCCTTTGTGTTGTCCTGGCCAGGGAAACCCGGAATTTCAAGTGGGTATCGGGCGCCCTGGCCTGCCTGCTGGCCGTGGCGGCCCTCAATGCCGGGCGGGCGGTTCAGGTGCATCATCAGCGGGCCCTGGCCGTTTATCACATCCCCCGGGGCACGGCCATTGAAGTATTTGAAGGCCGGTCCGCCCGCCTGCTCTGCAGCGATGGCCTTCCCGACAAGCAGCTGGAATACGCCGCCCTCAACCACCGGTGGTACCGGAGGGCTACCCTGGATGCCCGGCAGGAGATGTCGGGCAGTGCACAGGGGCGGGGGTGGCAGTACCGGCAGGGCGCTCTGCAGTACGGGCCCTATCGCCTGCTCGTGGTTCGGGACAGAGGGATTTTGCAGGCCAAAGAGCGCCTTTCCGTCGATGTGGCCCTGTTGTGTGACGGAGTGGATCTGAACGTGGCAGAACTACGGGAACAGATAAACTTCAGGTTGCTTCTCATCGACGGCTCCAACCCGCCCTGGAAAGCCGGGAAATGGAGGGAGGAAGCCCGGGCGCTGGGCGTGGCCTGCCATTACACTGGGGAGGAGGGGGCGTGGGTGGGGGAGATGAAGGAATGAGTGAATGAGTGAGTGAATGACACCATAAAAACCTAAAAATATGCGATCATTTTTCCAGGAGTATTTCTACTACAGCCGTGCGGAGCGCAATGGCGCTTTTGTTCTTGCCCTGCTTTGCCTGGGGTTGTTCCTTTTTCCGAAAGTGTACCCTCATCTGGCCGGGGAGGGCGGCGCGGATTACGAGGAGTACCAGGACGAAGCGCTTGCCTTCTTCGAGGCGCTGCAGGCGGGCGACAGTTCCTCCATGCAGGTGGCCGGCCAGCTTTTCTACTTTGATCCCAATACCCTATCAAAGGACAGCCTGCTGCTGCTGGGGCTGCCGCCGAAAACGGCCGGCACCATCATACGGTACCGGGAAAAGGTGGGCCATTTTTACCGGGCGGAGGACCTTCGGAAGATCTATACCCTGGCTGAGGAGGACTACCGGCGGCTGGCGCCCTATGTGCGCCTGTCCGCCCTTCCTGAGCCACCATTTTCTCCTGCGCGGCAGGTAAAACTGGAATGGGAGCGGGAAAACGGCCCTGCTCTCCAGCCCTTCCCCTTCAACCCCAATACCGCCGCCGCAGATGAGCTGAACCGCCTTGGCCTGCCGGAGCGTCTGGCCAACAACATCCTCAAGTACCGGGAAAAGGGGGGGCGGTTTCGGGAGCCGGAAGCCCTGAAAAAGATCTACGGGATGGATGAAGCCACCTACCTGGCCCTGGAGCCCTTTATCGAGATCGAAGAAGAAGGCCCGCCGGCAAAGGAAGAACCCGCCCCGGCGGAAGGCCTTCCGGAGGCTTACGCCCATGCGCCTGCCCCTCTGGCCATCGACATCAATAAAGCCGGTGAAGAAGAGTGGCGTCAACTGCACGGCATCGGCCCGGCCTACGCCCGCCGCATCGTGCGCTTCCGGGAAAAGTTGGGCGGTTTTGCCCGTATCGAACAGGTGGCGGAAACCTACGGCCTGCCGGACAGCACTTTCCGGAAGATACGGCCGCATCTGCGGTTCTCACCACCTTTCCGCCGGCTGAACATCAATACGGCGGATGCCGAAACGCTGAAAGCGCACCCCTATCTGGACTGGCGTCTGGCCAACGCCATCGTCAACTTCCGGGCGCACCACGGGCCGTTTAAGGATATTGAAGCGTTGCGGAAGGTAAGGGCGCTGCCGGCGGAGGTGGTGGAAAGGCTGGGGCCGTATCTGGAGTATTGAGAAAGGCAAAGTGGATATACTTGTTCTAACCGGATATTTTCTCCAAATTGATGTCTTTGGATGTTCAAAATTACCGCCGGCCGGCAAACTGGCTGTACAGCGTTAGCAGAAAAACCAGAGGCTGCCTCATAAGTTTAGGCTGCCTCCACTTTTGGCTCACTTCAACCCTTTGGTAATGCGAATAACAGCGATATGCTTTCTTTTGGTATGGACTATTTCGGCGCTATGGGCGCAAGACACCTACAGCTGCCGGTTTGATTTCGGGTTCCCGGCGGCTGTACTGACAAGCATCCTATCAACCGACAGCTGCTATTACGCAACGGGCGTGATCGCCGATTCCATCCCGCCTCATGAAGCGGGCAATATTTTTGTGAAGTTTTCCCCGCAAGGAGAGGTTGAATATCAGAAAACGATAAAAGATACGGCAAAATCGTACCAAACCTGGCGCAACAACCTGAAGGCCCTGCCCTGGGGGGGGCTTTGCGGTTGCCGGTTATACGACAGACAGCCTGATGAAAGCGTTATTGATCGTATATGACGAGGATAGCGATATGGTTTATACGGCAGAATTCCCCAGCCCGTACTATCCGGATGAAGGGTTTATTTTCACAAAGGATATGGACGTTTCAGAAGATGGCTTTGCCCTGTTGAATTTGATCGTTTCTTCTGAGGGTATTAATAATGATGAGATCCAGGTGTTGCGGCTGAATATGGAAGGAGAGTTGTTATGGGAAAAAGAGTATGGAATTATCTCCCGGGATGATTCTCCTCATAACATAATGCACATACCAGGCGGTTATCTAATAGCCTCCATCCGGGACAACACCAATATTGCCCATCAAAACATTGAAGCCCGCAACCACATTTTCAAGATAAACGAGCAGGGCGATGTGCTTTGGGAATACTTCTCCCCTACAGGAGAGCTCCGGGGCAAGGAAGGCCGCGCCATCGCCACAAGCGACGGAGGGCTGCTGGTTTTTACCGGGCAGGGGGTAGAGTTTCCGGCGGGCCCCGGTTTCAGCCAGCTGCGCTGGCACAACTACGCCTTCAAGCTCGACTCCGGCCGGCATGTGGAATGGGGGGTGCTGGTAAGGGATTCGTTGCCGTCTACTTCTTTTAATAATCAGCTTACCTCCGGGTTAGAGTTACCAGACGGCAGTGGTTATACTGTTGCCGGCAACCTGGTCGCCCGCACGCCGGAGAAATGGTTTTTCAGCGGGGTGTTGGCCAAAATATCTCCAGATGGAGAATTGCTGTGGAAGCGGTATTATCAGCACATCACCGGGCAGGGCCCCCGCCACTACATCAATGATCTGGCCCAGGCCCCCGGCGGCGGCTTCATCATGGGGGGCGAGGTGCGCGACACCGTCAACGCCCCCCGCCAGCAGGGCTGGCTGCTCAAGGTGGATGAGTACGGCTGCCTGGTGCCGGGCTGTGAGCTGGTGAGCGGGGTGGAGGAACAGTCATCTGACGACTTGAAGTCGTCTGATGACTACGGCCCGCTGCTCTACCCCTGCCTCAGCTCCACCACGGTCACTTCCGGCAGGATGCCCACCCGGCCCGGGTAGCCGAGGTAGCCCAGCCCCCGGTTGACGTAGAGGTACTGTTCTTTGTCCCGGTACAGGCCGGCCCAGTTTTTATAAACGTACTTGATGGGGCTCCACTTGATCCAGCCGGGGATCTCGACGCCGAACTGCATGCCGTGGGTGTGGCCGGAGAAGGTGAGGGCAATGTCGGAGTAGCCTTTGGTCACCTGGTCCTCCCAGTGGGTGGGGTCGTGGGAGAGCAGGAGTTTCAGGGGCGCCTCTTCCGAGCCTTCGTAGGCCTTCTTCAGGTCGCCGTATTTGGGAAAGCGGGGGTGGGCGGAGTAGTTTTCCACACCCAGCACAGCTACTTTCTCACCGTTGACTTCTACGAGGCGGTTTTCGTTGAGGAGGAGGTCCCAGCCCATCTGGCGGTGAGCGTTTTTCAGGTCCTCGAGGTTCTGTTCTTTATCCTCGGGGCGGTCCCAGCGGTGGTAGTCGCCGTAGTCGTGGTTGCCGAGTACGGAGTAGACCCCGTGTTTGGCCTTTATGCCGCCGAAGATATCTATGAACGGCTCCACTTCCCTGGCGATGCTGTTGACCAGGTCGCCGGTAAAAAATACCAGGTCGGCCTTTTGCTGATTGATGAGTCGGATGGCGTTTTCGACCGGCTCCTTGAGCAGGAAGCTGCCGGAATGGATGTCGGAGATCTGCACGATGCGCAGCCCGTCGAGGGCTTTCGGCAGGTTCTTCACGTGGACGGTCTCCTTAAATAAGGTATACCGGTAGGGGTTGCGGATCATCCCGTAGAGCAGGGACACGAAGGGAATACCCCCCATGAAAAGGCTCATCTGGGCGACAAAGCGGGAGCGGCTGGCGTTATAGCCTGCCGTGCCGGCAAAGTGGTTGTAGGCCACCAGGGCCACCCGGCGCAGGTCGTCGATGAACAGGACGCTGACCACCAGTATCTTGGATATGTAAATGATGAAGAACAAGGTGCGGATCACCGTCAGGAAATTCTTGTTGACCCCGTCGGTCATTTCATTGGCGGAAGCCATCATCCAGGCGGCCAGGGCAAAAGGCACCAGCCAGTGGAAAGAATAGGCCAGGGTGCGCAGCAGGGCAGGCCAGCCGTGGGCCAGGGTGCGTACCGCCTGAAAGGCATACCAATCCAACAGCAAGACAAGTAAAATAGTAATGAGCAGGCGCATGTGCTGATAAATGGTTAAAAAAAGCTCTTTGTTCAAATAATGTCCACTACAGCTTATAAATGCCATGAGAGGGGAATTGGTTGCGCCGGTTCAGAAAAAGTTGGTAATGAGGAGGAAGAGGACGGATGAAAAAAATCCTCATAGGAGTAAAATTTCACCGGAAGGGTAACCGTTTCAGGAATGCTCAAATAGAGAGGTGAAAATTTGGTTTTTCCCCGTCCCAGGGCGGACGTAGAAAATTTCGGGGAAGTGCAAATTGCGGCAACGGCTTGTAATTTTAGTTACTTTTGCAGAATAAAATTTTCCAATGACAAAAATCACCCCTCTGATTCAAAACAAAATTTGCCTATAAGCTTGAATCCTACACCAAAACGGCCTAAATTTGGGGTCCCGCTCTGACGGTGGTTTAATAAAACCAAAAGGGCGCCCGAATCATACAAAAACCAGAAAAAGCGAAATTCCATGAAAAAAATGATGATCCTCACGGCCTTGCTGGTGTTAGGCTTCACAAGTGCGAATACCCAGACGATATTCAAGAAAGGCGACATCGAGTTTGCCGCCGGCATGGGAATCTTCCCCACTTTTGCCAAAGACGACGCCACCATTGTAGTTCCTCCTGTCAGCGCCCGCCTCAACATTCGGGTTGTTCCGAACTTCAGCCTGGGGGCTTATGCCGCCTTTTCCTCATCCGAAGCCCATCAGGTGGGCCTTCCTGGCAATGCCATCCGGGATGTAGACAATGAATTTTACCTCTTCGGCCTGCGTGCCGCCGCCCATACCAACCGCATGGACAACTGGGACATCTACGGCGGGGCCATGCTGGGCTACAACGTCCCCAAGGTAGACAACACCATTACCAAAGAGAAAAGCGATATCGACGGCCCGGCATTCAGCCGGCCGGCGGAGAATGAATTCACGTACAGCGCCTTCGTCGGCGCCACTTATTACCCCGTAAAGAACCTGGGCCTGTTTGCTGAAGTGGGATACGGTATTTCCATCTTCAACCTGGGCGTAAGCGTAAAGCTATAACTTGCAAAAAACTCCAACAGGCGATACTTTGCGGGGAAAAAAACAAAGGCCATGAATTTAGAGCAGATACCCCGCCTGAAAAACCTGGACAGCGGCAACTTTTTCCTCATTGCCGGCCCCTGCGCCATCGAAGGGGAAGAGATCGCCTTTGAGATCGCGGATCATGTACATGCGGTGTGCAGCCGCCTGAAGATCCCTTACATCTTCAAGGGTTCGTACCGAAAGGCTAACCGGTCCCGGTTGGACTCCTTCACCGGCATCGGCGATGAAAAAGCACTTAATATCCTGAAAGCCATCGGCGAACAATATGATATTCCGGTAACAACCGATATTCACGCCGACGAAGAGGCGGCAATGGCCGCCGGGTTTGTTGACATTTTGCAGATCCCCGCCTTTCTGTGCCGGCAGACGAGCCTGCTTGCCGCCGCCGCCGAGACCGGCAAGGTGGTCAACATCAAGAAGGGGCAGTTCCTCAGCCCGGAGGCCATGCGTTTTGCCATGGACAAGGTGCTGGAGTCGGGCAACGACAAGGTGATCCTGACCGAGCGCGGCGCCACCTTCGGCTACCAGGACCTGGTGATCGACTACCGGGGAATCCCCACCATGCAGGCCTTCGGGGCAACGGTGGTGCTGGACTGCACCCACTCGCTGCAGCAGCCCAATCAGGCCAGCGGGGTCACCGGCGGCCGCCCGGACCTCATCGGGGCGGTAGCGCGAGCCGGCATCGCCGTGGGGGCCGACGGCCTGTTCATCGAGACCCACCCGCGGCCCTCGGAGGCCCGGTCCGACGGCGCCAACATGCTGCCCATGGGCCGGCTGGAGCCCCTGCTGGAGCAACTGGTGCGGATTCGGGAGGCGGTGGTTGGTTGATTGGTTGATCCGTGTATTCGTGATCCGAATCCCAAATCAACGAGTAACGATTCACGAATCCCCGAATCAACGAATCAACGAATCACGAATCACGATTCACGAATCACGAATCCCCCACCAGGCAGCGTTTTGCCCCTTAAGGGAATCTTTTAAATATAAAGAGAGTTTTAAATACAACGCCGATCGCGTTCATTGACTCTTTAAAGGAAAAAAGTTAATTTGTATTATTCATAAACTAAAAAAGGAGGCAGCCTATGAGAAACTTTGTACAAAAATCTTTTACTCTTACCGTCCTCCTATTGTTCGTAAGCTTCATGACCTATGGGCAACAGGTGGAAAAAACACTGGTAAAATCCTTCAACCTGCAGGGGAACCAGGTAGTTGCACTCCAGATGGATGGCCCTATCGAGGTGAAGGCCTGGAACAACGACTTCCTCCGGGTGCAGATGCAGGTGACCCTGAAAGAAGGTAGCGAAGCGCTTCTCAAATCCCTGGTACAGGCGGGGCGTTACAATCTCCGCTACGAAATCGACGGCGAGTCCTACAAGATACTCGCCCCGCAACTCGGCCTTGTAGTGAAGGTGGGCAGCAAACCGCTGGAGGACTCCGTGTCCTATATCGTTTATGCCCCCGAAAATGTGCTCGTAAAAGTGCCGGACAGCAAGAGTGCCGAAGGAGCGGAAGTGGCCTCTTCCCTCTGAACAACTTTTAGATGAAGCGAACGTTATAAGGGTGTAACGCTGATCGATCGGCGTTACACCCTTATCATTTTGGACGGGCTACTTTTAAGTGGCCCGTAACAATTACGGGAAAAAGCCTGGCCATTGCCTTTAGTTAACCATCATGCCTGTACCGAACCTGAAGAACATCATGAGGATTATCGTTTTCGTGGCCGCCTCTTTGCTGGCCGGAGCCCCTGCCCGCGCCCAGTTGGTCAAGACTATTTACCAGACTTTTGAAGTGCCGGACAGTACGACTACGGTTTTATTTGAGATCTATGAGAATGATCACTTTGAGGTCGTTCCCTGGGCAGGCAATACCATTATGACGGAAAGCAACGTCAAATTGTACTACGTCTCCCGTGGGGTCTTCGACTACCTGCTGGAGCAGGGGCGCTATAATTTCGAGGCGATTGAGGATGGGGAAAAGCTGGCCTTGTCCGCTGTAAAAGAGAGGCGCCTGGAGGTCAAGCTTGGCAATGCTGAGCAGAAGAATTCTGACGGTAAGAAGGAAAATGAGAATGTGACGATCCGCATCTTCATTCCGGATGAATTTTCTCAGTCTTCACCCATGTCCTGGTCCCGCCCGCGCAAGGAGCACAGCGAAGAACGCATCGGCGCCTACCGCCCCCGGAAAAAGCTGAACCGGGAAGCCGGCGCTGTAAGTGACGAACTCCGGGAAGCCATTCCCGAAATACCGAAAGATACGGTCGAGGAGACGATCCTGCTGCCCATGCCTGATTCTACCTGGAGGCGTGAGCCGGGCCTCCCGGAAAAACCAAAGAACGATAAGTAGTGGTCAAGGAACTGGAATTGAAATTGTTGCCGGCAGAAGCTGCGGATGAGGCGCTTGTCAGGCAACGTGCCATACAGAAGAGCCGTTTCCAGCCCCAGGACGTACAGAGCGTTCGGGTGGTTCGGCGGTCGATTGACGCCCGGGGCGCCCGCCCTGCCATTCGCCTGCGGGTGGAGGTATACGCCGGGGAGGCCTACGAGCCGGAACCCGCCATCCTGGCCGGGTATCACTCCGTGGATGATGCCCCGAAGGTGGTCATCGTCGGCGCCGGCCCTGCCGGCTACTTCGGCGCGCTGGAACTGATCGAGCTGGGCTTTCGCCCCATCCTGTTCGACCGGGGCAAAGATGTGCGCTCCCGCCGACGCGACCTGCGCGCCATTCAGCAGTTCGGCGAGGTCAACCCCCATTCCAACTACTGCTTCGGGGAAGGGGGCGCCGGCACCTATTCCGACGGAAAGCTCTATACCCGTTCTCACAAGCGCGGCGACATAGAAAAGGCCATGCGCCTCCTGGTGGAGCATGGCGCCGACCCGGATATCCTCGTCGATGCTCATCCCCACATCGGCTCCAACAAACTGCCAAAGATCGTGGCCAACCTCCGGGAGACCATCCTTCACTACGGCGGGGAAGTCCATTTCGACAGCCAGGTTACGGATTTCCTGATCGAGGGTGGGCGGATGCAAGGGGTAGTGGTGAACAACGAAACGGAACACCGGGGCGAAGCCGTCATTCTCGCTACCGGCCATTCCGCGCGGGATATCTATTATCTCCTGCACAAAAAAGGCATCCGGATCGAGGCCAAACCCTTCGCCCTTGGGGTCCGCATCGAGCATCCGCAACCGCTGATCGACCGCATACAGTACAACCAATTCCCCCGGGAGGAACACCTGCCGGCATCGAGCTACCGCCTGGCCTGCCAGGTGGATGGCCGCGGCGTCTTTTCCTTCTGCATGTGCCCTGGCGGGCTGGTAGTGCCGGCGGCGACGGCGCCCGGGGAGATCGTGGTGAACGGCATGTCCATGTCCCGAAGAGATTCGCCCTACGCCAATTCCGGCACGGTGGTAGCGGTAGAACTGGAGGACCTTGAGCCTTTCCGGCACAACGGCGTTTTTGCGGCCCTGGAATTCCAGCGCAGTGTGGAGCAAACCCTCTTTGCCGCCGGCGACGGCAGCCAGAAAGCGCCTGCCCTGCGGCTGACCGATTTCGTCGAGGGACGGCTTTCTCCAAGCCTGCCCGGTTCATCCTATATTCCCGGCCTGTATCCGGCGCCGCTCTACGAGCTGTTGCCGCCAGCCATTTACCGCCGCCTCCGCGAGGGCGTCCGCGAATTCGGCCGCAAGATGAAGGGCTACTTCACCGCCGAGGCCAATGTCATCGGCACCGAGAGCCGGACGAGCGCTCCGGTCCGCATACCCCGCAACCGCGAGACCTATATGCACGAAGGCGTGCCCGGCCTGTTCCCCGCCGGTGAAGGCGCCGGTTATGCCGGCGGCATCATCTCCGCCGCCATGGACGGGCAGAATGTGGCGCGGGCGGTGGGGAGGTATTTAAGGAATGAAGGAATGATGGAATGATGGGATCTCCCTGAATACGCTCCGTTTCCCTGTTCCCGGCCCTGTTATCGCAGCCCGTCTTTTCCACATTTCCACATTTCCACATTATTTCCCCTGAACCGCAGGTATGTACCGGAAAATGCCGAACTTACCGCCTGCCAGTTAACAGGGGCCGTCCCTTCCAAATAAACAGAACAGATGAAAAACATTGTAGACCTGCTGGGTAGAGCGATGCTTTCCTTCATATTCCTTTACGAAGCCTACGACTCCGTTTTTTACTTCCAGGAGACCAAGGAAAAGATGGCGGCCTATGGCCTGGCCTGGAACCAGGATATGCTGCTGGTCGGGGCCATCCTGGTTTTACTGCTGGGGGGTATCCTGCTGCTGATCGGCTACCGTGTGGGGTTTGGCATTACCATCCTTCTTATATATTGGGTGCCGGTGACCTTCATCGTGCATTCTTTCTGGAACGACCCGGAGCCGGCCCAGCGCCTGCAATCCATCCTTTTTATGAAAAATATCGCCATCATCGGCGGCATGCTGATGGTGTGGGCCAATGGGGTGGGGAAGTATAGTGTGAAGCGGTTGTTTGCGACGACGCATGTTCCGGGGACGTAAGTGAAGCCTGGTAAGAGCGGTTTACGGCTGGCGCAAGGCTCGGATGTGTACGTTGTATGTGGCTTGCCGGAGTGTGCCGTAGGGGGAGTTATAACCACTGGCGGGAGGCTTAATTCAACCGCTCCCCACAATACTTACAATACACTGCATCATCCGAATGCCCCTCGCGGCCGCAGTATCGGCAGGCTTGGGTGTTTCTGCGGGAGATCCCTTTCATATCGGCCACCATTTCGGCGGAGACGATGCCGGTGGGCACGGCGATGATGGCATAGCCCAGGATCATGATAAAGGCGGAGAGGAACTGCCCCAGTTCGGTGACGGGGGTGATGTCGCCATAGCCGACGGTAGTGAGGGTGACGATGGTCCAGTAAATGGCGCGGGGTATGCTGGAAAAGCCATCGTTCTGGCCGCCTTCCACCAGATACATTACCGAGCCGATGACGATGACCAGGAGCAATACGAAGGTGAGGAAAACGGTGATCTTGGCCCGGCTGGCCCTCAGGGCTTTCACAATGGTATCGGCCTCGGCGAGGAAATGCCCCAGCTTAAAGATCCGGAAGACCCGCAGGAGGCGCAACCCTCTGATGACCAGGAGGTACTGGGTCCCGTAGATGAACAGGCTGATGTAGGTGGGCAGGATGGCCAGCAGGTCGATGATCCCGAAGAAAGAGCTGGCGTATTTTATGGGCCGGTAGACGCAATACAGGCGCAGGATGTATTCGATGGTGAAAACGATGGTAAAGCCCCACTCCAGGGCGTAAAAAAAGCTGCTGTACCGGGTTTGCAGGTTATGAACGCTTTCCAGCATGACGACCAGCACGCTGGCCATGATCAGAATGAGCAGGGCCACGTCGAAAGCTTTTCCCATCGGCGTATCCGCCTCGAAGATGATTTCGTGGATCTTTTCCTTCAGTGCATTTCTCTGGGCCACAGATATGAGCTTTCTTTTGCGGGCAAAAAATACGAAGCTTTGAGCGGCCTTCCATATTTTAGGACACATTTGTTTGCCGAACAAGGTTATCCGGCCTTGCCGCCAATGGCGGGCTTTTGGAGTTTTATCATTTCCGGCCTTTGATCATAGGGCCGGCGGGGGCAGAAAAAATATCTGATTAATATTTTTATATTCTAATTATTTTAATTTATTTTGCTGTGCAATTGTTACACCATTATCTTACCCAGGCAGAAACACAAAACAACAAGACCGAGAGCTTTGAGAGGTTTCTTTCATACACCGAACAGCCTTGAACAACACTTCTGCCGTTACCGGCGGAGAGAAACCAACTTCAAAAGGGTAACTTTTTAGAAAAAACTCCGTATACCAGCGGAGAGAGGCTTTTGTTGATGACTAAGGATCTGTAATGCTCGGTTGCCTGTGAATTCTGCAACTTAAACCGGAAGGCCGTGATAAAAGCCGTTATCGTTGAGGACGAAGTCAAAGGGTTGAACAACCTCAAGAACCTTCTTGGCAAGTACTGCGAAGAGGTGGAGGTGATCGGAGAGGCCACCTCCAATGAGGAGGCTTTGAACCTGCTGGCTTGCCCGGATATCGAACCCGACGTAGCCTTTCTGGACATCAGCCTGCCGGACGGGCAGGTTTTTCAGTTGCTCAACCAGCTTCGGCCGGTTGACTTCGAGGTGGTTTTCGTTACAGCTTATCAGGACTATGCCATCAAGGCGTGCAATTATAGCTCTATCGGTTATATCCTTAAGCCGATCGATCCTGATGAACTCAAGGAAGCCGTAGCGCGCATCCGCCCCCGGCGCGACGGCCAGATCGACCGCCGCCTCGAAATCTTCAACAGCTACTACAACAATCCTAACGCCTTCACTAAGATGAGCATCTCTGCTCTGGACGGGATATATTTCGTAAATATCCGCGATATTGTCCGGTTTGAAGCAGAAGACAATTATACGCACATCTACCTCCAGAGTGGAGAGCGGATCACAGCCTCGAAGACCATTAAAGCCTACGAGGACTTACTAGCCCCCTTCAACTTCTACCGCGTTCATAAACGGCACGTTATTAACCTGAACTACATGCGAAAATTCGTCAAGGGCGATGGTGGCTATCTGGTTATGGACGATGATATCAGGATCGAAGTATCCCGCCGGCGCAGGCCTGCTTTCATGGAGCAGATGAAGCGCCTGCAGGAAGGCTTGTAGAAAATCAGCCTTTTTTTCATGAAAAGGCCTAACTTTGCAGCCACTTCGAACGCTATCTACCTATTCCGGGCATAGCTACATACCCAGTTGGCCATAAACGAACGGAAGCAAATGCAGCGTTGGCATTGAGTTTCCATTTATTTGTAATAAAAAAATGTAAGCCGGGCTTGCCCTTTGGCTTCGTGACGAAAGAATATTTTTTTACTTTTACTGAACAGTAACGGTATCGGAATGAAACACTTTGATCCCGTGTACGCAAAATAGAATACTATGGGAAAATCCAAGAAGAATCTCGACGACCTGAAAAAAGACCTCAAAACGATCAAGAAAGGCGACATGAAAAAGATCGTTGGAGGTAAAAAAGGGAAGAACAAAAACTGGAATAATGGTTGCGGAGGTATTGTCCCTCAGTAGCCTTATGTAAAAAATATACTATCTTTAGGGCTATATCTCCGCCGGGAGATATAGCCCTTTTTTTTATTCTTTTTATTGATTATGTTTATCGGAAGCACCATACCGCAGTCCATCAACCTCACTGAGATGGAGTACAAGCTCCGCCATCAGAAGGACCCCTTGCAGCGCCTGATCTCGCTGGACAAGCTGGTTGGCCATTACATCTTCACCAATGTCCGCCGGGCTCAGGAATTGCTCTCCGATTTCAGCAGCATACTCGAAGAGAACGATTATCCGGATTTCAGGCTCAATTACCACTGGTACTCGGCTACCATCGACAATCAGTTGTACAATTTTTCTGCGGCGGAGGAACATTTTCGCCAGGCTGCCGAAATACTGGAAGAGCGTGGCACCATCAAGCAGCAGGCGGAAGCCTATATCGACTATGCCGGCGTTTGCATGAACCAGGAAAAGATGGACAAAGCCATGAAATACCTGGACAAAGCCGGCAAGTTGCTCAAGAGCTTTCCCGATGACCGCCTCCTGGCCCGCATCACCTGCCGGGAAGGGTTCATGAACCTGCATTACGGGAATTATTCCCGGGCCATCGAGCTGCTCCTGGCCGCCGATAAAAGCATAACCATGCTGGGGCAGCCCCTGGAGCTAAAAGACTACTACTTCCTCACCCTTATCCACTCCGGGCTGGGCAAGGTCTATGAACGTAACGACGACCGGGAAAAGAGCGTGCGTTCCTACCTCAAGGTGGTCAATATGTGCGAAACGATGGGGATGCGCACCCGCCTGTCCTGGCATTATCTCAATGTAGGCATCGGCTACATCGCTCTCAACGACCAGGAAAAGGCCGAGGAGTACTTCCGCAAAGCGATCGATGTTACGGATGACATCAGCGAGTACGCCCGCGCCAGCGCCTACGCCAACCTGGGGTACTGCTATTACGAAAAAGGCCGGTACGAGGAAGCCCTGGAGCTCTTTGACCGGGCCGAGCACCTCTATAAACATAAATCGGAGGAGGACTATTACAACTTTTCCATCATTGAGGCCTGGCGGGGGCGGCTCTGCCAGGAAAAGGGAGAACTGGAACGCGCACGGAGCCATTATTCGCATGCGCTGAATTACGCAGAGCTCATTAAAGACTATAAGCAACTGGCGGGCGTGTGCAAGGATTTTGCCAATTTCTACGCCAGCCTGGAAGATTTCGAGAACGCTTACCGTTACCAGTGCCTTCACGACCAGTATCTGGAAAAAAATGTCGAGCAGGTCGATAAACGGAAACAGCTGGAACTGGAGGTCAAGTACGAAGCCGAAAAGAAAAAGCAGGAGACGGAGTTGCTGCGCCTGCAGGCCACCCGCCTTCAGCTGAAGGCCCTGCGCGCCCAGATGAACCCCCACTTCATGTACAACGCGCTGAATTCCATTCAGAATTACATCACCTCCAACGAGATCACCTCTGCCGCCAAATACCTGGCCAAGTTCGCCCAGCTGATGCGCCGCAGCCTCGAATATTCCGACCTGGAGATCATTTCCCTGGAAAAGGAGATCGAATTCCTGGAGGATTACCTCTTTATTAATGAGAAGCTGCGTTTTGAAGACCGCCTAAGGTACGAGATCATCATCGATGAAGAGATAGAGGAAGATATCCTCGGCGTGCCGACCATGATTGTTCAGCCTTACGTAGAAAACGCCATCGAACATGGCCTGCGCACCAAGCGCGACGGGCTGATCCGCGTCCTGTTTTTCCTCTACGACGAAGATACCATACTCTGCGTGGTGGAGGATAATGGTATTGGCAGGGAAAAGGCCCGGCAGCTGAGAATGCAGGACCCCCAGTACCAGAACCACCGTTCCCGGGGCACAAACATTACGGAGAAGCGCCTGGAGATCCTCCACAACTCCAAGGATAAAGATTCTTTCGTCCACACCATAGACCTGAAGGATGAAAAGACCGGAGAGGCCACCGGCACCCGGGTGGAGATTATGATCCCCATCATGGAAATACAGATCAAGTAATGTTGTGAGCCGTTGGCGATTGGCGGTTAGCTTTTGGCTGCCACAACCCGGAATGCCGGAGCAGGTATAAAAAGAACCGGAGCTTTGCCTTTATCCGTACCTTTGGGCCGTGTTTGCCAACCGCTAACCGCCAGAAACCAATCGCCAGGCCCCTCCCCAAATACCGTTTCCTAACTTATTGTGACCATTCCCTTCCTCTGGCCCCCCATACATTCATCGGCCCGGTTTGTTTCCCTTTAACCCCTTATCTTAGCCAAAGTTTTCTCATAGTATGTTTGTTTGAACCTCCTGCACCAATCCCTTCGGTGCAGGCTTTTTTTTGCCCATACCCTACCATTCCCCGGCCTGTTCCTGCCACTTTCTTTTCAAATAATGCCATACCGTAGGCCGTATTACCCGTAAAATAATTCTGATGAATAAAAGCCCGATATATCCTTATCTTTGAATGTGTAGTTTTCTCATAGTATGTTAGTGCTCCTACATCCGAACAGCCTCCCCTGGTGTAGGAGTTTTTTTTTGCCTGCTCTCTTCATGACCCCTGTTTTTTTATGATCTCGAATTGCTGCTCCAGGCGGCGCCCCTGCTCGTCGACCAGCGTCAGCCGGTGTTTTCCTTCCGACGGGCTCAGTTCGAAGCTGTGAAAGGTGAGGGTGCTGCCGATGTATTCATTGTCGAGGTGCCAGTAAATGGTGGCTTCCGGTGAGCGGTGAGTGGCCGTAAATACGGTTTTGGACAGCTTGCCGTCGAGCCCTACCGGTACGTATATCCTGGTGGGGTATTTGGGATAGATCAATTCCATTTCGGGTTGATCGGGCTGGCCGGCGCAATCGGGGCGGTAGGGTGGCAGCGGAGCATACCCGGGGTTGCGCGCCTTGTAGAAGTGTTCTTCGGTAGGCGGTAGTACGAACCAGGCTTTTCGCTGCAGGCGCCCGGGAAGTTCGCAGCCGGCGTGGGCACGCCATTCTCCGCTGGGGTCGAGAAAGATGAGCTGATGGTAAGGGCAGGGCGCTACATTGGTGGCGGAAGCCGGCGCCTGGATGGTGTCTACGGGGCAAATATCGAGCGGGCGGTAGCCGCTGTTATGGCAAACCGGAAGCTCGATCATGTCGTCGTAGGGCGGCCGGAACCAGGCGCCATCCCCCGGCAGGCGGTTGAAAATATCAAATAGGACAGGGGCGGCGGCCAGGACGCCCACCAGCCCGGGGCGGCCTTCACCGTCGGCATTGCCGGCCCAGACGCCAACGGCGTAGCGCGGGTTGACGCCTACAGCCCATGCATCCCGGAACCCGAAGCTCGTCCCGGTCTTCCAGGCGATGCGCCGGCTCGAGGCGAAGTATTCCCATTCGCCCTCGGAATTGGGGCGTTCCACCTCCTGCATGGCGTCGAAGGTGAACCAGGCGGCGGCGGCGCTGATGTGGGTGGGGTGGGGTTGCATCCTGTGCCCTTCCTTCCTGCCGGCTGCCCGGTAGAGATAGTGGGGCGGGCGGAAATCGGCAGGGCTGTACTGCGCATCGTATTCCGGGTAGTGTTGCAGCATACGGCTCATGGATGCATAAGTGCTGGTAATTTCCCACAAAGTTCCTTCGGCCCCGCCCAGTACCAGCGGCAGGCCATAGTAGGCCGGCGGCTGGTTGATGGTGGTGAACCCCAGCTTGCGGAGGTTGAAATGGAATTTTTCCAGCCCGTATTGTTGCAGCAGCCTCACCATAGGAACATTGAGAGAACGGATCAGGGCGCGGCGGGCCGTCACCGCACCATCGTAGTCTTCGTGGTAATTTTCGGGGCGGTAGCCGCTTAATTGCATGGGGATATCGGGAACCAGGCTTTGCGGAAGAAGTTGCCCCTCCTGCAGCATCATGGCATAAAGCAGCGGTTTGAGGATGCTTCCGGTGCTGCGTGGCGCTCTGATGACGTCAACCTGTTCGCCGTGTTCGGGGCCGGCGCCGATCACATTGCCGGCATAGGCCAGTACTTCGCCTGTTTCTACATCGAGCACCAGGGCGGCCAGGTTGTGCACTTCAATGGCGCTGAGCCGCTTTTGGTGAAACTCCAGGATACCGGACAACTGTTTTTGCAGCCCTTCCTGCAGGGTGGTGCGGATGCGAGACTGGCGGGAGCGCCCCGTAGCTACGTATTCCAGATATGCTCTGTCGAGAAGGTGAGGGGCAAGGCCGGGCAGGGGGTGGGGCTCTTCCGGGAGGGGTTCTTCCATGGCCAGCTCACAGGTGAGGGCATCAATGTGGCCGGCTTCGTGTAACCGCTTCAGCAGGCGGTTGCGCTTGGCCAGAAGTGCCTGCCGGTTGCGCCCCGGGTGGATGAGGGCGGGGCTATTGGGCAATACGGCCAACATAGCTGCTTCCGCCCAGGACAGCAGCTGAGGGCTTTTGCCGAAATAACGCCAGGAAGCGGCTTCCAGCCCTACAACATTGCCGCCGAAAGGAGCGTGAGACGCGTAAAGGGCGAGTATCCTCTTCTTGCTGTAGCCCAGTTCGAGGCGGGTGGCCAGGATGATCTCGATGCCTTTTTGCCAGATCGTCCGCGGCGGGTTGCCCCGGGACATGCGGATCACCTGCATAGTGATGGTGCTGCCGCCACTGACGATGCTGCCGCTGCGCACATTCTGCAGGATCGCCCGGCCCAGCCCCACAGGGTCTACCCCCGGGTGGTGATAAAAGCGCCGGTCTTCAAATTCCAGGAGCGCCGCTTCAAATTTAGGAGGGAGGCTATCGATCTCCGGAAAACGCCACTGCCCGTCGGTGGCAATCCGGGCGCCGAGAAGGCCACCCTGCCGGCTTTCCAGAACCATACAGGTAGGAGCATCGAACAACGGGCGGGGCAGGCAAAAGGCATACCATAACAAGGCGATGCCCAGGACGGCCGCCGTCTTGCGGGGATGCTTTCTTACCAGGAAGTGACATGCATTTTTTATCCATTGTTTCACGGAAGAAGCTCAATAGATTTTTCGAGGATTACCCATTGCCCACCCTGGTTTTCAAGCAGAAAAGAACAGGCCATCCAACGCCGGGGATAATGGGGCAGGTTGATAAAGAAATTGGCAACGGCCCGGCCTTCCCGGAACCCGATATCGGCTTCCAGAACTCCGAATTCAATCTCATCCAGAGGCAATTGCCGGATCTCCTCCTCTGTCAGGGGGATGACCTCCCAGGGCAGCCCCTGGAAATCGTCGGCGGTGAGCAGGTGGGCCTGTTCGTCGACTGGCCGGTTGCCAATGCCCGGCGCCTCTCGCTTGCGCAGGTAAAGCGGGCGGAGGGCGCCCCATTCCTGAGTGAAGGCAGCTTCCAGTTCGGGAACCTGCAGGCAGGCCCTCAGGCAGGAGGCCACCTCAGTGCCGGATTGGGCCAGCAGGGGCCCGGCGAGAAAGAGTACGAAAAGGAGAAGCGCATTTCTTTTCATAAGGATCGTTTTATTGTATTGTGGAAAACCCTCCTTGATTGTGGTGGTTCACAAACATAACGCAGGCAGAGGCATTGTCTATATACCGAAAACACAATACTGCCTTCCAAAGGTATAGATTATCTCTTAGGTAGTAAGGATGGCTCAGGATATCCTCCGGCTGCGCCGTACAGTGATCCCTGAACCTTCTGCTAAAAATACGGAAACGGGTTCCCGGGCCATGGCTTCTGCGAATGCCGGCCCATACAGCAGCCGGGCGTCACAATCGATCTCGTGAGAAAGTACCGGGTGGATGCGCCAGCTGGGATGTTCTACCTGATATTCAGAGGTAAAACCGCCGGGCCGGCCGGTATACCCCCAGTAGTGTTCGGTAATGAACTGTTCTTCGCTGCCTTCTTTCATGGGAAGAGGGTTTGCCCGGGCTTTTGCCCGGATGCTGTTCCACCGGGAGCCGGCCTTCCATTCGTACTGCACGAGCAACTGGCCGCCCGAGTCCGCCCAGCTGTGACGCATGGGCATGGTGACATACTTTTCTCCGAACAGCCCATTGGCTACGGTTGTGATTGCCCGTTTCGGAACGATCTCCTTGATGAAAACCACCCCCCTTTTCCATTCACCGGCCTCCCGGTAACGCACGTAAAAGCGCAGGTTCACCTCCTCGAAATTGCGGTGAAAGGGGATGCTCATTCCCATCACCTTGGTATTAATGAAAAGGAAACCCACCAGGCTGATGTAGCAACGCCCCTGCCAGTAGTCGAGTTCGGTGCCCGCAGGCAGCAGAGGCCTCAGCGATTCCGGGCCGATCTCGTAATTGGCCATAATGAGGTTGCGCCATTCGGCAGTGAGGAAAGTAGGCCGCATAATGAGAGGTTGCTATTTCAGGAAAAAATAATAAATGAAATACAAGCCAATAAAGATCCAAATGCTGTGCATGATCAATTGAAAGATGGACAGGTACCGGTAATGGCGCGCTTTGTCCGGGTTGAAGTTTTTGTCCAGTGCCGCTTTCAACTGCTTTTTTTCTTTTCTGATATGGGCCAGCCGGTAAATAACGAATAAAAGCAGCAGCAGCAACCCGAGGTTAAAAATAGTTCTCATGTCCTACTGTTATGGGAAAAACCGATCCAAAAAAGAATGATTGACTTCTGCAGCCCGGGAATCTAATCGGTTTCGTAACTATCAGCATCATGGTGATTTGGCTCCGGGCGCGAAATTTTGTAAGCCAACCTTCCGACAGAAAAAGCCTGCAAAATTTCGCACCAGGAGCACCCTCAGCCTCCTACTGATAGTTACTCGGTTTCTTTGAAAAAAACCAACTTCTAAAGTAGGATTTTCTTCTCTAAAAGAAAAAAAGTAAAGGATGCCTTTTTTGTTCCGCCACTCTTGGGGCATACCGGTGGGTGGATACGGCTGCCGCCAGCTAACTGGGCGGCCCAATCCTGTTTATTGGCTTCTGTCTTTCCTGATAACCCTCAAAACCAGCCCTGGGCAATAACCAATCACTGGCAAGGGCATGGAAACAACAACAACCAGCTATCAGCCCAGTGCCTTGTCCAGGTCTTCGATCAGGTCATCCGCATCTTCGACTCCTACGCTCAGCCTGATCAGTGAGTCGGTCAGGCCTACCTTCAGGCGTTCGGGCCTGGGTATGGAAGCGTGGGTCATTGACGCGGGGTGCCCTATCAGGGATTCTACTCCCCCCAGCGATTCGGCGAGGGTAAACAAATGGGTATTGCTGAGCACCCGCTCGGCGGCTTCGTAGTTGTCTTCAACGAGATCGAAAGACACCATGGCCCCGAAGTGGCGCATCTGCTTTTTGGCGACATCATGGCCCGGATGATCAGGGAAGCCCGGATAGTAGGCTTTGGATACTCTTGGGTGTTCCTTCAGGAATTGGGCGATGCGGGCGGCATTCTGGCAGGCGCGCTCTACCCGCAGGTGAAGGGTCTTGATACCGCGCAGGACGAGGAAGCAGTCCTGCGGCCCGGGCACAGCTCCGGCCGCATTCTGAATGAAGTAGAGTTGTTCTGCGAGCTTTTCTTCGCGGACGATGACAGCGCCATGCACCACATCGGAGTGGCCGCCGAGGTATTTGGTGGCGGAGTGGAGCACCAGGTCTGCCCCCAGGGTGAGGGGCGTCTGCAGGTAGGGCGAAGCGAAAGTGTTGTCCACGCAGCTGAGGATGCCATGATCTCGCGCCAGGGCGCATGTTTTTTCAATGTCGATGATGTTCAGCATAGGGTTGGTGGGCGTCTCGATCCACAACAGTTTTGTCCGGCTGTTGATCCGGGCTTTGACTTCTTCGATATTGCCCATGTGAACGAAATGGGCTTTGATGCCGAACTTCTCATATATTTTGGTCATCAGGCGGTAGGAGCCGCCGTAGAGGTCGTTGGTGGAAATGATCTCATCGCCGGGGCTGAGCAGTTTCAGGATGGAATCCATAGCCGCCATGCCGCTGCTGAAACAGATGCCATACCGGCCTTCTTCCAGGGCGGCGAGGTTTTTCTCCAGCACAGAACGGGTGGGGTTCTGGGTGCGGGCGTATTCGTAGCCCTTGTGCTGGCCGGGAGCGGCCTGCGCGTAGGTCGATGTCTGGAAAATGGGCGTCATTACTGCGCCGGTGCCGGGGTCAGGTTCTATTCCTGCGTGAATAACTTTAGTCCCAAATTTCATAGTGTGCTTTTTCGCGAGAACGCGAACCAGCTCTCATTGTAGCCAAATAGGTGCAGGTTCGCGTTTTCGCAGCCCGCAGCAGGCCACATAGAAGTCCGGTTCATCTGGTAATTGAAAAAATCTTTGTTTAAAAAGGTATACGCATACCGGGCGGATAGGGTTCACCTCGAAGGCCGGTTGGCGCTGTCCAGCGTTCACCAGCCGGCGCCTGCGGATGAGGAATAAAGGCTGGTGAAGGCTGGACAGCAAAAAAAGGGCAATCTGAGCTTGTTGTCAGATTGCCCTTCCCTTTCGGTTTTATGTTTGCCGTTTAGTTAACAGCGTCGGAAATTTCTTTACCGGGCTTGAACTTCACAACGTTCTTAGCTGCGATCTTGATCGTTTCACCGGTTTGAGGGTTACGGCCAGTGCGGGCATCGCGACGAGAAACGGAGAAAGTGCCAAAGCCGATGAGGGTAACTTTGTCACCATCTTTCAGGGCGTCGGAAATGCCGTCCAGCACTGCATTCAATGCATCGGTTGCCTGAGCTTTGGAAAGGTTAGCGCTCTCAGCAATCTTGTTAATAAGATCTCCCTTATTCATTTCTAAAGGTTTTAATGAGTTAAATGTGCCGCAAATTTAGAGGCTTAGTTTTATTAAACCAAGTTTTTCCAATCAAAAAAAAAGCCCGAAAGCCAGAATTTTCAAGGGTTTTCAGCCGTTTTGGTATCTTTAGGCCATTCTTTGGAACAACCAGAGTGTGGTTTTCCCCAGGCACCAACATAAATTTTGTGAACATGCGTAAGATCTGGATAATACTTGTTTTTTGTGTGGCTTCCGCCCTGATGGCGCTTACCGGTACTTCCTGTAACCGCAAAGTAGGCTGCCCCGCCAATGAGGAGGCCCACGTTAAACCTAACCGTAGAGGAGAGTTGCCAACCTCAGGCGGAAAAACAAGGCTGTTTCCCAAGGGGTTTGACAAGAAAGTGAAGCGGAGGCGTAATTAAGTGAAGTGTTTCAGCATGATCACCTCCTTTTCGGTGAGGTGGCGCCAGCGGCCGCGCGGCAGGTCCTTCTTGGTCAGCCCGGCATAATAGACGCGGTCCAGCCGGACGACTTCATAGCCCAGGTGTTCGAAAATACGGCGGACGATGCGGTTGCGGCCGATGTGCAGCTCTATACCTATCTCGTTCTTTTTCCCGCCTTCGATATAGCCAACGGCATCGACGATGGCCTTCCCGTCTTCCAGTTCGAGCCCGGCGCCGATCTTTTCGAGGTCAGCGGCGGCCAATGGCTTGTCTAACCATACCTGGTAGACCTTCTTTACCTTATGGCTGGGATGGGAGAGCTTCTTTGCCAGTTCTCCATCGTTGGTCAGCAGCAGCAGGCCGGTGGTGGCACGGTCGAGGCGCCCTACCGGGAAAATACGCTCCTGCACCTTGTTGCCGACCAGGTCGAGCACGGTGCGGCGCCCCTTTTCGTCCTTAGCGGTCGTGATGTAGTCTTTGGGTTTGTTGAGCAGGAGATACACCAGCTTTTTCTCCGGGCGGATCGGTTTGCCCCGGAATGCGATCTTGTCGCCTGCCTGTACCTGATACCCGGGTTCGGTAACCTTCTCTCCATTAACGCTGACCTGCCCCTCCTTGATGTATTCGGCGGCCTGCCGGCGCGAGCACACCCCACAGTGGGCCACATACTTATTGAGGCGCATGCCTTCCACTTCCTGCTTGTTGGGCAGGGGGCCGGCGGCTTCTTCCCCGGGCCTGGAAAAGCGGCGCCCGCCGGGCCGGCGCTTTGGCCCTCGATTGGAACGGCGGTTTTTATCGGGTGGTTTGGGCATGGAGTATTATCTGGTTAATTGTTTGTTGAATGGCCGCCCCTGGTGGGCATCACGGTTGGCGTTCTGTATTTTTCCGTACTGAGTACATTCCGGGATGGCGGAAAAATACAGAACATATAAAGATTAAAACGGAATATCCTCGTCATCGTTCATTTTCGAAGGCCGGGTGATGATATTGGACGGCGGGCTCTCGAAAGTATCTTCCGGCAGCGCCCCGAAATCCGGATCATCCAGGTCGGAGAAGCGGGCGAACTCGTCGGTGAAGTGTAGCTTGATGGTCTTCAGCGCCCCGTGGCGGTGCTTGGCCACGATGACCTCGGCGATGCCTTTGAGGGATTGGCCTTCTTCGTCTTCGAGGATGTCGTAGTATTCCGGGCGGTAGATGAAGGCTACGATGTCGGCATCCTGCTCGATGGAGTTATGTACAATAATATCATTTGCCACGAAGTTGTGGACGCCTTTTACCGTGGCATCGTATACATCTTCTTCGCCTAAAGGTGTAATGCTGGCTATTTCATCCCAGAATATTATGGGGCAAGGTGGCGCCTCAAGAGCTATTACATCCTCTGGTAGATATTCTTGTGCTGTTCTCAGGGGGGGGATGGCAACATCCTGCCGGGCCTTTTGAATGTTGTTTGGAGCAGGGGCGGTGGGGTTGCGATCAGGATGATCGCCCCACGAGGAAGCGGCGATGCGATCGCCGGCTTGCAGGTTTTCCAGGGCTGTCCACCCTTCTGGCTTTAGGAATGGATGGTTGCTACTAGCTTTTATGCGCCTTCCACTTTTGGTTTTCAGTTCGAATACCATTTTGCGCCCGGAATAAAAAGCCTTCAACATGTTATGGCTGCCCAACTTTTGGCCATATCCCAGGGCAACGACTTGTATAGGTTTCTGTTCTTTTCTGTCTGCCAGTTCCTTAATACTTACCAGCCTGCCGGTTTCCGCATCCTGAAGAAGGGTGTCTCCGGTAAGGCAACCCGACTCTCTCAAGTCCGACAGCTGCGGCCGCTTTGTTCCTCCCCGCACTTCCACGGCGCGGCTGAGCTGCGACAGGGCGATGACCGGTACGTTGAGTTCCTTGGCCAGCCCTTTCAGGGCGCGGGAGATGGCGCTCACTTCCTGTTCGCGGTTGCCGCGCTGGTTGTCGCCCCCTCCGCTCATCAGTTGGAGGTAGTCGATGATGATGAGGTCGATGTCGTGTTGCATCTTCAGGCGGCGGGCCTTGGCGCGCAGCTCGAAGATGTTGATGCCGGGCGTATCGTCGATGAAAAGGGGCACTTCGCTGATGCGCTCGAGGGCGGCGTTGAGCTGTTGCCACTCATATTCTTCCAGCTGGCCGTTGCGCATTTTCATACCCGATATCTCCGCCTCCATGGAAATGACCCGCTGGGCGAGCTGCAGGGCCGACATTTCCAGGGAGAAGATGGCCACGGGCTTGCCGAACTCGGCGGCGGCGTTTTTGGCGAGGGAGAGGGTGAGGGCGGTATTGTGGGTGACCGTCATGTCTTCCAGTAGAAAGCGCCCGTTGCCGTCGATCTCGAAACCGTAATAATCATCCACCTTATCATATTCTATCCGGATACCTGTAACCTGCCAGTCTACATGGCTTCGCCATTCCCGGGCCTGCTTGCGTTTAACCCTAACCGGGATCTCATCGAGGTTGCCAAAGATCCTCAATCGATAAACAATGGATTCAAAACCTGTTGAAGCGATGCCGGCCCGTTTCGCTTTAAAGGAAACCCGGTAGCCGAGGGAGTCGCACAGGAATTTGATCTGCCGTGTAAGGGCTTCATCTTTTTGAGTGATCTCATATCCATTGGACTGTTCCAGGTAGTGGCCATCGCTGTCGAGCAGGCCGGCCAGCAGTGAAAGGCGGTTTTTACGGTTGTTGATCAGGTAATCCCCGGGGATGTGCTTATTTCCCAGAACCCCCATTTCACGCAGCTCTCCCTGTAAGGAATAACCCCAACGTTTTGCCTCATTGGATATTCTGTACCCGGGGCATTTGCCCGGGGCCTGGTGGGGCGTTAAAGTCAAATTGAGGTTATCTGCCAATTCCTGAAGATAAGCTACTATCTCTTCGTTCTGTGTATGGATGTTGCTCTTGCCGGAGGAACCATCGCCCAGCCAAAGGCCCAGGAAATAAGGGGGAAGGGGAACCTTTTGCTCAGGAAAATCTACCGCCACCTTATATCCTTTGTAATTGGATTGGAATTTAGAGGAACGGGATAAATAATCCTTAACAGAAATATCCAGTATATCGCCTCTCTCTCCGGCGCTTTCCTCGCGGCTTTTTTTGAGGGATAGAATATGGCTTTCATTGACCCGGTAGTCTTTGCCTTTGTTCTGACGTATCCAATACATCCGCTCGCGACCGTGGGCAAGAGAGCGTACTCGCCGGGGAGTCGAATCGTCGCCCATAAGGAGGTCGCCCACCTGTACATCCTCCACTTTTTTCAGGCTGCCGTCATACATCAGCACTTTAGTGCCCTTTCCCAGGCATTTACCCATACCCGGGCGTGCTGCCAATATGATCAGGTCCGACCTTTGCAGCCCCGACGTCAGCCGGTCCAGCTCGGTGAAGCCGGTGGGTACGCCGGTCAGGCCGTCCTCCTTTTTGCGCAGCTCTTCGAGTTGCTTCTGGGCCTTGGCGGCCAGGGAGGACATGCTCTCGAACCCTCGGCTCATATTCTGCTGGGCGATGGCGAAAAGGCCCTGTTCGGCGTCGTCGAGCAGGTTGAACACGTCGGTCGTGTCCTCGTAGGCGTCGCGGATGATCTTGGTGGAAACAGTGATCAGTTCGCGCTGCACGTACTTCTGGGCGATGATGCGGGCGTGGTATTCGATGTTGGCGGCCGAGGCCACTTTATTGGACAGTTCAACCAGGTAGTAGGGGCCGCCGGCGGCTTCCAGCTCGCCCGTCTTTTTGAGTTCTTCGGTGACGGTGAGCAGGTCGATGGGCTGCGATTTCTCGAACAGCCGCAGCATGGCTTTGTAAATGAGCTGATGGGCGTCGAGGTAGAAACTCTCGGCGCGCAGGATGTCGAGAACGATCGACAGGGCGTCCTTGTCCAGCATCAACGCGCCCAGCACGGCCTCTTCCAGCGGAATAGCCTGCGGCTGCACCTTGCCGAAGACGTAGTTCGACAGGTCTTCCCCTCGTTTTTTGCTGCGGTTGCGAAGGCTTGGCAGCTTCTTGTCCGGATCCTTCTCGCCAGCCATGGTTGATGGAATTAAGCGCTCGAATTTTAAAGCTAACAAAACTACGGGATAATTGCCAGAAAGGCGGCCGAAGCCTCATCTATTTATTTTTTGGAAGTGTGGAAAGAGGAGGGAGAGCTGTGGAAAGTCTGTGGATATCCGGGCAGGCGCGATTCGGAATTCGGTATTCGCGCCTTCAGGAACCGTAATGGAGTGGCTGAAAACCAAATAACTGAAAACCGAACCGCCGAACCTTACCTCTGTGGAAAAAAATGTGGAAAAGAGCAGCTTCATGGTTTCAAGGTTACTTGGTTGTCAAACCTGAGAGACATGGACGGCTGGATATGCAAGCACCCAAGGTGCTATGCGCTCAAACAGCACCAAAGCCGCCTACCCATCCCGGTTAGAAATTGATGCCAAATGGTAAACTTGTCAGGTTTTTTATTCCGTTTCCTGTCCTCTCCCTCTGACATATAGGAAATTTTCCCTCATTTTTGAAACAGTACCATTCTTTTTCGTAAAAGTAACTAGGGAGTAGTATGCCGCAATGGCATCGGTGTAATACTGTGCCCTGAATCCTATCGTTATTATTTGAACTGCGGTTGGCGGAGAAGAATGTAATCCGGATCCAAACCGATAATTTTTTGACATGCAGGCCTTTAATCCCAAAGACGTTTTTGCCGATCGTTACCGCCTGCTTAAGCGGATAGCGCAGGGCCCCTTTTCCGAGTCCTGGCTGGCCAGTAACGAAGCAGTCGGCAGCAAGCAGGTGCTGAAGATCTATAACAGCCTGGATGAGAAAGGCTGCAAAGCTTTCCGCCGGGAATTTGAGCGGGCCCATCACCTTACCCACGCCCGGCTGGTGCGCCCTACTGACTTTGATGTATGCGGCGACAGGCCATATTTGTCTTTACCCCATTTGCGTCGTGGATCAACCTCACGGCTGGCCGGCAAGCTGAGCGAAAAAGAGATCGCCAGGATCATGAGGGATGTGGGCGGGGCGCTGGCTTTTATTCACCAGCCTGCCTATAACATCATTCATCGAGATTTGCGGCCCGGAAATATACTGCTCGACGATGATGGGCACTATATGCTGAATATTTTCGACATTGGCACAGTATTGGAAGAAGAGTTTTACGAGCAAGGCGGCCAGGACAATACTGCCGTTTCGGGCGATGCCGGTATGGAGTGGCGGCCTTATCGGGCGCCGGAGTACTTTGGCAATGGCGATAACAGTCAGATTTTGGCTGCTTCCGATGTATGGGCTCTGGGGGCTGCCCTTTTTGAGCTGGCAGCCGGTGAGCCTCCCTTCGGCCAAACGGGTGGCGAGAGCCAGCTGCAGGGGCAACCTGCACCTCGCCTGCCGTCCCGTTTCTCAAGGCCCCTGAGCATTATCCTTAAGCAATGCCTGGCGGAAGCTCCCGCCGGCCGCCCTTCCGCCGAAAACCTGCGGTTGATGGCAATGGACTATCTGAATACCGGCCAGTGGCCCGTTCAGCATTCAACCGATAAAAGCCGGAGCCCGGCCGCCGGCAGCTGGAAAAGAACAGGGACACTTTTCTTTCGCCGGCTCAGGGTTGCCTTCAATTTGCTAAGAAGGCGGGTAAGGACGCCGAAGCTTCCTCTCAGGATAGGGCTGCCGAAGCTTTCTTACGGCAGGACCAAAGGGGCCTTCCCCTCCTTCAAAAGGCCGGCTGAAACCTGGAAGGTTATTTATCGAAAGGCAGGGGCGGCCTTTGCCTCCCTCAGAACACAGGCAGGGAAGTGGACACCCTCCCTCAGCAGGATCAGCGTTGCTTTTATCAATGCACGGACGGGAATAGGGCAACTCTCCTATCGCCGGGCCGGGCTGGTACTTTTGGCGGGGCTTCTCCTGACGGCCGGGCTGATCCTGCCCTGGCCGAAGTGGGGGCCGGAAAGGGGCCTGGCCGAAGATAGAGGCGCTATGCCGGACTCCATAGTGCATCAAC
Organism: uncultured Phaeodactylibacter sp.; assembly: GCA_964418125.1. Lineage (GTDB taxonomy): Bacteria > Bacteroidota > Bacteroidia > Chitinophagales > Saprospiraceae > JACJXW01. The sequence continues at coordinate 33,805 of CAYQKY010000069.1, forward strand.
CCATTAATCGGAAGCCTTCTCTGGAAGAAAAAGGGCCGGACGGGGCGGAGGTGGAAAAAAAAGCCGTTAACAACCCGGTTTCAGGTTTTCTTGCCGAAGCATTGAAGGAGGAAGTGCCGGAAAGCATTTATACTTTCCCTCCTCCTGTCCCGGAGAAAAAGAAGCCTCCTCAACCTTCATCGAAACAACCGGCGCCGCCTGCCAGGGAAAATGGAAAAGCCAAACCGGCGCCGGCGCCTCCTCAGAAAAAGAAAACGGAAGAGGCCCGGAAAAAGGAACAACCGGCCAAACCGGAGGCCGGGGCCAAAGCAGCGCCGCCCCAACCTGGCTCAGGAACAGAAACCGAAGAAGAACTCATCAAGCCTAAGCTCAATGGCCTTACCAAGAAGTGGGGGTATGTGGATAAGTCGGGCACCTGGATGATCTGGCCTCAGTTTGAAGAAGCCTCTCCTTTTAAAAACGGGAAAGCCCGGGTTGTGATCAAGGCCGGCAACGAGGTGCTGAGGCATTATCACCTGGACACCAATGGCTACCTGACCCCGATTACTGATACAGAGGAAGGTGGCGGCGAGAATAACTGACTTTCCCCCGGCAAAAGAATATCTTGAACTGGAGCCATTCCGGGTATCCGAAACCTGCGGGCCTGGTTTCTGCTGAGTTCACCAACACGCTGAACCAAGCAGGAAATGAAGCCCGCCCTGTGGAATTTGCAGAGTAGTTTATCCCATAAGGCGGGCCCGGCTCGTTTTCATTTCCTCTTATCACAGGCCACCTGAAGGCAGCCCGTCCGAAACGGAAAAGGCCGCCACCCAGGGAGCGGGCGGCAGCCTTTCTGCTTTCTCATAATAAGTAGTAGATAGCGCCTCTAAGGGAGGAGGCGGGGGGGGATAGCTTTCGGGCCATCCAATATTCATGGGATTACTGATGTCTAAAAGCCAATGCGTCTTCGCATTGGCGAAAACTGGAATTTGTGATCCATCCCAATTGATTGATTACCCAAGTCCCAATACTCCAGGTATCAATAAATGGCTCTTTCAAAGTCGGAAGTGAGAAGGCGGAAGTGCGAAGAACTCCGGCCGGCACAGGTTCTGAAATTCCGGATTCCTGCTTTGCTATAGTTCATTCAGGCGCTTCTGCACCTCTGTTATAACTTTTTCCTGTTCGGCGATCTGTTGCAGCGTTTGTTCCTGCAGTTTTTCGTTCTCTACGATATCTTCTTTTGCCTTTCGGATAGCATCTTCGGCCCGTTCGATCTCCTTGTGGTAGCGTTCGTTGAGCGACCTGAGGCGGGCCATCTCCCGCTCCAGCTTTTTCATAGCGTCCTTTTCGGACTCAAGTTCCTGGCGGGTTTTTTCCTGGGCAACTTCCAGCGCGAAACGCACCATTACCTTTTCGGCCTCTGCATAGCGTTCGGGGTGTTCCCGGGAGGAGAGGTAAGCGCCGCCCAGGTCGAACCAGGCGTAGAGAAAGCTGCTGTTGCCTTTTTCTTCCACATTGGCATAAATGTCGATGGTGTTGCCTCTTCCGACGGCGGTAATCTCGGCGTCATCGCATACCCATTCTCTGGCTTTGCGGTCCCATTTCGGTTTGGCGTCGTAGAACTCTTTCATGTAATCTTTCCAGACATCGGCGGTGAGCCCGGCATCCGCATTGGGGATCTCCAGAACGAGGGCGTTGTTGGCCCCCTGGCTCATCTTAACGGTTTTCTCGGAAATCTGCGCCTGGATGGCGTTCCAGGCCGGTAACGAAAGGGCGAGGGCAATAACTAGGGGCTTCATGTCAGAATTTTATTCGATTTTTAAGTTAAATTTCGAATGTTTCCCTTGTGACGGCGGCTTTGCGAGAAAGTAACAAACGGCCGGAATTTTTCCCTTTGGAATGAGTGATTTTGTTTTCCAAACAATGTCATCGCGGAGGCCAAAAAGTACAGTAAAAAACAGTTAAGAGATATGGAATCATTCCAAAACCTATTATATTTATAGGAAATGAGGCCGGGGGATACGAATCTTTACTGCTGCTGATGGTTTTGTGTCTGGCCCGGCCCGGAAAATAATAACACGCTGCAAGCCCGATAAATGAAAAATAATTGAGGAGCCGGGATGGAAGAGCCCGGATATCTCCCGGCCAAAAACTGATAATCTCTCAACATGCAAGGCTTAAATCCCAAGGATGTTTTTGCCGGCCGTTACCTCCTGCGCAAGCGGTTGGTGCAGGGCCGTTTTTCTGAGTCCTGGCTGGTCCACAACGAGATGGTTGGCAACGAACAGGTATTGAGGGTCTATGCTCCTCTGGACGAGCAGGGGTGCCGGGCTTTTCGCCGGGAGTTTGCGCGGGCCTATCACCTGACGCACCCCCGCTTGTTACGCGTGACCTATTTCGATGTCCACGAGGGCAGGCCGTATCTGGTTTTACCCCATTTCCGGCGGGGCTCTACCAGGAGAATGGCGGGGAAGCTCTCCGAGGGAGAGATCGCCAGGATCATGCGGGATATCGGTGGAGCGTTGGCTTTCATCCACCAGCCGGCCTATGATGTAGTGCATCGGGATGTCCGGCCTGAGAGTATTCTGTTAAGTGATTCGGGCAACTACCTGTTGAACATTTTCGGCGTCGGCGCCGGCCTGCAGGAAGAATTTTACCGTCATTTTTCCGAAGAGGATATTATTGTTTCCCGGGAGGCGGGCAAAGCATACCAGCCTCCGGAATGGTTTCAGGAGGAGAAAGCGGGTATAGGGCCTGCCGCTGATATCTGGGCATTAGGAGCTACTCTCTATGAACTGGCCTCCGGCCGGCCTCCCTTTGGCCAGTCGGGAGGCGAGGGCCAGCTATCCGGCCAAGAACCACCGGCCCTGCCTTCACCTTTTTCCCTGCCGTTGAGCAATATTCTCAGCCATTGTATGGCTGAAAGCCCTAAGGCAAGGCCTTCGGCCGACAGCTTGCGGAAAATGGCGGAAGATTATCTGGAGAGCGGGCAGTGGCCGGCCCACTACCTGGGAGACGAGGCCCATCGTTGGCAACCGGCAAGGGCCGCCATAGTGTGGAAGGCCGCTTACAACCGCATCGCTGCCGTCATTCTGGTTATAGCTTTACTGGCGGCAGGGTTGCTTTGGGCCTGGCCGAAGCTGAATATCGGAGATTATTTTGCCGGAAACCAAAACCAGGAACGAGATCCCGCCGTCGTTCAGCCAATGGCCCGGAAAACTCCCGAAACAAATGCCGAACCGCCTGAAACCGGGCAGGCAGAGAAGGGCGAAACGATACCGGCTTCCGATATGCCTGCTAAACCCACGGAAAGCGGAAGCCGCTCACCTGCGCCTCCGCCGGAACCTGCCGTCAGGGAAACTCCGCCTCCTCCGGTACAGACACAAGAGGAGCGCCCGGCACGGAAAGAGGCCGAAAACGCTGTACCCTCCCGCAGCCCGTCGCCGGAGAAGGCGCCAAAGAAGAACCTCTCAGGCGAGCAGGCAACACAACCCGGTACTGACGCGACATCCGGAGAACGGCTGCTTCAACCCCGCTTCAATGAGGTTATGGGTAAGTGGGGGTATGTGGATAAAAAAGGGGAGTGGATCATCTGGCCGCAGTTTGAAGAAGCCGGGCCCTTCATAGAAGGGAAGGCCAAAGTGGCCAGAAAGGGCAGCGGAGAAAAACTGAAAGCCTATTATCTGGAGCCGGATGGCACCCTGACTCCTGTGGAGGAAGCAGAAGTGGTGGACAACGAAAATGATTAATACTACTTTGTTACTTTAAAATAAAACCGCGCCTGCCTGCCCGCCATTCCCGGGCGCCCTCGTCAGTTTATGCTCACCGTATCTGTGGGGATACGGCTGCGCGTCTCCTTCTTGCGAAAGCCCAGGCCTGACAAGCATTTTGGCTTCTCGTGACGAAGAACCCATGAATAATCCGGGCTAAGAGCATGTTTGGAGGCCAGCCTTTGAGCTGAAAAAGGCCACTTTTTCGGTGATACTGCGTTGCTTTCCTCGGCCGTACCTCCGGGTACGCCCTTCGAAAAGCGCCTTGTCTCACCAAAAAATTGACGCTTTTCGCTTTCAAATCCGAGCTCCAAACATGCTCTAAGTTTGACTTTACTATTTTTTCCTGCGCTGTACCCGTCGTCCGAGGCTGGC
>CAYQKY010000070.1:0-36872 GCA_964418125.1 uncultured Phaeodactylibacter sp.
GCCCGCGCCCGCGTGGCCCTGTCCGGCCTGACCATTGCCGAATACTACCGCGACGGAGACATGGACGACCCCATGGGCGGCCGTGATATTCTCTTCTTCATCGACAACATCTTCCGCTTTACGCAGGCCGGTTCTGAAGTATCCGCCCTTCTGGGGCGTATGCCTTCTGCTGTAGGGTATCAGCCGACGCTGGCTACGGAGATGGGCCTGATGCAGGAGCGCATTACTTCCACCAAGCGTGGGTCCATTACTTCAGTGCAGGCCGTTTATGTGCCGGCGGATGACCTTACCGACCCCGCTCCGGCGACCACCTTCGCTCACCTGGACGCCACTACGGTACTCAGCCGTAAGATCGCTGCCCAGGGTATCTACCCGGCCGTAGACCCGCTGGATTCTACTTCCCGTATCCTCGACCCCGCTATTATCGGGGATGAGCACTACGACTGCGCCCAGCGCGTGAAGAACATCCTGCAGCGTTACAACGAATTGCAGGACATCATCGCCATCCTCGGTATGGAAGAACTTTCGGATGAAGACAAGCTGGTGGTTCACCGCGCCCGCCGCGTGCAGCGCTTCCTGTCGCAGCCGTTCCACGTTGCCGAAGCCTTCACCGGTATTCCGGGCACCATGGTTCCCATCGAGGAGACCATCCGCGGGTTCAATATGATCATCGACGGAGAAGTAGACCAGTATCCGGAAGCCGCTTTCAACCTGAAAGGCTCCATTGACGAAGCCATCGAGGCCGGCGAAAAGATGCTGAAGGAAGCGGAAAACAATTAATCAGTAGCTCATGGGGGGCGGCCCCGGCTGCCCTTCCCTGAATAAAAAACGAGCGCGGACAACGCGCCTTCAAATCTGAAGCCTGTTATGAACATCACCGTTCTTACACCGGAAAAAGAGATCTTCAGCGGCAATATCAACTCAGTCAAGGTTCCGGGAAGCCAGGGCGCTTTCCAGGTGCTGAAAAACCACGCCCCGATCGTCTCTTCTCTCGATGAGGGCAAAGTCTCCATCGTTACCGCCGGAGGCGGATACCGCTACTTCGATGTGGAAAGCGGCGCCATCAAGGAGAGTAATGAGGCCGGGAGAACCCTGGTTTTTGCCATTCAGGGAGGGTTCATCGAAGTGCTGAACGACGAGGTTTCCTTACTGGTGACCGGCATAGAGAATGGCCTGGATGGCTAGTGCGCCGGGAATAAAAGAGAAAAGTCATTTTGCTGAGTATATCGGGGAGTGAGCGCCTGCTCACTCCCTTACTTTTTTTTTGGACGGGCTGCCTTCAGGCGGCCCGTAAGGAGGAAAGGGTAGTGCCGAAAGCAGTAGCGGCGGGCCTGCACCGCCCTCCTCACCTCCCACTCGATTGGTACAGCCGCTTTTGAGATAAGCTGCAAGTTAGCCCCTCTCCCCCATTACATACATCTGGCCTAGTGTCGGCACGGGGCTGCCGCCCCTGTTTTCCAGGGTGACGGCAAAAGCCTGGGCGCCGTCCACAAAGGAAACCTCCTGCAGCGGCCGCCCTTTTTCCGGCAGTTCGAAAACGCCCATGCTTACCGGCCCGGATTCGGTAATGGCCCAGAGTTGATACTGCTTATCTTGAGCCGGAGCGGGGAGTTGCCCGACACCGATCAGAGAGCGCTGCGTTTCGGGGTTGTAAAAAACGGTAGCCACAGCATCGGCGGCAAGCCCGGTAGCTTCCATAACCACCGCCTGGGTGGAAGGCTGCCGGACAAAATCGAGCAGGTTTTCCAGCCTTTGCGCCGCGATTTGTATGCTGTCGCAGGACTGCAGGGCCAGGGCGGCCTGCCGGTTCAGAGCGGTGATTTCTGCACTTTGTTGCCGGTTTATCTGGTAGAGGGCCAGCAGGCCGGCAATAGCGCCTGCCAGAAGCAGGCCGGCGGCATAGCCAAGAATGCGCAGCCGCCGGCCTGAAGGTTTGGCGGGAAGTTTCTCTTCAGCGTGCAGCCGCTGGAGAATGGCCGACAATACCCCCGGCGGAGGCGGTTTGCCATGTAAAAGCGCGTATTCCTCGAGCGCCAGTTCGATGGCGTCCAGTTCCTGGCGGACCTCCGGATGCTGTTTGGCATATTTCTCCACCTCCGCTTCTTCCTGCGGAGTGAGTTTTCCCAGAACGTATTGTTCCAGAATGCCGGATGCTATGTATGCTTTAATATCCAAGGTGTCTTCTCAGCGTTTCGATCAGTGAAAATAATAAGAATGAAAGGAGCCCCTCGTCCTTAAGTATGTTGCGCAGGCTCTGAATGGCCTTTCTTGACCTGGATTTAACCGTTCCCAGGGGGATGCCCAGGAATTCGCTGGCTTCGCTTTGGGTGTAATCCTGAAAGAACAGGAGGTCAATGATCTTCCGGCTTTGCTCATCCATTTTGCTGACCACCTTTCTCAGCCCCGGGTCGGTTTTTTCAGGTTCCTGGGAGAGTATCGCATCATTATTTACGGAATCCGGAAGCGCATCGGTTTTGCGGCCCTTTTTAAACTGGCCGGACCTTAGCGTGTCAATGGCGGTATTCCGGCAGATCCGGGCCATCCAGGTGAACAGCCTGCCTTTTTCCGGGTCGTATTGTCCTGCTTTTTCCCAGATCTTAAGGAATGCGTCCTGCAGGGCTTCCTCCGCTACCGCTTCTACCTGGACCAGCTGAAGGATAATATTATAAAGGGCCGGTGAATAATATTCATACAGTAACGTAATGGCCCGTTGGTCCCGTTCCTGCAATAAGCGCAGAATATCCTGGTGAGGGGGAAGTTTTTTGCGGGTGTCCGTCATATGGAAATTCAATCTGGTTGAATGAGTTGGCTGCACAGAATGCAAAGGGGTAAACAAAGGAAATCTCCTTTCCGTTTAAAGGGCCAGTAGCTCAGCGTCAATGTAACTCTTTTTTTGAAAAAAGTGCAAGCCTGATAATCCATTGCTTTCCTGAACTCCGTACTTCTTAAAAACGGAAGGAATATTGCGCTCTGCTTCAATTCTTCTGTAAGCCTATCAAGTAAACAAACCGGAAACACCAACCTGGGCATTCTCTGTGAATTGGCAGAGGATGACGCGGATATGCTATTGCCAGAAATTCCTCACTAAATAAAAAACTGTAATTTATGAGATCATTCAGAACGCTATTTTTGCTTTCCCACTTTTTTGATGACAGTCCCAAAGTTGCCGGGCTCAGGGAAGTGTTTTTAATCATTGCCCTGGTATGGCTGCCGTCCCTGTTGTCGGCCCAGGCCGTTTTCACTGCTCATCTGGCAGGCCGCCATGAAGCGCTGCCGGTGGTATCTCCGGGCTCTGGAGAGGTCACCGCGGTGCTCGATGGGAATCAGTTGCAGGTATCTGGAACCTTTTCGGGACTGGAGGGCCTCTATGACGCTACGGTAGCAGGCGGCGCACACATCCATTTCGGTTACGCCGGTGAGAATGGCCCTATCGAGATCGGCCTGACGCCAAACCTGTCTGTCGATCTGCGCAGCGGCGCCTTCGAAAGCCTGGCCAATACCTTTACGCTTACCGCCGAACAGGTTCAGGCGCTCCTGGAAAGGCGGCTCTATATTAACATCCATACTACGGCTTATCCCGGCGGGGAATTGCGCGGGCAGTTATTGCCGCAGGCCGATGATTATTACTTCATCAACCTGCTGGGCAGCAATGAAGTGCCTTCCCTTTATTCCCGAGGACATGGAGCGCTGGCCCTGGAACTCAATGGAGATACCCTTACCCTTTCCGGCGCTTTTTCGGGGCTGGAAGGGGATTTTGACGCTTCTGTTGCCGGCGGCGCTCATCTGCATATGGCGCTGCCCGGCCAGAACGGTGGTATTGCCATCGGGTTGAATGCTACTGCTACTCCTGATCTGCGCAGCGGGGCATTTGTTGTAGCCGACAATACCTTCATTTTAACAACGGAACAACTTGCCGCTCTGCAGGAGCGCAGGTTGTACGCCAACATCCACACCACCGCCCATCCTGGTGGTGAGCTGCGAGGGCAGGTGGCCAGCGCCGCTGCCCGGGTTGTCCTTAGGGCTCACCTGTCCGGCGCCAATGAAGTGCCGGCACTGGCTTCCGGCGGCAGCGGAGTAGTGCAGGCCGAGGCCATCGGCGATTCCTTGCTCCTGACGGGAGCATTCACCGGCCTGGAAAGCCAGGTAAATACCGATATCGCCGGTGGCGCCCACATTCATATCGCCCCCGCCGGTAGCAATGGAGGGGTAGCATTCCCCTTGAACCTTACTTTGGATGCAGGCCAGCGAGGCGGCTTTTTCCCCGCTGAAAACAACGGTTTCGCCCTGAACGGCGAACTGGTGGAAGCCGCTATTGAACGCCGGTTGTACGTCAATATTCATTCCCTCGAAAATGGAAATGGAGAGTTGCGCGGGCAACTGCTGCCGGAAGCCCAACTGGTACTTACCGGCATATTGTCCGGCGTTCATGAAGTGCCTGCTCTGGCATCGCCGGCCTTCGGAGCCGTGAAGGCTGAACTGATGGGCAACCGCCTGGAAATAAGCGGTTCTGTAAATGGCCTGGGCAGCGGTATAGATATCAATATCGGCGGCGGCGCGCACCTTCACCTGGGCATTACTGGAATGAACGGCCCGGTAGAATTTCCACTGCAACCTGACATCAACCTGGATATGACGGGCGCTACCTTCTCCGCCGCTTTCAACCGGTTCGAGCTGGATGGAGAACAGGCCGAAGCCATCGCCAACCGCGAATATTACGTCAATATCCATACACTGGACAACCCAAACGGGGAAGTACGTGGACAACTGCTCAGGGAGGCCAACTACTATGTGTACGCTTCCCTGTCGGGAACGAGTGAGGCGCCCGCCGTCAATACCAACGCCACCGGCGCCGTGGCTATCGAGGTTGCCGGCGAGCAGGGCTTAGCAACAGGCAGTTTTTCCGGGCTGAGCAGCCCTTTCGATTTCAATATCATGGGCGGCGCCCACATCCACAATGCACTGGCAGGCAGTAACGGGGCCATCAGCTTGCCCCTGAATGCTACAACTGAGCCGGATAACCTGAGCGGAACCTTCCTGGCTGCCAACAATACTTTTGATATCGATGAAGAACTGGAACTTGTCCTGCGGGATCGCAGCCTGTATGTCAATATCCATACCGAAGGCAACCCGGGGGGAGAACTCCGCGGCCAGATCCTTCCATTAGCCACCGCTTGTTTCACGACCAGCCTCAACGGGCTGAATGAAGTGCAACCGGCGGCTACCATGGCTTCCGGGGGGCTCAAACTTGAGCTTCGGGGCAATGAACTTACTGTTTCCGGCTCCTTCAACGGCCTGGCCGGCGATTTTGACCCGAGTATTGCCGGTGGAGCTCACCTGCACCTCGGCCCGGCCGGCGCCAACGGAGGGATTGCTCTTTCCCTTTCTGCCGATGTGGAAACGGATCTGAAGAGCGGCACTTTTCCCGCCGATGACAACACCTTCACGCTTTCCGAAGAGCAGGCTGCCAGCCTTTTTTCCGGGGGCTATTATGCCAATATCCATACTACCGCCTATCCCGGAGGAGAGCTGCGTGGACAGATCCTGGAGGAAGTGAACTTCTTTCCCTCTTCAACGGCGGCAATCACTCTGCCGCCCGACGGGGCGGACCTCATATTCCAGGGAGGGGCCAATACTATTTTTACCGCCCAATGGACACCTGCAACCGATGACAACCAACTGGCTTATATCTGGCAGTTGGCCACCGATGCCGATTTCAACAATATCGTTTTCCAGGAGAATGTAGGCGCCGCCCTTACCTTCGTTTCCGATTTCGGTACGATAGACGGCCTGCTCGCCAACCTGGGAGTGGATGTCGGTGGAATGGTAACCATATACCACCGCGTACTTGCTTCCGACGGCAGCGTGGCCACTGCCGGCGCTGCCGCTTCTGCCACCATTACCCGGGGCGTGGTGCTGGAAGACAATTTCGGAGCCACCCTGAGCGGCCACAATGAAGTGTTGCCGGTCGCTACTGCCGCCAAAGGCAATATTTCTGCCTCTCTGATGGGTAACCAGCTTATGGTGAGCGGTTCTTTCCAGGGCCTTACCAGTGCACTGGCTACAGAAATAAATGGCGGCGCCCATCTGCACATCGGATACGCAGGCCAGAATGGCCCCATTGTATACCCTTTGACAGCAGTAGTGAGCGACGATTCGCTCAGCGGCGCCTTCGAGGTAGCGGAAAACACCTTTACGCTCAGCGATGAAGAATTGACCCTGTTGCGTGGCCGACAAATGTACGTCAATATCCATTCTTCGGATTTTCCAGGCGGCGAGCTGCGCGGCCAACTCCTGCCGGTATCGGAGGAAGTGTACACCATGAGCCTTTTCGGCAGTAATGAAGCCCCCGCCGTGGTATCCTCCGGCCTGGGGGCGCTCAACCTGGAAGTATCAGGAGGTGAACTCATCGTAACCGGCGCTTTTTCGGGATTATCAGGCGACTTTGACGCTTCCGTCGCGGGCGGCGCTCACCTGCACGCCGGGCCGGCCGGCCGCAACGGCGGTATACAACTGCCCCTCATGGCGGATGTGGAAGCGGATCTGAAGTCCGGAGTTTTCACTGCGGGCAACAATACTTTCGAACTGACGGATGAATTGAGGGTTGCTCTGGAGAACCGCGCTCTGTACGCCAACATTCACACTACGCTCTATCCTGGCGGCGAGCTGCGGGGGCAGGCGGTGGGCCAGCCGCAGATGGTGTTCCGCGCCGGCCTGTCGGGCGCCGGTGAAGTGCCGGCAGTCACCAGCTTTGCCGGCGGGGCTGTCATTGCCGAATTATACAATGACAGCATTTTGGTAGTCTCCGGGTCCTTTTCCGGCCTGGAGAGTGCGCTTGCTACGGATGTAGGCGGCGGCGCCCATATCCATATTGGGTTTCCGGGTGAGAATGGCGGGGTTGCTTTTCCGCTAACAGCCATCACTGCACCGGGCGGGCAAAGCGGTGTCTTCTTACCGGAAGACAATACTTTTGTCCTTCGGCCAGTGGAAAACTTCCTTTTAGTGGGCAGGGCGCTTTATGTAAACATCCATTCCCTGGAAAACCCCTCCGGAGAGATCCGGGGCCAGTTGCTCCTGGAAAGCCAGACGGTATTTAACGGAGTCCTTTCCGGTATTTTTGAGGTGCCCGAAGTAGTAACTTCCGCCTACGGTAATGTTCAGGCTGAACTTTCCGGTAACCGCCTGACCCTCACCGGCAGCTTCATTGGGTTGAGCAGCCCGGTGGCGACAGATATAAACGGCGGCGGCCATATCCATTCCGGCTTTGCCGGCGCTACCGGAGGTATAGCTTTTCCACTGTCCCTGAATATCAGCGACGACATGCTGGGGGGAGGCATTTTCCCCGACCTCAACACCTTTGAACTGACGCCGGAGCAGGTTCAGCAGGCGAGGGAAAGGGCCTTTTACGTGAACATTCACACCGAAGACAACCCTACCGGCGAGCTGCGCGCCCAGCTGGTTAACGAGGCAGCAGCCTATTTCGTCGCTCCCCTGTCGGGTGCCAGTGAAATACCGCCCGTCCGTACGGGCGCCAGTGGTATGATGATCCTGGAAGTGAACAGTAGTAGCGCCATAGGTACAGGTTCTGTCATGAACCTGAGCAGCCCGGTAGCCACCGACATTGCCGGAGGCGCCCATATCCACCTGGGCTACGCCGGCCAGAACGGGCCAGTCAGTACCCTGCTGGGCTTCAACCCGGATAATGGCATTTTCACCGCCGGCGACAACAGTTTCAGCATCACTGAAGGCTGGGGCGACACCCTGCGCATGCGCCGCTACTACGTCAATGTGCATACGGAAAACACTCCTTCAGGCGAGGTGCGCGGCCAACTGCTGCCGCTGGCAAGGACTTATTTTACCGCCAGTGCGAACGGGCAGAATGCAGTGCAGCCGGTAGCTACCGATGGCCTCGGCGGGCTGAAGCTGGAGCTTACCGATACCCTCCTTACCCTCACCGGCGCCTTTTCCGGCCTCACCGGCGATTTTGACGCCATGGTAGCGGGCGGCTCTCACCTGCATATCGGCAGCCCCGGTGAAACCGGCGGGCTGGACATTACCCTCGTCCCGGCGCTGTCTATCGATCTGAAGAGCGGCACTTACAGCGCCGCCGACAACACCTTTGGACTGACGGAAGAACAGGCGGCCACCCTGCGGTCAGGGAACTACTATTTCAACCTGCACACCACCGAGTACAGCGGCGGCGAGATCCGCAGCCAGGTGCTGCCCGAGATCAACTTCTTCCCTTCCGATGAAGCGGCCATTACCGCCCCGGCCGACGGAGCTGAGATCACCATAGAAGGGGGGGCGGACACGCCTTTTGCCGCCCAGTGGGACATGGCCGCTGACCGCGACAACCTGGCCTATATCTGGCAGCTATCCACAACGGACGACTTCAGCGACACCCTGGTGAACCAGAACGTAGGCGGCCTTCAGGTGTTCGAAACCACCTTCGGCGTCATAGATATGCTGCTGGAACAGGCGGGAGTTGGTTTAAACGAAAGCATTACGTTGTACCACCGCGCCCTGGCTTCCGATGGCAGCGTAGCTACCCCCGGGGCCAGCGCCAGCGTGGTGCTTACCCGAGGCATCGTTACCGGTACGGAGGCCGTGGACAGGGAGAGCCTGCAGATGAAGGTATTCCCCACGGTTGCCCGGGAGGTTGTCAATATACGCCTGCAGAGCAGCCAGCCCTACGATGGCCAGCTGCTGCTCCGCAACGCCAACGGCCAGGTACTGGATATTCGATCCGTGCAGCTGGCTGCGGGCACTACTGATGAGCAGGCCGACGTTCGCCAATTGCCGGCCGGCAGTTACTATCTCCAATTGGTTATTGGCAACCAACTGATCGGGACGCAACCGGTCATTGTGGAGTAAGATAGGAACAGTAACTATTTTGAAACCTCTATCCATAAGCCCTGGCGGGATCACTTCCGCCGGGGCTCTTTTGTGCTGCGGAGGCGAAAACCAACCAATCAACCCAATCAACCCACCTACCCCTGCGCCAGCACCTCCGCGTTCATCACTTCCTCGATGGCCTCCGCTTCGATGGGGATATTCTCCATCAGGTCGACCGGGCCGTGGTCGGTGACAAGGATGTCGTTTTCCAGGCGAACGCCCAGCCCTTCCTCACGGATGTAAATGCCCGGTTCGCAGGTGAATACCATGCCCGCCTGAATGGGGTCGTAGCGGTTGGACAGGTCGTGCACATCCAGGCCGAGGTGGTGAGAAGTGCCGTGCATGAAGTATTTCTTGTAGGCGGGGTGCTTCTCGTCCTGGTTCTTGATGTCGGTTTTGTCGAGCAGCTTGAGTTTCAGCAGTTGGCTTTCCACCATTTTGCCGACTTCCTTGTGGTACTCCTCTATGGTAACGCCTGGTACGAGCATCTGTCGGGCGCCTTTCAGCACGTGCAACACCGCATCGTAGACTTTTCGCTGCCGGGTAGAAAACTGCCCGTTGACGGGGATAGTGCGGCTCAGGTCGGCAGCATAGTTGGCGTACTCTGCCCCGAAGTCAAGCAACAGGAGGTCGCCGTCTTTACATTGCTGGTTGTTGGCGACATAATGGAGGACGCAGGTATTATTTCCACTGGCGACGATCGGTTCATAGGCATGCCCGTTGGCGCCATTGCGGATGAATTCGTGGATGATCTCCGCCTCGACCTCGTACTCCATCACCCCCGGCCTGGTTTTTTTCAACACGCGCTGGAAAGCTTTGCCGGTAATGTTGGCCGAGTGCTGTATGAGGCCTACTTCCATCGGAGATTTCACCATGGCCAGCTTTTTGAGGATGGGCTGGGAGCGGTGGTATTTGTGCAGGGGGTAGCGCTCCATGAGCTGCTTCGCGAAGCGGACATCCCGGGTCAGCACTTCCGACTGGAAGCGGTCGTGTTCGTTGATATTGAGATAAATGCGTTTGGACAGCAGGATGAGCTCGTGCAGGATCTTGTCCATCTCATCCAGCCAGTAGATCTTTTCGATGCCGGATATTTTGCTGGCTTCTTCCTTTGTATATTTCTGCCCTTCCCAGATGGCGGTGTGTTCATCCGTCCGTTGGATGAACGCCAGTTCATGGAAACCCTCCTTGATGCAGTCGGGAAAGAGAACGAGTACCGTTTCTGCCTGTCCGAGGCCGGAGAGGTAGAACAGGCCGGAATTCTGCCGGAAAGGGAAGAAGGTATCTCCACTGCGCGGCATCAGGTCATTAGACTGGAAGATAGCAATGGAGTCGGGTTGCATTTTGCGCATGAAGCGCTTGCGGTTCAGTTGAAATAAGCTTGGGTCGATAGCATCGTATCTCATGGGAAAATGATTTTCATTTTACTCAAAACCTTGAATTCTTTGGCATTTGGCAGGGTAAGAAGGGAGATCCCGTTGCAATTACCTCGTTGAGGCCGGGCATTTTAAAGAAGCTTTTGGGATTGTATGGAGTATCAGCAGCTTTGAGTCAAAGTTGCAAAAAAACAAATAACCATAAAAGTGTTTGCGCTAATTTGGAATGATTTTAACATGGCGCTGGGAGAGGAACCGTTGCCTGTTGCTGGGTGGTGAGGGGTGTTCGTCGTACGATCAACATACGACAGGCAACTGAGAACGAATGCCGGCCTATAGTTTCGCGTCGACCTCCTGCAGGTCTTCTTCCTCATAGTCTTTGAACCACTTTTTCAATTGCTCCCGGGCGCTGGTGCGTACGCCCTCGTTGATGTAACAGGCGATGGTGACCAGCCCAAAGGAAAGCACGCCGAGGTCGTCGGTATACCCGATGATGGGGGTGAGGTCGGGCAGGGCGTCAAAAGGGGAGATGAGGTAGCCCAGGGTGCCCAGTACGATACTTTTGGCCCAGGTTGGCGTCTCTTTTCTGCGGTAGGCGTAGAAGAGGAGGAGGGCGGCATAGACCGTTTTGACCCCTGCCTGATGCGCAAAATGAGAGATCTTTTTCCAGAATTTATTTTCGGAAAACTGTTGAATATACGGTTTGAACGGATTTTTCATAATAAGTCTTTTTGCTTCTACTTTCAGCTGCACCGGCCTGCCTGGCAAGTTCTTATCCGAAAATACCTGCCGGGCTTTCCTCTTCTCAAAGATAATGGTTTATAGATGAACGTTGCTGCCGAATTATACCAATAACTGAAATTGTGATACGGAAAGCCGGCGGAAATCACTCAATCACTCATTCCTTCATTCCCTCATTCCTTTCCCTCACCTGCGCCATTCCTCCGTCAGCAGTTCTTCCACCGGGCCAGCCACTTCCAGCCCGGCATGCAGCCCTTCACCCGAATATAACAACTGGCCTCCCTCAAAAAGTTTCACCTCGATGGTGGCCTGCAGGCTTTCGTTGACCTTGCCCGTCATATTTCCGGAGATGGGAGATACCAGCTGGCCCGTTCCGCCCTTCTTATGCGCGATGATCTCCAGGCGGTTTTTCCTGTCCCGGAAACCCAGAAAGACGGTATCTTCTCCCAGGGTAGCGCGCATGAAGGCGCCGGTGTAGGTGGCGAAGCGGTAGAGGCGCCCCTCCAGGAGGAATCCGACGATATAACCGATGAAATGGCTGCCGATCCAGGGTATCCTGGCCACGGAGGCCATGAGGCAGGTATTCGGGCTTTCCCCGAAGTGGTTGCTCTGCATCCAGATCCAGGAAGAGGGAAAAGACTGTCCCCAATCCTTTTCCACATATCCCTTGCCGCCGGAAAAGTCGGCCTCCCGGCCGTACACCCGGAGTGTGCCCTCCAGCCGGTGGTCCAGGCTGACCACTCCGTGGTAACACTCCATAAAAGGAACGAAGGAGTACCAACCCATGATACCAGGGGCGCCCAGCATCTTTGGCCAGGGGGTGATGCCGTTGAGTTGCAGCGTCCCCTGCAGTTCGGGCAAAGCGAGTTTCACCTCCACGGCTGAGAAACCGTTTTCCCCGAGGCGGATCTCGAACCGGGAGGATTCGGGGCGGAATGCTTCGGCTGGAAAATCGTGATAGGAGACCGTACATTTCTTCCCGTCGAGCACCTGGATGAAAGCGTGTTGCACACCGTCTTTGCCCATCGAAATGCCGGGGATGACGGCGAAGGCGTAACGCTCGGCCGGGTCTACGATCTTGAAATACCAGCCTTCGAAATAGTTGCGCCGTCGGCCCCAGCCATGGTACCGGTTGGGGTCCCAGAGAGCGCGCCAGCGATGGAGGAGGTGGTGCATGAGAGATGGGATAGTGTTTTGGTGATTTAGTGTATCAGTGTTGTAGTGCGAAAGTGTAAACGTGTAAAAGCGGCTTCCTGTTTTTGCCTGCCCGCCAAAATGGCTGTACCGTGCATCATTACAGTAAAACCTTCTCGTCGGTAAAACTACCTGCCTTATTTTTTCTAACCGGCCTGGCCTGGGCGCGCACGGCGTTGCCGTTTTGGCTTACGGGCCGGAAACCAGTAGCAAACCTTCCAATTATGTTGAAAAAAACAGATCGCCGACAAGACAACCGGGTTAATGCGGGCTCCATGGCCGACATCGCCTTCCTGCTGCTCATCTTCTTCCTCGTAACCACTACTATTCTGGTGGACACCGGCATCCCGGTGCGCCTGCCGGTGTGGGTGGAGAACGCACCGCCCATGCCGATCCCGGAACGCAACATCCTGCGGATAAAGATCAACGCTCAGGACGAGCTGTTCGTGGAGAACGGCCGGGCCGAGCCGGCGCAGCTCCGCTCCCGGGCCAGGGCATTCATCACCAACCCCGGCGGCCTGTCCACCCGCCCCAGCGCCCCCAACAAGGCCGTGATCTCCCTGCAGCACGACCGGGGAACAAGCTACGGGGCTTACCTGGAGGTGTACAACGAGCTGATGGCCGCCTACCACGAGCTGTGGGAGGAAGCGGCGCAAAAGCGCTATCAGCTTTCTTTTGATAAATTGCCTCCTTCCCGCCGGCAGCAGATCAGGATGGAGATCCCGCTGGTGATCTCGGAGGCGGAGCCGGTGGAGTTGATGGGGATGGAGTAGGCCGTCGGTTAGTGGCCAGGCGACTTAAAGTTAGCCTGGACACTAACCATTGCCCAACTCTTTGATGAACTCCACCTCAAAACCGTGATCCACCTTGATCAGCCAGGCGGCGTCGCCGTGGGTGGGGCAGGCGCCGGTTATTTTCGCGCTGACGCGCAGCGTGGCGCCGGGTTTTCCATATATAGGCGCCCGGCAGCATTTCCTGGGTGGAAGTGATGTGCAATTCGCCGGAATTTACCAGGATGTTGCCCGAGGGGCCGGACGGCAGGCTGCTGCCCGGCACAACATCCCTGATTGTTCGTGCATTGGTTAAAGCAAAAATTTAATAAAGCAAGAAGTTTGGATTGGCGCGTTTTTCTTAGTAATAAGGTTTTAAGGATTATGAAAAAGAACGCAAAGTTAAGTTATCGAAAAAAGGCCGCATTCCCGGTTCCCCGGGAAGCGGCTTTAAGCTAGATATATGCTAGGTATTGCAGAAAATCCTGGAGCCCCGGCGAAGCCGGAGGCGGTTGTTGGTTAATGACTCCGCTTTGGCGGAGCCTGTTAATGGTTATTGGGCCGGTTCAATATTTCAGGCAGGTTTGCCAGACAATTAATCAGCCGGGCAGCGGAAATAACCAATAACTTCAACAACGGCCTCTGAAGTGAAGCGAACGCGAAACTTCAGAGCCAATAACCAAGGCCTTTTCAAAAGGCCTCCTACGCGCTGGCCCGTACCTGTCCGGCGGCCAGTTCTTCTTCGTTCAGTTTACCGAAGGTGTAACCCTTTGCGGAGAAGTGCTCCAGCACCCTGGGCAGGACGTACCGCAGCTTGTCCTCGGCCTTGAGGCTGTCGTGGAAGACGATGATGGAGCCTTTCTCGGCATTGTTGACCACATTGGACAGGCATTGTTCCTCGCTGAGCTTGGGGTCGAAGTCGCCGCTGAGCACATCCCACATTACGATGCGGTAGTGGCGCTGCAGGAACTGCGCCTGCTTGGGCTTCAGCCGGCCGTAGGGCGGGCGGAAGAGCACCGAGTGGGCGAGGTTGGCACAGTGGCGCACGTTGTGGAAGTAGGAGATATTCTCCGTCTGCCAGCCATTGAGGTGGTTGAAAGTGTGGTTGCCCACGGCGTGGCCACTTGCAACCACCTGCTCAAATACCTGGGGGTATTTCCGGATGTTGTCACCGACGCAGAAGAAGGTGGCCC
Organism: uncultured Phaeodactylibacter sp.; assembly: GCA_964418125.1. Classification (GTDB taxonomy): domain Bacteria; phylum Bacteroidota; class Bacteroidia; order Chitinophagales; family Saprospiraceae; genus JACJXW01. The sequence goes on from CAYQKY010000070.1 coordinate 14,164, forward strand.
TGGCCTGGTATTTCTTCAGCTCTTCCAGCACCCAGGGCGTTACGGCGGGGATGGGGCCGTCGTCAAAGGTCAGGTAGAGCACCTTTTCCTGAGTAGGGATTCTCCAGGTGTAGTTCGGGAAAAGGTTCTGGATAAAATGTGGCGTTTTTACTAGGTACATAGCACTTTTGGATTAATGTTCATGGATATACGAATAGTGTGCGAAAAACCGCACCGTTACTTGTTTAAAACCGGATATACTGATCTCGCTTTTTGTGTTTTACACAATGCAGAATCGCGTGTGCGCCAGTATAGTTTCTCAGTAGGGCAATAACCGGCTGGGGAGCTAAATATAATTGCTTACATTTGCTGTCCAGCTTAAGGGGGTTTAGTCTTGTTAGGGCATGCACAAAATGCTTCCCAGGTTGGTAGGTTGGTTCGTTTTTATCATCAACGCAAAAGGCGGGCATTTTGCTGCCAAAAAGCCATAAAAAAAATATTTTTTTTCTGACGGCGGATTTTACGCTGTCAAAATGGGGGCTCCGGGGCGAACATCAGGCAGGTAAGTGCCTTCAATGCCGTATAAAATTTCCTTGGAAGTGAACTTTATTCCCCCTGAACAATTCGAGAAGAAAAGAGCCAAAAAACAGCATAAGAGCGATGGAAAAAATGAGACTGCGCTTTGCACCAAGCCCTACGGGCGCCCTTCACATCGGAGGGGTGCGCACGGCCCTCTACAATTACCTGCTGGCGAAAAAGCACGGCGGCGCCTTTATCCTGCGTATCGAGGATACCGACCAGGGGCGGTTCGTGCCGGGCGCTGAAGATTACATCAAGGAGGCGCTGGAGTGGTTCGGGCTGGTTCCGGACGAAGGCCCCGGGTACGGAGGCGCCCATGGCCCGTACCGGCAGTCGGAACGCAAAGAGTTGTACCGGAAATACACGGCCCAGCTTGTAGAAGACGGGCGCGCCTACTATGCCTTCGATACGCCGGAGGAGCTTGCCGCTCAACGTGAGAAGGACCCTTCCTTTAAGTATGACGCCGGGGCGCGGTCCCGGATGAGGAACAGCCTCACCCTTCCCGAAGATGAGGTTGAGCGCTTGTTGAAGAGTGGAGAAGCGCACGTAGTGCGGCTGAAAGTGCCTGTTGACGAAACGGTGAGCTTCCGCGACCAGGTACGGGGGCAGGTCTCTTTCGACAGCAATGAACTCGACGACAAGGTGCTGCTCAAGGCAGACGGCATGCCGACCTACCACATGGCCAATGTGGTGGATGACTACCTGATGGAAGTCACCCATGTGATCCGCGGGGAGGAATGGTTGTCGAGTACCGCCCACCACGTGTTGCTGTACCGGGCGCTGGGCTGGGAAGAACTGATGCCGGAATTCGCCCACCTGCCGCTTATTCTCCGCCCCGATGGCAAAGGCAAGCTGAGCAAGCGGGATGGGGCCCGCTTCGGATTCCCTGTTTTTCCCCTATCCTGGGAAGGGAAAACCGAGGAAGACTCCTTTGTGGGAATGCGCGAGTTCGGCTTCCTGCCGGAAGCGGCCCTCAACTTCCTGGCCCTGCTGGGATGGAACCCTGGTACCGAGCAGGAGGTCTTCAACCTGGAGGAACTGATAGCGGCTTTTTCCGTAGAACGGATCAACAAATCGGGAACCCGTTTCGATATCGACAAGGCCAAGTGGTTCAACCAGCAATACATCATCAAGGCTGATGCAGAGTATCTGCTGGAGCGGGTCCGGCCCATTATTGCCGCTCATGGCTACGAGCCGGGCGACGCTTTTCTGAAAGGGTTCATAGAATTAATGCGGGAACGCGCCGTCACCCTTGATGATTTCTGGGAAAATGGCTATTTTTTCTTCGAGGAACCGCGGGAGTACGATGAAAAGATGATCCGAAAGCGCTGGGATCCGGAGCGGAAAGGCCTATTCGGTGAGCTCGCCGGCAAATTGCAGGAACTGGAAAACTATACAGCCGGGAACATCAAAGCGCAAACCGAGGCCTTCATCAACGAAAAGGGGCTGAAATTCGGCGAAGTACTTCCCGTGCTGCGGCTGGGTGTTGCCGGCACCATGAAGGGCCCCGCCATATTCGAAATGATGGAGTTGCTGGGCAAAGAGGAAGTGAACCGGCGCCTGCGCCAGGCCTTCGTTAAATTTAATGAGTTAAAGTAGCGTTATGCCGAAAAAGAAACCCAAAAAAGGAAAGCCTGAAGTACACGAAGAACTGAAAGGCTTCGATATCAAGATCAATGAATTCGGTGAGATCATCACCAACTTCGAGGTAGATAAGGTCAATGAATTCCTCAATGAAAATGTGGATGACAAAAAACTGCGTAGCCGGGATATATCCGGAAAAGGGGAAGGTGCGGACGAAGAGGAATAACCGGGCATAAGTTGATGCTGGTTCAATGGCCTGCCCTAGACGCCAGTTAGGGCAAGTTGAGGTGCACGAAACCGAACAGCATTTCGTGCACCTTTTTCGTTTTTAAGGTTACCAGTGAAACCCCAATGCTGCTTTCCCGTAAGAACAAAGGTGCAGCTTCTGGCCAAACGGCTGATAAACAACCGTTTTAGGGATTTTGAGCTGAAAAATTTGAGAGGTATTGGCCAGATTTTAATATTTTGCATTCCAATATTTCGGCTCTCCGGCCGATAAGGCTGAGCCGAATACTTTGGATTTTACTTTTGAGGAAATTATACAACAACCAAAACCGATTTTTATGGATCCCATGAACAGCCCCCGTGCGGCAATACGCCTTTTTGTCTGTGCCTGCCCATTCCATTCATCATTCTTTGCCGCTTTGCCGGCCGTTCATCCGCCTCGGTATTAGGCCCGGCCATTCAGAATCCCAAATGATAATGACTATGAAAAGACGACTACCCTGCCCTATGCAGTTCTGGAGTTTTGCCGGGCTCTTAGCCCTGGTTTTCAGCGCTTACTCCCTGTCGGCCAAAGAAAAGGCTTTTTCCTCTGAAAATAGCGAAGGCTACCGGAGCTTCAGCTCGCTGGCTGCCCCCATGTTTGTCGGCCCGCCGGGAGATACTACCGTCATTGGTATCTGTAATGTGCCCCTGGCCGACTCTCTGCTGGTTGATGACATCGAAGACGGCCAGTGGAAGGTCTTCCCGATAGACAGTACCGATACCGGCATGGTGGAATCCTGTGCGCTGGATACCATCTACCGCATCTGGCGGGCTACCGACTCGGAAATGATCACGATAACGCATATTCAGAGGATCATCGTCCAGCCCATGCCTGCGCCCAACGCCGCGTTTATGGGTTCTCTGGATACTCTGGTGGACTGTAAATTCGCCATCGGCGCCTACAATGCCTGGACAACCTCGGTGACGCTGAGGATCGGCACCAACCTGAATGAGTGTGCCACGGCCGACTTCAACTTTCCGCCTTCCAATACCCTGGAATCCTGTGGAACGCTGGAAGTCACCATTCCGGTTTACAACCCCTGCAGCGCGATCAATATCGATACCGCTTATTTCGTAGCGAAGTTTGTTACCATAGACACCACCCCACCTATTCTTCGGGGAGTGCCGCCGGCCGATACCATTGCATGTGATTCGCTGGACCTGTACCTGGCAAATAACCCACCGTCCATAGTTGCCGCCCTCGATTGCCAGACGGGCCTGGTGCCGGAATACAAACAGGATACTTTCAACATTTCCTGCACCGACGGGCGGGAATTTGACCTCCACCGCACCTGGATGGTGTGGGACTCCTGCGGCAACTTCTCCGATTCGGTCCAGGTCATTATGGTCAGGGATGAGCGGGCGCCTTCATTCACTGCTCCTCCGGACATTACCATCTCCTGTGAGGAGGATTACCTGGACCTCAGTGTTACCGGTACGGTCAATGACACCCTGGACAACTGCGATGGGCCGATCCTGTTGGGATATGTCGACCAGTTTTTGCCCGATAACGACGGCTGCCCGCAGAGTTTCCGGGTGGAGCGCAACTGGCGCGCCCGCGATGCCTGCAACAACATATCCCTGAGAAAACAGATCATTACGGTTGTAGACGTCACTCCGCCCACATTCGTATTGCCGCGGGATACCACGGTTGACTGCGGGCGGGAGGATGACCTCATGGTTACCGGAATGCCCACCATGCTTCTGGATAATTGCGATGATACGCTGTCGGCTACGATCGCTTCCGAGACCATCATCCCCGGTACATGCGAAAGCGATTATGTCATCGAGCGGGCCTGGCTGGTAATGGACGACTGTGGCAACGGCACGGAGCTCATTCAGCGTATTACCGTTATAGACACCATCGCACCGGACATTACAGCCGATGCCTCCGACCGGGTGATCACCTGTATGGCAGGGATGGACCTGCAGCAGGAGTTTGCCGATTGGATCAACGCCCACGGCGGGGCCGATGCTTTCGACCCCTGTCCGCCTGCCGATGGCCTTCTCTGGGAGGCCTATGAGGCCGGAACGGCCACGCCGGTAAGTATGCCCGACATCCTCTGCCCGGCTCCGGGAGATACGATCGTTATGCAGGCGGTGGACTTCGTGGTGCAGGATGCCTGTGGGCTTTCGGATACGACTACGGCCTGGTTCATCGTCATTGACGACACTGCGCCGGTTATCCAAATGTGCCCCCAGGATGTGGTGGCGCCTACAGACCCTGCCCTTTGCGAGGCCAGCTTTGTGCTCAAGCCTCCTTTGGTGGAGGAAGAATGTGCAGCGGCCCTGTTTACAGAAAGCATCGATCGCAATGTTTTGCTGTCTTCCAACGCGCAACCAGGCCAGGCAGGGACTACCCCGGTCAACCCTGTGGAGTTCAACTTTGCCGTGGCCGGCCCTCTGCCCATTAATGCCGCGGGCGACGCTTCCCTGTCGCTTCAGCTGCAGAACGCCGATGCCGAAGGCCCCACCGAATTCTTCCGGGTAATCGGGGAAGACGGCGTTGTCATCGGACGTACCGGCCGTTCACCGGCCCAGTGCCAGCTTTCGGATACGACGCTTACTATTCCTGCCGACAAGATCAATACCTGGGCGCTGGATGGCATCATTACCATTCGCCTGGAGCCGAATATCCCGGCTACTCTTTCCGGCAGTTTCGCCATCAATGATATATGCTCCGGTGGCAGCAACCTGGACGCCAATCTTTCTTTCCCGTCCCGCGATTTTGCCAGCCTGGAATATCAGTATAAGATCAACAATGGCGCCCCGGTTGCGGCGGGCACATTCGGAGATGTGAACGTGATGCTGCCTCTGGGCGAGAATACCATTACCTATTACGTCACGGACTGTGCGGGGAATGTGGACAGCTGCACTTATAAAGTGATGGTTGAAGACCAGGAACCGCCTATCCTTTCCTGCCCGCCCGATGTTTCCGTCGACCTCGAGCCGGGAGAGTGTTCTACTGCAGTGACACTTCCTTTCCCGGCCGGTGTGACGGATAACTGTGGCGTAGCCGGCACTTTTGAACGCCGGGCGCCGGCAGATACCGCTTCCGCCTGGCTCACTTTTTCCTATGACCCCAACCTCAATGATTATCTGGCCGACACGCTGGAGTTCACCTTCCAGGATGTTGCTGCCAATGCGGTGAGCAATGTCATTCTCACACTGGACATGAGGGGGGATTTCAGTGGTACGGGCGCCTTCCTGAATATTTTCGGCGACAGTGGCGCCCAGATCGGCATGACCAACGTTGGAGTGGCTGCCTGCGACAACCCCGGGCAGGCTACCTTCATCATTCCCGCCGATACCTTCAACGTATGGGCGGCCGACGGGATGGTTCATTTCGTCGTACAGCCCAACCCGGTGATGGTGCCGCCCGGCGTACCGGGTGATGGGATCAACCCCTGTGATACGGATGCCGTCGATGCCGACGGGGAAGTGGACAGTGTAAGTTATGTTTTTGCCACACTGGCTTACGGGGAGATCTCTCCCTTCTATTTTGCCGAAGGCGCCACCGATATACCTTATACCCAGGTCGTGCCGCCCGCCATCAACCCTACGCATGATTTCAATGTGGGAGAAACGGTAGTTTCTTACGTCGTGGCCGACGACCAGGGCAACCAGGACACCTGTTCCTTCAGCGTTTTTGTCGTGGATAACGAACCGCCCGTAGCCCTCTGCCAGGCGACGATCGTGGAGATCAACCCCTCGGGGCTGGAGGTGGATACCGTGAGCGTACAGGAATTCAATGCCGGCAGCAGCGACAATTGCATGATCGACACGATGTACGTTACCCCCAATACCTTTACCTGCGAACAGGCCGGAACTACCGTGATGGCCACCCTTACGGTAGTTGACCTGGTAGGCAACACTTCCACCTGCACCCGGCCCATCCGGATAGAAGCGGAGGGGCCGAACCCCACATACAGCCCGGGGATCTGTGGTGGAGATACCCTTTACCTCTTTGCCAACCCGCCGGTTGCCCAGGGAGGAGTAGTGTATACCTACCGGTGGTACAACCCGGACGGCAACCTGATCTCCACCCAGCAGAACCCCATCATTCCCAATGTCGATAACGACGATGCCGGGGCTTACGTGCTGGAGATCACCGGCCTGACCGGTTGTGTGGCCGAGAGTGTTGTCAATGTAGATATCACCAACCAACCGCTCACGCCGGCGATCAATACAGACCTGAATATATGTACCGACGAGGATATTATTCTCAATTCGTCCATAACACTGAACAACGCCACCTACCATTGGTATAATGGGTTGCCGGGCGATGGCCAGCCAGCCGTTGCCAGCACGAATACTCCGCAGTACGTCGTCAGCGGGCCACATCCATCAGGGGGCCTGCAGTACTATCTGGTCATCGAGGCCAACGGGTGTTTGTCTGAACCTTCAGCTGCGGTATCCATATCGGCGGTCAACCGGCCGATGGCTGCTGCCAATGATGATGAAATAACGATATGCGAGGGAGAACCCATCGTTCTGGGTACTTTCGTTACCGGTGTCACTTATCAGTGGACGGGGCCTGCCGGCTTCTCCTCAAACAGCCAGCTGCCTACGGTCATCGATCAGGCCACTTTGGCCAACGCCGGGGTTTACCAGCTTGTCGTAACGAAAAATGGCTGTAGTTCAGAGCCGGACTTTACGGTGGTGAATGTCTTGCCCAAACCGGTTCAACCGGCCCTTACCGTGGATTCCGGCCCGGTGTGTGAAGGGGAGGATGTCATTCTGAAGGCATTGCCCACGGGGGCCAGCACTTACCATTGGATCGCTCCCAACCTTTCGGAGTTCATCACCAATAACAACATCTTTGTCATTCCCGACGCTACGGCGTCGAGCGCGGGCCAATGGCAGGTATATACCCAGCGGTTCGGGTGCAGGTCCGATGATTCGAATCCGGTAACGGTCATCGTCAACCCGGTGCCGAATGCCCTTGCCAGCGCCAACCCGCAGGAGGTTTGCGAGCGTACGCGCCTGGAATTGTTTGGGTCGCCTTCTATACCCGGCGCTACTTATCAGTGGGCAGGGCCCAACAATTATACCTCGGTAGCCCAGAATCCGGTGATCAACAGTGTTTCCATGCAGGCTCAGGGCAATTATCGCCTCAGGGTTACCACACCGGCAGGCTGTACCGATACGGCATCTATACTGATCGACGTACTGCCCAGTGTGAGGATCGATGCCCTCAGCAATGACGCCCCTGCCTGCCTGAACGGGCCGACGGATATCCTGTTGAAAGCTACCGTATTCCCGCCCGACAACGGATCCTACTCCTACGAGTGGGCCGGCCCGGGGTCTTTCTCCTCGACGGATAGCTGCGCAGTCATTCCCAATGCTACGGCGGCAAACAACGGCAACTATTCCCTGGTCGTTTCCAATGCAGCGGGTTGTCGTTCTATGCCATCGACTACGGTGGTAAATACCAGGAATGCCCCTCAGGCTCCGGTTATGCCTACGCTCGACCCTGCCACCCAGCCGCCGTTCTGTTCGGGAGAGGCGATCACTTTACACACCAACGATTATACCGGCAGCGATGTGAGCTACAACTGGCTTACACCGGGTGGAAGCATGGCTGTTTCTTCAGAAACGCTGACGCTGAATAATATTTCCCCGGATGACAGCGGCCAGTACAGTGTATACGTGACTGTTGGCGGATGCGATTCCGATACCTCCGCCGCCCTTTCCCTATCGGTCAACCCCGTTCCTGTGGCGGCTGCCGGCAGCAATTCACCGGTATGTGAAGGGGAACCTTTACAACTGTTCGGCAGCCCTTCCGGCGCCACTTACCAGTGGTTCGGGCCTATTACCTCATCCCTCCAGAACCCGCTGATCAATTCGGCGGACCCAATGTTGCACAGCGGCAGCTATTCCCTGGTCGTTACCCGGAATGGATGCGCTTCGGCGCCGGCGGTGGTCAACGTAGAGGTCAATGAGTCGCCGGCCACTCCAATGCCTTCCAACAGCGGGCCGGTTTGCATTGACCTTCCCGGTACTGCTCTGGCGCTTTCCGTGTCTCAGGGTTCGGCAACACCCGGCGCAGTATATACATGGTACTACAATGGAGACACCATCGGAAGCACACAAAGCCTCAATTTCCAGATATCGGATTTTTCGCCTTATGGCAGCGGTACGCATACCTTTACTGTAGAAGCAACGGCTAATGGGTGTATCTCCGACCCATCCCCGCCGACATCGGCTGAACTCAATGTCATACCGATCGAGCAGGCAAATGCCGGCCAGGATACTTCTTTCTGCATCGGCAACCCCATACTACTGAATGCGGAGCCCCCTGCCAACAGTACCGGGGAATGGACTCCCATACTGGGCAGCCCTCCGGGGATAGACATTCTGATGCCCGGAGACCCCCGGTCGGAAGTCGGAGGGTTGAACGGAGGCCGCAACTATGTATTCGTCTGGTCCTTGTCGAAAGGGGCATGCCGCAACTTTAGCCGGGATACTGTCCGTATTGCAGTCAACCAGGCGGAAGAGGCCGTGGTCGGCGACGGCCGCCTGCTCTGTGCAGGAGATGAGATCGTGCTGGATGCCATGGCGCCGGCTTCCGGGCAGGCAGAATGGATACAGTCGGAGATACAGAGCGATTTCAGCGTATTTATTGACGATCCTCTGGACCCCAATACTACGGTCAGCGGGCCGGGCGTACGGCCGGGCAATACCTATGTATTCACCTGGGCTGTCAGCAGTGAATGCGGAAGGGATAGTGCTGATGTGTTCATTACCATTTCGGATAATGACCCCGATGCCGGAGAGGACCAGATTGCCTGCAATGACACTGGCGATGCCATGCTGGAAGCAGGTGAGCCGGCGGAAAGCAGTACCGGCAGGTGGTCTTCGCCGGACCCCTCCCTTCTGTTCTCCAACCGGAGCAGCCGGATGGCCGCCGTCTCCAACCTCGCCATCGGGGACAATATAGTGGTTTGGACACTGGACGACGGATTCTGTGGCGATTCTTCCCGGGATACGGTTATCATCAACTACCAGCAGAACCCCGTGGCTGTTGATGACCAGCTGGCCGTGGAATTTGCCATCGAAGCTTCGCTGGATGTGCTGGAGAATGACGATACCCCGCCCAACTCCTTTATCACCATCGTAGGAGGCCCGTCACGGGGTACGGCCAAGGTGCTTGGTGACGGCCAGCTCTCTTACCTGCCCGATCCGGATTTCATCGGCCGGGACCAGCTCACCTATGAGGTGTGCAGCGAAGGTTGCGAGTGTGATCAGGCAGTGGTGGAATTCCTGGTCGGCGAAGACGTTCAGTGTGAAGCGCCGAGTATCATTACCCCCAACGGCGATGGCATCAATGATACCTTTATCGTGCCCTGCCTGCTCAATGAGATGGAGTTTCCGGAGAGCCAGGTTCAGATCTTCAACCGCTGGGGGGATGAAGTATTCCGCTCCAGGACGCCCTACCGGAACAACTGGGACGGAACGTTCAACGGCGAAGAATTGCCGGCGGACACCTACTTCTACATCGTCAATTTCGGCGACGGCCGCCCCCCTATGAATGGTTACCTCATGATCCAACGATAAACAATAACCCGGCCGCGGCCGAAAGGCCGCGGCCATATCCCAAAACTGAATAATCAGCCATGAAGCACATTTATACCCTGTTTTTCTTCCTCTTTGCTACTGCCCTTGCTTTTGGGCAACAGGAGGATCAGTTTACTCAATTCATGCACTATAAACTGGGGTACAACCCCGCCTACGCCGGCAGTACCGGAGGAACCCGCATAACGGCTATCGCCCGCCAGCAGTGGATAGGGCTGGATGGCGCGCCTCAATCCCAGCTGATCACTTTCAATATGGCTGCCCTGGATAGCAAAAAGCTGGGGATCGGAGCCAGTTTGATGCGCCATACGATCGGGGTGACCGACCGCTATACCCTGGAGGGAGATTACGTCTACCGCTTTCCGCTGGGCAATGGCTATATGGGTATTGGCATGTCGGCCTCCGTGCGCATGATCCGCGTTAATTTTGACGAGTTGCGTGCTTCCCAGCCTAAAGAAACCGATTCGGCCATTCCCGTGGGTTTTCAGAGCCGTTATGTGCCCAACTTCGGGGCCGGGTTCTATTACAATACGGAGAAATTCTACTTCGGCTTTTCGGCTCCGCGCCTGCTGCAGAACAGCATTGACCTCGCGGATGAGGGTGGCGTACTTACTAAGGAGTTGTCGCACTTCTATGGGATGACGGGGTTTGTGATCCCTCTGAAAGGAGATGACATAAAGATGCAGCCGCACCTGTTGTTGAAATACGTGCAGGGGGCTCCCTTCGATGCAGATTTCAACGTCAGCATCACCTTTATGAATAAGATCACTACGGGAGTATCTTATCGCATCGGCGGCGACAAATCCAACCCCATCGGGGAATCCATATCGCTGCTGGCGGCGGCTCAGGTCAGTAAGAACATCCTGTTCGGCCTCTCGTACGATTACACCCTGTCCAGCCTTCGGGATTACAACAGCGGCAGTGTAGAGGGTTTTGTCCATTACATCATCGGCGGAGAGCCGGAAGGGGAGATCTTCGAGAATCCGCGCTTTTTTGGAGGACGCAATAATGAAGACTAGAAAAATAATTCTTATCTTATGTAATTAAAGATCCCAGGCCGAGGCTATTTGCATAAAAAAATATGCTGCCCTATGCGTTATTTGTTCCTCTTGCTATCGGTTTTGTTGCCTTTTGTGCTTGAAGCTCAGCTGGATTCGAAGCCTCGCTCGCGTAAAAAGACGGAACTCAATTCCTCGGTAGGCCTGATCAACCTTGCTGGCCTCAACACAGAGGCGCTGGAGTTTTCCCCTGTATTTTATGGAAACGGAATGGTATTTGTCTCTTCCCGCCGGAAGGAGGGGCCGATTGATGATCAAATAGGGGAGACCTTCTTCGAACTGTTCTATTCAGAGCTGGACCCCAACGGCATTCCTCTCAAGCCAGAGCCTTTTTCTCTGAGGATCAACTCTCAGCTGCACGAAGGGCCGGTTTCCTTCAACCGGGATGGAGACATGATGTATTTCACGAGGAACAACCTCATTCAGGGTGTGCAAAAGGCCAATTCCAAGGGCAAGGTTGGAATGAAGATCTACCAGGCGAGCCAGGGGCAGTTTGACTGGGAGGATGTACGGGAGCTGCCTTTCAACAGTGATGAATACTCCTGTATGCACCCCTCCCTCTCTCCGGATGGCAATAAACTTTATTTTGCTTCCAACCTCCCCGGAGGAAAAGGTAATCTGGATATCTGGGTATCTTTCAATCAGAACGGGCAATGGTCTGAGCCGGTAAATATGGGGCCCCAGGTCAATACCGCGGGCAACGAAGCCTTTCCCTTCATTCACGAGAGCGGTACGCTTTTTTTCTCTTCCGACGGGCATAAAGGCTACGGCGGCCTCGACCTGTTTATGATCGACGTGGGGCAACCCGAATGGGGTGAAGCCGTCAACCTGGGCGAACCCTTTAATTCCAAAGCCGATGACCTGGGGATCATCCTTAATCCGGATGGCGATATCGGATATTTTTCCTCCGACCGGCCCGGAGGGAAAGGGAAGGACGATATCTATATGTTCGAAGCACCCGAAGGCATTCAGGGGGTACGGTTCCCAAAATTGTCCAATGTCGTCATTGTCGTTTATGATGAAAACAGTGGCCGCCGCCTGCCGGGAGCTTCCATCTGGATCTACGAAAAGACCAGCAGCGGCTCGGTAAAGGGAGGTGAGCTGTACGACCTGGAATTGTTGCCTGCTGAAAGCGGTGATGAAAAGATGGTCTTCCGGCGGATACGCAAGCAGGAAAAAGAACTGGGCGAGCCCCGGTTTGTCTCCAATTCCACGGGGGAAGCCTATACCTTGCTGAACGAGGCCAGTAAATACATCATTCTGGCCTCCAAGCCCGGCTATACGCCTATGGAAATCACTTACGACCCCGAAGAAAATATCTATAAGCGCCCGGTCGAAGTAGGGCTCGTTCCCAGCAATTGTATGACCCTCAGCGGGCTGGTAGCCAGTAAGCCTTACAATAAGCGCATACCCAGCGCCAATATACGGATGATAAACGGATGTACGGGAGAAGAAATACGCACCCGGACAAATATCAATGGTACTTTTGAATATTGCATCGAGCTGGGGTGTGAATTTACGATCATCAGCGAACTGAGCGGTTACAAAAGTGATACCACCCGGATCTCAACGGTCAACCTGAGAAGCAAGCGCTCTTTTGCAGTGGTCCTGGAAATGGAGCCCGAATCCACCTCTGTATTGCGCAAACCCATTCGGGAGGGGGCGGTGATCGTGCTTCGGAATATTCACTACGACTTCGGAAAGTCCTCGATCCGCAAGGGGGAGGCTCAGGAACTGGAAGACCTCGCCCGTCTCATGAAAGCCTATCCGAGTATGGAGATAGAGCTTATTTCCCATACGGATTGCCGCGGTTCTGATGAGTTCAACCTAAAGCTTTCGTTGGACAGGGCGGAATCCGCCAAGGCTTTTCTGTCCAGCCGGGGGGTAGAGGAAAGGCGGATCAAGGCCTTCGGTTACGGGGAGGCATTACCGGCGAACCATTGTAATTGCGAAGAAGGGGTCGAATGTACTGATGAGGAATATGAGGTTAACCGCCGGACTGAAGTGCGGATATCGCGTATGGATGAACCCCTGGAAGTAGAGTACGGAAACCCTGTTTACGACAGAAATTGAAGCCGTGCTGCTGAGGCCTTTATAAAAAGAGGTTTTGTTTGCACATTCTCATCCCGTTTGGTGTTCAAGGAACGAAAGGCAAACAATTTCCTTACCAAAAACAAGTATTATGTCTGTAATGAAAGTATTAGAGATCATGGCCGAATCCGAAAAAAGCTGGGAAGACGCGACATCCAAAGCCGTGGCCAAGGCTGCAGAAACGGTGAAGAACATTCGCTCTGCCTACGTCCAGGACCAGAGTGTTACTGTAAAAGACAACAAGCTGGCAATGTTCCGTGTCGACCTCAAGATCACCTTTGAGGTCAGCTGATGCGGAGCTGCCGATGAATCAGATGAAAAGCCGGGAGACGAGCCGTTTTCCCGGCTTTCGTATATTGTGGGCAGGATTAATATGGACTGCCCGCCTCATTCGGGCCGGGTAAAAATGAGTGTATATCGGGGCTTGCCGGCGTTTTCCGGCCTCAGTTATTGAGTTATCATTATCTATCTGAGAACTGGCCGTCATGAAGTTTAATAGAAGCGATACGTTAAATTTTCTGAGCAAACTTTCTCTCTTCCGCCTCTGGAATACGGCCAAGGTCCTCTCTTCTTATTACCTTTCCCGCTGGCTGGGGATCCCCCTTCAATGGGGGCTTCCGCTGACGGTATCCATCGAGCCTACTACCGCCTGCAACCTGCGGTGCCCGGAATGCCCCAGCGGGCTGCGCGCATTTACGCGGCCTACCGGCAACCTGCAGGAAGGCCTTTTCCGGAAAGCCATCGACGAGCTGCATCCCAGCCTGATATACCTGATCTTCTACTTCCAGGGAGAACCCTACATCAATCCCCGTTTTCTGGAAATGGTAGGCTACGCCAACCGGCATGGGCTGTACACCATTACTTCCACCAATGGCCACTTTCTTAATGAAGAAAATGCCAGGAAAACGGTAGAATCGGGCCTGGACCGCCTGATCATTTCCATTGACGGCACTACTCAGGAAGTTTACGAAAGTTACCGAAAAGAAGGAAAGCTGGAACTCGTTCTTCAGGGCGCCCGCAATATAGTGGCCATGAAGCGGAAGTTGAATTCCCGGAAGCCGCACCTTATCTTTCAGTTTCTGGTAGTGCGGCCCAACGAGCACCAGATATCGGAAGTACACCGCCTGGCGGAGGAGATCGGCGTCGACGAAGTGAAGCTCAAAACAGCCCAGGTTTACGATTACCGCAATGGCAATCCTCTAATCCCTCGACAGGAACAGTATTCCCGTTATCAGCGGCAGGCCGACGGGACATACCGCGTCAAGAACCGCCTGCTCAACCATTGCTGGAAATTATGGCACTCTTGTGTGATCACCTGGGATGGGCGAGTGGTGCCCTGTTGCTTTGACAAAGACGCCAGCCATCAGCTGGGGAACCTGGCAGAACAGCGGTTCGCTGAGCTGTGGCAGGGTGGCCCTTACCAGTCCTTCCGCCGGAAGTTGCTCAGAGGGCGCAGCCAGATCGATATCTGCACCAATTGTACGGAAGGGTGCAAGGTTTGGGCGTGAGGGAGTGTGGGGATAGGGCCAGGGGCAGGAGAGGGAGTGTTCGGAATTCGCTGTTCAGATTTTCAGCGGCCTGGCGAATAGCTCCCGTCCTCGTACCTCGGCCGGGTAAAAACACCGAATTCCGAACAGCGCCTTCAAATTGTTAATGCACCGCAGCTTTCATCCCTTTCGGCTTATTTAATTCAAGTATTCATGTATCACCACTGCCAATTTTGCATACGATGGCACCCCTTTGCATATCGTCGATCCAAAGTAACTCATTTCACAGAACGCTCCTCTCAAAAACCCTTATCTTTGTCTCTAATTGCCTTAATTGTAATAGATAGCACTAAAAAATCGAACAAATGAAACAGATCTTTTTTCTCCTCTTTTTCTCTTCTGCTCTGCTTGCCTCCTGCCAGCAGCCGGGAAACGGTACCGTTTCCGGCGAAGCCCTGGCCGCAAAAGCGCATGCCGGATCGATCAGTGAAGTGCTGCCGGCGAAAGCGTATAAGGCCAAAATGGATGAACTGGGAGAAAATCTGCAGCTCATCGATGTACGTACGCCGGAAGAATACAACGAAGGCCACATCGAGGGCGCAGTAAACATTGACTTCTACGGCGAAGACTTCCTGCAGCAACTGGAGCAAAAGCTCGATAAAGAGCAGCCGGCCATGCTGTACTGCCGCTCCGGCCGCCGCAGCGCCAAGGCTGCTGAACAGATGAAGGGGCTGGGCTTTAAAGAAGTGTATGACCTGAAAGGCGGGATTCTGGACTGGAAGGAGTAGAAGTATCGAAAAAAAACTTAAACAAATTGCCCGGCTTGCTGTTGATTCCCTGTATTTTAAAAAATTAAATCAACAGCAGCATTGGCAAAAAAAGTTGTCGTCATCGGTTCCGGGTTTTCGGGCCTTTCCGCCGCCTCCAACCTGGCGCAGAAAGGATACGATGTCACCATTCTGGAAAAGAACGATATCCCCGGCGGGCGGGCCCGCAAATTTGAGGTGGATGGTTTCCTGTTCGACATGGGCCCCAGCTGGTACTGGATGCCGGATGTGTTCGAACAGTACTTCGCCCGCTTCGGCAAAAAACCTTCCGACTATTACGAGCTGAAGCGGCTCGACCCTTCCTACAGCATCTTTTTCGGCAAGAACGACGTGATGGAGGTGCCGGCCGATATGGCCGAGCTGGAGGCTATGTTCGAGCGTTACGAGCCGGGCAGTAGTAAGAACCTGCGCAAATTCCTGGCCGAGGCTCAATATAAGTACAAGGTCGGGATGAAAGAGTTTGTTCAGAAACCTGGCCATTCCATCCTGGAGTTTGCCGACCTGCGGGTAGTGGCCAGCCTTTTCCGCCTGCAGATGTTCACCTCTATGGCGGCTCACGTACGGAAGCTCTTCAAGAACGAGCAGCTGATCCAGCTGCTGGAATTCCCCGTCCTCTTCCTGGGCGCTACTCCGGAAAATACGCCGGCACTGTACAGCCTGATGAACTACGCCGACATGGCCATGGGCACCTGGTATCCCATGGGCGGCATGCACAAGATCATCGAGGGCATGGTGAGCCTGGCGGAGGAACTGGGCGTGAAGATCCTGCTCAACCAGGAAGTAAAACAGATCTATGTGCCCAACGGGCACGCCTCGAAGGTAGTTACCCAGGATGCGGAGTACCACGCCGACATCGTAGTGGGTGGCGCAGACTACCACCACGTAGAGCAACACCTCCTGCAGCCCGAACACCGCACCTACACTGAACGTTACTGGGATAAACGAACGATGGCGCCCTCCTCCCTGCTCTTCTACCTCGGCATCGACAAAAAGCTGGAAGGCCTGCACCACCATAACCTCTTCTTCGACGCCGACTTCAAGAAGCACGCTGTGGAGATATACGACGACCCGAAGTGGCCGGCAGAGCCGCTGTTCTACGTCTGCGCCCCTTCAGTGACCGACCCCGCCGTGGCGCCCGAAGGCAAAGAGAACCTGTTCGTCCTCATCCCCCTGGCGCCCGGCCTGGAAGACAGCGAGGAGCAGCGTGAAAAATACTTCGACATCGTTATGAACCGCCTGGAAGATCTGACCGGGCAGGAAATTCGCAACCATATAATATACAAGCGGTCGTTCGCACACGAAGACTTCGAGAAGGATTACCACGCCTACAAAGGCAACGCCTACGGCCTGGCCAATACCTTGCTGCAGACCGCCTTCCTGAAGCCGAAGCTGAAAAGTAAGAAGGTAAGCAACCTGTATTATACCGGGCAGCTGACCACGCCCGGCCCCGGCGTTCCCCCCTCGCTGATCTCCGGGCAGGTGGTCGCCAATGAGATCTATAAAGCTATGAAACCCTAACTATCAGACAAACCGATAACGCTATGATGGAATTGTATAACCAGGTTTGCGAGGAGTGCAGCCAGCACATCACCAGGCGCTACAGCACCTCCTTTTCCATGGGCATCCGGGTCTTCGACCAGCGTTTCCGGGCGCCCATCTACGCCGTATACGGTTTTGTCCGCTTTGCGGATGAGATCGTGGATACCTTTCACGATTTTCCCAAGGCGAAGCTCCTGCAACGCTTCCGGGAAGACACCTACCGCGCCATCGAAGAGCGCATCAGCCTCAACCCGGTTTTGCACGCTTTCCAGGCCACTGTGCATAAGTACCAGATCGAGCGGGAGCTGATAGACGCCTTCCTGGACAGTATGGAGATGGACCTCCACCACGACCGTTATCACGACAGCCTCTACAAGCAGTACATCTACGGCTCGGCGGAAGTCGTCGGCCTGATGTGCCTCCGCGTTTTCTGCGAGGGAGACGACGCTATGTACCAGCGCCTGAAAGCGCCGGCCTGCAGCCTGGGCAGCGCCTTCCAGAAGATCAACTTCCTGCGCGACATGAAGAGCGACTTCGACGAGCGGGGCCGTGTATACTTCCCGGGGGTCGACTTCACGCGTTTCACCAACGAGGACAAGCTGGCCATCGAAGCGGACATCAAGAAGGACTTCGACGATGCCTATAAGGGCATCATACAGCTGCCCAAGGGCGCCCGCTTTGGCGTTTACCTGGCCTATATCTACTACATCAACCTTTACAAGAAGATCCGGAGCGCCCCCGCCGAACTGGTGACGGAAGAGCGCATCCGGGTGCCGAACCGGCGGAAGGCGGTGTTGCTGTTCAGCTCGGCGCTGAGGAATAGCTTAAATTTGTTATAAGCAGGTGGGGATAGAACGCGGATTGGCGCGAATTGGGGGGGCAAAATCGGTAAAACCCGCCCGATCCGCGCTCCGTTCTTCCCTTGCGCGCGCTTTCAATAGAATCAAATTATGGAGTCACCAGCCACAACACACGATGGAGCCGCCATCCAGCCCCAAAGCAGCTTGTTAAAGGCCGCGCTCATCGCCCTGCCCATCTTCCTCGTTGGCATACAGTGGCTCATCGGCGGCGTGCAACCCGGCAACCTGCTGATGGAAGTGCCGGAAGTGCGCCTTCTGCCCTGGCTGGAAACCCGCTGGGCCTATTTCTACCTCCATATCTTTACCTTCGTGCCCGTCTTTGCGCTTAGCTTCGATAAGAATGTACACTACTACAAAAAGTGGAAGCCCCTGCTGCCGGCCATTGTCATTGTAGGGGCCGTGTTCATTCTGTGGGATGTCTTTTTCACGGTGAAAGGCGTTTGGGGATTCAACGAGCGCTACTTTGCCGGCGTCACCTTCCTGAGCCTGCCCGTTGAGGAGTGGCTCTTCTTCTTCACGGTGCCTTTCGCCTGCGTCTTCATCTACGAGTGCCTCAACTTTTACATCAAACCGGACCTGCTGGTGCGCATCGAGCGGCCGATGACCCTGGGGCTGATCGCCGTTTTTCTTGTGGTTGGCTTTCTTTTCTGGGGGCATCTGTACACCAGCACTACCTTTTTGCTGGCCGGTTTTTTCGTTCTCTACCATTTTCTTTTCCTCGACGGTTCTTACCGCAGCCGCTTCTACCTGGCCTTTCTGGTGAGCCTGCTGCCTTTCCTCATTGTAAATGGCGTCCTGACCGGCGGCTACACAGAGCAACCGATAGTGATCTACAACCCGGAGGAGTATCTGGGACTCCGCATCACTTCGGTGCCGGTGGATGATGCGGTGTACGGGTTTTTGTTGTTGTTTGGGGTGGTGTCTATTTATGAACACCTTAGTAAGGAGGGAATGAAACTATAAGCGTGTTTGTTTTATTATCTATTTAGATCTTTCTTGAAAAACAGGAGTATCTTATGTATTATTGAAGTAGAAAGCGATATAAATATATTTCATGAAAGAACAAGAAATATTATTGCAGATAGAACAATTGCCTGACGACCTTAAGAAGGAGGTGCTGGATTTTATCGGCTACCTGCTTGTGAAATATCGGCTTACACCTTCTACTGCAAAGCCAGAGCATAAAAATAATTTTGGAAAATACCGAGGCCGTTTGAAAAGCGGGCTTTCAATAGATGAAATTGACGCTCAGCTCAATCAACTCCGCAGCGAAGGGGAAAGGCCTATCTCCTAGATACAAATACGGTTATTTACTATCTCGATGCCGTACTCCCAATAAAAGCTCTGGATTTTCTCGAAGAGAACCTTGATACAAGTGGGAGCAACCTTTCCATCATTTCGAAAATAGAACTGCTTGGCTGGCAGGCCCCGTCTGTAGAGGCAATGGAGTTGGTAGAAAACTTTGTAAACGACAGCAATATCATACCATTAATGGATATCATTGCTGAAAAAGCTATCGAAATCAGGCGTAGTCGAAAAATAAAACTGCCCGATGCAGTTATCGCAGCAACGGCCTTGATTGGAGGATATACATTGATTTCGAGAAATGATGATGACTTTAAGGGTATTGATGGCCTGGAATATCTGAACCCATTTACTGATATTTAGATTCCCAGGTCCATCACGATTTTCAGGTTTTCCTTAACCCTGTCCTCCAGTTCTTCGGGCAGGTTGCCGATTTTTTTAACGAGCCGCTTGTTATCAATAGCCCGAACCTGATCGATCATTACGGCACTTTCCTTTTTCAGCCCGCCCTTTGATTTATCGATGGCTACCCTCAGAATGGTGACGCCTTTTTTTATATTGGAAGTGACCGGGCATATCAAAGTAGAAGGATGGGCCTTATTCAAAAGGTTGCTTTGTACGATCAATACCGGCCTTGTCTTTCCGGGCTCCGTTCCAAACCTTGGGTTCAGGTCGGCCAGCCAGATCTCAAACTGCTTACATTTCATCTTCCAGGGCTTCAAACTCTTTTAATACTTCCATAGAATCTTCCGCTACCATTTCAGATTCTTTCAGCAGTTGCTGTTCGATCAGTTTTCTCTTCTGATACCGGTTGTAAAAAGCTACCGCCTCATTAATGTAGCTGTTCCGGCTTACGTTTAATGACTCCAGGAGGTGTTCTGTTTCTTTGAAGACCTGGTCCTGCAATTTCAGGGAGATGCTTTTCATTGGAAAGTGTTTACCGCAAAAGTATATCAAATAATAATATCAATCAAGTGGCTTAAATGTCAAATACCTTAATTCCTGTTACAAAAGGCGTCAGGTTTGAGAACCTTACTCTCCGCTCTGCCTGGATAGCTTCTTAAACCTGATGCCCTCCTTGAACATTTCCCCATTTTACTTGTACTTTTGTACATAAGTAAAAGCCAATACTTTATGTTCGACAACCGCCCCGTAACAGAATGGTTGCCCATCACCCGGGAAGAAGTAGAGATGAGAGGGTGGGATGAGCTCGATGTGGTGCTCATCTCCGGAGACGCCTATGTAGACCACCCGGCCTTCGGCACGGCGGTTATCGGGCGCATTATGGAAAGCGAGGGCCTGTGCGTGGCTATCGTGCCGCAGCCCAACTGGCAGGACGATCTGCGCGACTTCAAAAAGATGGGGCGCCCGCGGCTCTTCTTTGGCGTCACTTCCGGCTGCATGGACTCCATGGTCAACCACTACACGGCGGCCCGGCGCAAACGTTCTACCGACGCTTACACCCCCGGAGGCGAAGCGGGCTTCCGGCCGGACTATGCGGTAACTGTTTACACAAAGATCCTTAAGGAGATCTATCCCGATGTGCCGGTGCTCATCGGCGGCATCGAGGCCTCCCTGCGGCGGGTGACCCACTACGATTACTGGGCCGACAAGCTCTTCCCGAACATCCTGGAGATGAGCAGGGCCGATATGCTGGTATATGGTATGGGAGAAATGCCCCTGCGCGAGATCATCCGCCTGCTGGAAAGGGGCGTGCCTTTCGAGTCTATTGATACGGTGCCGCAGACGGCCATCCTGCGTGGCAAGGAAGAAATACCCAAAAATAAGAACTGGGAGGACCTCTGGCTCAACTCCCACGAGCGCTGCCTGCGCGACAAGCTGGCCTTTGCCGCCAACTTCAAGCACGTCGAGCAGCAATCCAACAAGGTGCAGGCCAAGCGTATCCTGCAGGAAGTGGGCGATCGGGTACTGGTCGTCAACCCGCCCTACCCGCCCATGACGGAGAACGAGATCGACACCTCCTTCGACCTGCCCTACACCCGAATGCCGCACCCCAAGTACAAGAAGCGCGGCTCGCCCCCGGCCTACGAGATGATCCGCTTCTCGGTGAACATGCACCGGGGGTGCTTCGGCGGCTGCAGCTTCTGCACCATCTCCGCCCATCAGGGCAAGTTCATCGCCAGCCGGTCGGAAGAATCCATCCTGAAAGAGGTGGACGCCGTCACCAAAATGCCGGACTTTAAGGGCTACATCAGTGACCTGGGCGGCCCGTCCGCCAATATGTATAAGATGAAAGGCAAGGTACAGGAGATCTGCGACCGCTGCGTGGCGCCTTCCTGCATCCATCCGGTCATTTGCTCTAACCTGGATACCAGCCACAAGCCGATGACTGAGTTGTACAGAAAAGTAGACGCCCACCCGGAAGTGAAGAAAGCCTTCGTCGGCAGCGGTATCCGTTACGACCTGCTGGTAGACAGCTATAACAAGAACAACGACGGCAGCCTCGATGAATATATGGAGCAGGTGGTCACCTGCCACATCAGCGGCCGGCTGAAGGTGGCGCCCGAGCACACTTCCGACGCCACCCTGCGCATCATGCGCAAGCCCTCCTTCAAGCACTTCCACGAGTTCAAGAAGAAGTACGACAAGATCAATAAAAAGCATGGCCTTAACCAGCCGCTCATCCCCTACTTCATCTCCAGCCACCCCGGCTCGCAGATGGAAGACATGGCCAACCTGGCCGCCGAAACCAAGGATATGGGCTTCAAGCTGGAGCAGGTGCAGGACTTTACGCCCACGCCGATGACGGTGGCCACCGTTATATATTATACCGGCGTGCACCCCTACACCCTGAAGCCGGTATACACCGCCAAATCAAAGAATGAAAAGCGACAGCAGCACCTCTTTTTCTTCTGGCACAAGCGGGAAAACCACAAGGCCATCCGGGAAAAGCTGGAGGCTATCGGCAGAGAAGACCTCATCGAGAAACTGATCGATGAAAAGAAGAAGCATAACAAACAGGAGTACATCAAGGGGCGGAGCCGCAACCGGAAACGGGGAAATCGGCGCGGCGGCCGGCGTAGTAAGCGGTAATGCGGCCATTATTTCCACAGCATTTTTTTTTCAAAATTTGGCGGAACTTTTTTCCTGCCCGGCCTGTTTTTTCTTTTGCATTGGATGATAAATCTGATGCCTCACCTAATTTGAGAGACAGCGAAGAAACCCTAGTGAAAGCGGAACGAATTAAGGAGTGAATTCAAGCTATTGTGAACCAGGACTTTAAGGGCCTGCGAAATCTCCCGCTGATTCGGCCTGGCCGCACTAGATCATCCAAGGGCAAAAAATTTTTGTGCGGCTTTTTACCAAGATCGCAAAATTCTCATCGCTAAATGCATCATGCCAAAGGGCCAGAATGCGAAGGGAGGTTCTGCCAAAAAATATTCCGGCCAGCCTTCGTTTCAGACAGGCAAACAAAATTTACCAGGGCCTTGCAAAATTGAAAACGGGTACCTACCTTTGCATCCGCTTTAAAAGAAAGCGAGGCGAGGAGAGAGGAAGGGATGTTTGAACAGTGTGTTTACGTGGCGGAAAAAG
>CAYQKY010000071.1:0-36627 GCA_964418125.1 uncultured Phaeodactylibacter sp.
ATGATATTCAATAAATTGTAACGATTGTTTTTTCCTTAACGCAACACTAGTGAGGCGAAATGATAAAATTCGGATAGATGAAAACCATCCTGTTTGCATTGCCGGGCAATGAAGAACTGGCCCGCTTGCTGGCGGAAAGGCTGGGGGCTGAGCTTGGAGAAGCAGCCTTGCGGCATTTTCCTGACGGAGAGTCCTACGTCCGTATCCTTTCCGATGTGAATGGCAAAAAAGCAGTATTGGCTTGTACCCTCGGCCGGCCAGACGCCAAGTTGTTGCCCCTGTATTTCTTGTCGAAGGTGGCCAAAAGCCTGGGCGCCGCCTGCACCTGCCTGGTGGCGCCCTATCTGGCATATATGCGCCAGGATAAGGTTTTTAAAGAGGGTGAAGGCATTACTTCCAAATACTTTGCCCGCCTGATTTCCGGCTTTGCCGACAGCCTGATAACGGTTGACCCGCATTTGCACCGGATCAGCAATTTAGATGCCGTTTACGACATTCCAACGGAAGTAGTGCGTGCAGCTAGCATTGAATTTATTAAAAAATTTGAAAAAACGGCTCTAAAAAAAACATGAAAAATTGGTTCGCCATATTAGCCTGGGGAGTATTCTTCTCCCCATTGCTTTGCTTTACACAAAGCGATGAAGGGATGTTGATTTCTCAGATTGACGGCAACCGCTATGTCAGGAAGAACTTTGATGAA
The DNA here is from genome assembly GCA_964418125.1 of uncultured Phaeodactylibacter sp. Classification (GTDB taxonomy): domain Bacteria; phylum Bacteroidota; class Bacteroidia; order Chitinophagales; family Saprospiraceae; genus JACJXW01. Next base: position 701 of record CAYQKY010000071.1, read on the forward strand.
AACGGGAAATTGAAAAGTTATCAGTCCATCGAAGTTGGAAGCCTTAGCACAGGCGTTGAAAAAATTGAAGCCAAATTAACTGTGATCACTTATGACGAAAACGACAACATGAAAGGCGCCTCTCAAACAATAATCAATTGCGACCCGGCGGCGAGCCAGGTGATGATGGGTATTTTCCCATTTGCCGGCGGAGCGGCTAACAAATCCCTGAAAATAGAATTGCCCAAAAACGAAAAGTTGTATCCCGAAGGGTGGAGGGATGAAAATGCTTTAGAAGACTTCACCTTCCGGCTCGAATTTGAAGGTGGGGCAGCAGGCTTTTTCGGAACGCAGAGCCGGGTGTCGTTTACAGAACGGAAAGTAATCCCGGTGGAAGATGGCTTATTCCGAATATCCGGAAAAATGACTTTAAAAGCCTATGTTCTGGGAATAAAAATATCGACCATCGAATACAATTACTTTGAAGATATAAAAAATGGACCGGGTATTGTCCGCCAAAAATTCACAGAAGACAATGGGAACTATTTCACCATCGAAATAAAAAAATGATGAAGGAATTAATTGTTTACTGGTTTAAAACGCAGGCTGCAAATGCAGCCCGAAAGAAACTTATTCACTATTACAAACGGCAAGAAGTAAATGAAATACTACATGCTTACTGGCGGAAATATTTGCATCTAAAACCGGAAGTCCCGGCCATGCCTACTTTGGGTGGTTCTGTGATGGTAAACCTTGCAGCCATGTCAACGGCATTCTACCGGGAGTTAACTGCCAGAGGACAAAGTAAAGAAGGTGCAACCCGATTGTTTTATGAAATTGCCTGGGAGATATATGAAAAAATGGGAAGGTTTTCCTGGTGGTTAGCCGGGTGGCGCAATAACAAGGGTTATGGCCGGTTGATGAAGGCCACCAAAATATTCCGGGCGTTTCCGTTTAATAGCCCTTCTTACCAATGGGAAGAAGTCCGGACGGATACCAATATTGTGGGTTTTAATTGCACAAAATGCCCGGTTGCGGAATATTTTCAGCGGCAAGGCTTGTCGACATTCTGTTCCAAAACGTGGTGCGCGCTTGATTTCCCATTAGCTGAATTATGGCATGCCAAATTAGAACGAAGTGGCAGCATAGCCGGAGGAGCGGATAAATGCGATTTCAGATGGGTTATAAATTTAAATGAAGGATGATTGCTTTAGAGAAAATAGATGCAATTGCGCCCAAGGGCGCCGGTAAAAAAGCGATGAAAGCAGAACTGACGGCATTGCACAAGCGGCTGTTTGCTTTGCAAAATGTACTGTACGCAGAGGGTAAACACCCCATTTTAATCATCCTGCAAGGCATGGATACTTCCGGTAAGGACGGCACCATCAAGCATGTTTTTTCCTGTATCAATCCGATGGGCTGCAATGTAAAATCTTTTAAAGTGCCAACGGAAGAAGAACGCAAGCACGATTTCCTTTGGCGCATTTATCCGCATTTGCCTGCGAAAGGGATGATACAGATTTTTAATCGCTCTCATTACGAGGATATCCTGGCGCCTTATATTCAAGGCACATTGCCGGAAAAAATGATCGAAGAGCGATATGACTTCATCAACTGCTTTGAAAAGCAATTGCTTTCCAGCGGGACAATAATTTTGAAATTCTTTTTACACATTTCAAAAAAAGAACAGTCAAAGCGAATCGAAGCGCGAAAACGGAATCCGCATAAAAAATGGAAATACAATAAAGCAGATGACAAAGCGGCTGAAAACTGGGAGGCGTACCAGACCGTGTATGGAAAAATAATTGAAAGGTGTAGCCCGGAAATCCCCTGGCATATTGTACCTGCAGACCAGAAGTGGCACCGCAATTATTACGTGGCCAACTGCATTGTCAAAAAATTGGAAGAACTGAAATTAAAATATCCGTCGTAGAAAAATTGTCAGAGAACCAAAATAGAATGTCATGAAAAACATATTGGTGCCCACCGACTTTTCTCCAGTGTCCGAACAGGCCTGCGCCTATGCCCTTAAGATTGCCGAACAGGCCAAGGCCGAAATCCACTTCCTGCACATACAGTATACCCCCGTAGAATGGGTGTTATTGGATAAGGAAAAAGAAAAGAATTTTCCGGAGACCCTGAAGCAAATCGGACACGCCAGGCACGAGTTAAAAAAATGGGAAAAAAGAGCTAAGAGCCTGGGTTTGCCGGTAAAAAAGTTTCTCATTTTTGATGTTGGCCGCGAAGAGATCATAAAGCATGTATCTGGCTATCACCACGACTTTGTTATAATGGGTTCCCATGGCGCATCAGGTGTTCGCGAAACATTTATGGGCTCAACTGCTCAAAAAATTATACGCCATGCAACAGCTCCGGTACTGGTATTGAAAGAAAGCATCCCCGACTTCCCCATGAAACACATTGTTTTTGCCTCCGATTTTGAAGAAGATGTAATGGATTACTTTAGGCAGGTAGTAAACTTTGCTGATCTTATGGAAGCGGCCATCCATCTTGTTTACATTAACACGCCATACAATTTTGAAGATACCGAGGTCAGTGAGAAAAAAATGAATCAATTCCTATCTCATTGCCCGAGGGGAGGGACTTGTTCGGTAAATGTTTACAATGCTAAAGACGAAGAGGAAGGCATTCGCAAATTTGCCCGATCAAAGCAAGCCGGCCTGATTGCTATCACTACTCATGGGAGAAAAGGCTTTCTCGGGTTGATGTCAAAGAGTATTACGGAAAGCCTGGTGAACCATGCCGATACGGCTGTGCTGAGTATTAATGTCAAAACGGCATGATCCTGTGTCTGACATTTTCGGTTTACTGACAGTATTTGGGACGTGATTAACCGACGCTCCTTTCGTCTTAAAAGAAACGTCATGAAAAAAATACTTCTAATATTTATCATTTTGGCCATCACCCTTCCTATGGTTTTCGGCCAGATCACTTATTTCACCTGGAACGCCAAGCTTCAGCTGAACGGTGCATTCGAGGGCGAGGCCATCCATCTGGGGACCCAGGAAGTAAACATCAAGCTGGACTACGAGACGACGGAAATGATTATCCGCTTTCCTCTGAGTTCTTTAAAATCCAATATTGACACCGTGAACCAGGTGCTAAAAAATAAATTATCAGACGTTGTTTTTGACGGCGAGTTGAGCCTGGATTACATCAATACGGAAAGCCATCCTCCGGAATCTTTTACGGTGGATGGATGGTTGATACTCGGCAACTCGAAAACCAAAATAGAAGGCAAAGGCGAAATTCATCACATCAATGACGCCGGAGAATTTGCCTGTATGCTGGGTATGACTGTGCATCTCAACCTGAAAGAGCTGAAAGTCGATCATCCCTGGCCTGGGCTGGAAAATGAGTTCGAGGCAGTTATCACACAAGCCATTTTGAAGAAGAATAAAAAGTGAAAAAAATCCTAAATTTTGACTACCCCGAGGCAGAGCCTCGGAGAATTCACAGATTAAAACCAGAAAAATGACACATACCTATCAAATCACCGGCATGACCTGCAGCCACTGCGTCGAAAAGGCCCAAAAGGCCCTGGAACAAGTAGACGGCGTCCAATCTGCGAAGGTAACCCTCGACCCGCCGGAGGCAACCCTTACCCTGCACCACCACATTCCCGAAGAAACCTTGAATGAAGCTTTGGCGAAGGCGGGCGAATACCGATTGGCCATGCAGGGCCACGGGGCACATAGCGGCGGCGGTAAGGATCATGAAATGCACTATGATGAAAATGGGCATGATTCGCATGGTGCTGCGCCGGCGGCAAAGAAAGAAACTCACCACGAACATAACGGCCATGGCAGCCACAACCCCGCGCACGGCGAAATGGGCCACGACCACCACCGGATGATGATCGCGGATTTCAGAAAGCGGTTTTGGGCAGCTCTGGCGTTGACTGTGCCCATTCTGGCCCTTTCCCCTATGATCCAGGGCTGGCTTGGCATGGAATGGCAGTTTGCCGGTGACAGGTATTTGCTCTTTGCGCTTTCCAGCGTCGTCTATTTCTACGGCGGCTGGCCTTTCCTCAAAGGGTTTTTTGATGAAATAAAAAGCAGGTCGCCGGGCATGATGACACTAATCGCCATGGCTATTTCGGTCGCTTATTTCTATTCGGCGGCCACCACTTTTGGCTTGCCGGGGGAGAGTTTTTACTGGGAGTTGGCTACCCTGATCGTCATCATGCTGCTGGGACACTGGATCGAGATGAAGTCCGTACTCGGCGCTTCCAAAGCGCTGGAATTGCTGGTGAGCATGATGCCCTCCGAGGCGCACAAAATGGAAGGTGAAAAGGTGGTCGATGTCAAGCTGGAGGCCTTGTTGAGTGGCGACATCATTTTGGTGAAACCGGGCGAAAAAGTCCCTGCAGATGGCATCGTCGTGGAGGGCGAAAGCTACCTCAACGAATCCATGCTGACGGGCGAATCCAAACCGGTGAAGAAAGAGAAACATAACCAGGTTATCGGAGGTTCCATCAATGGCAATGGCTCTTTGAAAGTAAAGGTGGAACATACAGGTAAAGACAGCTACCTGAACAAGGTCATCACCATGGTGCAGGAAGCGCAAAAGACCAAATCGAAAATGCAAAACCTTTCTGACCGGGCGGCGAAATGGTTGACTTACATTGCGCTGTCCATTGGTTTTGGTACACTGGCATTGTGGTTAGCCCTGGGCAAGGATTTCGTTTTTGCATTGGAAAGAATGGTAACAGTTATGGTCATTTCCTGCCCGCATGCACTGGGTTTGGCAGTACCGCTTGTAGTTGCCATTTCAACGGCCATTTCCGCTCAAAATGGCTTGCTCATCCGAAACCGGACGGCATTTGAAGAAGCCCGGAAAATTTCCTCCCTGGTTTTTGATAAAACCGGCACCTTGACCAAAGGGGAATTCGGTGTAACCCGATATGAGACAGCGGCCAGCGGTTTGGACAAACAGGAAATGCTCCGCCTCGCCGGAGCGTTGGAACAAAGCTCTGAGCACCCCATCGCAGTGGGCATTGTGCAAAAAATCAAGGAGTTGGGCATTGCGATCCCAGCCCCCGAAAATTTTGAAGCAATAACCGGAAAAGGGGTACAGGCGACGGTGGAGGGAAAGGAGGTGAAAGTCGTCAGCCCGGGCTATTTGAAAGATGAAAACATAACGATACCCGAAGGTGCTTTTGGCAGTGCGGCCGAGACGGTGGTCTTCGTCATTGTAGCTGGGAAACTGGCGGGTTACATTGCCCTTGCCGATGAAATCCGCCCGGAATCGGCCGCCGCTATCCAAACCTTCAAGGACAACAACATCAAAGTGTACATGGCGACCGGCGACAACGACGTGGTCGGGAAAGCCGTAAGCGAGGAACTGGGCCTGGACGGGTACTATGCTGAAGTTTTGCCGCATCAAAAAGTAGAAATTGTGAAAGAGCTTCAAGCCAAAGGCGAGTTCGTTGCCATGACCGGCGACGGGGTGAACGACGCCCCCGCGCTTGCCCAGTCGGACGTAGGGATAGCGGTAGGTTCGGGCACGGACGTGGCTGCGGAAACTGCGGATATCATCCTGGTCAACAGCAACCCGAAAGACATCGCCAACCTCATCCTCTTTGGCAAAGCCACTTACCAGAAGATGATCCAGAACCTGGCCTGGGCGACGGGCTACAACACCATTGCCATTCCATTGGCGGTTGGGGTATTATATCCCTGGGGTTTTGTTTTGAGCCCGGCTATAGGAGCTGTTTTTATGAGTTTGAGTACGATAATCGTGGCGATTAATGCACAGTTGTTAAAAGGGAAGATTGGAAGCTAAAATCATCAGATATGGAAATCAACGAAGCCATTCTGGTTTTGGGATTTGCCTGGTATCAAAAACCGGGAATTGCAAGGAAAGATGACATTCATTATGATTGTGAGAAGGAATCTTCTCAAAAATAAAACTTCATGGAACCCGCTAATATTATTCTTCAATCAACCATCACCTGCCCTAATTGCCAGCATCCAAAGGAAGAAACCATGCCCACCGATGCCTGTCAGTTTTTTTTACGAATGTGAAAACTGCAAAACTGTACTCAAGCCCAAAGCCGGAGATTGTTGTGTCTTTTGTAGTTACGGGACCGTACAATGCCCCCCTATGCAGAGCGGAGAAAAAAGCTGCTGCTGATGTAAGTCGAGCTATAACCCTGCAAAAACAAAGAATATCTTACCTTCTTAATGTAGGTTTGGGGGGGCAAAAGTACCCATTTACGAGCTGGTTTGGAGGCCGCAGAAAAGCTGGCAGAACAGGACATTGAGATAGGCCCGGTGCAACTGCGGGTAAGCGGAAGATATCCGGTTCTGGAGGATGAGGAAACCGGAGAGTGGTGGGCGCAGCTTTCCGAGGGAATTAAATTCTGATGGCGGATGGCTGTGTCGTATGCGGTACGTATTGGGAGTGTTCAAAGTTCCAGGTTTAAAGTTTATTTTTTTACCTTTGCATAGTGCTCCAAAGAAGAATCATATCGTTTTCTCTCCTATGCCTTCTATTGTTGATAAGCTGGCATAATACCTTCTTTCATTCTCATCAAGGGACTGTAAAGGAGGAATTTGCAGTTGTTCATAAGCATGATCATGGCCACCAAAATTCAGGTCATCATCATGGTGAGAGCAAATTAGCTCTTTGGGATTGGGTTAAGCAGATATTAGGAGATTTTGAGCACCCGGACCTGGGAGAAAATCATTTTGAGTTGTTTCTCAATCCCGGCAATCAAATTGTATTGGATCAGCCTTCGGCTATTGTTTTTCAGCCCTTTATTATTCCTGAATACCCACAATTTTCAGATTTAGATACATACCAGAATAATAACGCACCCATTAAGGTACTTTCACTTTCTGGCCCTCCATTTTTTGACTCCTTAAGCAATCGAGGCCCACCTACGTTTTCCTGATTCCATTCTCTGACATGAAACCGATGATCATTCACATGACGGTGATGCCGATCATACACATGATCACGATGCGGACGCCGGGCATGATCATGACCATGATCACGCGGATGGCCACGATCATCCACACCCACATGAGCAGGAAGAGTTCACGGTAGAATCCGATACCCTCAAGCAGGACAGCTTGAAAAATCACCAATAGTAAAATCAATCCAATATGTTGAAATACATTTTGGCAGCGTCAGGCCTATGCCTGATGCTTGCCTGTCAACCCGTACAACCCTCCGGGCATTCTCACGGTGAAGAAAGTCATTCTCACGATGAGGAAGGTGATCATTCACATGCCGATGCGGGTACTGTTTCTTACACTAAGTGGGCCGGCCAGGTCGAATTGTTTGTTGAGTTCAAGCCCCTTGTAGTGGGTGAAGTCAGCCGGTTCGCAGCTCATTTTACTCGAATTTCTGACTATAAACCAGTCCGGGAAGGGAGTGTGGCCGTCAGTTTGATCGTTGGCGAAAAGGGCAGTAGGCAATCTGTTGAGCGTCCTTCATCACCAGGCATATTCACTCCTGCTTTACAACCAACCAGCAGTGGAGTTGGGCAATTGATATTTGAATTGAAGACACCTGGCTTTTCCGAACGAATTGTCCTGGAAGATATTCAGGTATTCGCGAACGCAGGAGATGCTATAGCCGCAATGCCAGAAGAAAGCGCTTCCGGTGACGCCATTGATTTCCTCAAAGAGCAAGCCTGGAAAATTGACTTTGCCATCGAGCAAGTACAACGGCAGCCTATTCAAGAGGTCATTCATACTTCGGGAGAGATCCAACCGGTAAAGGGGGAAGAAAAGATCATCGCCGCCAAAAGCAGCGGCATCGTTTTTTTCAAAAACTCCAAGCTACAGGAAGGCAGGGAGGTCCGCGCAGGAGAGCTTTTGTTTACGATCAATAGCCAGGGCCTGGTGCAAGCTAACCTGGAGGAAAAATATCAGGTTGCTCAGGCCCGACTGGAAAAAGCCAAGGCTAATTTCGAAAGAGCTGAAGACCTGCTTACAAAGCAGATCATTGGCAAAAAAGAATATGAGCAACGCAAAATGGAATATTCCGTTGCTGAAGCAGAGTTCCAGACACTAACTGGTTCCTACAGCGCAGGAGGACAATCTATTACCTCGTCCATGTCCGGGATTATTAAAGACATTATGGTTAGCGACGGGCAGTTTGTCGAAGAGGGCGCCCCTTTGATCAAGGTCACTAATAATCGCCGTTTGCTTTTGCAGGCGGAGGTATCCCAAAAATACCTTCCGCAACTAGGCCAGGTAAGGTCGGCGAACTTTAAGACTCCCTACCAGGAAGAAGTTCAGGCCCTCGCAGATTACAACGGACGGTTGGTTACTTACGGTAAAGTTCTCGAACCGGGCACTAGCTTCATCCCTGTATTATTTGAGCTGGATAATTTGCGTGAACTGATTCCCGGTTCTTTCGTCGAATTGTATTTGCTGGCCAATCCCATCGAAAATACACTGGTGGTTCCCAAATCGGCACTGATGCAGGATTATAATTTACAATATGTATATGTGGAGGCCGCCGGTGAAAGCTTTGAAAAAAGGCCGGTAAAATTGGGGGTAAGCGATGGCTTTAAAGTACAAGTGCTTTCTGGCCTTTCAGAGGGGGAATGGGTAGTTACGGAAGGCGCCTATCAAATTAAGATGGCCTCGATGTCTTCTACTATTCCGGCACATGGCCATACACATTAAAAATTCTTAATATGAAAAGGCGACTACTTATAAAGCAGCTGCTGTTGGTGATCACCCTGGCCGGTGTAATAACTGGTGCGAGTAACGGACAAAGTTCCACTATTGGATTGGAGAAGGCCTTGGGGCTTGCGAGAGCGAATTATGCCGGATTGGAACGCGACCGCCTCTCGGTGGAGCAACAAACTCAACTTGCCGGTTCCGGCCTTCCGATGCAACCAGCCCAGCTTTTTTTTACCGGAGAAGAATTCAACTTTGACGGACAATCAGGAGTACAATCTTTGAATATCCAGCAAAACTTTTATTTACCAAAAGCAGCTAAAGCACAACGGGCTTATTACAAACAGGGGGCTGCGCTCGCCAAAAGGCAGTTGTCCCTTACCGAGCAGGAACTGAAGCGCCAGGTAGAACAGGCATATTATCGATTACAGTACGCCAAACAAGAACAAGCGCTTGCTGCTGAGAATGTCACTTTGTACAACAATTTTCTGGAAGTGGCTACCGCCCAACTGGAAAGTGGAGAAACGGGAAAAATTCCTCAACTGGCCGCTCGTTCCCGTATTGGCAGGGCGCAACTGGAGCAGGAACATGCCGACGAAAAATCCCAGATTGCTTTGACGCTGTTCAATAAGTGGTTACAATCCGACACACTGTATGATGTGCAAGGAGAACTGCCGCTTGTCCCACGTACTTTAGTCGATACCAGCCTGCAAAGTAATCCACACCTGCAAGTCATTCAAGCCCAGAAGGAATTAGCAGAAGCCAGGATAGAAACTCAAAAGGCTCAGCTGCTCCCCCAAATCAACTCCGGATTAAGACTACAGAGTGCCTTTGGAGACTTTCCGCTGTTCGGCTACCAGATTGGCCTCAATGTACCACTATTCCGCAAAGCTTATAATACACGGATTGAAGCAGCTAAAGTGGGGGTAAAGGCCCAGGAAGCGGCATTTAACACCGAAAGGCAGGAACTAGGCCGGAAAATCAGCGAACTGCGTTACCGCATTAAATATCAGCTGCATACCCTGGAATACCTACAGGAGGAATTACGCCCGGTTGTGGACGAACAAAGTGAAGTTAATCTGCAAGCCTACCAGGAAGGTGAGATCGGCTATCTGGAGTATTTAGACAGTTTGGAACAGGTAATGGAAGTGAAACAGCAATATTTGAATGCTTTATACCAATTCAATGCCCTGCAGGTAGAATTGGATTATTGGCTTGGGAACTAAATTGCCAGGCACAGGAAAATTAAAATAAAATGCTAAATCAAATTATACAGCTTTCGCTGAACAACCGGCTGTTGGTGCTGGCCTTTTTTGGCCTGATCATGCTGGCCGGTGCTTACATCGCTTCCGAAATGGACGTGGATGTTTTCCCTGACCTGACCGCTCCAACGGTGACTGTGCTTACCGAAGCACATGGCATGGCTACCGAAGAAGTGGAGCGGCTGGTTAGTTTTCCGCTCGAATCGTCCTTAAACGGAGCGCCCAATATCCGGCGCATTCGTTCCTCCTCAGCGATGGGTATTTCCATTGTCTGGGCAGAATTTGAATGGGGTACCGATATCTATAAAGCCCGGCAAATTGTAGCAGAAAAACTGGCTACCGTGGAAGGTAAACTACCGGAAGGTGTGGAAAGCCCTACACTCGCACCAATTTCTTCTATCATGGGAGAGATTATGTTACTGAGTTTGAGTTCTGATAGCATCTCTCCGATGGAATTGCGTACGATCGCCGATTGGAATATCCGGCAACAATTGTTAGCCATCGGCGGCGTAGCACAGGTTATAGTAATGGGTGGTGGTTACAAGCAATATGAAGTATCCGTCGATCCCCAAAAAATGAAGTATTTCAACATTTCTTTGACAGAAGTAGAGGAGGCAGCAGCAACTGCCACCAAGAATGCTTCGGGCGGTTTTATCAATGAGTACGGTAATCAATACATAATCCAGGGGCAGGGGCGAACGAATTCCGTGGAACAGATCGGCCAAACACTGATTAAAATGCAGGGAACCAAGCCCATTAGAATCGAAGATGTGGCTGATGTTCGCATAAGTACCGCTCCCAAAATCGGAGATGCAGCTGTGGCGGGAAAAGCGTCGGTTATTCTCACCTTGCTGAAACAGCCGAACGCCAACACTCTGAAACTTACGGAAAGGATCGATGAAACCATAGCGGGGGTAGAAGCGCAACTGCCCGCCGGCGTGGAAATAAATACGCATATTTTCCGGCAGGCCAATTTTATCCAGGCCTCTATTGATAACCTGCAAAAGACCCTACTCGAAGGCGCCCTGTTCGTTAGTATCATCCTTTTTCTCTTTCTGCTGAACTGGCGAACAACGGCCATCTCCCTGATCGCTATTCCCGCCTCTCTGCTGGTCACGGTCATCTTTTTGAAGATCTTTGGTTTTACCATCAATACGATGAGCCTGGGGGGAATGGCCATTGCTATCGGCGCTTTGGTGGACGACGCCATCATTGATGTGGAAAACATCTTTAAACGCCTGCGGGAAAATGTATTGAAACCTGCCGGGGAACGGCAAAGCGTCCTGAAGATTATTTATGAGGCATCTAGTGAGATCCGTAATTCCATTCTCATCGCTACCCTGATCATTATTGCTGCTTTTATACCGTTGTTCTTCTTAAGTGGAATGGAAGGCCGCCTCCTGCAACCTTTGGGCATTTCTTTTATTGTGGCCATTTTTACCTCATTGTTCGTAGCTGTTACCCTAACGCCTGTCCTAAGTAGTTTCCTGCTGGTAAATGAAAAACGGCTACGACGGCAAGCCGAAGGAGGCTGGGTAGAACGGAATCTGGCCTTCGGCTATCGGAAAATACTGGAATTAGCATTGCAAACCCCACGCCTGGTGGTTTTAGCTTCCATTCTCTTGTTTGCATTTTCCATTTATTTGCTTACCGGTTTGGGACGTAGCTTTTTGCCGGAGTTCAGCGAAGGTTCTTTAACAATCAGTGTCGTGACGCCTCCGGGTACTTCCTTAGAAGAATCTAATAAAACCGGCGCATTGGTGGAAGAACTGATGTTGGAGATGCAGGAAGTATCCATCACTTCGCGCCGTACCGGCAGAGCCGAACTGGATGAACATGCGCAAGGCGTCAATGCTTCGGAGATTGATGTACCTTTTGAATTGAAAGGCCGCAGCAAGGAAGAATTTCTGGAGGAGGTACGAACCAGGCTGACTATTGCACCCGGTGCAAATATCACTATCGGGCAGCCGATCGCTCACCGTATTGACCATATGCTTTCCGGGACAAGGGCCAATATTGCCATTAAAGTCTTTGGTACGGATCTGAACCGACTGTTCAGCATGGGTAATGAGATCAAACAGGAGATAGAAAGCATCCCCGGGTTGGTGGACCTCAATGTAGATCAACAGATAGAAGTGCCGCAGATCAGGATCCTCCCCAACCGAACCATGCTGGCCAAATACGGAATTCGATTAGGAGACTTTATGGACTTTGTAGACGTTGCATTCGCCGGAGAGAGCGTTGGACAGGTTTTCGAGGGCCAACGAAGTTTTGATCTGGTGGTCCGCTATAATGAGCAGAACCGAAACACGGCGGAGGCCATCAAAAATAGTTTGCTGGATACACACAATGGAGAAAAGATCCCTTTGTATTACGTTGCAGATGTAGACATTGGTGGAAACCCCTATTCGGTCAGCCGTGAAAACGTACAGCGCAAGATCGTGGTTTCCGCCAATGTCGCTGGGCGGGACCTTCGGGGTGTGGTGAATGACATTAAAGCCACTATCGATGCAAATATCGCTTTACCGGAAGGTTATTGGGTAGCGTTCGGCGGCCAATTCGAAAGTGAGGCGCGAGCTACCCGCCTGCTGATGATCACCTCCATCGGCGCTATACTGCTGATCTTCCTCTTGCTCTACATGGAGTTCAATGATTTCAGCCTGGCGGGTATTGTACTCATGAATTTACCGCTGGCCTTGATCGGTGGGGTATTTATTGTGTACTTTACGACCGGCATTATTTCCATTGCTTCTACGATCGGTTTCATTAGTTTGTTCGGGATCGCCGCCCGGAACGGCATCCTCCTGGTCAGCCGATTCCAGGTGTTGCAGGAAGAGAGCACCTTGCGAAATACCATTATTGACGGTTCCCTTGACCGGCTAAACCCGATCCTGATGACGGCGCTGACCACAGGGCTGGCTCTTATCCCCCTTGCCCTGGCCGGAGGCCAGGCAGGTAACGAAATTCAAAGCCCGATGGCGGTAGTAATCTTGGGCGGCCTGGTGTCTTCCACTTTCTTGAATTTGGTGGTGATCCCAAGTGTGTACTTGTTAATGCGGGGTAGGAGAAGGTAGTAAGTACAAGTGATTTTTAAGTAAGGATCTTACTTTTATATCTATATCCTTTTTCAGAGGCAACCTTGATATTCTCTTTGGAAATGGTTACTTTTGCGCAAAATCGATCCGGTTGAAAACAGCAACACCCATCGTCCTGGCCGTTTACTTTCTGATGCTGGCGTTCCTGCCCTGTGCGGACCCCGCGCAGGGCTGTGTTGTTGATGCTCCGGAACATTCATCTGAAATTACTGCCCTAGCCAGCCATACTCACGGCCACCATAGCGAGGGCAGCGACCATTGCTCTCCGCTCTGCATCTGCTCCTGCTGTGGTTCTTTTCTCTTGCCGGGGCTGAGGCTGGCCCCTCCTGTACAACAGCAGGTAATTATTGAGGAAGCCCCCCTGTTGCCCGTTCACAGCATGGAGTGTCATTATCTTTCTTCCGTTTTCCGCCCTCCTATTCCGGCCTGATCTTTCCTTTTTTTTTTGAGCGTTTTGCCCAGTGGGCAAGGAATTGCAGGCAAGTAGTCAATAGTCGGACACAAATAAATTAAGTTTCGTTCGCGAGAGGCTCCGCCTTCGCCACGCTTCGGACTCCGCCGCCAAAGCCGGCTACGTCCGACGGAGGCGACGGGCAGAGCGTGTCTCGATGTGGAATAAGGAGGCAAGCCTCTCTTATCCCGCATCACGTCTTGTAGCCGCTCGCGAACACCTCGATTTATTGGTAAATTCAATGTGTCCGCCTCCTTATCCCTCGTTATTCGAATAAGCTTTCCGGCCAACAACCGGTAACCAATAACGGGGCTGATCCTGGGCTGCCCAATAACCTTCTAACCTGCCCCGGCCATTGCGCTCATTCCATTTTCCAATGTTGAAACCACATCCAATGATCAATAGAATTATTGCTTTTTCTATAGAGAACAAGCTCCTCATCGGCTTATTGACCCTTGTGCTTATCGGCGCCGGTATCTGGAGCCTGACAAAGGTGCCCATCGACGCTGTGCCGGACATCACCAACAACCAGGTACAGGTCATCACTCAGGCCCCGAACCTGGGTACCGAAGATATCGAGCAGTTTGTCACTTACCCGGTGGAAGTGGCCATGGCCAACCTGCCGGGAGTGGTGGAGATCCGATCCATTTCCCGTTTTGGCCTTTCGGTTGTCACTATCGTATTCGAGGATGAGATGGGCACTTACCTGCCCCGCCAGCTGGCCAATGAGAAGCTGGCCATGGTTAAAGAGGAGATTCCGGCGGGTTTTGGCGAATCCTTCATGGGGCCTATTTCAACCGGCCTCGGAGAAATTTATCAATACACGCTGGAAGTTGATGCTGCCTATCAGGATGAATATTCCGCTTTGGAATTGCGCAGCATCCAGGACTGGATCGTACGCCGGCAAATGGCCATGGTACCGGGAGTCGTGGAAGTCAATGCTTTCGGAGGGCAACTCAAACAATACGAGGTGGCCGTTGACCCGGATGAGCTCAGGGCCATCGGCCTGGCCATTACCGATGTGTTCGAGGCTCTGGATGCAAACAACCAGAATACTGGCGGCGCTTACATTGAGAAGGATCACCAGGCTAATTTTATCCGGGGGGAAGGCCTGGCGCGCAGCATCCCGGATATTGAAAACATTGTGGTGAAGACGGTGAACGGCATCCCCATAAGGATTGTGGATATCGCCAGGGTGCAGCTGGGCAGCGCCGTACGCTACGGCGCATTCACCAAAGACGGGCAGGGGGAGGCCGTGGGCGGCATGATCCTGATGCTGAAAGGCGCCAATTCCAACGAGGTGATCGACGCAGTAAAAGGCCGTATGGCACTGATCCAGGAGTCTTTACCGGATGGTATCACGATCAAACCGTTCCTGGACCGCAGCGCCCTCATCGCCGAAACCACCAGCACGGTTTCCACCAACCTGCTGGAGGGCGCCCTGATCGTCATCTTCGTCCTGGTATTCCTGCTCGGCAATTGGCGGGGCGGGCTCATCGTGGCCTCCACCATACCCCTCTCCCTGCTCTTCGCCTTCATCCTGATGAACACCTTCGGAGTATGGGCTAACCTGATGAGCCTGGGCGCCATCGATTTCGGCATTATCGTAGACGGAGCGGTGATCATCGTCGAAGGTACGGTATTCCTCATGATACAACAGCGGCGCAATGGCCAAACACTGGACGCCGGGGCCCGCGATGAGATCGCCTATTCCGCCTCCAGTAAAATGATGAACGCCGCCTTCTTCGGCCAGCTCATCATTCTGATTGTTTTTCTACCCATCCTCTTCCTGGAAGGGGTGGAGGGAAAAATGTTCCAGCCAATGGCCCTGACCTTTATGTTTGCCATGCTCGGCGCCATGATCCTCTGCCTGACCTATGTCCCCATGGTTTCCGCGCTTTTCATCCGCGCCGGAAAAGGAGGCGGAAAGTCCTGGGGAGGCCGGATCGTGAGCTGGCTGGAGGACAGGTACGAAAACGCCCTCGGAGGCGCCCTGAAAAAATCCCTGGCTGTCATCGCTTCGGCATTGGCCTTATTTGCAATCGCCGTTTTCACTTTCACCCGCATGGGAGGAGAATTTATCCCTCAACTGGACGAGGGAGACATCGCTTTCCACGTCATCCTGAAGCCGGGCAGTTCCCTTTCAGAAAGCATTGAGACGTCCACCCGGATCGAGCGCCTACTGCTCGATAATTTTCCCGAAATAGAACACGCCATGACCCGTTTCGGGGTGGCCGAGGTACCCACGGACCCCATGCCAATGGATATCGGCGATTGCTTTGTAATACTCAAACCCCAAGAAGAATGGGTTTCAGCAGCGTCCAAAGAGGAACTCATCGAAAGGATGAAGGAAAAACTCAGTATCGTCCCGGGAGTAAATTATGAATTTACCCAACCCATTGAGATGCGGTTTAATGAGCTGCTCACCGGCGTGCGGGAAGACATTGCCGTAAAACTCTATGGGGAAAACCTGCAGATACTGGCGGAGAAGGCCGAAGAAATGGGCCGGATCATCGCCACTGTCGATGGGGTAGGCGATATGAAGGTAGAAGCAACCACCGGCCTTCCTCAGATGACGGTAAATTACCGCCGGGACGAACTGGCTCAATATGGGCTGAATGTAAATGACATCAACGAGGTAGTCGAAACAGCCTTTGCCGGCGGCAAAGCCGGGGTCATCTTTGAAGGGGAAAAGCGCTTCGGCCTGGTTGTCCGCCTGGACTCCATTCACCGGACCAATATCGACGACCTCCGCAACCTGTACATCAATACTCAAAATGGCGCCCAGATCCCACTCAAGGAACTGGCGGATATCAGTTATGAGCCCGGGCCCATGCAGATCAGCCGGGACAATACCAACCGAAGGATCTACGTAGGGGTGAACGTGCGGGGCCGCGATGTAAAAACGCTGGTGGAGGAGATCCGGCAGAAGCTGAATGCCCAGCTTGATTTGCCTCCCGGCTACTACATCCGTTATGGCGGCGCTTTTGAAAACCTGGAAAGGGCCACCAACCGGTTGAAAATTGTGGTGCCAGTTGCCCTGGCGCTTATATTTGTCCTGATATTTTTCGCCCTCGGGTCCTTCAAGCAAAGCCTCATGATCTATATGGCCATTCCGCTGGCCGCCATCGGAGGCGTATTCTCGCTCTGGCTGCGGGATATGCCTTTCAGCATCTCCGCCGGCGTAGGGTTTATTGTCCTGTTTGGCGTCGCCGTCCTGAACGGCCTGGTCCTGATCAGTGGCTGGAATGAACTTAAAACGGAAGGAGTGGCGGATCTGAAAGAGCGCATAACCAAAGGGGCCAGAAGGAGGATACGGCCCATTTTGCTTACTGCCCTTACCGACATCCTCGGATTTCTTCCCATGGCCCTGTCCGGTTCCGCAGGGGCAGAGGTGCAGCGGCCGCTGGCCACTGTCGTTATCGGCGGGCTGATCACTTCCACGCTGCTCACGCTCTTCGTTTTGCCCATCCTTTATCGCTGGACGGAGGCCCGCTCCCTGCGGCGGGCGGCCGGCGGAATCACCGGGGCAGCTGCCCTCCTGGCCGGGATGAGCTTCCTGACCCCGGCGTCGGCGGCTGCCCAGCAGCCAGGCGCCTTGCCTTCTATATCCCTGGAGGAAGCGGTGGAAATGGCGGCCGCCAACTACCCGAAAATAAAGGCCGCCCGCCTGGAAATCGGCCGCCAGGAGGCGCTAAAAGAAACCGCCTGGGACCTGGGCACTACCCAAATTTTTACCGGCGGGGAAGAATTGGGAAAGGGAAATGGCGGGGTTTATACCCTCATCGGCGTTCAGCAACAGAATATCGATGTATTCGGTATCGCTCCAAAACGGGAATTGCAGGAACAGCGGATCGTATTGGCAGAAGCAGCATTGAGCCTGAGTAAGATCGAGCTGAAAAGGCAGGTTCAGGAAGCCTGGTTTGCAACCTTTGTCGCCCAAAATAACCTTTTGCTGTACCAGCGGCTGGATTCCATTTACCAACAGTTTCAACGCGCAGCACAGGTAAGGTACGAGGTAGAAGAGACTTCAAAACTGGCCTTTTTGGCCGCTTCTAACCAGGTGAAACAAATCTCCCTGCAGAAAGAGCAGGCGGCCTTCGATTACGCTACTGCCCTGCAGAAACTGAACCTGTGGCTGGCCGGCGACACCATGTACACCGTCTCTGAGGCCCCTGACGGCAGCTGGTTCGAGCCATTGGAAGCAGGTGGGCCGGCCGATGAACACCCTCTGCTGGCCGTGGCCGCTCAACGCATAAAAGTAGCGGAAGCGGAACGCTGGGTAGCCGAGGCGGCCCTGAAGCCCCGGTTCAATGCACAGTATGGCCTTCAAAGCATTGCCGGCGAATTCACCTTCCATCAATTTCAGGTGGGCGTTACCGTTCCCTTGTTTGCCCGGCCGGAGAAAGGCACGATACAGGCCGCCGGAATACAGCAACAGGCCGCGGAGCAGGAATACCGGCAAAACCAGCTGGAACTCCAGTCGGAGTACCGGGCCTTGCAACAGCAATACCGCAAATGGTATGCTTCCTGGCGCTTTTATCAAGAACAGGCCCTTCCGCTGGCCCGCGAACAATTGCAGGGTGCGGTACTGGCCTACCGGGAAGGCGCTATCGATTATATATCCTTCATTCAGAACCTCCAGGCGGCCGTGCAGGTGGAGGTAAACGCCCAGGAGGCGTTGGGCCGCTACCTGAAATCGAAGTGCCGGATGGAGTATTATCTCAATTCACCCAATCAGTAAAAACAATAAAAATGAAATTCAGAATAAATATGATCAGCCTGCTGGCCGCTCTTCTGTTCGTAACAGCCTGCGGCGGCGAAAACAACCCCATGGAACACGAAAACGGCCATAAAGCCGAAAACGGCCATCGCGGCCACGAGGAAGAAGGGGAGAGGGCCCACCTTTCTCCGGAGCAGTTTGCAGCCCTGCAAATGAAAACGGGCGAACTGCCGCGCCGAAACATTACCTCTGTTGTAGAAGCCAACGGGCAACTGGAAGTCCCACCCCAGAATGAAGCCACCGTCACTGCCGTCGTCGGGGCCAATGTGGCTTCCATCGAGGTGATCGAGGGAGACGATGTGAAAAAAGGGCAGGTATTGGCTTATCTTTCCCATCCAAACATTACGCGCATGCAAAGCGAATATCTGGAGGCCTACAGCAAGCTGCAGTTTCTGGAGCAGGAATATCAACGCCAGAAGGCCCTCTATGAGAAGGAGGTGGGGTCCGGCAAAGCATTCCAGCAAACACAGGCCGATTATCGCGCCAGCCAGGCGATGGTAAAGGGTTACGAAATGCAACTCCGGCAGCTTGGGCTCAACCCGGCCCGTATCCAGGAGGGCGAATTGTATGGCCGGATGCCGATTGTCAGCCCCATCGCCGGTACGGTCACCCTAGTAGGTGTAAAGACCGGCCAATACGTGCAGCCGGATAAGGATCTTTTCGAGGTCGTGAATATCGGGCACATCCATGCCGACCTGATGGTTTTTGAAAAGGACGTCTACAAAGTGGAAAAAGGCCAGCAAATGCGTTTTACTGTGGAGACCCTACCCGAAACGGAATTGTATGCCCGGATCTATTCCGTCGGGAAAAAGTTCGAACGGGATCCGAAGGCCGTACACGTCCATGCCGAAATCGAGAACAAAACCGGTAAGCTGATACCGGGCATGTACATTAAGGGGGAAATACTGACGGACAGCACGGAAACCTTTGCGCTGCCGGAAAGCGCCATTACCCGGGACGGAAACCGGCACGTGGCGTTTCTGGCGGAAGAGGAAGAAGCAGAATGGATGTTTACGCCCATCGAGGTAGTTCCCGGCAGCTCCAACGATGGTTGGGTGGGCGTCGAGTTCCTCCGGAAGGCCCCGGAAAATGCCCGGTTCGCCCTGAATAATGCCTATTATCTGATCGCTGAGATGAAGAAGGGGGAAGCGGAACATAGCCATTGATTTCAGAATATTACATATTTACCTGACGGAGATAGAGGATGCTTATCGCATCAAAACCAGAGATCCTCTCAATCTCTAAGCCAGTTAATGCACCCATTTCATCAATAAATTATCCAGTCCATGAAAAAGCTGCAACTCGAAATACCGATCCTCCTCCCGGAAATCCCCGACGAAAAAGACCGTTGTGTTGAACGCATGATCTCTATACTGAAAGAAAAAGACGGCATTGAAAAAGCCCATGTGAAAGAAGGCGAACCTGCCGTTCTGTGCATCTACTACGGCCCCGGCCGCATTTCACTCGAAAAGGCCAGGTCGATTGCCCGGCAAAGCGGGACCGAGCTGACTGCCCGCTTCGGCCACCTGCTGCTCAATGTTAAAGGCATCCGCCACCAGCGCCATGCCCGTAAGGTAGGCGAATTGCTGGAGCAGCAACCCGGAGTCGTCGAAGCCTCAGCTTCAGCATCCGGCCTGCTGCGCATTGAGTTTGACAGCCGGGAAACCGGCCCTGAAAAGGTGGAGGCCGCCGTCCGCGAGGCAGGATTGGCTATCGAAAAAAAACTCCCCGCAAAACACGAGCGCAAGGCTGATGAAGAGCATAGGCATGGCGGCATCTTCGGTAAAAATACCGAGCTGATCTTTTCCATCATTTGTGGGGCACTGTTGGGTATTGGATTCGGGCTTTCCTTTGTGGAAACAATCCCTTCCTGGGTAAGCCTTTCACTCTACATCGGGGCGTACTTCTTTGGTAGCTTTTTTACAGCCAAAGAAGCGGTTCAAACAGTGGCTAAAGGCGGCTTTGAGATTGATTTTCTGATGCTGGTGGCAGCCATTGGTGCGGCTATTTTAGGCGAATGGGCGGAAGGCGCATTGCTGCTATTCCTCTTCAGCCTGGGGCATGCCCTGGAGCATTATGCCATGAACAAAGCACGCAAATCCATTGAAGCGTTGGCGGAACTGGCGCCCAAAACCGCGCTGCTCAAAAAAAACGGTAAGACAAAAGAAGTTGGCATTGAAAAACTGAGCATCGGTGACATCATTGTGGTCAAACCTAATAGTAAAATCTCTGCTGATGGTGTGGTAGTGGATGGCCAAAGCAGCGTAAACCAGGCCCCTATTACCGGGGAAAGTGTGCCGGTGGACAAAGTGCCGGTAGAAAACCCCGAAAAAGACTGGTCGCAGGAAGATGATATCAAAGATGATAACCGTGTGTTTTCCGGGACGATCAACGGCAATAATACACTGGAAATTAAAGTGATCAAAGAGGCCAAAGACTCTACCTTATCGCGCCTGGTGAAGCTGGTGAATGAAGCACAAACCCAAAAATCGCCGACCCAGCGCTTTACCGATAGGTTTGAGAAATACTTTGTGCCGTCCGTGTTGCTTCTGGTCGTTGTCCTCAACTTTGCCTTCTTGGTAATAGACGAAACCTTTAGTGAAAGTTTTTACCGGGCCATGGCGGTATTGGTAGCTGCGAGCCCTTGTGCCTTGGCTATTTCCACCCCCAGTGCGGTGCTAAGTGGTGTAGCCCGGGCAGCCCAAAGCGGGGTGCTTATTAAAGGTGGCCGTCCGCTGGAAGATCTGGGGGTATTGACTGCCCTGGCATTTGACAAAACCGGAACGCTAACAGAAGGGAAGCCCAAGCTCACCGAAGTAATTGCTTTAGGTGATTTAAACAAGGAAGAGCTGTTGAAAATAGCCATAGCCGTAGAAAACCTCAGTGGCCATCCTCTGGCTAAGGCAGTAGTGCGGGATGGAAAAGAGCGATTGGATGGTGTTGACATACCCGAGGCGAAAGATCTGGAAGCTGTGCTTGGGAAAGGGATCAAAGCCACCTTGGGTGATGACAAAATATACATTGGCAATCTGGACCTGTTTGAATCCCTGGATGATAATAAGCCAGAGAAGGAAACAGAAGAAAAGGTAAAGTCACTGGAGTCAGATGGCAATACTACCATGCTGATCCGACAAAATGACAAGTACATTGGCATCATTGCCCTGATGGACACACCCAGAAAAGAAGCTAAAAATACTCTGGAGCAACTCAAGAAGATTGGTATCAAGCGAATGATCATGCTTACCGGAGATAACCAGAAAGTAGCCGATGCAGTGGCCAAAGAGATTGGCCTGACAGATGCCTGGGGTAGTTTGTTACCGGAAGAAAAGGTTGAAGCCATTAAAGAACTTAAGGAAAAAGAATCCAAAGTAGCCATGGTAGGTGATGGCGTAAATGATGCCCCGGCCATGGCCAACAGTACTGTGGGTATTGCTATGGGAGCAGCAGGCAGTGATGTAGCCCTGGAAACAGCCGACATAGCCCTAATGGCCGACAAGCTAGAAACCTTGCCTTTTGCCATCGGTTTGAGTAGAAAGGCCAAAGGCATTATCAAGCAAAACCTCTGGGTTAGTTTGGGAATAGTAGGTATTTTAATACCACTGACTATTTCAGGGATTGCAACCATCGGGCCTGCCGTGTTGATTCATGAAGGTTCCACCTTGGTGGTAGTCTTTAATGCGTTGAGATTATTAGCTTATAAGAAATAGCAATGTAAATACTAACTACAAGCCAACATACTCTGCTCATGGTACTTAAAAAACCTAAGCTTTGCATTGGTGAAGTTTTCTGGCTGCCTGCACTTGGTACATTGGCGTAAAAACTCAGACCAACCCTGAGCCTTGTAGGAGAACTAAATTTTGCCTGAATTAAAAATAAGTACTGAACCCAAACAGCCATGCCCCAGTTCTGGCACGAGGGTTATTGAGAATGTCTGTTTGCCACTGGTAACGGTAATTCAATCTGAATACGGTTTGTGTCGAAGGCCGGAAGCTGATAGCCGGAGTAATCGCCCATAGATGCTCACCAATATCTGTACCTGTTTCATTGAATGTGCCTACATTCCAATCTACATAATCCAACCGGGCAGATAAGTTCAGGACAGCATTTTCCCAGTTAAAAATCTCTCGTTTTAACACAGGCTGAACGATGTCAATAAATGCTCCTTGCTGTTTGTTCCCATATTGTTGTGTGAATGTTGACGGAACATCCACCATAACCCAAACCACTTCACCCACAATATACGTTCCCGTTTTTTGAATGGTGGTATTCAGGTCAACGGCAAAAACATCTAACCTTCTTTTTTGGTCAAGGGTTACCCCATCGTCCTCAAACTTGTTATAAACCCCACCCATATAGGAAAGTCCAATCTCACCAATGTTACGGTTTTTGATAGCTATTTTACCGCTCATTAAAGCTTTGCCACTGTTGTTTTCTTCAAAGCGTTCTTCATTCTCTTTGGTAGCCGGTAAAAAGGTTTTGTTTTCCTCATTGTCAATAATGCTGTTATCAAACCCATTGGAGAGATAGGCTTCGTAACCCAATACCCAATTTCCTTTGTATATTTTTCCATACAGTCCAAATCCGGCATTCGACCAGGTGGCAGGTAACATATTTACCGCTACATCAGGCCGTTCGACAAACTCCCATTTCGGGCCATCATGGTTTTGGTTAAATGCACCAATGGGGTTCATTATAATTCCGCCCCTGAAATTCAATGCCGGATGAAACGCCACATCCATCGCAGCAAACTCGATCCCTATTTCCTTTGTGCCGTCCTCAAATTCTAATTCTGAAAGGAACTTGATCCGTTTGGTGATAGAGGCCGACATAAACATGGTTAACCTCCGTGCCTGGAACGACAAGCCTTCCGACACTCCATCTTCGGAACTGTAAAATGAATTGGCTTCCAGGTATCCACCCAACGCCACTGGCATTTTGTTGACCGTTAAAAAAGGACGGTTATAAGCAGCATCCATATTCATTAAAGAGCTTGCCGTATCAGTGGGAACACGAGTAATGAGTGAATCCAGTGTTTGTGCCTGCATGTTACCTGTAATAACGGCAAACAAGCACCCCAACATACATTGTTTAAGATAGATATATGTAAATATTTTCATGATCGGTTTCAGTTTTAAACGTTTTTAAATCTCGGTCTGCCGGGCCTTCCAACACCTTTCCGGTTGTAGAAAACTCACTGCCATGACAGGGGCAGCTATAAATACCACCTCCTACATTCAACTCACAGCCATTGTGTGTGCATTTAAGGAGGGAAGCGATGTATGTGTCCTCATTTGTTTTATACAGGCAAATAGGGAAGCCCATGCTATCTGTTTTTAGCAGGACAAAATCACGGCTCACCTGTTTGTTTTTCTTTACCTTCATAAACTCAGACCGGGCAACAACGAGCCTGCCTGCTTCACGGGTAGAAGCTGCATAGTAAATAGCTCCGCAAGATTGTAACAATGAAGCTCCTAAAGGAATGCCAATAGCCGAGTAGCAACAGGTTTTTATGAATTTTCTGCGTTCCATTTTAAAGCGATTCCAGGAATTTGATTAATTGCTCCTTTTCTGTATTGGAAAGTTGTGTGTAATTGGTTTTGGATTGTTCAGCTTCGCCACCGTGCAATAATATGGCTTCTTCAATGCTCATGGCACGGCCATCATGCAACAGAAAGTAACTGCCTCCCTGTGCATCTTTGGATAATCCAAGTCCCCACAGGGCGGGTGTTTTCCATTCAGAAGTCAATGCAAACCCTTCCGTATAACCGTCATCCAGCCCACTTCCCATGTCATGGAGCAACATATCGGTATAAGGATGAAACTCTTTATTAGACAGCACATTAATTGGCGAAAATCCGGTAGTTAGTGTAGGGGTGTGGCAGGAGGCACACTGAATTTGTGAGAAAATCTGCTTTCCGGCTATCACATCGGGATCATCTTGGTTTCTTGGGATAGGAGCTTTTAAGGTTTTTAGGTAAAAAACGACATCATGTACTGTTTGGGTACTTACCTCCGGATCTACTTCCAACCCACTGTAAGGGTCAATGGGTTCAAAAAGTGAGGTAATTCCCATATCCTGGTTATACGCCCCAGAAGTTTGGTGCAATAAATCATACGCTCCCCCTTTCTTTCCAAACCTTGAGATGTATTTTCCGTTTTGGGAAATGCTATTTGGGCGGAGCGTAACATAGTTGGGAATCGTATTCCAATGAGGTCTTCCGCTGATGCCATCACCATCAGCATCATTCGGGTCTGATAAGGCAACTAACTCAGCATCAGGTACAGCATCAAGAAAACCCAAGCCCGACACTGCGGGAGCAATCAAATCACTAAAGGTAACACCGGAAGGAAGCTGTTCAGGTTGATAACCCGGTATGGCCTTGTGTTGCAACTGTGGCCCACCAAAACTAAGAAACTGATTACCCAGTGTATCGGGTTGTCCAAATCTGGTAAACCTTACAAAAGGAGACCCCTTTCCATCTCCTGCATGGCAACTGGCACATTGATTAGCTACAAATATTGGCCCCAGGCCTTTTTCAATAGTAAATACATCACCAAAGGCTTCATCTCCTTTCAGGAATTGGGCTTGTTCCGCAGTGTTTAACCCTTCAATTGGCCCATCCAGCAATTCACTTTCATCAGGAGTAGGAGGCATTGTTTTTTCACAGGCAATTGCAAACAAAACAATTGAGAGAATACCAGCTAAAACTTTCAGTTGCATTTTCATAATCGAATGTATTTTTGCAAATCTAATAAAATTATTAGACTTGCCTAATCTTTGTTTATTGCACAGGCTAAACATTTATTGTAGTTTTGTACCTATAACGTCTTATCATGGGGCAGAGCCAAACAGAAAAAAATTATTTAAAGGCCATCTACAAGTTGTCTAAAGTCCAGCCCAAAGGGGTGGCAACAAAGTCTATTGGAGATTTATTGAATATTAAATCCCCAACAGTATCCGATATGTTGGTGTAAAAAACCATTCTTCTGATTTTTTGGAATTTATAGAAAGCATTTCACTTACATTGGGTACAGAAGTGAAAGTGATGGAAGTTATAGATTACGATAAATCACTGGTCGTTAAGGCAGGCAATGACCCTAATAGAACCCTTTCGCACCTGGTGGGTGACGGCGTGAACGATGCTCCGGCCATGGCCAATAGTACGGTCGGAATCGCCATGGGAGCCGCCGGAAGCGATGTAGCACTGGAAACAGCCGACATTGCCCTGATGGGCGATAAACTGGAGACATTGCCCTTTGCTATCGGTTTGAGTAGAAAGTCCAAAAGCATTATCAAGCAAAACCTTTGGGTGAGCCTAGGGATCGTGGGCATTTTAATTCCGCTGACGATCTCCGGCATTGCGACTATTGGGCCTGCCGTACTCATCCATGAGGGTTCTACTGTGGTGGTCGTTTTTAATGCGCTGAGGTTGTTGGCTTATAAGAGAAACTAAGGAATCTCTATTGCCATTTTGAGGAATGTATTTTAGTATTTGCTTAAATACACAAATTCACTATCTTTGCACTTATGGATAACAACTCTTGCATAAGACAAAGGGCGGATATTGAACAGATAAAACGCTGCAAGGATAGAGTTTCAGAACTAAACGAGACATTTGACTATTTGTCTAATGGACTTTCGTTGGCAGGTAACAATGTGAGATTAAAAATCTTGTATCTGCTTTATGAAGAAAAACGGCTTTGTGTCTGCGACCTGAGCGACATTCTTGGGATGAACATCTCTGCAGTATCTCAACATTTACGAAAACTGAAAGACAGAAAGCTCGTTCAGACTGACCGGGAAGCCCAAACCATTTTTTACTCATTGACAAAAGCATACGAAAAATTGATGAACCCGTTTTTCAAAATCCTTGATGAAAACCAAATATTGGAAACAGTATGAAATCAAATAAAAAACTAATCGGAGCTGGGCTTTTGACAGCTATTGCAGCCTCGTTATGTTGTATAACACCGGTATTAGCACTTATAGCAGGAACAAGTGGGATTGCATCTACTTTTTCCTGGCTTGAACCATTTAGGCCGTATTTAATAGGCCTGACCATTGTAGTCCTGGTTTTTGCTTGGTATCAAAAATTGAAACCCCGCTCCCAAGAAGAAATCGAATGTGCTTGTGAAGATGACGAAAAACCAAAATTCATCCAATCCAAAACATTCCTGGCAATTGTTACTGTTTTTGCAGTACTCATGCTTGCATTTCCGCTCTATGCAAATGTTTTTTACCCCTCACAAGATCGGCAAGTGATTGTTGTTGATCAGCAAAACGTGCAAACAGCAACCTTCTCCGTAAGCGGCATGACTTGCACAGGGTGCGAAGAACATGTAAGCCATGAGGTAAATAAACTTGATGGTATCGTGGAAGTGAAAGCTTCTTATGCAAATGAAAATGTAATCGTCCAGTTTGATTCCTCCAAAACTTCAGTCGCTGAAGTTGAAAAAGCAATCAACAGCACAGGCTATGCAGTTACCAACATAAAAAATCAATAACCCATGCAGTACTTTGATGTATTTATAATTGGCGCTGGAATGGCAGGTATCACTGCCGCAAATAAATGTGCTGCTGCTGGATTATCGGTAGGCATTACCGATGAATTGCCTTACGGAGGCACGTGTGCGCTGAGGGGGTGTGATCCAAAGAAAGTATTGATCAGTGCCACTGAAGCAGTAAACATGGCAGAAAATCTCCAGGGAAAAGGAATAACCGGTAAACCGGAAATAAACTGGAGCGACCTGAGGCGTTTTAAAAACACCTTTACGGAACCAATGCCTGCTAAAGTAGAAAAGGGCTTCCGTAAAAATGGGGTAAAGACTTTTCATGAAAAGGCCGAATTTATTGGTAAGAACAAACTTCAATTAGGAAATGAGCAGATAGAGGCCGAAAAGATACTGATTGCTACCGGGGCTAAACCACGTCCGCTGGGAATACCTGGGGCAAATTATGCATTGACGAGTACAGACTTCCTCAATCTTAATGAATTGCCTAAGTCACTTTTATTCATAGGGGGTGGTTACATTGCTTTTGAGTTCGCGCATATTGCAGTCCGGGCAGGTGCAGAGGTTACTATTATTCATCGAGGTACTTATCCCCTGGAGAATTTCGACCCGGACATTGTGAAACATCTGCAATCGGCTTCAGAAAAATTAGGCGTAAAAATCCATCTGGAAACCGAGGCGTTGGAAATTCACAAAAAAGAGAACACGCTAATCGTCAAAGGCCGACAAAATGAAAGGGATGTTCACTTTAAAGCTGAGGCTGTTTTTAATTCCTCTGGTCGATTACCGGCAATTGGGGATTTGGCTCTGGATAATGCCGGGGTCTCGCACAATAAAAAAGGTGTTGAATTAAACCGCCACCTGCAGAGCGTTTCCAATTCTCACATTTATGCAGCTGGTGATACGGCTGATTCAGATGGCCTGCCACTGACTCCGGTTGCCGTCATGGAAGGTCATGTTGTAGCCTCTAATATCATCAAGGGAAATAAAAAATCAATTGATTATGGTGCTATTCCCTCGGTGGTTTTCACTATTCCTTCAATAGCCAGTGTAGGTCTTACAGAGCAGACAGCTAAGAAAAAGAAAATCGATATATCTGTAAATTATCAGGAAGCCAGTTCCTGGTTCAATTCGAAACGGCTAAATGAAGATCAATACGCTTTTAAAACAATAACTGATAAAAATAATGGCAAGTTGCTGGGTGCACATCTGATTGGTCCTGAGGCAGCCGAAACCATTAACCTTTTTGCAATGGCCATTACAACGGGAATGAAATCAAAGGATTTAAAAAAGATGATCTATGCCTATCCAACCTTCGGTTCTGATCTTTCATACATGGTTTAAGAAATAAATAGAAATTGAATATGAAAATTATATCAACATCAGTTATTACCTGCCCAAAATGTGGGTACCAAAAAGAAGAAGAAATGCCAACTGACGCTTGTCAATTTTTCTATGAATGTGAAAGCTGCAAGGCCGTTCTGAAGCCAAAAGAAGGGGATTGCTGTGTTTTTTGTAGCTATGGATCTGTACAATGCCCCCCAATTCAGCAAGACAAGAGTTGTTGCTAAAAAGCTATGAAGAAAACCACCTTTCATATCAGCAAAATGGACTCCCCTCCGAGGAGCAAATGATCCGCATGAAGCTGGAGCCTTATAAAGAAGTAAAGCAGCTTTCTTTTGATATCCCCAATCGTAAACTGGAAGTATATCATACAGAAGAAGTGGACACGATCCATCAGGCCATCAGTGAACTCAAGCTCAACGACCGGTTGGAAAACACCGAAGATGAAACCAAGCTGCCGTTGGCGGCTGACGATTCCAACCAGCGCAAAATACTGTGGTGGGTTCTGGGTATCAATTTCGGCTTCTTTGTAGTAGAGATGACTACCGGATGGATTTCCCGCTCCATGGGGCTGGTGGCAGACTCGCTGGACATGCTGGCTGATTCTATTGTTTATGGGCTAAGCCTTTTTGCAGTGGGCGCTGCCATTTCGCGTAAGAAGAAAGTCGCTAAAATTAGTGGCTATTTCCAGATGGGGCTGGCGCTATTAGGGTTTTCGGAAGTCTTGAGGAGGTTTTTCAGCGAAACCGGAATACCCCTTTTCCAATGGATGATTATCATATCAGTACTGGCTCTTATTGGCAACCTGATTTCACTCTGGCTGATCAATAAAGCCAGAAGTGATGAAGCCCACATGCAAGCCAGCGCCATATTCACTTCCAATGACATTATCGTGAATGGTGGAGTGATCCTGGCCGGAGCGCTGGTTTATTGGCTGGAAAGTAAATGGCCGGACTTGATCGTAGGCGGGATCGTTTTCGGTTTTGTGATGAGGGGGGCGGTGAGGATACTAAGACTGGCAAAATGATAACAGTTGGCTCCCATTTTTGCCGGTAGTTGCCTTTGCCGTATTGTTGCCGGTGGAACTTATCCTCGATAATGAGAAAAAAGCGAAGTGATGAAAAAAATACTAATCCTGGGAGGCTACGGTCGGGCGGGGCGGAATATCGCCGAATTGCTTGCTCAATACAGTGAAGCACAGCTCCTCATCGCCGGGAGAACTCTGGAAAAGGCGGAAAACTGTGCGGCGAGCCTGAATTAGACAAAGCTGCGCCTTTTACTGAGAATGATCACCTCCTCGGTTGATGGTAATCATCAGGCCCCTGGTTTTTTGCCATTACCTTGAGCGACGAACCATTTTTATCATCAGAAATCAGTTATCCCATGAGAAAAATAATTATTGTCATTACAGCACTAGCACTTATTACACTTTCTTCCTCCTGCGAGAGAGAACAACCACATCTTTCTCTGGACCTGGACGAACTGATCATCGAGCAGATCACAAATGCTGATAACCTGGAATTGCTTGGTAGTGCTGGCCTGCCCGTGAACATCCGGAACTATGTGCAAAACCACCACGCTCCTTTCGAAATAGGCCTGGCGTTTATGGCGCCCGGAATGGGGTATGAGGTCATGTTGGAAAACGGCCTTTGCCTGTTTTTCGATATGGAAGGGCAACACCTCAACCACAATGGCATGCATGACGATTGGGACAATCATCACGGCTGGGACTTTGCCGGTAACAACCCCTGTTTGTTCGGCGATTTGCTCGATCCGGCTGATCTGCCTCAGGATGCTCTTGATCACATCAACACACATTACCCCGGTGCTTCTGTTGTTACAGCAGTAGTCAAGCCCAGCGGCAACTTTGGCGTTGAGTTGGACGACGGGACAGTATTGATGTTCGGCCCCGGCGGCGACTTTATCTTCCTGTGGAATGGCTATAATGCCGGCGGCCAGCACGGCCACGGCCATGGCCTGAACGGTAGTTATACCTGGCACTGTGAGGATGACGGGCACATAGGACCGGGCCACGGAGGGCACCACGGCCAGGTAGGCAATCCGTTAAATCATGAAGGCCCCTGCCTGGGCGGTGCGGGGATACCCGCTGCCAGCCTGCCGCCTGCCGTCAGCGATTACATGGATATTCATTATCCGGCGGCAACGGTCATTCATGCTGTACAAACCTACAGCGGCAAGTACTTCCTGCGATTGTCCGATTGCATCAGGTTGGTATTTGACGAGGACGGAAACATCATTTTCGATAGCGGCAACTGATGGGCGGGATCATATTTGGAGGCCAGGAACCAGCCGGCCTCCAAATGTGCCCGCAGGAAAGAAATTCCGCTGCGATTTGAGAAATATATTCCTTTCAGACGAACATCCATAAAGTGACAGCTTTTACAAAAATGGTTCTTATTCCAGACAGAAAAGCGAATAAATAAATGGATGTTTTCCGAAGAGCGGCCCTGTTGCTATTGATTTTAACCTTACTCCCATCTTTGGCCTTTTCCCAGAATACAAATGGTTTCCTTGAACTCTGGGGAGAATCCTCCAAAACGGCATTGGGTTTCTTTTGGAAATCCGGCTGGGCATTCGTCCTGGGATATGCCATTAGCGGTATGATACAGGCTTTTGTCCCCAAAAAGAAACTTTCCCGCCAAATGGGAGGGAGCGGCCTCAAAAGCGTTTCACTTTCCACCTTCTTTGGAGCCATTTCTTCTTCCTGCTCCTTTGCCGCCCTGGCGGCCGCCCGGTCCTTATTTCTCAAGGGCGCTCATTTCATCAGTACGGTTGCCTTCATGTTCGCCTCCACCAACCTGGTGATCGAGCTGGGCATTCTGATCTTTATTTTCCTGGGCTGGCAGTTTATCGTGGCGGAAGTCATCGGGGGGCTCCTGCTGATCGCGATCAGTTCCATTATCATAAAGCTTACCTATCCTAGTAAGTGGATCGAAGCAGCAAGAGAAAAAGTGGAGGAGGAATCTGCCGAAGAAGGAGACTTTGACTGGCGAAAAAGGATCCGGTCAAAAGAAGGCTGGTTCCTGGTAGGCAAAAAGTTTGTCAAGGAGTGGAAAATGGCCTGGGAGGATATTCTTATTGGTTTTACCATAGCGGGGTTTGTATCGGTGCTCGTTCCTCAATCTTTCTGGGAAGCCATATTCCTGAACGGTATGCAGGGCCAATTGCCCGATCTGGTGATCCGGGTCGAGAATGCCCTGGTTGCCCCGTTTGTGGCTGCCGCCACCTTTATAGGCTCCATGGGTAATATTCCCCTGGCCACAGTGCTCAATGAAAATGGGATCCTGTTTGCCGGATTGATGGGCTTCATTTACTCCGACTTAATGGTGCCGCCCTTGGTTAATATGAACCGGAAGTATTACGGCGCAAAAGTGGCTTTTTATATTGCGGGAGTGATGTATGTGAGTATCGTGATTACCGCCTTGGCTTTAAATTATGGTTTTGAACTGTTTAATGTTCTGCCCGAAGGAAGCAGGAAAGTAGCTGAAGTCACTCAGTTTAAGATTGACTATACTTTCTGGTTTAACATTGCCTTCACCCTTGTAACCGCACTGATGCTGATCTTCAATTACAAGGCTAAGGAAAATAAATCCCACGGCAATCACGATCATGGCTCCGATGAACTGAGTTTCAAAAGGATTATCGTTTACCTGTTTGCCCTTATCGTATTCTTAGGATTGCTGATCTATCTTTATCTGAACCTGTAACTGCCCTCGTTAAAAAGTCAACCAATGGCTAAAA
Source organism: uncultured Phaeodactylibacter sp. (assembly GCA_964418125.1). Taxonomy (GTDB): domain Bacteria; phylum Bacteroidota; class Bacteroidia; order Chitinophagales; family Saprospiraceae; genus JACJXW01. Next base: position 32,557 of record CAYQKY010000071.1, read on the forward strand.
CCGAACAAATAAAAAAACGCTACGACCGGGTAGCGCGGTGGTATGACCTGCTGGACCGGCCGATGGAAAGCAGCATGTTCTCAAAATGGCGGGAATCACTAGTCGGTAATGTCTCCGGCAAAACGCTGGAAGTGGGTGTCGGAACGGGAAAAAATATACCCTATTACCCTGAGAATATCGACCTGACAGTGATCGACTTCAGCAAAAACATGCTGAAAAATGCAAAAGCAAAATACGGTGATGATCCACGCGATATTACCTTCCTGGAAATGGATGCTCAGGATATGGATTTCCCGGATAATACTTTTGACACCGTAGTTACGAGTTGCGTATTTTGTTCAGTGCCCGATCCGGTAGAAGGGTTAAAGGAGATCCGAAGAGTACTGAAGCCGGGCGGCCGGTTGCACATGCTGGAGCACGTGCGCAGTTCCAATGAGGCGATCGGCAAACTAATGGACTGGTTCAACTTCATTCCCGTGAATATCTGGGGAGCGAACATCAACCGGGAAACGGTGGATAACCTAAAAAAGGCGGGGTTCACAGATATAAAAGTAAAAAAGCTCTGGAGAGATATCGTGAAACTGATCGAAGTAGAGAATGATAAATAAAAATGGCCTGAAATTTAGTGCCTGGTGAGGTGTGTAGAAGAGGGCATAAAACTTAAAATTCTGAGAACGATGAAACTTAACAGGAGAAAATTCATTTCCAGGGCTGGCGCCGGCGCCGCACTCTCGATGGTATGGCCATTCCTGCCAGCTTGCGGAAATACATCTTCACGGGCCAATAAGCCCGGCATAAATAATGAGTTCAAGCCTGATCTGGACTTGGAGCTCAACGCTGTTGAACGTGAAATTTCTATCCTTCCGGGAAAAAAGACCAGAGTGTGGGTTTTCGAAAGCCAGGTGGTTTCAGGCGAGAAGGAGTCGGTACAGCCCTTGGAGGGCAGCTACCTGGGGCCGGTTATCAGGTTGCGCAAGGGGCAGAAGGTTCGAATCCGGTTCAATAACCGGCTGCCGGAAGAAAGCATCGTGCACTGGCATGGCATGCATGTGCCCGAGCAATACGATGGCCACCCCAAAGATGTGATAGATTCTGGGGAGACTTATATCTATGAGTTCGAAGTGATGAACCGCGCAGGTACCTACTGGTTCCATCCTCACCCCCACGGGCGCACCGGGCCACAGGTGTATTATGGCCTGGCGGGATTATTATTGGTGACAGATGAGAAGGAAGAACAACTGGGACTGCCACAAGGCGAATTTGATATGCCGGTAGTCATTCAGGATAGATCCTTCGATAGCGATAATCAGCTTGTCTATCTCGACGGCAGCCGTATGAGCCGGATGCATGGATTTTTGGGTGACCAGATACTCATCAACGGGAACCGGGCCCAGGAGCTCAAACTAAAAACGGGATGCGCCTACCGCCTGAGATTGCTCAACGGCTCAAACTCGCGAATTTACAAGCTCGCCTGGGAAGACGGCAGCCCCCTTACCGTTTTCGGAATCGATGGGAGCCTGCTGAGCCAACCGAAGGAAATGTCCTACCTGATGCTGGGCCCGGCGAAAAGAGCGGATCTGTGGGTAGACTTAAAAAACAAGCCTGAAGGTACCCGCCTGGCTATGCAAAGCGGGTATTTTCCCCTTGCCGCCATGCCCGGTGGCATGATGGGCGGAGGCATGATGGGGGAGCGGCAAACCAGCCTGCCGCACGGTGGAGAATACCCGGTGTTCACTATTATTGCCGATTCATCCGGAAGCAATGATTACACCTTAAAGGATGAACTTTACGAAACCAAACCGCTCCATCCTTCCTCGGCCAACAACCTGAATAACCCCAGGCAATTTGTATTTGCTATGGATCACATGGAATGGACGATCAACGGCAGGACGTGGGAGACTTACGGTGTAAGCGAAGAAGAGAAAGTAGCGCTTAATACTACCGAAGTTTGGGAATTGATCAACAGCAGTGGCGGCATGATGGCCCCCGGAGGAATGATGGGACAGGATGGCGGCATGATGGGCGGTGAAGGTGGAATGATGGATCATCATGGCGGTATGATGGAAGAAGAAGAGGAAGCTGTGCCTAATTCCGGCATGCAAGGCGGCATGATGGGCAATATGATGGCCATGCCCCACCCCGTTCATATTCATCAGGTACAGTTCAATATCCTGGAAAGAAACGCGGAGGAGGCGGATCCGGAATTATGGCGTGCCATTAAAGATGGATTCGTAGATGAAGGATGGCAGGACACTGTACTGCTGATGCCCGGGATGCGGACAAAGGCCATCATGCAGTTCCGGGATTTTACAGGCCTTTTTGTTTACCACTGTCATAACCTGGAGCATGAAGATATGGGAATGATGCGAAACTTTGAGATCAGCTGATGACCGAACACTGAAGCCGAACTAGGAAAATCTAACTGACCTCGTCCAGGGGCTTACGCCGGTTGCCCGCCATATTCTTAAATGCCGTCGGCGTCATTCCGGTCACTTTTTTGAACTGGCCAGACAGGTGGGCGACGCTGCTGTATTCCAGCTCATAGGCTATTTCGCTTAGGGTTTGTTCGCCATAGGCCAGCAGTTCCTTGGCCCGTTCGATCTTCTGAAGAATGAGATACTTCTCGATAGTGACCCCTTCAAAGGAGGAGAAAAGCTTGCTGATACTGGAATAATTTACCCCGATCTGCTGCTCCAGGTATTCGGAAAAGTTGATATGTTCTGGCTTGGAAGTACCGTGGTGGACATGTTCAATGATGATCTTTTTCACCTGTTCGATAATCTGGTGCTGCCGGTCGTTGACCAGTTCGAACCCATTCGATAATAAGGTTTTTTCAATGGACATGAGATCCTCCCCGGATAAATTGCCCCTTATAACTACCTTTCCAAGCTCAATAGCCTCAATAATGAAACCCAACTGTTCAAGCTCTTCTCTAACCACCCGAATGCAGCGGTTACAAACCATGTTCTTGATATACAGGATTGTGCTTTCCATTTGTGGGTGCGTCAATTTTAATTTGATGTGAAATAAACTAATCAGCACGGATTAATTTCAACTCATAATCAGCTGCAGGCCATCAATAGCCTGCTCCGCCATATCTCTTAGCATAAGTTTATCATTTAACACCTCATCCGGCACTTCGCAGAAGACCATCTCCTCATAAAAGAAATATTTTCTTCGTTCATCCCTGCCGTGGCCTTCGGCCAGGCAATTCGCTAACCTGAGCCGGAATTTACCTCCGAGAATAGACCCGAACATAATGCCGGCGCTAAAGAATCCTATGCCACCTGTCATCTTCCTGATGGTAATGCCATCCAGCTCAGACAATTGATCCAGGATAAAATTCAGATAATTACGGTTATGCTTCATTGCTCAATGATATCTCTTTATCCAAAGATACAGTAATCAGGGAATTGGGGTTTTACAGGTTTCTGGAAAAGGTTTGCATCATTATTCCTCTGAATAGAGATTAACCTATCCGGGAAGAGGCGCCCCCAGAAAGATGTATGCTTTTCCGGAAATTGTGTAACGCAATTCCGTCCGGCAGGCCTGAACTTTGTAGCACAAAAAAGAAAGAAATATGAACGCTACTGATCATGTGCTTGCCCCGGTGGGCCAACAAAAAGAAAAAAGCGATCCCATAATTAAGCAGACATTTCCGGTAACGGGTATGTCCTGTGCGGCATGTGCCGCCAGTGTGGAATCAATTCTGGCCACTGTGCCGGGAGTTTACGGTGCCAGTGTAAATTTTGCCGGCAGTTTCGTAGTAGTGGAGTATGAGAAGAACACATCGAAGGACGCCCTGCAAAATGCCCTTCAAAGCATCGGCTACGGCCTGATCATTGATGCAGAAGACTCCTCAGAAGTTCAGGAGCAACAGCAGCAAAGCCAATATCTGGAAGCCAGAGAACGCACCATCTGGTCGGCCATTCTTACCTTTCCCATAGTAGTATTGAGCATGCTTTTTATGGACTGGGGCCCGGGTAAGTGGATATCTCTGGCTTTATCCATTCCCATCCTCTTCTGGTTCGGGCGGCATTTTTTCATCAACGCCCTCCGGCAGGCAAAGCA
>CAYQKY010000072.1:0-36598 GCA_964418125.1 uncultured Phaeodactylibacter sp.
TCGTGATTCGTTGATTCGGATACACGAATACACCAATCACCCCCCTCCCCCCGTATCCGCACTGTCATCAATATCGCCGGACTTGACGCCGATAAAATCCATGTCGGTGATGTCATCCAGGAAATTGTTGATCACAAAGACGGAAGGCATGGGGTTCAGGTAAGGGTTGGCGGGGTTGGAGAACTGGAAATCCGCCGGGAAGAACTGCCAGGCGGGCCGCCCGCTGAATTCCAGGTCGATGCCGAGGATAACCTTTCGGATGCCGATCTGGTCCAGGGTAGTCAGGCTTCCGGAGCCGTTTACATCGGCCGCCATCAACTTGATGGGCGTATCGAGGAGGTCCAGGCCCAGGATGTGCTTGGCAATCAGGACCAGGTCGAAAGTAGAAAGGCCGTTCTGGAAATTGTCGGGCTTCTGCAGGGCAATTCCTGCCGGCTGCCCGAAGGGTACGTCGTTGAATTGATACATACCATCTGTGCCGGTTGTCACCGAGGCGTCCACAGAGCCACTTACGGTTACTTCCACGCCCGCAACCGGAACCCCCGCTTCATTGGTAATTATCCCGGAAATGCTCCCTGAACCGAAAGGCGGCTGTTCTATCCCATCCAGGGTATCCACACCCAATTCCAGAGGATCGAGCCAGTCTTTGAGGCGGGTCTCCGGGCTGCCTCCCCCTTCCCAGGACAGGGTAAGCCTGCCGAAGAAGCCGCTGGCCAGCCCGCAGTCGTCGTTGAGGCCCCCGTGCAACTGACCGCGCAGGCGCCCGTTCTCATCGAACAGGCCGCAACCGGAAGAGCCGGGCTCGAAAGTACCCTCGTCATACTCGATCCGAAAATGGTGGTTGGCAGGTGTGATAACGGTAGCGCTCCAGGCCAGCTCGCCGTTGTATATGGATGCCTGGCTGTAGGAAGCGATCTTCTTTATATCGCCGCTGGGGTGGTGCAGCAATACGCCGCTCTGCGGAGAGCCCGCCATACGGTTCCAGCCGCTGAAAAAAACGTCATAGGAAGCAGGGATGACGGAAGTGGCCTCGAGCAGCAGGAAGTCATTCTGCTGCCTTCCTGCCCGCCGCACGCAGCCCAGGACGGAATTGGGTACGGGCTCCGTGGCCGGGTTGGCGCAATCGGAAGACTGGTAGGAAAAGTCGAACCGCCAAAGGTCGTACATGGGCGTATAACTATCCTGGCAGTGATAGGCGCTCAGGATGTAGGGCGTTCCGTCCTCGCTGGTATTGTTGACCAGCGTTCCGGTACAATAGCCGGTGCCTTCGGCAAGCACCATAACGATCCGGCAGGCACTCCGTTTCTGCTCCGCCCAGACATTGCCCTCTGGGCAGTTGGCGTTCCGGTGGCAGGCCAATGAAGTGCCGAAGCCAAAGCTCAGTAGAGAAGCCTCCTCTACCGGCTGCTCGCCTGCCTTGAATTTTTCCTTGTCATAGGCATGGTCAATCCTGAATATCTGCAGGCGGCCCTGCCCCCGGACTGCGGCCGGTTCGTAATATTCAATTACTGCCGTCTCTCCCTTAATGAAGCCGGTCATGAACTGGCCGGAGGGGCGGTTGTTGCGAAAAGTATAGGCGCCCAGCACCTGCCTGCCGTCTTCGCTGTACATGAATAGCTTCGAACCCGGCGGCAGGTACATATCTTTGTAGAAAGCCGCCAGGCCCAGCGCCCCTTCCGACCGGGCCTTCAGCCGCCAGAGCAGGCTGCCGTCCTCCAGTTCCGTCCATTCGCCGGAATTTTCCAAAGTATAATTCACCTCCAGCGGGGCGGCAAAGCGAGGGGCGCCGATAAACTCCTCATCTTCCCGGAGTACCCGCTTCAGGTCCAGCCGGGGGGCTTTTTCCGCCTTCAATTGCTTCTCGCCATAAGCCTCCTTAAAGGCATCGGTGAGGCCGATCGGCGTCCCTCCGGAACTCGGCTGGGCACGCAGGCCGCTCCATGAACAAACAAAAATAAAAGCAAGGTACAGGGTAGATAACCGACAACTTTTCATAGGATCATCATTTGTCTGGAAAAAAGGCCGGGTGTATAGATGTTCATCTTGCACTTAGGCTCAGGGAGCCATGCAGGGACACAGGTAGGTTGTAAAAGCAGGACTATAAAGAGCAAATGTAACGATTTTCAATGCAAATTCAAGGCAGGCAGGAAAGGAAAGTTCCAGCCGGCAAAGCTTCTTGAATTTTGATTTTTGATGTGTAATGTGCGATTTTCTCCCGGGCGGCTGCAACTGCCGGGGTGTCTTCGGAGGTAAATCAAAAATCACACATCAAAAATCACACATCAAAAATCTAAAGCTCCTCCAGCCCCAGCACCTCCACACCCTGTTCAAAGACGACATCCACCGGGATGGAAGCCTCCGACAGGCGGTCCAGGTCGGCCTGCAGCTGCTCGCCGATCTTCCCCTTTTCGGCCACCAGGGCCGCCACGCCGTCGTAATTGCCGTCGCCCTGCAGGGTGAGGATCATTTCGGAGAGGGAAGCGGCCGCGGCTTCCAGTTTGTCATAATTGACCCGGTAAACGCCGGTTTCGGGGTCGCGTTCGAAGGCGCCCTTCTCGGCGAAGTAGTTGAAACGGATCATATTGGCCTTGCCGTGTGCGCTGGAAGCGCCGAAGCGGACCGAGCGGAAGATACCGGCCATAAAAGTGGTGTAGTAATCCTTCAGGTCCCCCTCCAGTTCGCCCTTATCGTGCAGTTGCTTGATCATGTACAACCCCAGGATATCTGCCTTGCCTTCCTCCAGGGCGGAGGCGTGCTCCTTTAGCGCCTCCCGCACCGTCCCTTTACCGTTGATGGTATTCTTGATGCCCAGGCCGTGCGCCACCTCATGGAACATGGTATTGGCAAAAAAGGCGTCGAAGGTAATGTGCTGCCGCTGATCCTCGGCGATCAGCACATCGGCGATAGGAACAAGGATCTTATCGAACTTGGCGCGCATGGCGTTCTTCAGCTGCAGGCGGCGCGTACCCTTCTGGAGCTGTACCTCTTCGTCGTTCGGCAGGTTGATGGCGATGGTCTTGCTGCCGGCATTGCAATCGCCGGCGTAGTACACCACGTCGTAGGCGTTGAGCTGGGCGTCGCTGCCGGGCTGTTCGGCCTTGTACTTTGCCGGCACAGGCAGGCCGCGCTGCAGTTCGGGCAGGAAGGCGGCGTATTTGTCCAGGCGCTGGCTCCATTCCATGTCCTTTATCAGCACATAGCACTCATGGGCTGCCTTGTAGCCGAAGAGCTGGTCTTCGTAGGTCTCGATCGGGCCGATGACCACGTCGATCTGATTGTCCTTCATATCCAGCCAGGCCATGTCGCTGGGCTGATAGTCGTCAGACAGCAGGGCTTCGGCGCGCAGGTTGAGGTATTTTTTCAGGGCCTCGTTGTCCGCCAGGGCTGCCGCCTGCCGGAGCAGCCCGGCGGCTTTCTGCACCTGTTCGGCGAACTGCTCCCGGTAGGGCACCGTTTTCAGGTTGCCGGCCTCGTCGCGCCGCAGGAAGGTGTACAAGTTGGCCTTGTCATCAAGCTGAGCCGCCTCGAATTCTTCCTTTGTCATATCGACAGGGTAGAAATTGGCGCCCGCCGGCTTGGGGCCAACGCCGTAGATGAAGGGCTCGTTGCCTGCCAGGCGGTCCCAGGGGCCATAGTTGATGGTAACGAAACGCTCCAGCTTTTCATTGGTGAGCACATCCATCAGGCTGTCCTTCCGGCCGTAGGCCTCATACCAGAACAGCTCGTCCATGATCTTGCCGGCCTCGATGAGCACGGGGATCATCTGCTTTTGTTTGTCAGTGAGCTGGCCGACGTCAGTCGTCAGCCGCACCGGTACGTACTTTGCCAGGCGCTGATCGATATCTACAATGAGAGAGTCTGCCATGGAAGCTTCTTCAGTTGTCTCCTGCCCGGTTTCGCTACCGCAGGAGGCGATTAGAATGGTGGAAAGGGCTAAAAATAAGAGCTTGGATAAACGCATAGTTTTTGGTGGGGAATTTAGCAATTTTTTTACGGAAGTGGTTCCGTTACGAAACCTAGTGGGGGTAACTTCCGTAAAATAATACCAACAATCGCGTAATCTTTTGTATTACACTTTGTGACGAGGTAGCCCGCTGGCCGGGCTACCTTTTTTTGTAGGGGCCACATTCATGTGGCTCCAGGTGAGCTTTTAGAAACTTTACCCGGAGGAACCGGAGGAAGTTTCTAAAAGCAAGGCTCAAAGATTCATAAAATTGATCACCGTCCTTACCTGCGCCTCTGCGAAGCGCTCGACGACCTCATCGTCCATCAGCAGGGTGGCGTCCTCGTAATTGTCAAAGAAGAGGTGTTCGACCAGCATGGCGGGCATGACGGTGCGGGTGAGGACGAAAAAGCGGGCTTCCTTGTCGTGGTCGCCGTCGGAAGTGTCGGAACGCATGCTGATGCGGTCGCCCAGCAGGTCCTTGACGTTATTCCAGTGAAACTCGGCAATGGTGTCGGAAGCCGTCACTCCCGGAGAGGTGTACACCTCAAAACCGCGGGCCAGGCCGGAACCGGAGGCATTGGCGTGGTTGGAAATGTATATGCCTTTCTTAAAATTGCGGTAATACCAGTTGGCCATATCCACGCGGTAGTTCAGCGAAATATCCACGTATTCGTGGCTGACCATGATGTTGGCAATGCCCAGGTTGGTGAGCTTGGCAGCTACCCGGTTGGTCAGCGTCCGGTTGAACACACCCTCGTAGAAAGTGCGGCCGTTGTGGAAAGTACCGCGGCTGTGCTCGTACATCTTGCTGGGGGCGGTGGTGTAATTGCCGTTCTTGTCAATCCCGCCGTGGCCGGCGTCGAGGAATACGCATAGATTATCATTCATGGAGTTCTTGTTTTCGGATATTTATCTTTCCTGGATGTGAAAATTACTAATAATAACCGGGCAAAAAAATTCGCCCGCCCGTTTTCCGTTTTACGGACGACTTATCTTACGCACCACCGCCGATTTTGTTGGCTATTGTTGCGAACTGCCTATCTTTGCACCCAAAATAACTAAAACTATGAAACAATTATTGTGGATGATCGCCCCGGCCCTGCTGCTGGCCCTGGGCTGCAATAAGAACGACAGGCAGGACCAGGTGCAGGTCGACCAGCAACTGATCGAAGATTACCTGGAGGCCAACCAGATCGACGCCGAGCGGCACTCCTCCGGGCTGTACTATATTATTGAAGAACCGGGAAGCGGCGGCTCCCCCAACATCAACAGCGAAGTGCTGGTCCGCTACAAAGGTTACCTGCTCGACGGCACCGTCTTCGACCAGACTCCGGGCAGCGATTCACGTACGTTCTTCCTCCGCCAGGTCATCCAGGGGTGGCAGATCGCCATTCCACTGCTGGAAAAAGGCGGCAAAGGGACGTTCTTCATTCCTTCCTGGCTGGGCTACGGGTGGCAGCCACAGCCGGGGATACCGGCCAATTCGGTGCTTATTTTTGAGACGGAGCTTATTAACTTTCAGTGAGGGGGCGTTCGTTATTCGTGGATTCGTTGCCCGTCTCCTTCGGAGCCAGGTGAAATTCGTTATTCGTTGTATGAATTATGAAAAAGCTTAAAACCCTGCTTTCTGTTTTTATTGTTTTCAGCTTGGCCGGGCTGTCGGCGCAGCCTGCTGTGAGCTGGATAGAATCTGTCCCCAATGGGACGGCCAGCGTCCGCGGCAACCTGGCGGACGGCGCCCCGATGGCGGGCCTCAGCTGGGCATGGAGCAGCCAGAACGCCTGCTTTGTAGCCACCCAGCAGCGCAAATTCACCGGGCATCACGTGCTCTACCAAACCAGCCTGCCCGCCCGGGCGGAAATGACGATCCGGGTGATCCCCGACGACCCGAAGGCCAACTTCAGCCTTTACGCCTATTCCGGCAGCGGAGAGCACATCGTGCCCAACCTGCCGCGCTGCGTGAGCTGTGAGGCGGACTATAAGTGGGATTACAAATACCGCGGTAAAACGCAGGATCACAGCCGGTCGGTAAGCCTGCGGGCCGTAAACAACCCCTACACCGTGACGATCGGCGTGGCGGGCGCCGAAGGGCTTCAGGAAGGCGCCTACACTTTGGAGATCATCCTGGAAGGAGGGGAAACGAAGGAGGCGTCGGAACAGCAGGAAGTACCGAAATTCAGCATCGAAAGCCGGAAGGGGGAATCCCTCACTTTTCAGGGCAAGCTTGAGGAAGGCGCCCCCATCCACGACCTCAGCTGGGCGTGGAACAGCCAGAATGCCTGCTTCGTCAGTATCCGGCAGAACAAGTTTACCGGCAACCACATCCTGTATGCCACTGATCTTCCGCCCCATTCCGAAATGGAGATCACCCTGCTGCCCCAGGATAAGGCCGCCGATATGAGCCTCTACGCCTATTCATTGGGCAGCGGCAACCTGCGCTTCGTACCGGACCTTCCTTCCTGCATCTCCTGCGAGGCCAGCTTCCGGCCGGATATGGGCCAACCTGCAGGCCCGGAACGCAAAGTGAGCCTTCGCTCCGGCAGCAACCCACTGGAGGTGGTGATCGGCGTAGCGGGCGCCGAAGGGCTGAGCTCCGGCGGCTATTCCTTAACCGTAAGCCTGAAGTGATATGGCGAATAAGGGGATCGACATCCGGGGAACAGGGCCGGCGCCGCAGAGAAAAAGGGGCGTCAACTACCTCCTGGCCATCGCCATCGACGAATACGAGCACTGCCCCCGCCTGTACAACTGCGTGCAGGACGCCCGCCGCCTGATCGACGTCCTGTCCACCCGTTACCAGTTTGAAAAGGAACACACCTTCACGCTCTTCAACGAGCAGGCGACCGAACACGCCATCATCAATAGTTTCAAAAAGATGGTGCAGCTCATCCGCCCGGAAGACAACCTCATCATCCTGTTCTCCGGCCACGGGGAATACGAAGAGGCCATTGACGAAGGCTACTGGATACCGGTTGACGCCCCGCTGGGGCACACCAATGAGTACATCGCCAACAGCCGCATCGTCAAATACATCCGGGCCATCAACTCGCTCCATACCTTCCTGATCGTCGACAGCTGCTTTTCCGGCTCCCTGTTCGCCACCCGCTCTCTGGGCCAGCAGGCCGACGCCAACCGCCTGGACGAGATCCCCTCCCGCTGGCTGCTCACCGCCGGCCGCAACGAGCTGGTCAGCGACGGCAGGCCGGGAAGCCACAGCCCCTTCGCCGACAACGTGATCTACTTCCTGGAAAACAATACCGAACCCAGCCTTTCGGTAACCACCCTTATCGACAGGGTCGTCAATGCCGTCATCCACAATGCCCGGCAGACGCCCAGAGGGGAACCCCTGCAGGACGTCGGCCACCGCGGCGGGCAGTTCCATTTCTACCGCAAAGGGGCTGTGCCCAACCCAAAGGCCGCCGTTCCAGCCCCTGCTGAAAATGCATCCATGCCTCCGCCGACACTCCGGCCCAACTACCAAAAGTATATCCTGGCCGCAATCGCCGCCCTGGTTGTGATTGCAATGGTGGTGTGGCTGGCCAGCCGGCAAGAGGCCAGAAGGGAGATGGCGAAAATGGAACAGGCAGGCAGCAAGCTATTGCCGCATTCACCACAGGCGCGTTACGATAGCCTGCTGGCGGCAGGTGTTGAACGGGCAAAGCTGGCACTGGCTCCGGAACAATACCAGGAGGCTTGCAGCTTGCTCGGCCAGGCGCTCCGCTGGGCGGAAAGCAATGGGTTGGATAGCGAACGCGCAGAAAAAGCCCTCCAGAAATGCCAGCAAATGCTGGCCGAGGCCGAAACGGAAACTCCGGCGAACCCACAAGAGGAACAACCCGCCCCCAAGCCACCTCCGGCTCAGGATTATGCCACCCTGCTCACCAGAGGGAGGTCACTTTTCCAGGAAGGCAAGTTTTCCGCCGCCAGCCAGGTGCTGAAAGAAGCCTTGAAGATAAACCCCGAGGGCAAGGCAGCACGGAATTACCTCCTGCAATGCCAGGAAGAACTGGATTGGGAGCGCGCAGCAAGCTCGGCTGCCGAAGAAGGCTACCGCGCCTTCCTGAAGGCCCATGCTAATGGGAAACATGCCGAAAAGGCAAAGCAAAAGATTGCCTCCCTCTATCGCTATGAACTCTATTTCACCACTTCCCTCCAACAGGACAACCTGCTCACCGTCAATATCGGCAGGGGCAAAGCTCCTTTCGACATCACCATCACCTACCTGGCCACCGGCGAACAGATCCGGAAAACGGCGCCGGATTCTCAGCCGCTCGAAGTCTCCCTGAGCCGGTTCAACAGCCCGGAAGGCAACCACATGGTGGAGATCGTGGTGCGGGACGACAACTTCAAGGCCAGGGGGCAGAAGATGCCTCTCATGAAATGAGTGGTTGAGTGAATGAGAGAGGGAGTGAATAGCATCACTCAATCACTCATTCACTATCCATTCCCCGACTTCACCCTATTCTGCTCCTCCTCCAGGCCGGTATTGCGGCGGCGGGCGCCCTTCACCTGGTCGTTGCCCAGCAGGTAGGAGAAGTTGACGCGGAAGCGGCGGCTGTCCCATCCTCCGCCTACATCGAGGTCGAGGGCGCCGAAGCGGCTGACGCCATGCCATTCATTGGTCTTGAAGATGTCGCTGACGGCCAGGCGGATGTTGCCGCGGCCGGCCAGGACCTTCTTCTGTATGCCGGCGTCCATGCTCCACATGGCGTCCATCTCGAAGGTGCCGCCCCAGAGGGAAGGCGAATTGTACCATCCGGAGATCTCGATGGAGAAGTCGCCCGGCAGGCGGAAGGTATGCTGGCTGTAGATGTTGAACGTGGTGGCGTCGAGGTTCACCAGCTTGCCGCCCCCGTAGTCGGCCTTGTTCTGCGTGTAGCTGCCCGTCATGTTGGTAAAGGAGCTCCACCATTTGGTAATGGGGATGGGCGCGCTGAGGCTGAGGCTGTAGTTGTACTGGTCGGCCAGGTTGAGCCAGGTGATGTAGCTGGCGTTCACCTCGGCGGTATCGGTGATGCGGGTGATCAGGTCTTTGGTATGGCTATAGCTGAGGGTCGTGTTGAATCGGTAGTTGAAGCTGTGTGTCAGCTGTATGTTGTTGGCGTACTCCGGCTTCAGGAAGGGGTTACCCTGCTCGTAGGTCAGTTCGTCGAGCTTGTTCAGGAAGGGGTTGAGATCCTGGTAGGATGGGCGGTTGATCCGGCGGCTGTAGGACAGCTGGAAGCTGTGCTTCTCGCCGGGCGCATAGGACAGGCCGCCCGAAGGAAAGAAGTCGGTGTATTCCCGGTCGAAATTCTCGCCTTCTTCGCCTTCCCGGAAGCTCGTCAGATCGCCGGTTGAGTGGGTGTTCTCCACCCGCAGGCCGGCCTGCAGGCCGAACTTACCCACCTGCCGCTGATAGTTGACGTAGCCGGCGTTGATGTTTTCCTCGTACACGAAGCGGTTGCTGCGGTTGGTGTTCAGCACCGGCGAGCCGTCGTATTCATCAAAGAAGCGGAAAGTGTTATCGGTATTGACCAGGGCCAGCTTGATCCCGGCGCCCATCTGCCCGCCGAGCAGGGGCCGCTCGTGGTCTACCTTGAAGGTATAAATATCGATATCGGTCGGCGTTTCGTTGGTGTTGATCTTTTCCCGGAAAGTAACAGTTTCCGTGGGGTCGAGGTAAAAGTTGGGCTGATAGGCGGCGCCTTCGTTTCGGAACAGGCCGTAGTCGGCGTCGATATTCCAGATCATCCCGTTTTTGTTGTCAAAGCGGTAATTGAGGTTGAAGTTGAGGTTATTCCTGGTTCTGTCGTCGTTGCTTTGGGCGAGCAACACGGTGTCTACCCGGTTAAACGCGATGGGCCCGAAGGGCGTGCGGCTGGTGCTCCACCCTTTGTTATCGCTGATGTAACCGGTAGTGAGAAAACCCACCGTATTCTTGTCCCCCAGGAAAAAGTCCGTACCGGCTTTGAAGTTGTGGCTGTTCCAGTGCCACCCCTGGTCGTTCTTCTGGTCGTAGAACATGCCCAGCTGGCGGCGGTAGAGGTTCATAAAATTGCGGTTCTCCCCTTCAGAATGGGAGTAGCTGCCGAAGGCGTTGAGGTGTTCGTTGCGGTAATTGCCGCTCACCGTACCGTTGTACTGCGGCACTTTCCCTACGGAGTATCCCAGGTTCACGTTGGCATTGGCGCCCAGCCGCTTGTCCTTTTTCATGCGGATGTTGATGATGCCCGCGTTGCCTTCGGCATCATACCGGGAAGAAGGGTTGGTAATCACTTCAATGGCCTCTATTTCATCACTTTGTACGGTCTTGAGGAAAGCCGCCAAATCGGCGGCGCTGAGCGGGGAGAGTTTCCCGTCGATGTACACCTGTACGCCGGCCCTGCCCAGGAGGCTGATGTTGTCGTTGTTGTCCACGACCACGCCCGGGGCCTTGCGCAGCAATTCAAAAGCCGAGCTACCGGAAGCGTTGATGGTATTTTCCACGTTGAAGACCATCTTGTCCGGCCGCACTTCCACCAGTGGCTTCTCGGCGGTGACGACGACCTCCGACAACTCAATATTGGCCTCCTGCAGGTGGATCACCGGCATATCGTAATGCTGGCCGGGTTGAAGCCGGAATGGTTCGGATTGGTAGGGAGGCAACCCTACATAGGTTATGCCGATCCAATACTGGCCTTCCGGTACGCGGTCCATCACAAAGCGCCCGTCGGGATCGGTAACTTCGACCTTCACCAGGCTGGAATCAGCGGCCGAATGCAGTACGACATTGGCAAATTCAAGGGGAGCTCCGTCCGGGCCCTCGGCCTTGCCGCTGATCTTCGCTCCTTGGTTGTGGTTGTACTGGGAAAAGGAAAAGGTGGGTAGCAGGCACAAAAGCGCCCACAAATAGCCGGAAGCTATCGTTCTCATTACGTCGGGTTTGTTGTTCAACAATCGGGTGATGCGGACAAATGTAAGAGGAACGACAGAATAGGGAATATTATATCGACGAACGGCGGGGTTATCCTATACCAAAGAAGGGAAAACAGCAGCCGGCGGCAAGGCTGGCGCCCGGGATCTTCGGTTCAGAGGGCTCCGGGAGGCAAAACCTAAGATCCCGGACAAACTTATGCCTGCGCCTTAGGCGTATTGAAGCTCATCGGCGGGAAAGGGGGCTGTTCCGGCTCATCGATAACCCCGAACTGGGCTTCGAACTTCTTCACGTTGTCCGCCAGGGCGCGCAGCAGGCGCTTGGCGTGCTGAGGCGTCAGGATAATGCGCGACTTGACCTTCGCCTTGGGCACGTTGGGCACCATGCGGATGAAGTCGACCACAAATTCGGAATTGGAATGCGAGATGATGGCCAGGTTGGAATAAGTTCCTTCCGCCACTTCTTCCGGCAATTCGATATTTAACTGGTTTTGTCCTTTCTTTGCATCTGACATGTTCACGAATTTTTAACCGATAAAATTCCAATATCGGAATTATCGGCAAGCTATACAAACCATGGAAGAATACCTTAAGGAAAATCAGAAACTGTGGGACGAGTGGGCAACCTTTCACCCGGATACGCCCATGTACGATGTCCGTAGTTTCCTCGAAGGCCGCAATTCCCTGATGGCGGCCGAACTGGAAGCGCTGGGCGACGTCAGCGGCAAACGCCTGCTGCACCTGCAGTGCCATTTCGGCCAGGATACGCTCTCCTGGGCGCGCCTGGGCGCCAGGGCCACCGGAGTTGATTTTTCGGAAAAGGCCATCGAAACGGCTCGCCGGCTTAACCGGCAGTTGGGGCTGGATGCCGAGTTTGTCCAATCCGACGTCCTCTCCATCAAAGGAAAGCTGGAAGGGCAGTTCGATATCGTCTTTACTTCCTATGGCGTGATCACCTGGCTTCCCAGGCTTCAGCCCTGGGCGGAGGCCATCCGACATTACCTGAAGCCGGGAGGGACTTTCTTTATGGTAGAATTCCATCCCACTTTCATGATCTTTGAACTGGAGACCGGGCAACCCGCCTATTCCTATTTCCACGAAGAAGCACCGCTGGAAATTGATATCAACAACGGGTCCTACGCGGGCTTGTATGAAGGGGGAACGGCCCGCAAGGAGTACAGCTGGCAGCATACGCTGAGCGATATTATCATGGCTTTGCTGGACGCCGGCCTGGTACTGGAGGAGTTCCGGGAGTACGACTATTCCCCTTACGATTGCTGGCCGCAGATGGAGGAAGTGGCGCCCGGGCGGTACCGGTCGAAGGTGTTGCCGGGGATACCGCACCTGTTTTCCCTGAAGATGACAGGCTGATGCTGGCCGGCACTCTTCCAACCTGGAAGGATTTTGCCACGACCGATGCGAAAGCGCTGTCCAGCCCTTCTGACAAACACTGCCGGGTTAACAAGGCTGGGGACTTGCTGTAAACCCGGCAGGTTGGAGGCGTTTATTTTTTCACTTTCTTCTTTCCCTTACTGAAGGCATTCGGCACTTCCAGCTCGATGAACTCCTTGATCTGATCCAGGGTCATCTCCTTTGCCATTTCGGCGTCGACCTTCTTTCCGTCAACCTTGGGGAACTTGATGTTCTTCTTTTTGTAGCGGATGTAGGGCCCCCAGCGGCCGTTCTCCACGGAGATCTTTTCGTCCTCCCACTTGTGGATGTAGCGGTTGGCCTCTTTCTCCACCTTTTGCTCGATCAGGCCATGCATGTCCTCCAGGGAGATATTGTCGAAGTCATATCTGCGGGGCACGTTCACATACAGGTCTTTCCACTTCAGATACGGCCCGAAACGGCCCTTGCCTTTGGTGATGGGATGCCCTTTATAGCTACCCACCGGCGCGTCCTCTTTCTGTTTCATGCGGATCAGCTCTATGGCGCGCTCCAGGGAAACCGCAAGAGGGTCTTCACCCTTCGGGATGGAGACGAACTTATCTCCATGGCGCACATAAGGGCCGTAGCGCCCGACCCCGACTGCGACTTCCTCGCCCTGAAACTCGCCCAGGTCCTTGGGCAGGGCGAACAGCTTCATCGCCTCCTCATAAGTGATGGTCTCCATCGACTGGGTGGGTTGCAGGTTGGCGTACTTCGGCTTTTCGTCCTCCTCCAGTTCTTCCGGCGCGCCGATCTGCACTACCGGGCCCAGGCGGGTCATTCGGGTGAGCACGGTGCGCCCCGTTTCGGGGTCCTTGCCCAGGATGCGCTCGCGGGTAGGCCGGTCGGCATTGGCCAGCGTTTCTTCAACGGTTTCGTGGAAAGGCCCGTAGAAGGACTTGAGCATGGTGGTCCATTCCCGCCCCCCTTCGGCGATTTTGTCGAACTCCTTTTCGATATCCGCCGTGAAGCCGTAGTCCATGATCTCTTTGAAATGCTCGCTGAGGAAGTCGCTCACCGTGATGCCCATATCGGTGGGAAACAAGCGGTTCTTTACCGAGCCGGTGACCTCCGTCTTTTTCTCTTTGTTGATCTCACCCTTTTTCGTGAGGGTCAGCACCTGGTATTCGCGCTCTTCCCCGTCGCGGCTCTCTTTGACGATGTAACCTCTGCCCTCCTCCATGATCTTGCTGATGGTGGGCGCGTAGGTCGAAGGCCGGCCGATGCCCAGTTCTTCCAGTTGTTTGACCAGCCCGGCTTCGGTATAGCGGGCGGGCGGGCGGGTGAAGCGCTCGGTGGCCGTCATGTGGTCCAGGTTGAGCTCCTGGCCTTTTTTGAGGGGAGGGAGCATGCCTTTGGCCTCTTCCTCCTCTTCGTCATCGGTAGATTCGAGGTATACTTTGAGAAAACCGTCGAATTTCAGCACCTCGCCTTCCGCCTTGAGGTAAGCGTCGGGCAGGGAGGAGATGCCGATCTTCACAATTGTTTTTTCTACAACGGCGTCCGCCATCTGGGAGGCGATGGCCCTCTTCCAGATCAGTTCGTAGAGGCGCTGCTCGTCGCGGCTGCCCGTCACCATCTGCCGGTTGATGTAGGTGGGGCGGATGGCCTCGTGGGCCTCCTGGGCGCCGGCGGACTTGCTTTTATAGCGGCGCGTTTTTACGTAGTTCTTTCCGTAGCTGGACTCGATCTCCTGAGCGATGCTGGCCAGGGCAGTCTCGCTGAGCGCCGTGGAGTCGGTACGCATATAGGTGATGTTACCGGCCTCGTAGAGGCGCTGGGCCACCGACATGGTGCGCTGCACGGAAAAACCCAGCTTGCGGCTCGCTTCCTGCTGCAGCGTAGAAGTAGTAAAGGGCGGTGTGGGGCGGCGATTCAGGGGCTTTACATCGATGTCGTCGATGCGGAACAAGGCCCCGCGGCAACTCTCCAGAAAGGCCTGCGCGTCTTTCTCGGTATCGTAGCGGGTAGGGCTTTCCGCTTTCAGCTTCACGGTTTTGCCCTGCTCGTTCTTTACATCGAAAATGGCGTTGACCCGGAAGAAGGGCGTAGACTCAAAGTTGATGATCTCCCGTTCGCGTTCGACGATGAGCTTTACCGCCACCGACTGTACGCGGCCAGCCGAGAGCTTGCCTTTGATCTTGCGCCACAGGATGCCCGAAAGCTCATACCCGACGAGGCGGTCCAGCACCCGGCGGGCCTGCTGGGCGTTGACCAGGTTGACATCCAGCTTGCGGGGGTTCTGCACGGCATTCTGTATGGCCGGCTTGGTGATCTCCCGGAAGACGATGCGCTTGGCCTGGCTCTCATTCAACCCCAGCACCTGGCAGAGGTGCCAGGAAATAGCCTCTCCTTCCCGGTCTTCATCGGTAGCGAGCCACACCTCGTCCACCTTTTTGACCCAATCCTTCAACTCCTTTACTACTTTCTTCTTTTCCGGGGAGACAACGTACTTAGGTTTGAAATTATTCTCTACATCTACCGCGCCCTCACTCTTCTCAAGATCGCGAACATGGCCGAAACTGGATTTTACGGTAAAATCCTTTCCCAAAAACTTTTCAATGGTCTTCGCCTTGGCGGGCGACTCCACAATAAGTAGGTTCTTTGGCATATTTTAGCTTGGTTTTTTCAAAATTTCCCGGCAGGCCTTATTGCCCGCCTCGGTCGAATAACGGAAAAATCGCCGATTTGATTCATTTGCGGGCAAAAGCCCTCCGAAAGATGCAAATGTATAAATTTTAGAATTTGTTCAAAGCGCCCCACTTTAAAGTGGCTTTTGCCCTCAATCATTCATTCCCTCCTTTTTACCCGTCCGTAGCTTTAGCGAAGGCGGTCCTTCATTCACTCATTCCTTCATTCCCTCCCGCCCCGCAAATATATATCTTATTCCCAATACCCCGCCAGGACAACCTTCTACCCTTTTGTCCCAGGCTTTTTGGCCGATCCTGTATTATAAACAATTTTTTCAAATTGATTTTCAATGCCTTAAATGAAGCTCCTCGGCACCACACTTTAACATTTATTTCATATAAATTTTATCTTAATAAATTTCCCGGCAGGCATTTTTTTGTAAATTTGTGCCCTGCGGAATTCGCCCCGCCGGCCATTCCGGGACAAAACAGCCATTCGGATAGCCAACCGCTAAAATGAACTACCTAACAACCCATATCAAAATAATTTATCCGTTTCGAAATACGTTTAAATATACTGACAAACGCTTGTTCCTTTTAAAGGAATACACAATCAGTACAATAAAGAATTTTAAGGTACCTGGACAAAGATGGTGAGGATTGGCGTACTATTTAAACCCCGGATATTCACTCAATCACTCATTCACTCAATCACTCATTCATTCACTCCACGTACCCACCCCCTAATCTGTAAATTAGCCTATGCGCAGGTATTGGATACTTGTAATAACGGTTATTTTTAGTTCTAGCCTGTCTGCACAGCGGTATTTCCCGATCAAGGTCGACAAGAAATGGGGATTGATCAATGCCGATGGCAAGGTTGTCCTGTCTCCGGAATACGACGCTATCGGGGAGTTCAAACGCTTTGGTTACGCCGTTATGCAGCGGGAGGGCCAGGTCGGGCTGCTGGCCGGCGGCGGCCATGAGCTCGTCCCCCCCAGATATGACGACATCAAGGTCCTGGATTCCACCCTGATCGCGGTGATGGACCAGGGGCAATGGATGGTGATCAACCTCTACGGGGACATCATTCTGGAAAAAGGCTATCAACGGGTTGAAGTTTGGGACGGCCATTACCTCGCCTACATGCAGAACGGCAAGTGGGGCCTGACCGACAAATACGGCAATAAGCTGGCCGAGCCCGTATACGACGACATACAGATGGAGGGAGGGCAGTTCTTTATTACCACCCGGGCCAACCGCCTGGGCCTGCTCTCCGGCACAGGAAGGGAGATCCTGCCCAACGAGGCCAATGAGATCCGCTTTTTCAACGACAGCCTTTTCTTCTACCGCTCCGGCAACCTGTGGGGGGCGGCCGACTTCTACGGCATCCGGGTGATCCCCGCCGAATACCGGGCATTCAGCCGCATATCCGACAATTTCATCAAACTCTCCAAAAACGACGGCCAGTTCGTCTACTCCATCCCCTGCTCCCGCATCATTTCCGACGGCAGCTTCGACAATTATTACTCGTTCTCCAAACGCTACATCATCACTAAAGAGGAACGGCAGCTGGGCTTGCTGGACTGGTGCGGCAATGAGGTGCTTCCCCCCTCCTACAACGAGATACAGGCCTACGACCAGAAGCTGTTCCGTGTCAACTTCCAGGGCAAATGGGGGGTGGTGCGGGCAGGAGGTATTCCGGTGATCCCCTTTGAATATGAATATATTGCTCCTCTTCGGGCCAAGGCCTGTGTCGTAAAGCAAGACGGCCGCTTCGGCATCGTCAACTTCCGGGGAGAGGAGGTAGCCCCGCCGGTTTACCACCGCATCGAGATGAACGGCAACCAGGCCCGGGCATACCGCTTGCAGGGCGACGGAAAAAGCGAAGCGCTGACCCTGCTGCGCCTGGACGAGGAAGGGCGGCTGCGCGACACCAGCAACTTTCAAAACCATTTCCAGATCACCATCGCCCCCGCAAACCCGGCGCCGGCGGAAAGCAGCGCCAATGATTATCTGCTCGGCCAATTCGAATGGTTCTACTCCCCCCAGGAAGACCGCTGGGGCCTGCGCCGCCTGCAGGACGGAGAGGTGCAAATAGCCCCCAAGTTCCATACCGTGCGGGTAGAACGAAGCCTGGGGTTCACCCTCGTAGGCATCGAAAAATCAGAACGTTACGAATTCGAGCGCACTACCTTCCGCTTCGACATGGCCTACGGCCTGGTCAGCAACGAGCTGGGGCTGCTGGTCACGGAGATGGACTTCTGGGATGTCCGCTTCGATGACTTTCGCAAGGGCTACCCGGTGGCGCGCGTCGTCTTCTCTAACGGCCGACACGGCCTGGTCGACCGCATCGGCCGCGTCGTGCGCCGCGACCTGGCCTACCTGGGCGATTTCGTCGACGGCGTGGCCCGCTTCAGCTTCGCCGGGCGCCTTTCCGGAAACATGAAGCCGGAACACGGCCTGAGTAAACTGCGCACCTACCTCAACGGGCTGGCCTCCCCCGGCGTCATGCTCGATTATACCCAGTACGACCAGCTCTTCCGCCACGATGCCTCCCTGACCTGCGACGGCTGCGAGTGGGGATATATCGACACGGCAGCCCAGGTGATCGTGCCGCCTCAGTATACGTTTGCCAAGGACTTCGTCAACGATGTGGGCATCGTAGAATGCCACGGCAAATGGGGCATGGTCAACCGCGATGCCGACGTGCTCATCCCCTGCCGGTACGACGGAGTGCAGTTCCTGGAAAATACCGACAACAAGATCGTGCGCGTATACATCCGGGAGCCCAAGTACGGGCTGATCGACACCCTGGGGCAGCTCACCGTCAGCGCCGTATACGATGAGGTGGGTTCCTTCCGGGAAGGGCGCCTGGCCGTCAAGCGCAACGGCCTGTGGGGCTTCGTCGACCGCGACGGCCTGGAGGTGATCCCCTGCCGCTTCCGGGAGGTGCAGAACTTCAGCGACGGCCTGGCCGCCGCAAAGCTGGGCAACAACTGGGGTTTCGTCGATAAGCAGGGCGATGTGGCGGTGGACTTCCTCTACCGCCGGGCAGGCAACTTCCGCAACGGCCTGGCCTGGGTGTATACCGACAATGGCGTGGGATACATCAACAGCGCCGGCGACTTCATAGTGCCTCCGAAGTTTGACAAGGGGTTCGATTTTCACCACGGCATAGCCCGGGTAGTGGTCAACAATGAATACGGACTGATCGACAGCCTGGGGCACTTCGTTCAGCGGCCGCGCTATTCCGAGATACAGGAATTCAACGAGTATGGCCTGGCGGTGGCCCGCTTCGGCAACAACAACATCCGCTACGGCCTGATCGGCCGCGACGGTGAGCTGATCAACAACCTCAACCTGCGCGAGATACAGCCCTTCAGCGAGGGGCTGGCCGCCGTAAAGTATAAAGACGGCTACGGCTTCATCGACACCACCGGTAAACTGGTGATCCCGGATATCTACTCCAAAGTGTCCTCCTTCTCCGAAGGGCTGGCCGCCGTGCAGAAAGACGGCGCCTGCGGCTACATCAACACCAGGGGCGAGGTAGTCATCCCCTTCGAATACTCCAAATGCCTGGACTTCAACGGCGGCAAGGCCGTCGTCTACAAGGGCATCCGCAAGGCCGGGCTCGTCGACCGCGAGGGCCACCTCCTGATCGAACCCAGCGTCGACCGCATGCTGGCCTTCCAGGAGGGCCGCGGCCTGGTGCGCGATGAGAAATACCGATTCTACTACATCACCGAACAGGCCCACCTCTACGACGGCTACTACGAGAAGGCCACCGAGTTCAAACACGGCGTGGCCGTAGTGCAGGCCGGTGGCAAATGGGGCATCATCAACCAGAAAGGCATCGAGCTTATCCCGCCGAAATACGACAAGATCGAGAACTTCGAGGAGGGCTACGCCAAAGTCCGCATCCAGGGTTTCAGCGGCCTGGCCAGCCTCAACGGCGACCTCATCGTACAGCCCGACTACGAGTACATCAGCTACGCCGGCGACGGCCTGTTCCGCGTGGAGCAGGGCGACATGATCGGGTACTTCGATATGGAGGGGCACTGGGTGTGGGATCTGCGGAAGTAGTGGGTTCGTTGATTCGTTATTCGTTGATTCGTTATTCGTTGATTCGTTGATTCGTTATTCGTTGATTCGTGGGGTTCCGGTTCCACACTCAAGGCTCGGACGGGATCTTGGGAGGGGGAGTACTGCTCTCTTTGAAGAAATGGGGTGGAGATGCAGTAGAAATGCGTGGAAATGGCGTTTTACCCATAGTTTTGGAGATATTTTTGTTCCTGGACTTTTACCCCCGGCGTTTTCTGCCTCTTTTTGCCGGGGAGGGGCTGCTTCAATTGCCACGAAGGCCTGTCCGCCAAAGCACTGGCGCAGGCGGGCTCAATAGCGCGAAGCCTTTGTATCACCTTTGTGCCTTGGTGTCTTTGTGGCAGAAACCTCTTAGCTCAGCTAAATAGTTGAAAAAAACTGTATATTGGGAGTATGCAAATCATTAATGATCATAGTAAACCAGATCCGGGAGATCTGTCTCAACCACCATGTTAAGAACTTGTATGCATTCGGTTCTGTACTGACTGATAAGTTTAACGACTCCAGTGATATAGACTTTGTGGTGGAATTCGAAGAAATCGACCCATTGGAATATATGGATAACTACTTCGAAGTGAAGTTCAAATTGGAGGAGATCTTGAACCGGAAGGTTGACCTTCTGGAAGCCCAATCCCTAGAGAACCCCATATTTAAGAAAGTTTTGAACAGAACCAAAGCGCTGGTCTATGACAGAGGAGATAAAGAGTTGGTTAATTGATATACGCGAACCCCGAACAGCGAATCGCGAATACCGGCGCCCCTCCGTTCCACCCTCGCACAAAACCCATCCCCATATCTGAACTGGCGCTGAAACTCACCCACGAAGCCAAGAAAAAAAAACTGAAAAGCCTCCGGGAACGGGAGAGGCCGTTTGGAAGGAGGTATTAATTCTACTGTGTTAATGGCTGCCGGGATATGTCCACTCCGAATTCTGTTACAACAAATATTGCACATATGAAAAAGACTAAAGATCTGACCCGCCGGGAATTCATAAAGGCCGCTGCCGTATCCGGGATCGGCCTGACGGTTGTTCCCGCAAGAGTATTGGGAGGAACAGGCCGGGTGGCGCCGAGCGATAAAATAAATGTTGCTTTGATCGGTAGCGGCACGCAGGCGCTAAAAATGCTGCCGGACTGGTTAAAACGCCCGGAATTGCAATTCGTGTCTGTTTGTGACCCCAACCGGGAAAGTTATGATTATCCTCTGTGGGGAAAATCGCAAGGCGAAAAAAGAGGCGCGCCGGGAGGCCGGGAAGTAGGCCGCGCCCGGATAAATGAGTTTTATGCGGAAAATGCAGGCAAAGCAGGCTATAAAGGATGCAGCGCCTATGCCGATTTCAGGGAACTGCTGGAGAAGGAGGAAGGCGTAGATGCCGTATTTATCCTGACTCCCGACCATTTACACGCTACGGTGGCCGCTGCCGCCATGAAGAAAGGAGTCATGGTTGGGTCGCACAAACCCGTCGGCAATTTCATGCACGAGACCCGGGTGGTTTGTGAAATGGCGAAACAAACGAAGATCCCTACCCAGTTATTTGCTTTTCAGGACCCGAAAGAGCTGTATGTATTAAAAGAGTGGATCGGCCAGGGCCTGATCGGAGAAGTAAAAGAACTGCATCGCTGGACCAATCGCCCGATGTGGCCCCAGGGATCCCCCTACCTGCCGACAAATACCCCGCCGATCCCGGATGGTTTTGACTGGGAATTGTGGCTGGGGCCGTCGCTTCCCCGCACTTATTCTCCTGATTATACCCACACCGTCTTCAGGGGCTGGTATGAATTCGGAGGAGGGTGCCTGGCCGATATGGGCTACTACGGTTTCTGGAAAGACTGGCGGCTGTTGAACCTGGGGATGCCCGTAAGTGCTGAGGGCTCAGCCAGTTTTACTTGCGAAATAAGAGATTTCAGAAGCACCTGGGTGGAGAATAACCTTTCCTACCCCCATGCTGCAACCTTGCAATGGGAAGTACCTGTAAATGGCGCTGACAAAATGATGGAAGTCTTCTGGTACTCGGGAGGCATTCGCCCAAGGACGCCGGAATTCCTCAAAAAAGAAGGTAAAGGTATGCCTCAGGAAGGCGTCATGTTCGTGGGGGAAAAAGGCGCTATCCTTGCCGATTACGGTTATCACAACCCGCGTTTATTTGGAGCCGCCAAGGCCAATGAAAAAATAGCTTCCATTCCATTACCTGAGGTGCAACTCATCGATCAAACCACCGAAATGATCCATTCCTTTAAAGGCGGGCAGCCATCACGCGGCAGTTTTCCGAACGCCCAAACCATTGCGGAAGCGATCTGCCTCGGCAACCTGGCCATCAGAATGGATCAGCGCCTGGAATGGGACAACGAAAACCTGAAAGTAACCAATGTGCCGGAAGCGAATGAATTTGTCAGGCGCAAGTGCCGGGAAGGATGGGAGATATAAAATTCAAAAAATTATTACGATGAAAAATACAATATTTTTAATCGCCCTTGTAATGGGGGCATTTTCATGGAGCCTTTCCGCCCAGGCGCCAGGCCAAACAGGCAATTTCTTCAAAGACAGAGGCTTTACTTCTCTGTTCAACGGGAAAGACCTTACCGGCTGGAAGGTGCCTGAAGGGGATAATGGCCACTGGAGTGTGATCGACGGGGTAATTGACTACGATGCTCGTTCCGAAGCCAGGGATAAAAATTTGTGGTCGGAAAAAGAATTCACTGATTTTGAGTTGCATATCGAATGGCGGTTTAAAGGTTATGGCGATCATTTGTTCCCGCTGCCGACCATATTGCCAAGTGGAGAATACCTCAGAGACGATAATGGCAAGATCATTGAACCCCTCGGGCCCAATTCCGATTCGGGCATTCTCTTAAAAGGGGTTGGACAGGCCAATCTTTGGTGCTGGTCCGTAGGCTCCGGAGAGTTGTGGTCGGTCAGGAATGACAAAAACCTCCCGGCAGAAGTGAGAGCTGCCGCCGTGCCGTCGGTAAACGCAGATAACCCTGTCGGCCACTGGAATGTGTTCGACATCATCGTAAAAGGCGAACGGATCACAGTCATCAATAACGGGCAGATCGTAATCGATAATGCCTACTACCCCGGGTTGAATGTAAAAGGCCCGATCGGTTTGCAGCATCACGGAGGGATCAATCCCGATACCGGTAAATTGAATGGCGCCTCCAGCCTGGCCCAGTTTCGAAATATTTGGATAAAGGAAATCTAGTGGGACTAGTGCGCCGGGAGTAAGCAATTGAGCTGCGTAGAAATGAGGAAATGCAGTCCGAACCCAGGCGTGACAGGCATTTCCACTTCATTTCAGCCAAGTTTGAGCCGAGATCGCCCCGGAACATTTAAACCGTTACACCTTTCCACACTTACACAAAGTGCCCCATCTCCCGGTACACCAGGTCCACCGGCAGCCCCATGATGTTCGCGTAGGTCCCTTCGATCCTATCGATCTTACACAGGCCGATCCACTCCTGAATGGCGTAGGCGCCCGCCTTGTCGAAAGGCCGGCAGGTACGGATGTAGTAGTCGATCTCTTCGCCCGTCAGCTCGGCGAAATGGACGCGGGACTCGCCGGAAAACACCCGTTCCTTGTCCCTGGACAGCAGACAGACGCCGGTGATGACGCGGTGCACCTGGCCGGAGAGCTTTCGTAAAATACGCCGGGCATCTTCCGCATCCTCCGGTTTATTGTAAATGGTGTTGCCCAGGATGACCACACTGTCGGCGGTGAGCAGCACCTCGCCGGCGGTGATCAGAGAGCGGGCGGCGTGGGCCTTGCGCCGGGCCAGAAAGGGGGCCACTTCGTCCACAGGCATGTCCGGAGGGAAAGATTCATCGATGGGTATGGCCTTCACTTCGAAGGTGAAACCCGCCTGCTCAAGCAGTTGCCGGCGGCGGGGGGATTGGGAAGCGAGAATGATCTTTTTTTTGAGGATGTCCATCAGAATATCTTTCTTTAATTGGAATTTTCAGCTGATTGATTTATGATTTTTGATGTGCGATTTTTGATTTTTGATGTGCCCTATGACAGGCAGGCTAAGATGCGCTGCTCCCCAAAGGATATCTCACATCTACCGACAAAAACCGAACATCCTGTTCCTCTGCTCCCGGCCCTGGCATCATTCACTGTACCGCCAGAAAAAACAACATCATCAGCCCTCCCAGCATGATCATCTTGGCTACCTGGCTTAGCCGGTGGTAATGTTCTTTTTCATGGGCCCGGAATATCCAGATCAAGGCCAGGAAGAGAGGAGCCAGGACACCGAAGATCAGAAAGGCCAGGCTCAGCTTAGTGAAGAGCATGGGCTGGCTCAGGGCCAGATAGATGAGAAAAACGGCCAGGCCCAGCCCAAAGGCGGCAGCCACCCCTTTGGCTACTTTCATCCCCCAGCGCAGCGGAAGGGTCCGGCAGTTGGCTCCGACATCGCCCTGTACATCCTCCATATCTTTGATGACCTCCCGAAACATGGTGGACAGGAAAGCAAAGGCCATATACCAGCTGATAATCCCTCCGATGCGCCCCGCCAGCTTAGGCGACTGTTCCATAAGTTCATGAAAACTTCCGCGCTCAGCAAACCAGACGATACCCGCAACGCCGGCGCAAAAAAACGCAACAAGCAGGTTGCCCAGGACGGCCCGCCGCTTAAGGTAGGTGGAATAGAAGAACAACAAAGCCACCGCCAAAGGGAACAGGTTGGCCAAAGGGATGCACTCCACATGAAAGGAAAGATAAAGGGCGATCAGAAACCCTATCAGGTTGAAACAAAAATACAGCCAGTAAGCCGACTGCACCCTGATCTTGCGGTTGACTACCACCTTTTCCGGCCGGTTGATGATGTCGATCCGGAAATCCACAATATCGTTGATCACATACCCGCCGGCGGTGATGAGAGCCGTTACGGTAACCAGCAGGCTGAAGTGCGCATCGTCAAGCGAAGGCGCCAGGCCGTACTGCCGGAATGCCGGCAACAAAAGGATATAATACAGCAAATACTGCGTCAGCGCAACGATCAGCAGGTTGGGAAAACGCACCAGCCTTAACAGAGCCCCTAACATAGTTTTCATTATGCAGCTTCCGCCATTGGATATTTCAGGCAGGAGGCAGAAAGATGGTGGGAAGGGGCGAGAGGGAGAGGGGGAGACAAGGAGGGCAGAACCCACTCTCCCACTCTCCTCCTCACCTCACCTCCAGTGCCCATTCAACTTCAAAACTTTTTCGATGACATCCCGCACACACCCCTTTCCCCCGTCGAAGGGAGAAACGTACTTGGAAATTTCGATCATTTCGTGAGCGGCATCACGGGGGCAGGCCGGAAGGCCGACACGGCGCATTACGGCATAATCGGGCAGGTCATCTCCCATATACAGGACAGTGCCTTCATCGAGCTTGTTATCATCGACATACTTTTCGAAAACCTTCAGTTTGTCCTCTATCCCGGTGTAAATGTGCTCTACGCCAAGCCCCTGCAGGCGTAATTTTACGCCTTCCGACTTACTTCCTGTAATGATGCAGACGTTGTACCCCTCTTTCACCGCCCGCTTGATGGCATACCCGTCCCGAAGGCTCATCCGCCGGAGCAGGCTGCCGTCTTCCATAACCAGGACCTGGCCATCGGTCAGTACTCCATCGACATCAAAGATGAAAGTTTCAATATCGCGAAATTGTTCCAGGTAGTTCATGTTAGAAAGTTTGCCCTGCAAATGTAAGTTTTGTAAGCCGACAAAAGAAGCCGCACAGAGAATTGCCGCAATCCGCCCCCCGTCCGGCCCGTTTTATTCACAGCAAATCACTATATTTCCCATTCTCAAGAAGAATCCTAACTTAACAACCAATACATGTTCGACAAAAATACCTACATAGAGCGCCGCCACCGCCTTCAGGCGCAGCTCGATTCCGGCCTCATCCTGCTGATGGGCAACCACGAAAGCCCCATGAATTTCACCGACAACGCCTACCGTTTCCGGCAGGACAGCCACTTCCTGTACTTTTTCGGTTTGGACAGCCCCGGCCTGGCCGGCCTGATCGACATCGACGAACAAACCACCACCATTTTCGGGGATGAGCTGACCATCGACCATATCGTCTGGATGGGCCCGCAGCCTACCCTGGCCGAGCAGGCACGCCAGTCCGGTGTGAATGAGACCACCCCCTACGGTGAGCTGGAGGGCAGGCTGCGCGAGGCCCTGAATAAAGGGCGCACGGTCCACTTCCTTCCCCCTTACCGCGCCGAAAACCGGATATTGCTCAGCCAGTGGATGGACATCCCCATCAATTCTGTCAAAAGCAGGGCCTCCGAGGCGCTGATCAAGGCCGTCGTGTCCCTGGTTTCCATAAAAAGCCCGGAAGAAGTCGTGGAGATCGAAAAGGCCGTCAACATCACCCGTGCCATGCACCTGGCGGCAATGCGCCGCGCAAAGCCTGGCATTCTGGAAGCCGAACTGGCGGGAATCGTGGAAGGCATTGCCCTGGCCGCCAACGGCCAGCTGGCCTACCCCGCCATCCTCACCGTCAACGGGCAGACCCTCCACAACCATTACCACGGCAATACCCTGCAGGAAGGCCAGCTCGTACTGGGCGACTTCGGCGCAGAGACTTCTACCCACTACGCCGGAGACATCACCCGCACTTTCCCGGCCAGCAAAACCTTCAATACCCGGCAGAAGGAGATCTATAAGATCGTCCTGGATACCGAAGTGGCCTGCATCGAGGCCCTCAGGCCGGGCATTACCTATAAGGAGGTCCACCTGTCCGCCGCCCGGATGATCACCGACGGGCTGAAAGCCCTGGGATTGATGAAGGGAGATACCGAGGAAGCCGTACAGGCAGGGTCCCACGCCCTGTTTTTCCCCCACGGGCTGGGACACATGCTCGGCATGGATGTGCACGATATGGAAGGCCTGGGTGAAGACTACGTAGGATACGGCGATGAACTGGAGCGCAGCAGCCAGTTCGGCCTGAAATCCCTGCGCCTGGCCCGCACCCTGAAACCGGGCTTTGTGCTCACCGTCGAGCCGGGAATTTACTTCATCCCGGAACTGATCGACAGGTGGCAGGAGGAACGCAAACACTGGGAATTCATCAACTACGAAAAGGTGCAGCAATACCGCAATTTCAGCGGGATACGTATCGAGGACAATGTCCTGATCACGGAAGCCGGGCATCAGATACTGGGCAAGCCCATCCCCAAAACGATCAAAGAAGTGGAAGCGGAACGGCAGGCCTGACTCGGACGGGCTGCCTTCAGGCGGCCCGTTAACAAGCGGAATTATTGAGCCCGGGTTTTATGGTTATATCCTCCCTACATAATTATGCGGGGAGATGCCTTTCAGCTCCTGTTTCACTGCTTCTTTCACTTTCAGGCTGTCGATGAAACCATGCATATCTTCTTTGGTCACCCGGGCTTTACCGCGGGTGAGTTCTTTGAGGGCTTCATAAGGCTGCTGGTATCCCTCCCGGCGCAGCACATTCTGTATGGCCTCGGCCACCACCATCCAGTTGCCATCCAGGTCGGCCTGCAGCTTTTCATCGTTGAGCAGCAGCTTGCTCAGGCCCTTGAGGATAGACCGGAAGGCAATGATGGTATGGGCCAGCGGAACGCCAATGTTGCGCAGTACTGTGCTGTCGGTCAGGTCGCGCTGCAGGCGGGAGATGGGCAGCTTGTCGGCCAGGTGAGTGAATAAGGCGTTGGCCAGGCCCAGGTTGCCCTCTGCATTCTCAAAGTCGATGGGGTTGACCTTATGAGGCATAGCGGAAGAGCCGACTTCTCCTTTCACCGTTTTTTGGCGGAAATAATCCATGGAGATATACGTCCAGATGTCCCGGCACAGGTCGATCAGGATGGTGTTGATACGCTTCATGGCCATAAAAAGGGCGGCCATATTGTCGTAATGTTCGATCTGGGTCGTCGGCCAGGCTCGGCTCAGGCCAAGGGATTCCTCCACGAACTTATCGCCGAACTGTTTCCAGTCGATCTCCGGATAGGCAACGTAGTGGGCATTGAAATTGCCGGTAGCTCCTCCGAATTTGGCTTTGTACGGTATGGCTTCCATCTGCCGGAACTGCTCATCCAGCCGGGCGACAAAAACGCGAAACTCCTTGCCCAGAAGAGTGGGCGAGGCCGGCTGGCCGTGGGTGCGCGCCAGCATGGGCACCTCTTCCCAGGTATCGGCCAGGCTTTCGAGCTCCTGCCGCAACTGCTGATAGGCCGGCAGATAAACGTTTTCGGTGGCATGCTTCAGCATCAGAGGAGTGGCTGTGTTGTTGATGTCCTGGGAAGTCAGGCCGAAGTGGACGAACTCCTTGTAGCGTCCGATACCCAGTGCATCGAATTTCTCTTTCAGGTAGTACTCTACTGCTTTGACATCGTGGTTGGTAACCGACTCGATGTCCTTGACCCTTTGGGCATCCTCCAGGCTGAAGCGGTTGCTGAGCCGGATGAGTTCATCCAGCTTTTCTTCCGGGAATTCCCGCAACTGGGGCAACGGATGTTCGCACAAGGCAATGAAGTACTGCACCTCAATAAAGACCCGGTATTTGATCAGGGCGAACTCGGAAAAGTAGTCGGATAATTCCCGGGCTTTACCGGCATACCGGCCATCGATCGGAGAAATGGCTGTAAGCATCTGCAGGTTGATTTTTTATCGGAGGTCCGTAAAATGTAAAACTAACAATTATCGGCTGCATTAGTTGAAAGGAATACCCGCACCCGGTGTTTACAAAAAGCTCCCGTTCTGCAACTCCAGCAAGCTGAACTTTTCCGATTTTACCCCTCATTGACAAACGCCCTGAAACCTATTCGTTAACTTTGCCGAATAAAACCCGAAAATATCCGATATGGAATTTGTCGATACGCTCAACCGCACCCGATCCGCTCAACTCTTTGAAGAAGCCAAAAAGTACTTCCCCGGCGGGGTCAATTCCCCGGTGCGCGCTTTCAAGTCCGTCTCCGGGCCGCCCCTGTTCATCAAAGAGGGGCAGGGTTGCCGCATCACTGATGAAGACGATAACACTTATATCGACTTTTGCTGTTCCTGGGGACCGCTTATCCTGGGGCATAATAATGCAAAGGTCAGGGAGTTGGTGCTGGAAACGGTAGCGAAAGGCACCTCTTTTGGCACCCCCACCAAACTCGGCAACCAACTGGGCAGGCTGATCACGGAAAATAACCGGTACATAGAAAAGATCCGGTTTGTCAGCTCCGGCACCGAGGCCGTGATGTCGGCCATCCGCCTGGCGCGGGGCGTGACCGGCAAGAGTAAGGTGATCAAGTTCGAAGGCTGCTACCACGGCCATGTGGATTCGCTGCTGGTCAAGGCAGGTTCCGGGCTGGCCACCTTCGGGGTGAGCACCTCGGCCGGTATCCCCGAGGATTTCGCCAAGGCTACCATCGTGCTCCCGCTGGATGACCGCGAACTGCTCGATCAGACATTACAGGAGCACGCCGATGACATTGCCTGCATCATCATAGAACCGGCGCCGGCCAACAACGGATTGCTTTTGCAGGACAAGTCCTTCCTGGAGTGCCTGCGCAAGAAGTGCCACAAGTACGGCGTAATGCTCATTTTTGACGAGGTCATCTCCGGCTTCCGCGTAGGCTTTGAGGGAGCCGCCGGCTATTACGGCATTCAGCCCGACATCATCACCTACGGAAAGATCATCGGCGGGGGCATGCCTGTGGGCGCCTACGGAGGCAGCCCTGAGATCATGAGCCACATTGCCCCCGACGGGCCGGTCTACCAGGCTGGCACCCTGTCGGCCAACCCCGTGGCCATGGCCGCCGGCTACGCCGCCCTGCAGCAGTTGCTGGAGCCCGGGTTCTACGAAGGACTGGAGCACAAAACCCGGCATTTTGTAAACGCGATTCGGGAATATGCCGACAGGAAGGGCTTCGAAATGCAGGTCCAGCAACTGGCATCCATTTTCTGGATCGCCTTCTCCAGGGATAAGATCGTCCGCGCCAGCCAGATCGAGGCCGGGAGCATGGACAAGTTCAAGGTATTGCACCACGAGCTGCTACAGCGTGGCGTTTACCTCGGCCCGTCCGGCTACGAAGTCGGTTTCGTCTCCGCCGCCCATACGGAAGAAGACCTGGAAGAAGCCGCCGGAAAAATGAAGCAAGCGCTGGATATTGTCTTTAAATAATCACTTTCATTGAATGGAAAGGCCCAGGAATATACGGCTCCGCCTGCTCTCCTACGGGGTGATTGCCTACATGATGCTTGCTTTCGCCTGGTGGTCGGTATTGCTTTTTATTAAAAACCGGGATGCCTACGAAGCAAAACGGGACACCATGCGCCTGATGATGATCGCCCGGGAGGAAATCCCGCCGACAGATGAGGCGTTCTATAACGCTCCCGCCTTCAAAGAACTGAAAAAGCAATACGAGAGCCAGGAGTACATGATCCTGGGGGAGGCCAGCGTTTTTGTCCTCAGCCTGGCCATCGGGGTATGGCTCATCAACCGCGGCTACCACAAAGAAGTAATGGCGGCCCAGCAGCAACGCAACTTCCTGCTGTCGATCACGCACGAGCTCAAGTCCCCCCTCGCTTCCATCCGGCTGGTCTTGGAAACCTTCCAGCGCCGGGAACTTCCCCGTGAAAAGGCCGAAGGCCTGACCCGAAACGCCTTGCTGGAAACCGAACGGCTCAACAAACTGGTCAATGACCTGCTGCTGTCCGCCAAACTCGAATCCGCCTACCAGTTGCACCAGGAGCCGGTCAACATGGCACAACTGGTAGAGGATATTTTCGACCAGATGGAGGCCAAGTATCCGAAGGCCAGCTTTACCTTCAACAAAAAAACGGCGGTGGAAGATACTATGGGCGACGTGGCGGGCCTGTCCTCGGTCATCATCAACCTACTGGAGAATGCGGTCAAATATTCCGGAGAGGAAGCTGATATTGAGGCTTGTATCAGCCAGAGTGGCAATACCATCCGCATGGAGATCAGCGACCAGGGCATAGGGATCGAGGACCAGGAGAAGGATAGGATTTTCGAAAAGTTCTACCGCATCGGCAATGAAGATACCCGTAAAACAAAAGGCACCGGTTTGGGTTTATACATTGTAAATGAGATCGTAAAGGCCCACAAAGGGAAGATTGCAGTCCTGGATAACGAGCCCCGGGGAACGGTCTTCAGGGTCGAGATCCCGGTGATGCGGGAAAAAGTGAAACAAAAAGCCACCGATAACCAACCGTGAAATAAACCCGGGGGTTTACTTCACGGACAATAAAATGCCTTTCTATGCGCATTCTGCTTGTTGAAGACGAAGAGAACATTCGCGATGTCGTTAAGCTCAACCTCGAGATGGAAGGCTACGAGGTAGTAGCTACCGGAAGTGGTAAAGACGCCCTGAAGTATGTCAAAGAGCAGCATTTCGACCTGCTTATCCTCGACGTTATGCTCCCGGAAGTGGATGGTTTTCAGATCTGCGAGCAGATCCGCCTGACCAATATGGATGTACCCATCATATTCCTTACGGCCAAAGATACGCCTCAGGACCGCATTACCGGCCTGAAAAAGGGCGCCGACGATTACCTCACCAAGCCTTTCAACCTGGAAGAACTGCTGCTGCGCGTGCAGAACCTAATCAAGCGGACCAGCAAAAGCCCGAGCAACACGCCGGAGGTATACGAATTCGGCGGCAACAAGGTCAACTTCGCCACCTATGAGGCGGAAGGCAACCCGGGAGAATTCACCCTTACCAAAAAGGAAGCCATGCTGCTCAAACTTCTGGTCGACCGCCGGGGCGAAGTGGTCTCCCGCCAGCAGATCCTGCAATCGGTATGGGGCTACGATGTCTATCCTTCTACCCGCACCATTGACAACTTCATCCTTTCCTTCCGCAAATATTTTGAAAAGGACCCTAAAAACCCGGAGTATTTCCTGTCGGTACGTGGGGTCGGGTATAAATTCGTCGATTAGCTGATCCACTGGCTTTTCTGTAAATTGTAAGCCAAAAGTTTAGCTTGTAAGCACCCCAACTGTGGAAGTGAACTCCGGAAATTTTCACCAATAAATTCTCCGAATTCAAATTTTGTCTTAATTTAAGTGCCCAATACAGAACCATCCAGCTTAAATATCTGCGCACTATGATGAATGAGCCCATCTCTACGATCATGACTACAGATGTCGTTACCGTTCGGCCTGGCGATACCTTATCTGTAGTTAAGGAAATAT
The DNA here is from genome assembly GCA_964418125.1 of uncultured Phaeodactylibacter sp. Classification (GTDB taxonomy): domain Bacteria; phylum Bacteroidota; class Bacteroidia; order Chitinophagales; family Saprospiraceae; genus JACJXW01. The sequence goes on from CAYQKY010000072.1 coordinate 31,172, forward strand.
TGTTCACCAGGCACCTTCACCACATTCCCGTCGTTCAGGGGAAAAAACTGATAGGCATTATCACTTCCTTTGACCTGGTGAAACTGGGCAAGGCTGCCGAGGAATACGACAATATCAAAGTAGAGGAAATAATGACGAAGCGGGTAGCGACCATGGCCCCCAATGAAAAGATCGGGGCGGCAGCCCAGGTCTTTCTGGAAAACCTTTTTCACGGGCTGCCTATTGTCGACGATGACAACAACCTTGTGGGGATCATCACCACCCACGATATTCTGAAATACGAATTCAACAAAGAATACCCTAACCACAAATTGTACTGGAGGGGCGCCGGATAAAGGTCGCCGGAAAATTTGGGCGAAAAATGATGGTGAGGGCCAGCGCTCCTGAGAACAGTTACGGTATTTTCAGTTCAATTCACTTCACTTTCGACCGGATTCAGGCTGTTCAGGAAAGAACGTACTTCTTCGACGGATAAAATGTTATATCTGGCCGCGGAGGAGTCGAGCCCTACTTTAATGCTGTAGGCGCCCGGAGGCAGCGCTCTGAAGGTATCCTCATCGGTATTGTCATCCCCAATGGCGAGGATAAAATCCCAGTCCCGTTCCCCAACCCAGTTCAGGGCGGCTTTGCCTTTGTTTACGCCGGAATTTTTTACCTCGACCACCTTGTTACCTTCCAGCACCTGCAAGTCGTCATTGGCGGTAAGATAGAGGAGGACGTCCCGGAATTCACGTACCCGTTTCTCGCCAAGGGCCTTATCGATGGCGCGGTAATGCCAGGCAATGGAAAACCCCTTCTCTTCGATGAAGGAGCCGGGGGTGCGTTCCACCATATTTTCCAGCACCTGGCGGATCCTTTCCTTCCAGTTTGCCGTAAGGCCGGTGTTGTTGGCCCATTTGCCGTTGCGCTTGGTCCAGACTCCATGTTCAGCCGCCATATCGACATCGAGATGGCCCAGCCACTTCTGAAGAGTATCCCGGTCCCGCCCACTGCTAATGACAACTTTGTTGCCGTTGCGGTTGCCCAGCTTTTCAAGAATGTCCAGCAATTCTTCATCCGGTACTACCGCCTTAGGATCTTTATCGAAGGGCATGAGGGTCCCGTCGTAGTCCAGTATGAGCAGGCTGCTTCTGGCGGAGCGGTATGCCTCCGCCAGATTCTTTTTATCCTCCCTGCTCAGGCGACGGGCAATTTTTGCCTTCTGCGACTCCATCAACTTCTTTTGCTCATTGATAAAGGTAACCGCCCAGTGCCGCACATCATTTTTTCGAATCCTTTCCTGCATCTGCCGGAGCCTGTGGCGTTGTTCCTCTTCGCTCATTTCCAGCGCCTGCAGCAGCGCGTCGGTAATGTCCTGCCGGTCCTGGGGGTTAACGATGAGGGCTTCCATCAATTCATTGGAGGCGCCGGCCATTTCACTCAGTATAAGCACGCCTTTTTTACTATCCTCCTTACTGGCCACATACTCCTTGGCCACCAGGTTCATCCCGTCGCGCAGAGGGGTAATGAGCGCAATATCCGCTTCCTGGTAAAGGGTGGTAAGCTCGGAAAAATCGAGGCTCCGGTAGAAATAATGAATAGGTACCCAGTCGAATGAAGAATATTCCCCGTTGATCTTGCCGACGAGGTTGTCGATCTCTTCTTTGAGTTCCTGATATTGGCTTACGTTGGCCCGCGAGGGGACGACGATCATAACCAGCGTGACCTTACCCTGATATCGGGGGTTATCCTGCAGGAAGCGGGCGAAAGCCAGAAGGCGCTGTGGTATGCCTTTACTGTAATCCAGCCGGTCAATGGAGATCACCAGTTTTTGTTTTTCGGCCAGTTCTCTGATCTTCAGGGCGCCATTTCCTTCCTCGGGTTCGACATCGGGGTGAGCATACTTTTCATAATCGATCCCCATGGGAAAAACATCGGCATTGACAAGGCGGTTGCCGACGGTCAGTTTCCCGAAATGATGCTCATACCCGCAAATGCGGTAAACGGCACTCAGGAAATGCCGCATGTACCCGAAGGTATGAAACCCGATCTGGTCAGCACCCAATACGCCTTCCAGTATCTGCCTCCTCCAGGGCAGGATACGGAATACTTCGTATGACGGAAAGGGGATGTGAAGGAAAAACCCGATGGAAAGATTGGGGAACGCCTCCCGGATCATAGCCGGAAGCAGCATCAGCTGATAATCGTGAACCCAGACCAGGTCATCCTCTCTGATGAGCGGGATCACCGCATCGGCAAAAGCCCGGTTGACCGACTGGTAGGCTGCCCAGTACTCATCCCGATAAGTGGTATACTGAGTGAAATAATGGAAATGGGGCCAGATGGCCTTGTTGCTGAACCCCTCGTAATACAGAGCGATCTCTTCCTGGGTCAGGAAAACGGGATAAAGCCCGTCTTTTGCCAGGTCCCGGTGCACAGCCTCACGCTCCCAGGCCTCTTTGATCTCCTGGCCGGGCCAGCCGATCCAGATCTTTTCCCAGGAGCCGTCCAGAGAGTTCAGGCCGGTAGCCAGCCCTCCGGCGCTGGGGTAATAGATGAGGTCTCCTTTCTCCTTTTGAATGGTCACAGGAAGGCGGTTGGATACAATAACTAGTCTTGACATATTCTTCAGGATGGGTTGTGATAGTCCTTAAAATAATAATTTGAGCGGGCATATGCAACGGCAAGAGGTTGCCGTGAAAGTAACACCAGATACCAAAAGTAAAACAAAGGCAGGCGCCTGTTTTGTTCGAACTGAAATACATTCTTCAGCAAGCCATTTGCGCCTTAAAAAAAAAGGAAAACCACCTTCTGTTTAAAATTTTAAAACGCAAATTAGATTTCTATCAGAATTTTTTATAAATTCAATGGCAGAAATCAGGACAGTATGAAAAAGAAAACCACTGCTGAAAGGGTGCTTACCTTACAAACAGCGCTTGCCTATGCCGTTATGATCGGCATTTTTGTCCTTTGTATTTTTCAAATGCCCAAGATCACTTCCTTCCTTCAGGAATACGGCGATATGATGAAGGCAGCTTTGCCTGTGCGGTAGCCCAGCTAAAAAATCCACCTGGGAAGTTATTACCCCATTTCTTATCCTCAACCTCAAATGCACTAAGGGTTGGCCACGGCCAGTATCCATCCTGCCACTACTGCCTGCAGGAAACCATAGCCAAACCAGGTCAGTATCATTTCCAGAGAAACGGTAATAGCACTGAAGGTAATCCACATGGAAGGAAGGGTGGCCACCAGGGCATAAACTATACCCAACTCCAGGCCGCGAAGGATTTTCCCTCCTTTGAACTGTTCCTTGAAGCGGTTCCAGAACCAGGCCAGTGCAAAACTGAGAATGAAGGGGTGCAGAAAGAAAAGCAATGCCCGGTCATTGCCCGGCCAGAAGATGGGGTTATAGTACTCCTCTACCAGGACTGGCATAAAATTGATGGTTAGGTAAAGGATGAGGTAACTCAGCCCCAATAATACGAAGCCAGCCAATAAGCCGGGAACGAGGATTTTCCGCATAGCAGTTTTTTTACCAGGTGATCATTGTTCTATAAAGGTCACGATACCCTTCTGTGAATATTGTTGTTTCAGGGTTTCCAGATAGCTTTCGGCGCCTCCCTTGCTGGGAAACGGAGCAATGACCACCCGGTTGTTACCCTCTTTTTTCCAGATGTAGACATCAGATATGCCGCGCTCCCGGAGGCGGTCCACAAAAGAGATCGCATTTTCTTCCCTGGTAAGCGAAGCCAGCTGTATGGCATACCCGTTGATCCCTGCCGGCAATTCATAGGGATCCGCCCCTCGGGGCGCCTGCATGCCCCTCTCCGGGAGGCGGGGAGGGGCCGGGGTTCCGTACTGCATCGGCTGTCCGTAAGTACTGGCGCCATAGTAGGCCTCTGCCGGCGGGTTTCCGGGTAAGGAGGCGGTATTGTCCTCCATAATAATATAGGCTTCCGGAAACGAGGTGCGGATGCGTTCGAGGTATTGTTTTGCCGATACCGGGTTGTTGTACGGGCCCACTCTGACGTAATGCCGGTTACCTATCCGGCGGGAATAAACAGTTCCGTAAGCGGCAGCAGCAGAAAACTGCCGGCTGTCGGGAAGGACATCATAGGCCCCCAACTGTATGGCATAGTTTCCGATCACATCATCCAGCCTTTCCTGGGTGGCGCCATATGATGCCGGCGCTCCGGCGTAAGGAGACCTTACCGCCATCTCCTGGCTGGCTTCATCCAGGTAAGACACCTGTACGTCCGCTGCCGGGGAGGGGCCTCCGCCCCACAACAGAAGCGTATTGATGGTGTCTTTGACAAACTGCCCGGAAGAAGCCCTGCCGGACAAGCGAATGGAAAACAGGGAACGGCTGGTCTTTTCCCGAAACCGGAGGGTCATCTGATAGTAGTCGCTGTTTCCGGGGCCGGGCATAGCTCTGATGGGGCCGATCTTCCTGCCCTCTTCTTCATATTCAACGAGGACTTCACTGGGAGAGAACCACCCGCCGTTCAAGGTGAAATTGGAGAAGGTAAACTTCACTTCCTTGTCTTCCGGATCCAGGCGTATAGCGCCGGCGGTGTTTTCCTGCCCCGCAGGCGCCCCGATCCGCTTACTCACCTCCAGGCGCTGTACTCTGTCCCAGGCGCTATTGCCTCCGGGCCGGGCTTCTGCCTGCAGGATGAAGGACAACCAGTTATTGGGGGCGGCAGTCTGTGCCGGGGCGGCCAAAGACAGGAAAAGCAAAGCAGTAAAAATGATGGTGAGTTCTTTCATCGGTTTTGGAATTTTAATACGTATAATAAATATAAGACAATAATTTGGTTTATGTCTGCAAGTTAATGTAGAATTCGTATAAACTCGTGGCCCTGGCATCTATTCTGAGCCCCCGCCCCGTTGCCTTTTTAATGATTTCTTCTTCCTCAGTTTTAGTGGTAATCAGTACGTTGTACATACCCAGGGCCTGCCCGAATTGCATATCAGAGAGGGAATCGCCTATCATTACGGATCGCCGGAAGTCCACTTCCGGAAATTCTTCCCGGGCGCGCCGGCCCATCGCCGGGCTGGGTTTGCGGCAATTGGGCCCGGTGGAAGCCAGGTCCGGGCAATGATAGATGGCATCTATCCGGCCACCGGCCGCCTCCACCGCTTTAAGCAATCTGGCATGGATGCGGGCAAGGCTTTCTTCAGACATGAGCCCCTTCCCTATTCCCTGCTGGTTGGTAACCACAAAGGCCCGCCCCACCTTCTGAGAAAGCCCGGCTATGGCTTCCAAAGCGCCAGGCAACCACTGGAATTCCGGCCACTCCCGCACATAAGCGCCCGGGAGGCGGCGGTTGATCACCCCGTCGCGGTCGAGGAATAATGACCAGGATCTGTTGATGGCAGGAAGGAACATTTTTGATGTTTGATGTTTGATGTTTGATGTTTGATGTTTGATGTTTGATGTTTGAT
>CAYQKY010000073.1:0-35851 GCA_964418125.1 uncultured Phaeodactylibacter sp.
GCCGGTTCTGGCGGCGGCAGTAGATATGCTGCGACAGCAAACTTAAAGAGAAAAATTTGAAATATCGGATATGATATGGGGGGATTTGAAAGATTTACGGGAAAGAAGGGTAGGTAAAAAATAACTGTCGCTCTGATTTTATTCAGAGCGACAGCATCAGCCGGTAATTTTCTAACTTCTCTACGAAAGCATAAAAACACTTACCGGCCTAAAAGATTGAACACCCAATTGACCATGTTATTTACAGAAGATTAGCCGATTACTTCTATAAACTTGTTTTTTGTTTGTTTCTGATACAAATGTAAGCCCTGCCTATCCCTCGTGTAATGACCTTCGTCACTCTATACTGCTGATTTTTGTCATCTTTTTCTCACTCACTCCACCGGCCTTTCGAGGAGCAGCTCCAGTTCCCGTTCGATGGCTTCGGGCAACAGCGGGCCGTAATAATCGCGGAATCCTTCCAGGTCATACCAGGTCTGGAACTGAGCGATCTCGAGGGTTTCTTTGGCGCCCTTTATGCGGAAGGAGCGGGCCTGCCCGTAGAAAGGTTCTTCGACGTATACCGGCGTATCGGAGAAGGGCTCGAGTTTGTAGGCGGATTTGCCGTTGATGAGGAAAAATTCTTCGCCGTTGTAATCCATGATCGCATCAAATATGGCCATGCGCTCGTCACAGATCTGATAAAAGCTGGCTACAGGGGGCGTTCCGGCCAGCAGGGACTGTATGGTGCCCGGCAGGTCGATCGCCGTCATGTAGGGGAAGGTGATGAACTGGCCATTGCTTTCACTGAAACCGTACCCGCCCAGGAGGTACAGGGTGGCGCCGTCCTGGTAATAGGCCATGCCGGTGGAGCTCATCTGGTCCCTAAGCATATCGTCGAGGTTGCCGCTGGTGTATGCTGCCGCCCGGCCCTGCTTCAGGTCGATCATCAGAATATCGAGGTTCGGAAAATCGCTGGCGTATTTCTCCGGTACGTCCGAACGGATGCTGCCCCCGAAAATGAGGAGGTAATTCCCGTGTTTTCCAACGGCGTAGCCGTACATGTCCTCCAGCGTGGGATAGAGCTCGTATGCTTTGGGAGGAAGCTGCCGCAGCGTTTGTGCAAAAGTACTGGCCATGGCGAATAAAAAGGTTGCGGCTAAGACGATGAGATGTTTCATGCTTTGGTGTTTTGCCATATAAACAAATATATCCGCCACTTGGTGTCGCCTGGGTGACTCCCATCAGCGGAATCGGTTGATTTTCATCAGTTTCATTAAAAACCGGAGCTTTTGCCGGAGAGTGGCCGGTAGCTTTGTTGACAACAAACGATCATTTGCCCTGCCGGGGTATGCTGCCGTTGGAATAAAAATGCAGTCGGGGCGGCCAACCTTGGAACTGGTAATTTAAATTTTCACCTCGAGGCATCGGCGGGCGCGAAATTTTTACTAAAATTACAGGCGAAGCCAACTTCTCAAATTACAAATATAACCAGATGCGTGCTATGAAGAATATTCTCTTTCCTACCGACCTGTCTGCCGCCGCCGAAAAAGCATTTATCTATGCTCTCCATCTTGCGGACAGGTTAGGCGCAACCCTTACTACCCTCCACGTATACCTCAAACCCGAAGTCAGGGGCCTGCTTCCGCACACCCTGAGCGAGTTTTACACCTCTTACGACCTCGACGAATTCAAGAACTATAAAGACGCCATACCTCCTTTGCGGGACATACAGGAGGCCAACGGCTTTTCCCATGTCAAAGTGGTGCATTTACTGAAACCGGGCAGCAGGATCGTGCCCGCCATCCTCCAGGCCGCCAAAGAAGAATCTGCTGATATGATCGTCATGGGCACCACCGGTGCGCGCGGTTTGCGGGAGATCTTCCTGGGCAGCGTCGCCGGGGAGGTGCTGGAAAATGCCGACTGCCCGGTACTGGCCATTCCCGAAAAAGCGGATTTTGACGGGCAGATCGACCAGTTGGCGTTTACCACCACTTACAAGGAAGAGGAAAAAAAGGCGCTGGAGAAGGTGATGGCCATCATGAGGCCTTTCCATCCGTCCATTCATTGTATCAATGTAGACCTGGCCCATACCGAGCCCATCGCTCACCGCATGGATCAGTTCAAGGCAAGCTTTGAACAGGAGGAGGCTATCCGGTTCTACGTCCTGGAAGGTAATGATATCAGGGAAGAGATCACCGGCTTTCTGAAAGAATACAAGATCGACGTGCTGGCCATGGTAACGCATAAACGCAGCTTCCTGGAAGAATTGTTCAGCTACAGCCGGACCAAAATGATGTCTTACCACGCCCGGACGCCGGTGCTGTCCATCCCGGCGCATATCCTCTAAGAGCATGTTTGGAGGCCAACCTTTGAGCTAGAAAAGGCCACTTTTTCGGTGATGCTTCGTTCTTTTTCTCGGCCGTATCTCCGGATACGCCCTTCGAAAAACGCCTCGCCTCACCAAAAAATTGACACTTTTCGCTTTCAAATCCGGCCTCCAAACATGCTCTAAGGCGGAAGTGCGAAGGCGGAAGCCGGAATGTTGCCCGCCTTCCGCCTTCCCCTTCCCCTCACCCCATCATCCGTATCCATTCCCCTTCCAGGGTGCGGTACTTTTTCATGGCGTCGGCCGTCAGGCAGGAATGGACGGGCAGCACCAGCAGGAGGCTGCCGATAGGGGTTTGTTCCAGCATGGCGGTTTCGCATTTCAGCATGCCATGCTCCTGAGAAAGGGCGCGCAGGTAGGCTTTGGGTTGCATCATTTCCCATGCTCCGCCTTTCCATCTGGCCGCCAGGCCGTAGTAGGGCGTGCCGTTGGGAAAGGTGAGCAGGTCTTTGGAAAAATGGATGGCCCCACCGTGGAGGATAATCTCGTTCCGGGCGGGATGCTTGGCCACCACCGGGCAGGCCATAGCCACGGCGATGTCGCTGGGGGTGCAGGAGCCAACCTGCCACTGCATCAGGTCGTAAAAAACGAAGTTTCCGGGCCGGATCTCATCAACTCCCGGGAATGCCTGCACCACACTTGCTGTAGGGGTATCACCTACGGAAACCTGAAGGGAAGGGAAGCGCTGGCTATAGCGCTCGCGCAATACCTGCATGGCCGACAGGCTTTGCTGGTGCACTTCTGTAATGGCGGCTTTGCCCCGCGCCTGGTAGCTCTGGCCGGCATGGCTGAGGAAGCCGGAAAAACGGAGGTTGGCCGCCCGCCCGATTTCGTCAAGCAACGCATCGATCTTCCCGCTGTCTTCCGGCAGCAACCCTGTGCGGCCATTCCCGATGTCAATCTTTGCCCATACTGATACGGGGTGTTGCAACTGAGCCTGCAGCGCCTGTACACTTTCCGTATTCTCAACAACCAACCCGAGTTTGACTTTCCCTGCCAGCCGGTTGATGAGCTCCATCTCCCGGATGTTTACCGGAAAGGCCACGGTAATGTCCTGCCAGCCGTCTTCGGCAAAGTAATCGGCCATCTGAAAAGAGGAAACGGTGATGGCATCGATGCCCAGTTCCCGGAACCACCGGGCCACCACGTGGGACTGTGCCGTTTTAAGGTGGGGGCGCAGCCGGAGGTTGAGCCGGCGGCATTTCTCCACCATTCTCTGGATATTGGCCCGGCATTTCGATACGTCGAGGAGAAGGGTGGGGGAGGTAATGTCGTCGAACATGCTTCTTTTTGGGCTAATTTAATCATTCCGGATAGGGGAAGAGGTAAAATAGGGGCATCTTTTTCAGGGGTGAAAATGTGAACGTGTAAAAGTGTAAAGGCGCTGGCACATTTACATTTTTACACCTTCGCACCTTTACTCCTTATATTATCATTAACAGAATTTAACGCCTCCTTTATAAGAACAGCGAAAAAGGAGGCGTTAAATACCCAACAAAAAAAGTGAAAACCATGAAACAATCTGCAAAATTCTTCTTCGCCCTGCTGGCCGTTGCCATTCTTTCCCTGCCGGTTACGGCTCAGGTGAAGGTCAACCCCAAAGTCGGCGTCAACTTCTCGGGCGTGGATGCCCAATTACAGGACATCACCGCGGATGCCCGCGTAGGATGGAACGCCGGTATCGACCTGCGCGTGGGCGACGGTTTCATCTTCTTCAACCCCGGCGCCCACTACTACAGTTACACGGCGCGCCTGATCAAAGACGTCGAAAGCCCGGGCGATGTGAAGTTCGAGGATGAAACTACCATCCAGAACGTCAAATTACCCGTTAACCTTGGTATCCGCCTGACCGGAGATAACGGCCTGCTCGGGCTGCACGTCAAAGGGGGAGTAGTGCCGACAATGGTTACCGGCGTCACCGAAAAACAGGACTTCTCCTTCAGCAAGGATGACCTCAACACCTTTACCCTGGGCGCTAATGTCGGCGCCGGCATCGACTTCCTGGTCTTTACTCTCGATGCCAACTACGAGATCGGCCTCAATGACTTCTTCAAGGATGCCGAAGGCAGGAACAATATGCTGACGGTCAGCCTGGGGCTCAAGTTCTAAAGGAATGAAGGAATGATGGGGCAAAATTCCTATTCAATCCCTCATTCCTTCAATCCCTCATTCCTTATCAATCTCGATCACCATCCCCACCGAGCTTTTACTTTCCGTATTGGCTTCGAATGCCACCGTTTTCCCCGCTTTGAACTGTATATCCGTCGTGCGGGTATTACCCAGGGCATCGCGCAGCTTGCCGGCGTAATCTGCCGCCCTGCTGGCGTTGAGGCGGCCGTTGAACTGTTCGAAGTCGAGTTCTTCCTTGGAGACGACGATGGCGATGAAATCCTTATTTCCAATCTCGTCGGCGGCCATGGAGTAGTCTCTGGGGAAGACGCGTGTTCCGGTGATGCCGCAATAAGCCGAGTGCTTTTCGGTATAGGGGAAGAGGACGTAGCTGGAGCCGTCCGTTTCCTGGCCGAAGACGTAGATGAAACATTCGATGGAGTTGGCCACCAGCACCTTGAACTTGTCGCCTTTCCGGATAGGCCGGATGGTGCGGAAAGACATGTTGTCGTCCTTTTTGAAGAGGCCGATGGTGTTTTTGGAGTTGACGTCCACCAGGCCGAATTCGACGGCCATTCGGCTCTTGTCCTGCTGGGTGGCGGCGGGATAGACGCCATAGGCTTCTTTGGTAAAGTGTTCGAAGTCGCGGTATTTCACCCAGCCGATACCGCCCTGCCCCCACTCTTCTCCCCAGCTGTTCATGATCTGGAAGGCGCCGCCCTGCAGGTTGTCGTCATAACCAATGACGCACATGGCGTGCCCGCTGAAGCCGGGCATGGCGTAATCTCTTTGCGAGGGCTGCCACAGTGGTTTTCCCATCATCGGCCCCATAAACGAGTTGCCCACCATCATGCCGATCACTACGGGATACCCCTGGGCGAGGTGTTGTTTAATGGCCGTCAGGTCGGGTTTGTACTGGCTGGCGCCGACGGTGAGGCGGTCGAAACCCTGAATTCGGAAGCGGGCGCCCGCCTGTTTCTGGTTGGAGGAAGGCTCGTTGTTGCAGTTGCGTTCATCGTAGCGGAACTGGCTGAAAGGAAGCCCTCCGTATTGCTGCATGGTTTTCATGGCGTCCAGCATATAGGCGCCCTGGCAGCCGGTAAGGGCGATCTGGTTGTAGAGGTAAGCCGGGCTGAAAGCCACGTTATCCGCCCTTTGTCCGGTAGCCTGAGCTTCCAGGATGGTGCGCGCGGCATAGGCGCTGGCCCAGCCCACACAGGAACCCTGCCGCCCCTGATGCAGGCGCCGGGGAGCATACTGCTCCAGCGAAATGCGGGCCGGTAGCGCCCCCTGCCCGCCGTAACCGTAGGAAACGGGCTCGAAGACTTTGGCGCGGCCGTAAACGTCCTGGTCCAGCGTAGCGCCCAGAGAGAATTCGGAGGCGTCGTATTCTTCATAACCTGCACCGCCGCTGAGCATCTCGCTACCCCCCAGGAAGAAATACCATACCGCCCCGGCCAGCAGGATGGGGATCAGCAATTTGGGCCGTTTGAGGAGAAACATCAGGATCAGTGGGAGGAATCTGATCAGTGCGTTAGAACCGCCCCCCCCGGAGCGCCGCCCACCCCCGCCCGAACGGGGTTGCGGATCGTCTTTTTCCATTCTGATAGGCATAGGATAGTCCGTTTTGGTTTTGAGAAACAAGTTCTAAAAATATTGAACTATCCCAAAGGGAGACTGCCGTAAGTAGAAATTTATTGTCGTTTTTTTCGCAACTTTTTCCTTCGGGTTTCGTAACATAGAAAGTTAAAACGGCTTACAGTACCCAACACTTTCCAAATACACGCCCCCCCCCCTTTGATTGGTATTCACAAACTATGTATCGAAATACCCTGTCCCCCATTTTCCCCCGGGAATATTAATATTTAAACACTATTGACGGAAAAATTAAACCCTTTCCACTATGCACGTATGGACTACATCAAAGCCAGTAAACACAGAAAAACTACAGAAAGCGATTTCCGTGCTGGAAACTCTGAGTGACAAGCGGACCAGGTTGATCCTCAGAACATTGAAGGAACATGAAAGCACGACATTTCTCGAACTGATGATCTGTACCAGGCTCAACAGTGACGAACTGGAGCTCTGGCTGGAACAATTGTGCGATACAGGCGCGATTAAAATGGAGGAGGAGTACTGGCAAAACCGTTTTTTGGTGGACGAGAAGCGCTTGTCCAGGATTGTTGCCTGTATCCGGGCGCTGGCGCGGGGCTCTGCTTTTATCTCAGGCAGGTACTTTCGGGAAATCCCACGAAATTAATATGCACCAGTATCCTTTCGGGCTTTAATGAAAAAGCTTCTGAAATTGCTTTACCGGCCGGGCGATAGCGCACCGGCCGGTGTCGTTGTTTGGAGTATGTCGTCAATACCCGGAGATGCTTCGATCCCGGATCCCGCCCGTCTTCGCTGCCGCTCTGCCGGGTAAAAATCCCGAATAACGGATCCCGAACCACCCGCCTATGTATTCAACGCGCCACACACGCTGATCACCTGGCCGGAGAGGTAGGTAGACATGTCGGAACCCAGGAAAACGCAAACGTCGGCTACCTCTTCTGATTTGCCGAGGCGTTTCATGGGGATATTGGCCAGGTATCCTTCCTTTACCTTTTCATCGAGGGCGTCGGTCATATCGGTTTCGATGAAGCCCGGAGCGATGGCGTTGCAGCGGATGCCGCGGGAGCCCATCTCCTTGGCGATGGATTTGGTGAAGCCGATGATGCCGGCCTTGGAGGCGGCGTAGTTGGCCTGCCCGGCATTGCCCGTCACGCCGACGATAGAGCTCATATTGATGATGCTGCCTCCCCGGCTTTTCATCATGGGGCGGATAAGGTGCTTGGTCAGGTTGAAAATGGATTTGAGGTTGGTCTGTATGACCTCATCCCACATCTCTTCGGTCATGCGCAACATGAGATTGTCGCGGGTGACGCCGGCGTTGTTGACCAGGATGTCGACCTTGCCGAATTCTTCCAGCACGGCGTTGGCCAGTTCTTCAGCGGCCTGATAGGAGCTGGCGTCCGACTGGTAAGCCTTTGTCTTTACCCCCAGTTCGCCGAGTTGTGCGGCCAGCGCCTCGGCCTGTTCCGCTGAAGAGCGGTAGGTAAAGGCTACATCGGCGCCCTGTTCGGCGAAGCGCCGGGCAATGGCTGCCCCAATGCCGCGGGACCCGCCGGTGACGAGTGCTACTTTTCCTTCGAGTAATTTCATCAGCAGTTGGTTTTTTTGCGAAGGTAGGGAAAATGTGAAAAGTATAGAGAAAAAGCCGCCGGCTTGCCCAACACTTTTTACTGCTTTTGCGTCCTGTCGTAAAACCAAGATCATGAAGTATACCCTTCTGCTTTGCCTGAGCCTGGCGCTCGTTTTTTTCAGCTGTGAAAAAGAGGATTTTTCGGCTAAGCGCTCTACGGACGAACTCAGTAGCGTCGCCGACGGAGCTTTCTCCGGTTCAACCGGCAGCTCCGGCCAGGCCGGCGATACCACCATACAGGCCGGCCAGCTGACCGCCGGAGAGTGGAACGACCTCGACAACTGGGATTTCTGGAAAGAGCTCCTGGCCAAAGACACCATTAGCGAATATCCCGGGTACTGGAATTTCGGCGGCCTCGGGCGGGTGAGCCTGAAAGTGAACCGTCAGGATGGCAGCCCGCTGATCGATACCGAAGCCGCCCTGCTGGGCCCGGACGGTGAAGTGCTCTGGCAGGCCCGCACCGATAATTCCGGGCGGGCAGAGTTCTTCCCCTACCTGATGGGTACAGGCGCCGGCCAGCCCTTCCGGATCAAAGTGGGCCACCAGGGACAATCATACTTCCTCGAAGATGTGAAATTGTTCGAGGCCGGCCTGAATGAACTGACGGTCCCCGCCACCGGCGCCAACAGCCAGGCCGCCGATATCTTCTTCGTCTTTGACGCTACCGGCTCCATGTCCGATGAACTGGAATACATTAAAGTGGAGATCAACGACATCATCAGCCGGATACAGGATGAAAACAGCCAGGCCGCCTTCCGCCTGGGGTCAGTTTTTTACCGGGATGAAGGCGACGAATACGTCACCCGTACTTCCAACCTGAACGGCAACTTCGGCCAGGTGGCCGGCTTCATCAACAACCAGCGCGCCGACGGGGGCGGCGACTATCCGGAGGCCGTGCATTCCGCCCTGCAAAAGGCTATCGAAGGGCAGGCATGGCAGGAACAGGCCCGCGCCCGGCTACTCTTCCTCATCCTCGACGCCCCGCCCCACCACCAGGAGGATGTGATCGAAGCCATACAGGATCAACTGCTCCTTGCCGCCCGCAAAGGCATCAGGATAATACCGGTAACGGCCAGCGGCATTGAAAAGGAAACGGAATTCCTGATGCGCATCATGGCCATCGCTACCAACGGCACCTATACTTTTATTACCAACCACAGCGGTATCGGTAATGAACATCTGGAGCCGACGGTAGGAGAGTATGAGGTGGAATTCCTCAATGACCTGATCGTAAGGTTGGTGAATGAGTATGTTGATTAGTTGATTGGGTTGATTGGGTTGATTGGCCTATCCAAATCAACTTAATTAACCAATCAACCAACTTTAACACTACAAAGAGGCTCTTTGTAAATGTTACAATTTGATGACAAAACAATAAAGCCGTATCTTACAGGTTATACTGGTAATGCAGTGTGAGCTGCTGTGTACTGGTAGCCGCTGAGTTTAAGCGGCTCCGGCCTTTCACCGTCTGTAGGCGCTTAAACTCAGCAACATTCAATAAAGCCTTGTTAACTAAATTCCCTAAGTCATGAAAACGAGAACTAGACTCGCTCTTCTTCTGATGCTCTCCATTTCTCTGGCCTCCTGTGTAAAAGACTCGGTGGATGTGAGTTACACCACTTATACCGACTACGAATACCAGGCCATTTCCTCCGTGCTCAACCTACCCAACGACCGGGTGGATTACGAAGTCAAGCTGCCCCAGCACATGATCGAGCTGGGCATGGTGCCGCCGGCGATCAACAACGCCAAGGCCACCCTGGGCCGGGTGCTGTTCTACGACAACAAACTATCCCGGAATGAAAAGGTCAACTGTTCGTCCTGCCACCATCAGGAACTGGCTTTTTCTGACAACAAAGCTTTCAGTGAGGGCTTTAACGGAGAGCTTACCCTCCGCAATTCCCTGGCGCTGGGGTCGGTGGCGAATTTCAAATCTTCCTATGAAGGCGGGGGCGGCAATGGCATCGAACCATTCTCCCAAGCACAGTTTTTCTTCTGGGATGAACGCGCCCATTCCATTGCCGAACAAAGCGCTATGACCATAGAAGACGATATCGAGATGGGCATGAACCTGCACGAGCTCTCCGGCCGGCTGGCTCAGGAGCCCTATTACAAGGTGCTGTTCAAAAAGGCCTATAATACCGATGCCGTCCAGCCTCAAATGATCACCGACGCCCTGCAGGAGTTCATCAATTCGATCGTTTCCACCCGCACGCGCTTCGACGAGGGGCTGGCCGGCGCCAAGGGAGATCCCAACCGCCCGTTCTCCAACTTCACCCAACAGGAAAACCTAGGTAAGATGCTTTTCATCCACAACTGCTCCTCCTGCCATGGCGTCAATATGTCCATCTCTCCGGAAAAGCTGGCCAACAACGGCCTGGATGTGGAATACGCCGACAAAGGGGTCGGGGCCATCACCGGCAATACCGCTGATAACGGCAAGTTCAAGGTGCCTTTCCTCCGCAACATCGCCCTGACGGCCCCTTATATGCATGACGGCCGCTTTGCGACCCTGGAGGAAGTGGTGGAACACTACAACTCCGGCTTACAGATGCACCCTAACCTCGACCACCGCCTGCGGG
Source organism: uncultured Phaeodactylibacter sp. (assembly GCA_964418125.1). GTDB lineage: Bacteria > Bacteroidota > Bacteroidia > Chitinophagales > Saprospiraceae > JACJXW01. Next base: position 10,304 of record CAYQKY010000073.1, read on the forward strand.
AAAACCATAGCAATAACCCCAAGCGGCTCAACTTCAGCGATGCGGAAAAGGCCGCTTTGGTGGCCTTCCTCGAAACCCTGACGGATGAGGAACTGGTGACGGCCAGTAGGTTTGAGAACCCGTTTAAGTAGGGATAGAACGCGAATGACGCGGATCAGGCGGATTTTCGCGGATTCGGCACGCTCATGCTTTCCTCCGTGCGGATCCGTACAATCCGCGTCATCGCCTGGTGCCAAGGCTCTTCGCCAAAGGCTTCATCCGTCGGCGAAAGCGCGGAGCGACGGCGTCCGTGTTCCGCTATTCTATAACTTCTCCTTCAGATACTGCCCCGTAAACGACCCCTCCACCTTCACCAGCTCCTCCGGCGGGCCCTGAAAGACGAGCATGCCGCCTTCCTGGCCGCCGCCCGGCCCCAGGTCGACCACCCAGTCGGCGTTCTTGATGACTTCCATGTTGTGCTCCACGATGAGGACGGTGTGGCCGTTCTCCACCAGGGCGTTCATGGCGTCGAGCAGCTTGCGGATGTCGTGGAAGTGCAGGCCGGTGGTGGGCTCGTCGAAGATGAAGAGGATGTGTTCGTTGGAGCGTTCGCGGGTGAGAAAAGAAGCCAGCTTGACGCGCTGCGCCTCGCCGCCGGAGAGGGTGCTGGAAGACTGCCCCAGGTGGATGTAACCCAGGCCCACGTCGAACAGCGGCTGCAGCTTGCTGACGACGTCCTTTTCATCGGAGAAAAACTCCAGGGCTTCCTCCACGCTAAGCTCCAGGATCTCGTGTATGTTCTTGCCCTTGTACTGCACATCGAGCACCTCCTGCTTGAAGCGCTTGCCGCCACACTCCTCACACTCCAGCCGCACATCGGCCAGAAACTGCATTTCGATCACCTGCTCGCCTTCCCCCTTGCAGGTGTCGCAGCGGCCGCCGTCGACGTTGAAGGAGAAGTGCTTGGGCTTGAAGCCCCGTATCCGGGACAGCTGCTGGTCGGACATCAACTTGCGGATGCTGTCGTAGGCCTTCACATAGGTCACCGGGTTGGAGCGGGACGATTTGCCGATGGGGTTCTGATTGACCATCTCTATCTGGGTGAGCAGCGACAGGCTGCCCGCCAGTTGCCCGAACTGGCCGGGAGCCTGGGAATAGCTTTCGCCCAGGTGCTTTTTCAGGGCGGGGTAAAGGATGGACTTGACGAGAGTGGTTTTGCCCGAGCCGGAAACGCCCGTGACTACCGTCATGGTGTTGAGCGGTATACGTACATCGATATTCTGCAGGTTGTGCTGCCGTGCGCCCTGTATTTCCAGAAAGTTGCTGCTTTTGCGTCGGCTTCGTGGAACGGGGATGGCCATCCTGCCGCTCATATATTTTGCCGTCAGGCTATCGGCCGCTTCGCCATAGATGGCTTCGTAGGGGCCGGCAAAGACAACTTCTCCGCCGTGGATGCCCGCGGCCGGCCCGATGTCGACCAGGTAATCGGCATTCTTGATGACATCTTCCTCATGCTCTACGACGATCACCGTATTGCCGAGGTCCCGCAGGGACTTCAGTACGTGCACCAGGCGGTTGGTGTCCCGGGGGTGCAGCCCCACGCTGGGTTCATCCAGGATGTACATGGAGCTGGTGAGGTTGGAGCCCAGGGTGCGGGTCAGGTTTATGCGCTGGGTCTCTCCGCCGCTGAGGGTGGAGGAGATGCGGCTCAGGGTGAGGTAGCTCAGCCCCACGTCGCACATGAACTGCAGGCGGTTGGTGATCTCGATCAGCAGGCGGCGCGCGACCTTGGCGTCAAATTCGCTCAGCTCAAGGGTTTTGAAAAATTCCAGGAGCTCGTCGATGGGCAGTTCCACCAGTTCGGTTATGGCGCTGCCGTCGACTTTCACGTAGGTAGCTTCCCTGCGCAGGCGGCCGCCCTCGCAGGTGTGGCAGGTGGTGCGCCCCCGGTAACGGGCCAGCATGACCCGGTTCTGTATCTTGTAAGTCTTTTCCTCCAGTTCGGCAAAGAATTCGTTGATGCCCCAGAAGTGCTCATTGCCTGTCCAGAGCAGGCGCCGTTGTTCCTTGCTCAGGTCCTGATAGGCGCGGTGGACGGGGAAGTCGAATTTGTGGGCGGTTTCCAGCAGGCGGTCCAGCCACTGGCCGTACTTCTCTCCTTTCCAGCAGGCGACAGCTCCTTCATAGACGGATTTGGATTTGTCCGGAACGACCTTGTCTTCGTCAATGCCCATTACCTTGCTGAAGCCCTCGCAGGTAGGGCAAGCGCCGTAGGGGTTGTTGAAGTTGAACAGCTGGGGGCTGGGCTCGGGGAACGTCATGCCGTCCAGCTCGAAACGGTTATTGAAGTCTTTTTCCTCTTTACCCAGGATCTCTACGATGCATTCGCCTTCCGACTCGTAAAAGGCCGTTTGTACGGAATCGGCGATCCGTTTGGCATTTTCCTCATCATCGTGTTTGACGACGAAGCGGTCGATCAGAATGCGGATGCCTTCCTCTTTTATCTCCGCGAGCTTTTTACTCAGATAGGCAGGGCCTTCTTCCAGCACATCCTGTATGTTTTGCAGGTTCCCGTTGGCCTGCATGCGGGTATATCCCTTTTGCAGCAGCAGTTCCAGCTCCTGTTTCAGTATGCGGTCCTTGTACTTGTAGGGCAGGGGGGTGAAGAGCTGCACTTTGTCGCCTTCTTCAAACTGATGGATGTAGTCGGTGACGTCCGATACTTCGTGCTTCTTGACCGGTTTGCCGGAAACGGGAGAGATGGTTTTTCCGATTCGGGCGTAAAGGATGCGCAGGTAGTCGTAAACTTCAGTCAGGGTGCCTACGGTAGACCGGGCGTTGCTGGTGCTCACCTTTTGCTCGATGGCGATCGCCGGGCAGATACCTTTGATGTAATCCACGTCCGGCTTTTTCATCCGCATGAGGAATTGCCGGGCATAGGAAGACAGGCTTTCCACGTATCGGCGCTGCCCTTCGGCGTAGAGGGTATCCATGGTGATGGACGATTTGCCGGAACCGGAGACGCCGGTCACCACCACCATTTTGTTTTTGGGGATGTTGAGGCTTACATTCTTCAGGTTGTTGGCGCGGGCGCCCTTGATGAAGATGACATCTCTGAACCGCTCCTCGCTGGGTTTCTCCAGTACGACTTCGTCTTTCTTCGGCATCGGTGGGTTTTTTCTTGGAATTAAGCGGCCCGTCATTCGGAAGGCCTTCCCGGGCCGCTTGATTCAGGGCCGGCGCGCTCATGAAGCAGCAACAGGCCGGGCGACTATCCGTTCGGGCAACCTACTGCCAGGTTTGCTTTCTAGAATAATGGAACAAAATAGCGAAGGTAGGGTTTTGGGAGGTGATTTAAAAAAATCGGCCAAAACGGCATTGGCTGCCCTTTCGGCCGATGTAGTAATGGGAAAATAGGTGTCAGGAGAATATCCGCCACGCAGGGCGGAGGGTATGGTGGAGGGGAAAGGGTGGGGGGGCAACCCCTTCCGGACTCATACTTTACTGAAGTACGATGTCTTTCTCTTCGACCATTTTGCGGATATTGATCAGGGCGTAGCGCATACGGCCCAGGGCGGTATTGATGCTCACCCGGGTCAGCTTGGCGATCTCCTTGAAGCTCATATCAGCGTAATGGCGAAGGATAACGACCTCGCGCTGTTCGGGCGGAAGCATGTCTACCAGGGCCCGGACCTTGTCGTGGGTCTGGCTGCGGATGATGCGCTGTTCGGCGTTGTCATCCGTGACCTGAAGTACGTCGAAGATATCGAAGGTTTCCGTGGGGGAGACCTTGGGGCGGCGCTTGGTGCGCCGGAAGTAGTCTACGCACATGTTGTAGGAGATGCGGAGCGCCCACTGCAGGAACTTACCCTCGTGGTTGTACTTCCCCTTGCGCAGGGTATCGATGATCTTGATGAAAACTTCCTGGAAAATATCTTCGGCCAGACTTTGATCTTTTACGAAGAGATAGATGGAGGTGTAGATCTTTTGCTGATGGCGATTCAGCAATTCTTCGAAGGCTCTTTCATCACCCTCCAGATAACGGCCAATAAGCTGCTGGTCATTAAGCGGCGTAACTTGCATAACTAAATAATTTTAGCGTTATGGGATCTTATGTAAGCAAATTATTTAGTGTAGAAGTTACTTTCTATAGTCCAACAGTTTAGTGAAAAAATAAGGATGACGAAGCCTGAAATATTATGATGGCGTAAATATAATGGCAAATAACCAGAATAGCGAAAATTATTCGCACTTTTTTTGAAACCTTAACAGAAATTTAACCGGCAATACAAAATAAACGTTAAATCAGCCGGCTTTTTACGACAAATTCGCTAAAAAAAATAAGGCTGCCCGGTTTTTAATTAGGGAAAAGCCTTTTTTGGGGAAATTAAAAATGGCATTCAAGGAAGCCCGGTTTTTATTTAAGAAAATGCAATATTCATGGCAAGGGGATGGAAACGTTCAAATAAAAACGGAGGTAGAATAGGAAAATAAGAAAATCAGGCCCAAAGGCATTAATTCAGGAGGGAATGAATGTCCTTTTTGGCGCATGCCATTTATTCATTCCCCGCCCTCGTACCTCAGCCGGGTAAAATTCCCTCATTCCTTCATTCCCCCCTCGCCAATTTCGCAAAATCCTTGGCAAAGTACGTGATGATCACGTCGGCGCCGGCGCGGCGGATGCTGAGCAAGGTTTCCGGCATGGCCTGTTCGTAGTCGAGCCAGCCGTTGCGGCAGGCGGCCAGCAGCATAGCGCATTCTCCGCTGACGTGGTAGGCGGCGATGGGCAGTTCGAAGTTTTGTTTCATGAGGAGGATGACGTCCAGGTAGTTGAGGGCGGGTTTGACCATGAGGAAGTCGGCGCCTTCCATGGTATCCAGCTCGCCTTCGATGAGCGCCTCCCGGCGGTTGGCAGGGTTCATCTGGTACGTTTTCTTGTCCTTGGGAATATCTTCGGCGCTCGCCTTCGGGGCGCTGTCGAGAGCGTCGCGGAAGGGCCCGTAGAAAGCGCTGGCGTATTTGGCGGTGTACGACATGATGCCGGTATTGTTGAAGCCGGCTTCGTCGAGAGCGATCCGTATGGCTTCCACCCGCCCGTCCATCATATCGGAAGGGCCGAGGATGTCGAAGCCGGCCTCGGCCTGCGCCAGGGCCATTTTCTGCAGGATGTGGAGGGTCTCATCGTTGACGACCTGCCCACCGTACACGAAGCCGTCGTGGCCGTCGGAGCTGTAGGGGTCCATGGCCACATCGCTGATGAGGCATGCTTCCGGGAAGCGGGCCTTGATATCCTTCGCTGCATGCAGGTAGAAGTTGTCATTGCTATAACTGTGGGTGGCGCGTTTGTCCTTTAAATCATCGGCTACCTTTGGAAAGGCGATGAAGCTTTTAACGCCCAGCTCCATGCAGCTTTCCACTTCTTTTAAAGCTTCATCCGTCGACAGGCGGAAGCTGCCCGGAAGAGAAGGTATCTCCTCCCGGACGCCTTTCCCGTCGACGAGGAAAAGGGGTTGCACGAGGTGTTCCGGGCTCAGGTGTGTTTCCTGCGCCAGCCCCCGGATGGCGGCGCTGCGCCGGTTTCGTCTTGGCCTTCTTAACATTATTGTTCTGCTTTTGATGTTCTTTTCGGATTCTTAGGCACGGGGTCATATCCGTGAGGGCCCCAGGGGTGGCACTTGAATATGCGCTTCAGCCCCAGCCAAACTCCCTTCATCACCCCCCACTCCTCAATGGCCCCCACCATATAATGAGAACAGGTGGGCTGGAACCGGCAGGTGGGCCCCAGCATGGGAGAGATGGCCATCTGGTAAAACCGGATGGGCAGGATGAATATCTTTTTGAGTATTCGGTTCATTGGTTGCTCTTGTTAACCAAACTAACAGGTTTACCGGTAGGTAGGTTGAAGGCGGCGGTTTGAAAAACCTGTGGGCATCTGGCATTTTGAAATACGATAGAAATCCCTTGAAATAAGTACCTGGATGAAACAGAAAAATACCTGGAAATGCCCCAGCCCTCCAGCAATATACCCATATAGCAATCCAGCAATATAGCAATCCAGCAATCCAGCAATCCAGCAATATAGCAATCCAGCAATCCAGCAATCCAGCAATATAGCAATATAGCAATCCAGCAATATAGCAATATAGCAATCCAACCTTCTAAAACTCCGCCCTCTTCATCGTATCCCCCTTCTGGAAGAGCAGCAGCCCCTGTTTTCTGCCCGGCCCGTTGACGCTGACCAGGTTCTTCTGGTCGTCGAAGACTTCCATCAGGATGCTGTTGTTCACCTTCAGTTCCTTAAGGGAGGAGACGCCGGTGATCTCCAGATAGCACCATACCGCCGCCAGGTCTTCCGATACTTCTTTGCCGATGAAGACATAATCCCGCTCTTTTCCGTTGACCTCGAAGCGAAAGTTTTCCTGCAGATAGCGGTAGATGTATGCTTCGGCATGTTCGTCTTCCTTGCGGGTGCAGATAAAGAGATTGTCGGCGCCCTGTCGGCGCAGGGCCTCCTCCAGGTCGTCGATGAACAGGTGCAGGCTCATCTGCAGGGCCTGTTCGCCCTCGTTGTATTCCACCAGGCACTTGCTGACGTGGAAGTCGTGGTCGCCGGATGGCAGGTTGCCGGAGCCAGGGTTTGATGGTTTCACGGTTTCATGGCCCCATGGTTGATGGGAGAGCAGCCCTGTAAAACAAATAATCGAAACTGCTGACAGTATTGTTTTCATAATTTCTGCGATTCTTTATTTTTTTGGTTCCCCAGGCCCCATGCGCATCAGGTTGAGGTGTCAAATTTGCAGGCAGGGGTATTTAGAGTTACTACCAGCGGCAGGAGAACTCACCCCCGCCTCCCCCTCTCTTAACCTCCGTAAGAACCAAGGGAAGAGAGGAGGTAAGCGCAGAGCCCCGCCACGCAGCCTTACGTTGGAAGCCACAACCTGGCAAAGCCCCCTCTTCCCCCAAGCCATAATTTGAACAAGAAGGGGGTTGGGGGAGTTCCAGGGCCCGGGAAGGTTTCTAATGCCTCACCTTAACATTCAAACCTGATGCGCATGCCCCCTACGGCACCCGCTCCAGCGCCATCACCAGCGCCAGCCCGAAGGCCGAGCCGGAAACGAAGATGTTCCACTCCCGTTGTTTTACTTTCATGAGGAAGAGCATGACATAGGAAAGGAGCAGCACCGCTCCGACGATGGCCAGTTGCCCCAGTTCCACACCTATATTAAACGCCAGGAGCTGGGTTACCAATTGCCCTTCTTCACCCGGTAGCAGGGTGGAGCGCAGGAAATTGGAGAACCCCATGCCGTGGATTAGGCCGAAGAAAAGGGCGAACAGGTAGTTCATCTGCAGGCTGCGGCTGAAGGTGCTCAGCCGGCTTTCCTCCTTATGGACGATGACGTTATAAACAGCAGTGGCCAGAATGGTCAGCGGGATCAGGAATTCTACCCAGGTAGAATTGACCGGGATGTAACCCAAAGCCGCCAGGCCCAGCGTCAGGCTGTGCCCCAGCGTGAAGGCCGTGACCAGGAGCGCAACCTTACGCCATTCCCGGAGGCGATAAATGGCGCAGAGCGCCACTACGAACAGAATGTGGTCATATCCTTTCAGGTCTGCAATGTGGCTGAACCCCAGTTGCAAATAGGCGCTGAATACCGACTGCATAGTTTTTTGCCGTAAAAGTAAAACTTTTTCCAGCCAACTCCGTAAAAGAATCGGGAAGTTGGGCCTATGCCCGAAAAACGCCAAATAAGAGTTAATTCAATATTAAATATTCACATTTATTCATTTTCCTGCTCTGATCCCATCAACACTTTCCAAAAAATCATTAAATTTACAGGCGTTCGTAAGACGGCCCTCCAATAATGTCCGGCCTTGTCGCCGGTAAACTTTCCCCCCTAGGAAATACTATAAGAAAATTATCGACAGAGGCTGAAAAAATCGTTGCCCCCCCTCGTATAGGTGCGCTGGTATTTCATTATGCCGGCCCCAGGCCCGGAATATCCATAAACTTTTATAAACCAAAACGCCATACGCGTATGAGACACTTTTCCAAATTATTCTGCTTCTTACTGGCATTTACGCTGGCTGGCGGCGTTAATGCCCAGTTGAACCCGGGGGATATCGCCTTCGTCAGTTACGATGCTGATGGTACAGATGCGGTTTCCTTCCTGGCCCTAACCACCATACCTTCGGGAACGGAGATCAAATTCACCGACAACGGGTGGCAATCTTCCACCAATAGTTTTCGCGCCAATGAAGGCACCTGGATCGTTACCTTTAATACCGATATCGCCTGCGGGACGGAAGTCATCGTAACCGCTGCCGGCGCTACCGATGTGATGGGCAATTCCGTAGGCGGGGTAACGCCGGCTCCCGGCAATGCCGTCGCTCTCGCTGCATCCGGCGACCAGGTCCTGGCTTACCAGGGCGATGAGGCGAGCCCCTCCTTTATTGCTGCCATCAACAATGATGGGGCTGCCGAATGGCAGGCCGATGCGACCAGCTCCAATACCTCAGCGCTCCCTCCCGGACTGACGAACGGGACCACGGCCGTTGCGGTCAACGAGATCGATAATATCACCTACTTGTGTACGGTGGAAAGCGGAACCAGAGCCGACCTGCTGGCTGCCATTAACAACCCCGCTAACTGGTCTGGCAGCGACACTTCTCCCCAGGTGCCCGCCAGTTGCCTGTTCAACCCCACCGATTGCAGCAGCGGCCCCGGCGGCGGCGGCGGTGAGGATTGCATGGACCTCTTCATCTCGGAATACGTCGAAGGAGGAGGAAATAACAAATGCCTGGAAATTTACAACCCCACCGGCGGGCCTGTCGACCTGTCGGGTTATGTGCTGAACCGGTACTCCAACGGAAGTACCTCGGCAGTGGCGATCGCCCTTAGCGGGCCGATCCCTGCTCTGGGCACTTATGTGATCTGCAACCCAAGTTCCACGGCAGACTTCCTGGCGGTAGCGGATGCCACCAACGGCAATATCAGCCACAACGGCGATGACGCCTATACCCTGGAAAACAACGGCGTCGTCATTGACCGCGTTGGCCAGGTGGGCGTCGATCCTGGCACCCAGTGGTCGGGCGGCGGCGTGAGCACGCTCAACCAGACCCTCGTTCGGAAGGAATCTGTCGCCAAAGGCGACCCCAATTCCGGCGATCCTTTCGACCCCAGTGCAGAATGGGACGGCTATCCCCAGGATGAGTCGTCCTTCCTGGGCGCTCACACCAGCGTTTGCGGCCAGGGCGGCCCCGGCGGCAGTTGCTCCGAGCTGTTTATTTCCGAATATATCGAAGGGTCCAGCTTTGAAAAATACATCGAGGTGTATAACCCCACCTCCGGCCCGGTAGACCTGGCCGATTATGAACTGCGATTGTACAGCAACGGCAGCACTACTCCCAATTCTTCCAGCCTCGCCGGCGGCGGCGTGCTGCAGAGCGGGGAGGTTGCGGTCTTCCGCAACGGCAGCGCTGCGCTTTATCCAAGCGCAGTATCTGTCGGCGCCGTCAATTTCAATGGCGATGACGCGGTAGAACTATACAATACCGCCACCGGGTCGACCGCCGACATCTTCGGTGTGATCGGCCAGGACCCCGGCAGCGCCTGGACGGCTCCCGGCTATTCCACCGTCAATATGACCCTGCGGCGGCTGGCCTCCGTTCAAAACGGCGTTACCACCAACCCCGCGGGCAGCTTCGCCACCCTGGAAACGGAATGGGAAGCACTGCCCCAGGATGACGTTTCCGGCCTGGGCTTCCACCTCAGCGACTGCGTCGTCGACCTGTCCTGCCTGATCACCAGCGTCACCATCAACCCCATCGGCGGTTGCCAGGATGACGGCTCTTCCAGCCAGGATGACGACTATTATTACGCCGAGATCGTAGTGGCGGTCAACAACCCGCCGTCTACCGGCGACCTGGAACTGTACGGCCCGAATGGTTTCATCACCGAAATTTCCGCCAGTTCCATTACCGGGGGCGAAGCGGTGTTCTCCTTCGTCGAACTGCCGGCGAACGCTCTGCCGGTTACCGTAACGGCATCCTTCACCGCTGAGGACTGCTCCGCAGATGGAATGGCCCCGCCGGTCTATCCCTGCTCCCTGCCGAACTGCACGCCGGTCATCAATGAGCTGGACTACAACAACCCTGGCACCGACGACCGCGAATTTGTAGAGTTGTACAACCCCTGCTCACAGGCCATTAACCTGGGCAATTACTCTGTGATCTTCGTCAATGGGGCCAACGGAGAGATCTACGGCGACTTCCAGCTGCCGTCAGTCATGTTGGGCCCGGGCGAATTCTTCGTCATCTGCGGCGATGGCGCCAACACGCCCAACTGCGACCTGGACGTATCCCCGAATACCAACCTCATCCAGAACGGCGATCCGGATGCAGTAGCCCTGCTCTACATTCAGGCTATCGCCGACGCGGTGAGCTATGAGGGCTCCACCACCGGCTTTACGGAAGGTTCCGGCGACGGCCTGTTCGACCTGGCCGGCCCGCAACTGGGCATCGGCCGTTATGTCGATGGGGTGGATACGGACCGCAACAACGTCGATTTCTCCATTCAGTGCATCACGCCGGGCGAACCGAACACCAGCGTCAGCCAGTATTGCTCCATTCCGGACGATATCACGGTGACGCCCATCAGCTGCGCTGGTTTCAATGACGCGGAGTACGATGCAGGTACCGATACCTATACGCTTACCTCTGCCTGCGCCCACTACTTCGGGGCTCAGGACCAGGAACTGCTCGTAGGTAAGGACGCCTGTGGCTATACCTCGGAGGTCTCCGCCCGGATCGTCAGTGTAGTCCCGTCCATCGGCTACGCCGGTGTTACTATGCGGGAATCGGACGCCCCCGGCGCCCGTAAGATGTCTATCATCCGGTATGCGGATGGCCGGAAGGTCGTGGAGTACCGGCCCTATCCGAATGCACCGTTCTATCAGTACTGGCTGCCCGCCTTTACCATTTATTACGACTACGTTCGCATTTCCCGGTGGGGCGACTATTTCTTTGCCGCCGTTTCGTACGACGGCTATTACTGGATGAACATCTACCAGCAATACATGGGCGGTATGCCCAACTGTGTGAAGGCAGGCATGGCCGTTTCCAGCTATTTCGACGGGGCGATCACACAGGCCAGCTTCAGCAATTTCAACGTTGCCGGTTCGGCTATTCCGCCGCGGCCGCTGGGCCCGGGTACCATCAACCCGGAAGAAGCCGTGTCCTTTAACGTCTTCCCCAACCCGGTTGTCAACGAACTGTCGGTAACCATCGGCAATGCGCCGGCTGAAGAGGCTGCCATAACTATCCTGGCCCTTGACGGCAGGGAACTGTACCGCGGTGTGCACAACATCAACGGCAATACCGTCAACCTGCAACTGGCGCCCCTGCAAATGACGCCGGGGCTGTATATCCTGACAGTCAATACCGGTGAGGAGGTTCTGACGAAACGCTTTGTGAAGGCCAACCCGTAGCGTTCGCCATAGCGCTCCGTTAAGTTGGTGGGAAAGGGCTGCCCGGAAGGGCGGCCCTTTTCTCGTTCGGGCGGGCTACATTTATGTGGCCCGTAACCAAAAGGCAAAGGGCCAGCCCTCAATAAAAAACGGCTCCGCAGGCAATCCTGCGAAGCCGTTTTTTATTGAGGAAATAAGCTGCCCTAATAGCGGTAGTATTCCGGCTTGTAGGGCCCTTCTTTTTCCACGCCGATGTACTCGGCCTGCTCGTCGGTCAGCGATTCCAGTTCTACGCCGATCTTGGAGAGGTGCAGGCGGGCCACTTCTTCATCGAGGTGTTTGGGCAGGGTATATACTTTGTTCTCGTATTCCCCGTGGTTGTTCCACAGCTCGATCTGCGCCAGTACCTGGTTGGAGAAGGAGTTGGACATTACGAAGGAAGGATGGCCGGTGGCGCAGCCCAGGTTGACCAGGCGGCCTTCGGCCAGCAGGATGATGTCTTTGCCGTCGATGGTATATTTGTCGACCTGGGGCTTGATGCTCACCCGGGTATTGCCGTAGTTTTTCTTCAGCCAGGCCACATCGATCTCATTGTCAAAGTGTCCGATGTTGCAGACGATCGTTTTGTCTTTCATCTTGCGGAAATGCCGCTCGGTGACGATATTCTTGTTGCCGGTGGCCGTGATGACGATATCTGCGCGGGATACTACATTCTCCATGCGCTTCACTTCGTATCCGTCCATGGCGGCCTGCAGGCCGCAGATGGGGTCGATCTCGGTGACGATCACCCGGCAGCCGGCGCCGCGCAGAGAGGCGGCGGTGCCTTTGCCCACGTCGCCGTAGCCGGCAACGACGGCCACTTTGCCGGCCATCATGATGTCGGTAGCGCGGCGGATGGCGTCTACCGCCGATTCCTTGCAGCCGTATTTATTGTCGAACTTGGACTTGGTCACCGAGTCGTTGACGTTGATGGCGGGCATAGGCAGGGTGCCCTTCTTCATGCGCTCGTACAGGCGGTGCACGCCGGTGGTGGTTTCTTCGCTCAGCCCTTTGACGCCGGGTACCAGCTCGGGGTGCTTGTCCAGGACGGTATTGGTCAGGTCGCCTCCGTCATCGAGGATCATGTTCAGCGGTTGGTTGTCTTCGAAGGCGAACAGGGTCTGTTCGATGCACCACCAGAACTCTTCTTCGGTCTGTCCTTTCCAGGCGTAGACCGGAATGCCGGCGGCGGCAATGGCGGCGGCGGCGTGGTCCTGGGTGGAGAAGATATTGCAGGAAGACCAGGTCACGTCGGCGCCCAGTTCCACCAGGGTCTCGATCAGGACGGCCGTCTGCACGGTCATGTGGAGGCAGCCGGCGATGCGCGCGCCCTTCAGCGGCTTGTCTTTGCCGTATTTTTCGCGCAGGGCCATCAGTCCGGGCATTTCGGCTTCGGCCAGCTCGATCTCCTTGCGGCCCCAGTCCGCCAGGTTGATATCTTTAACTTTGTACTTTAGCTTTTGATCTACGGATTGCATTGATTTCCGGTTTGTATGTGAATGTTTTTTTTCTTTGACAAATTGCCGGGCTTTAGGCAAGCGTTGCAATTTGTCAAAGAGCCTAAAATGGCGCTCCCCTATTTAACCGCTAAGCGGCTCAATGGATCATTTTTGCGGGTGCAAAATTACGTTTTTTCGGGCTTTTATGCTAATCCTGTGATTCAATACTTCTATTTCGCCCAATATAGACGAATCACGAATCACGAATCCACGAATCACGAATCACAACTTAATCCACTTTCCCTCCTTCGGCGGCGCCTCGTAGTTTTCCAGTTTGTCCAGCAATTCGGGGATGGTATCTGCCACGAGGAGCAGTTCGCGGTGGATGGGCTTGAGGAAGCCTTCGTCCGCCATGCGGTCCAGTTGGGCGATGAGGGGGCTGTAGAACCCGTTGGTATTGAGGATACCGACGGGGTGCTGGCCCTGCCCGAGCTGTGCCAGGGTCAGCATTTCGAAAGCTTCATCCAGGGTGCCGTATCCACCGGGCAGGACGATGACGGCCTCGGAAAGCTGTGCCATTTTGATCTTGCGTTCATGCATGCTGTCGACGACGTAGAGTTTGGTCAGGCCTTCGTGGCAGACCTCCTTCTTTCTCAGAAAAAAGGGGATCACCCCAAAGACTTCGCCGCCGGCCTGCAGGGCGGCTTTTGCCAGGACGCCCATGAGGCCTACCTTGCCGGCTCCGTAGACTATCCGGACGTTGCGCCGGGCCAGGGCGTGCCCCATCTCGGCGGCCGCCTCGGAATAAATGGAGTTGGAGCCGGTATTGGCCCCGCAGAAAACAACGGCTGATTTCATGTTTTTCCAAGATTTTTATCCCAACAGGCTTGACAAATCTCGGCTACCGTAGGGCAGGGGGGTAGACTTGTCAAGCCTACATCAAAACGAGCCCAAAAGTAACCAAATTTTATAAGGAAAGCCACAACCAGGCGATCCCAATAGCGATCAGGAGCACAACCCCGGAAATCACCTGGGAAAGGAAATAGGCGCCGATGCTTTTCCAGAACCCCGGCCAGAACCGCTGCCCAAAGGTGCGAATGTAGGCGAAAAAAGTATAGGCCCCGATCAGGGCTCCGAGCAGGAGGCCGGCCAGCCCGGAGAATTTGATGAAGGGAATGAAAATGATATACAGAAAGGTCTGAAAACTGTAGATGTAGCAGTTGATGACCAGATGCTCCGCCAGGTTGTAGCCTTTGTCACCGAAAAACAGATAAGTGCCCAGGGCGAGAAAGGGTAAGGAACTGAGAAAAAACAGGTTCATGTACTTGTTCACGCCTACCACCAGCCAGTGCAGTATGATTGCCGCCTGCTCAGGCAAATTCTTCATATCGATATCGTCCTGGGCGTCTTGCCATAATTCTTCTCCGTTTATCAGGAACTGGGTGGTCATAAAAGTGGCCACAGCAACTACCAGGACCAGAAAGGGAAAGGGTTTGGTCATCCGGCTTCGATCCTCAAACAGGTACTCACGGATGGCCCTCCCGGGAAAAAATGCCAGCGCCTTGATGGTATAGCCGATGCCTTTTTCCAGGTTGGCCAGCATGAGCAGCTCGTTCAGGATCGTGCGGAGGGTGATGCGTTCGGGGCTGTGATTGGGCATGAACTATATTAGTGTATCCGTGAGTAGTGTATCAGGTGCCGTTCCGCCAAAGTTTTCTTTGGGCATACAAGTTAACGGATTTTCAGTTAACGTAGCTCATCAATCATCGGGCTTTATCTTCTCTCCAAGCAGATCCCTGCTACACTGCTCTCTAAAACACTGTCCCCCATTACACCCTCACTCCTTCCCCCACTGCCGGGAGCCTCAGCTTCTCCGTCATCCCGGCTTCGTGAAAATGGCGCTGTATTTCCCGATAGGGTTCGCTGGCCGGCTCGTCGGACAGGTCGTAGGTGCCGTAGTGCATGGGGATGAGGGTGTCGGCCCCGAGCTGCCGGAAGGCTTGCATGGCTTCCCGCGGGCCGGTATGGATATCCTGCATCATGTAGGCGGGCTTGTAGGCGCCGATGCCGATCATGGCGTATTGGATGTCGGGGAATAGTTGGCCGATCTCTTCAAAGTGGGGCCCCATGCCGCTGTCTGCCCCGAAGTAGATCTGCTTTTCTCCATTTTGGATCAAAAAACTGCCCCACAGCACCCGGTTGAAGTCGAACAGGCCGCGGCGGCACCAGTGTCGGGTGGGCAGGAAGGTGATCTCTACATCTTCGGTGTGGTAGGTTTGGTACCAGGAGGCTTCCTCTATGGGAACCCCTCCCACCCAGGAGGAAATAACATTCGAAAGCTTCAGGGGCGTGAGTATTTTGCGGGGCTGGTTGTACTTCAGCAGGTTCCTGATGCTGCGCTTGTCGCAATGGTCGCGGTGGTCGTGGGAGAGCAAGAGGTAGTCGATATCCGTGAGCTGTTCCAGAGGGAAGGGCAACTCCACCCGCCGCTGCAGGAAGGGCAGCCCGTTGAAGATCGGGTCGGTAATGAGGCGGACGCCATTGAGCTGTATCAGGAAAGTGGCGTGCCCCAGCCAGGCGATGCAGTCCTGTCGTTTATCTTCCAGGTAGCTGAAATCGCTGGCCAGAGCAGGCGCCCAGTCGTCCGCCTTTTTCTCCGCCCGCTGAGGGTTGGGGCTGAACTGCCACTTCAGGAGCTTGCGGAAGGAAGGGTAAAAAGGCTCGTGGATGTACTGGAACTGCCTGCCGTCGTAGGGGTTGCCGGGCCAGTCGGGGAGGATGGTGGGGAGTTGGGCGTTTTTAAGATATTGCATATTTCAGTAACCGGAATTTGGGAAATATTCACAATGTCCCTATAAACCGCATGGCCGCCGCATGGTTGGTCGCCAGCGGTATATTATACACATCGCACAGGCGCATCAGCATGCTGACGTCCACTTCGTGAGGGTGCTTTCCGAGCGGGTCGCGGAAAAAGATGACCATATCGACCTTTCCTTCCACGAGGCGGCTGGCGATCTGGGCGTCGCCGCCCATCGGCCCGCTTTCCATCTTCTCCACCTCCAGCCCCGCCCGCTCGAGGTGAGAGCCGGTGGTGCCGGTGGCGATAAGCTGGATGTGCTTTTTCTGAAAAATATCGGTATGGTCTTTGATGAAGGCCACCATCTCGGCCTTCTTTCCGTCGTGGGCAATTATGGCTATGGTCATATCTTAAGGAAATGTAAAAAAGGGCTCAAATGTTAACTATGCAGGGGAAAAAAACTAATTTAGCCGCGAATTTTGCCATTTCTAAAATTAAAACCAAACTATAATGAAGAAAGTATTACTGAACATCAGCGCCTTACTGCTGCTGTTGTCCTTCGCTGCGCCGGGCCTGAATGGCCAGATCAGAACGCCGGCCGCCAGCCCTGCCAGTGAACTGGAGCAAACCGTCGGCCTGACGGACATTACCATTGAATATTCCCGCCCTGGCGCCAAAGGCCGGGAGATTTTCGCCGAAGACGGGCTGGTGCCCTTCGGCAAACCCTGGCGCCTGGGGGCTAACGCCGCCACCAAGTTCTCCTTCAGCGAAGATGTAAAGATCGCTGGTACGGATATGAAAGCCGGCGACTATGCTGTGCTGGCCACTCCAGGCAAAGGGGAGTGGAAGTTCATGTTCTATCCTTACGAAAGCGGAAACTGGGGCAGCTACCTGGAAAAGGAACCCGCCGCAACGGTTACTGTGAAATCCCGGACATGGGATACCAATGTGGAAACGATGACCTTCCACATCGGTAACATCAAGCCTGCTTCTGCGGACATTACCCTTTTCTGGGAGAAGACCGCTGTAACCCTTCCCCTCGAAGTCCATACCGATAAGCAGGTGATGGCTTCCATCGAAGGTGTCATGAACGGCCCGAGCCAGAATGACTACTACGCCGCCGCCACCTATTACCACGATTCCGGCAAGGACCTGGAGCAGGCCCTGAAGTGGATCGAAATGGCCACTGCCGGCGATAACCCCATGTTCTGGCAGGTGCGCCGTAAGGCTCTCATCCTTGCCGATATGGGCAAGACCGGGGAAGCCATCGAAGCTGCTAAAGTTTCCATGAAGCTGGCTGAAAAAGCCGGCAATGAAGACTATGTTCGCATGAATAAGAAGTCCATCGAAGAGTGGTCTGCCAAGAAGTGAAGTAGGGTGAACACGCTGAAATAAACAGGCGATGCCGTTCCGGATCTTCCCGGAACGGCATCGTGGTTTACAGCCCCGGCAACGACAGGTTTGAGAGTTCCCACATGGACAGCTTCTTAAGCCTGGATATTTCTATGTATTCCCAGGTATTTCCTTTTAAACCTCTGCTACCCTCTGCCGTCTAACCGAAAAAACATTTATGCGTATTTTCCTTGCTTTTTCCCTGATACTCTGTATTACCCCAAACAACGCTCAAAACCTCTACTTCCCACCCCTCGCCGGCGCTGAATGGGCCCAGCTGCCTCCCGCAGGGCTGGGCTGGTGCAGCGACAAGGTGGACAGCCTGATCCGGTTCGTCGAAGAGAAGAACACCAAAGCATTCATCATACTCAAGGACGGAAAGATCGTGGTGGAGGAGTATTTCGGGACTTATTCCCAGGATTCCGCCTGGTACTGGGCTTCCGCCGGCAAAAGCCTGATGGGCGTACTGATCGGCCTGGCGCAGCAGGAGGGCGCCCTCAGCATTGAGGATCCCACCAGTTATTACCTGGGCGAGGGCTGGACGTCCTGCCCGCCGGAAGAGGAACAGCGCATTACCATCCGCCATCAGATCTCCATGTCTACCGGCCTGGACGACAGCCTGGAGCCGCCGGGCTCCATCCAGAACTGTTTTGAGCCGGAGTGTTTTCAGTGCCTGGCGGCGCCCGGCGCCCGCTGGGCTTATCACAACTCCGCCTATCGCATTGTGCAGGACGTCATGGAAGAAGCTACTGGTGTGAACAAGAATGTGTATACCCTCACCCGCCTGGGCAGCCGCATTGGCATTAACGGCCTGTGGTTCAACTATATTTTCTACAGCCGCGCCCGCGACATGGCGCGCTTCGGGCTCTTCACCCTGGCGCGCGGCAACTGGAATGGGGAGGCCATCCTCACCGATACCGCCTATTTCAACGCCATGGTGAACTCCTCTCAGGATGCCAACCCCGCCTACGGCTACCTTTGGTGGCTCAACGGGAAATCGTCCTACCAGCTTCCGGGCCTGCAATTCTCTTTTTCCGGCAGCCTCATCCCCGAAGCGCCGGACGATCTCATCGCCGCTCTGGGCAAGAACGACCAGAAGATCTATGTGGCGCCCAGCCTGGGGTTGGTCGTCGTGCGGCAGGGGGAGAGCGCCGGGGGAGTCAGCCCCGCCTATTCGTCGTTTGACAACCAGCTCTGGGAGCGCCTGATGAACCTGGAATGCGCAACGGCGATGGAGGATGAGGAGCCAGTACGGCCGGAACTGGAGGTTTATCCCAACCCGGCGGGAGAAATGCTGAACGCCTCCAGTGCTTACCCTATTCAGAAATTGCTGCTGCTGGATAATTGCGGCAGAGTGGTGAGGGAGATAACCGGTTCCGGAAGCCCCCGGCAAATGATGGATATAAAGGGGCTGGCGGGGGGCATATATTTTCTCCAGGCAATTACGGATGCCGGAGTGGGAACCCGGCGGGTGGTGCTTGCCTTGTCCCCTTGATTATATTTTCCTCAACCGCACCATCAGGCAGTCGTGCCCCGGAATAACCACTTTCAGGTTGCTGTCCGTATTTCCGATGTCCCGCTTTCCGAACAGGTCCCGGATAAGATAGGTATGCCGGTTTACCTCCAGGCTTCAGTTCATGGTATTGTCGCCGATGTGGCCGCGGCGCAGTTGTACAGGCCGAACTTCAGGCCTTTGGAGTGCACATAATCGGCCAGGGCCTTCATACCACCGGGGAATTTTTCAGGGTCGGCGATGAGGTTGCCGTTGGCGTCGCGTTCGCGCGCCATCCAGCCGTCGTCGAGTACGACGTACTCGTAGCCGGCATCCTGGAGGCCCAGCTCGACGAAGGCGTCGGCGATGTCGCGCACCAGTTGCTCGTTGATGTCGGTGGCGAAGGTGTTCCAGCTGTTCCAGCCCATAGGGGGCGTAAGGGCAAGGCCTTCGAATTTCTGGCCATAGGCCGGGAGGATGAACAGGGAGAGGAGGAGGGGAAGGACGGTTTTTTTCATGTCGGTTTTCTTTTTGACGGTACCTGCAAGCCAGTTGTGATATTTGATTTTTGGTGTGCTATGAGGCTGTCTGACATTTAGTTTCTTCATTTTCCCGGCAGCAGTTTTACCGGTATTCCCCCGATCGGCCGGATGCGGATGTTCCGGTAGAACACTTCCGCCCCTTCCGACTGGATCTGTATCTTTCCTTTTGTCAGCGGCTGCAACGCTCCATTCACGGGATGCCGGGAGTTATAGAGCACCATTACCACCTTGCCGTTTACTACGTGCACTGCCGTACTGCCATAACAATACAAGTCGAGCGTATTCCACTCACCGGACGGGTTTTCTGCGTCAAACGATTTGATACACCGGCGGCCGGCCTCCGCCTCAGCTGAAAAGGTGGCCATTTTGGCCTTCGGGTTGTAAACCCAACTTCCTTCCCCTTCTTTTTGGGCAGGAATGTCCATCACCGCTCCGGCAACGCCCCAGTAATCCCCGCAATCGCCCTCCTGCACCTGGAATTCCTGGGATTGCATCCAGAAGCCCCAGTCGGCGCCGTGTTGGCCGTTGGCGTGATAGAGGACGCCACTGTCTCTCTTGGCATCCTTGCGGGGAGCCCACTTCGCCTTACCCCACTTGAACTGAAGCTGTAAGTGGTAATTTTCGTATTCCTTTGCCGTGGATATGCCTCCGAAGTGCTGCCCGGAAATGCGCAGGGCAGGCTTCCCATCTTCTTTCACCATGGTGAAAACCTGATCCGGGTCCGTATTCAGGCCGATCGGCGGGATGCCGGCGCGATCCTCTCCCTCGGGAGGGAATGGCGGCCCCAGGTAGGTGTCCCATCCGCTGAGATCCTCTCCGTTCAGGAGGTATTCCCAGAGAATGGGCGGTTCGTTCAGCTCGATGACGTAACCGTCGGGGTCGGAGATGTAGATCTGCCAGGCGCCGTCGAACCGCTGCTGGCGGTGATACTCGAGGCCCTTTTCCTTGAGAAAGGCTTCCACCGCATCAGCATCGGGGATGGTGAGGGAATAGTGGCTGGACGTCCGGCTGTTGTCGGTAACCGGCTCGGTGCGGCCCGCCAGCAGATGCAGGTCCTGCCCGCCCCCGAATTTGAACCAGGAGCGGATGGCCTTCAAATCGTCCGGCACCTCGATGGGCTCCAGCCCCAGGATGTCGCGGTAGAAGGCCGTGCTGGCCTCGATGTCACTCACCGACAATGCCAGATGGTTGAAGCCGGTAATGGCAACCTGCCCGGGGAGGAGCCCGGGAAGCAGGAAGGAGAGAAAAAATACGGCTTTTTTCATATTGAGTTTTCTTTGTATGCAGTTACAAATGGCAACTGGAAAGCCAGGGCCTCCATATTCATTCCTTCATTCCTCCATTCCTTCATTCCTTCATTCCATCTCAATAATACCTCCCCATCATCTCATGCTCCACGATCACCCGCTTCAGCTCATAAAAATCCACTTCACCCTGATGTTTCCAGGCTGCCTTGCCGCCCGGTTCGACGAGGATGGTGTAGGGAAGGGCGCCGTTCCACTCCGGATCGACGGCTTCGATCAGAGCGTATTTATCTTCTTTGGAGAAAAGGTAATTGGCGCAGGCCGCCTGTTTGTCTTTTAAGAACTCCAGTGCTTTTTCCTCCTGCTCCGGATTATCGGCGGACAGGGAAACGAATTCGAAGTCGCGGGCGCCATACATGCGTTGCAGTGCGATGAATTCGGGGAATTCGATGATACAGGGGCCGCACCAGGTGGCCCAGATGTTGATGAGGCGCAGCTTGCCGGAATTTTCGTTCTTCAACAAGGCCTTTACCCCTTCCACATCCAGCTTCGACAGGCTGACGGGTTTTTCCGCCCAGTCTTTGTCCACCTTTTCCTTCCATTCCACCTTCCATCCCCATTTGGTAGAGCAGCCGAAGGCCTTGGTGACGGGGGTATCCACCGGCTTACCCGCCAGGACGGCATCGATGGCGTTCCGTAAGTCTTCAGCATTGGCCGTTCCCGGTTTTTCCGAATCGTCGATGCGGCCGGTATACATCAGTTTCCGGTCTTCGCCGAACACAAAAACGTGGGGCGTGGCCACCGGGCCGTATTGCAGGGAAGCTTCCTGGGTGTCGCCGTCGTAGAGGTAGGGGAAGTTGAAGTTATGGGCTTCCGCCCGGATCTTCATCTCTTCGTAATCATCGTTGAGGTCCGAGTAGCCCAGCTCTTCGTACAGCAGGCCGATCGGGCTGTTGGGAGAAATGGCCACCAGGGCCGCGCCTTTGTCCTGATAATCCGCCGCCACAGCTTTGAGGCGCTCTTCGTACGCCTGGGCAGTGGGGCAGTGGTTGCAGGTGAAGACAATGGCCAGGGCTTTCGCGTCTTCAAAATCGGCCAGGGAGTAGAACTTCCCGTCCGTACCCGGCAGATAGAAATCAGGGGCGGCGGCGCCGGGTTCCAGGGTTTGTACCTCCTGTTCGGGAACTATTTGCGGATTGGCAACGAAGGCGGCTTCAGCAGGAGGCTCCCCTCCTTTTTGTTCAGTACTCCCACAAGCCGAAAGCAGTCCGGCGAAAGCGAATAGAAGATAATACCTGATATTCATTGACTGGGACATTTTGGAAAAAACGAAACGCATGTCATCTCCCCCCGGGTAACAATGCAGGAATTCAATGTAACTATTTACCAGGGGGGCACCCTTGTAAATAGTTGCAATTCAACAATATATCCATATGGGCAGGCATAACCAGGGCAACCATATAACAATACAGCAATTCAACCAAGGCCATCCAGGACAACAATATAACCATTCAACAATTCAACCAGGCCTCCGATCAAGATGATCGGGGCACTATTCCACCACTGAGTTACTGACGAAGGCGATCCGCTTCCCGTCCGGCGACCAGCTCGGCACGTTGATGCTGCCCTGCCCTCCGTAAAGATAGGCGATCACGCTGGGCCTGCCCCCTTCCGCCGGCATTTTCCGGAGGTATACGTGTTTGTAGAAAGGGTGGTCCCCCGCCGGCACCTCGGGCCGGTAGGAGAGGAAAACGATCCACCGCCCGTCAGGGGACAGGTGGGGGAACCAGTTCTGGAGATCGTCATCGGTGAGTTGCTCCTGGCCGCTGCCGTCCGGTTTCATCCGCCACAGCTCCATGGAGCCGGTGCGGGCGGAGTTGAAGTAGATGTACTTCCCGTCGGGGCTGTATTCGGGGCCGTCGTCGAGGGTGGGCTCACCGGTCAGCTTTACCTCCGGGCCGCTGCCGTCGGAAGGAATTTTGTAGATATTGTACACGCCGTCGCGCCCTGCGGTGTACGTAAGCCATTGGCCGTCGGGCGACCAGCCGTGCAGGTAACTCGGGCCGGTGGGGGTAATGCGCTTCGGCACGCCTCCTTCCACCGGGACGGTATAGATCAGAGAGCCGTACTCTTCCTCCCCACTTGAACTGCTGATGCCGAGCATCTTTCCGTCGAATGAAAGTACGTGGTCGTTGTTGTTTTCATTAACAAAATCCGTGTTCAGCACTTCCGTTTTGCCGGTGGCGAGTTCCAGGCGGTAGATCAGCCCCTCGCTGTTGTAGAGCAGGTATTTGTCGTCGGGCGTCCAATTGGGCGCCTGCAGGGAATTGGGAGCGGTATAGATCACTTTTCGCCGGCAGTTTTCCATGTCCATCAGCTCAATTCGGCTGCCGATGTAGTCCCGGTAGGGAACCAGGCTGGCCGGGGCGGGAATAACGATGCGGACATTGTCGAACTCGGCGGTTTCCACCACATCGGGATCATGGGCACAGATGTACAGCCCGGCGAGCATCTCCTCCGGGAAACCGAAATGCGGTACCTCCACTGTCCAGAAAGGATCGCCGAAGCGGGCCAGGCTGAGCAGAAAGCTTTGCCCGCGCCGCTCCAGCTGAATGACATCGGGCATCTTGACCGGTGAGATCACCTCTTCCACCTCTTCCCCTGCCTTTCTGCGGAACTGAATGGAAGCCAGCCCGTCGCCATGCACGGCAGCACAAACCATGGCGGCGCCGGTATCCAGGCCGGTGCGCACCATCCAGCCGAACTTGCGGTGCGGGTCGGCGCCTTCGCCGAGCAGCTTCCCGCGCGCCCGCAGAATAAAATCGCCACTCAGCTTTTTGCAGGCGTAGTGGAATTCATCCTTCGCCCCCCAGATATTAGCCCCGGAACCGGAGAGTTGATACACCTGCGTTTCGGTATCATAGGCGGTGCTTCCGGCATGGCGCACGGGCCCGACATCGGCCGTGTTGTCAAAGATGCCGGCCGGGCCCTGGGCAGTGCTGGAGTAGGCCATGAGGCAAAGGGTTAAAATGGTTAAGGAGATCTTCGCTTTCATATCCTGGTCTTTTTCTCTGGTTAATTCATTCCCTCCCCGTCTTCGCCATAGGCTCTTCCGGGTAAAATTCACTCATTCGACACCCCCTCCATCCCAAACGCAAGGTACACAAAAGCCGCATTCCAGTTGATCGCGATCTCATTGGAGGCGTAGGAGCATACGTCGTCGATATAGCTTTCGTCCGGCGCATTGCCGGGGTAGCCCGGGCATTTGTCCTGCCGATCGGGGTTGGGGCCGCCCACGAGCAGGCCAGGGACGGGCTCGGCTACGCCGTCGGTTTCCGAGGGGCGGTGGTGGGGGTGCAGGGGCGTTTTATCGCCGTAGCCGGTGACGAACGAATAACCTGTGGGGTTGCGCCCCAGGAGGTAGTCGAGGTTGGCCAGAGCATAGTCCAGGTATTTTTGATCCTTCGTTAACCGGAAGGCGTAGATCAGGGCGATCCCCTGGTTGGCGCAGACGGCCGTGCTGCCCCATTCGAAGTTATCGGCGTCGTTTTCTACCGGTGCGAGATAGGCCTGGCGTTCCGTGTTCCGGATCAGGGCGTCGGCGAAAGCTGCGAAGCGTTCCTTCAGTTCATCCCCCCGGCTCCGGGCTGCCGGCGTCCATCTGTCTTCGTGGCGCAGCAGGGTGAAGTAGGCCATGGTGCGCACGTCTCCCCAGTTTTGAACGGTGATGCCTTCCTGCGGGAAAAGGGCGGCGGCCTGAAAATAGCTTTCGTCTCCGGTAGTGATGTACAGTTCGGTGGCGGCCCAGAGGAACTCGTCCTTCAGTTCTGTGCCGCCGTAAGCGCCGGTGGTGATGTCCGGGTCGAATTGCTCGTTCAGCTTGTTTTGATCATATATAACGTTGGGGTTGGCCTGCGCCCACTGCCAGGCCCTTTGGGCGGCTTCCAGGCATTCGTCGGCAAAACCGGGGAGCTGGGCTTCGAATGCACGGAATACCCTGGCCGCCTGCGCCATGGCCGCCGCAAAATCCAGGGCCGCCTGGGTGCTTTTCTGTACGACATAGCGTTGGGCATTGGCCTGTTCCGGCTTCACAAAACCTTCGAAATCAGCCGTGGTACACTTGTGGTAGACGCCGCCGTCATTGGGGTCCTGCATGGTGAGCATCCAGCGGAGGTTCCAGAGCGCCTCGTCCAGCAGGTCAGGTATGGCATTCCCGCTTTCCGGGATGTTGGTTTCCAGTCCGTTGAAATATTCGGGGAAATCCTCGTACAGGGCCATCAGGGTGCCTACGGTGATGCCGGAGTTGACGATGTACTTGTTGTAATCGCCCGCATCGTACCAGCCGCCGGGAGAGGCGATGGCCATTCCCGCCGGCCGTTCACCGGTTGCCGCCGAGGGGTGGATGAGGACGTTGGTGTCGGGATGGCTGAAGGGGCGGCTCCACTTGCCGGCATACTGCTCCGGCAGCTCAGTGGACATGCGCTGGAAGTAAAAGCCTTTCAGGGCGCCCACCGCCACCTCCCGGTGGACGGCGGGCCGGATCTCAAAGGGATGGGATGGTTCCAGCCCCGGCACTACCAGAATATACGTGCCCGGCTTCCGGAATTCGGAAAAATCGGCGATCCACGTTTTCTTGCCGGACAGGGAAGACACCTGCGGCCCGGTGATCTGCCCCGTGTAAACCTTTTCTTTCATGCCGGGCGTAAAAAGGGAAAATTCTCCTTCCGCTTCCGTCGCGATGACGGCAACCTTCGGCGCATCGGGGTAGAAGCCGATCTGATTGAGGCGGATGGGATTAGCGGGAGGCGTAGCGGTGCAGGCCTGAAGGGCCAGGCAGAGGAGGAGGATTGGGAAAGGGATTGTTTTGTGCATGTTGTCTATGGTTTTTCAAAGTGTGCGATGCTTTGTAAATAAGTAGCCGGACATATTCAATTTGAGTATACTACCTAAGCAAACGCAGAGCCATCACCCCCTGTTTCCCCCTCAAGGGCAGAGGTGATTGGTTCTGGACAGAAAAGCCTCGGAGAGGCGTAATGTTGTTAGAAAAAAGTTTTGACTCGCCTTTAGCTCCAGCGGAGCGAAATGTTATTTGGAAATCTATTCTTGATGATGGCCTACATTTCGCTACTCCGTAGCTGTTTTTAACGCCTGGCGCCAAT
>CAYQKY010000074.1:0-35159 GCA_964418125.1 uncultured Phaeodactylibacter sp.
CGTCGCGGTAGTATTCGGCAATGGTCAGGCCGGACAGGGCCACGCGGGCGCGGGCCCCGGGAGGCTCGTTCATCTGGCCGAAAACGAAGGTGGCTTTCGACTCCTTAAGTTCCGCCATATCTACCTTGCTGAGGTCCCATCCGCCTTCTTCCATAGACTTCATAAAATCTTCCCCGTAGCGAATGATACCCGCCTCCAGCATTTCGCGCATAAGGTCATTCCCTTCACGGGTGCGCTCCCCTACGCCGGCAAATACGGAAATACCTTCATACCCTTTGGCAATATTGTTGATCAGCTCCTGGATGAGTACCGTCTTACCTACACCGGCGCCGCCGAACAGGCCGATCTTACCCCCTTTGAGGTACGGCTCGATCAGGTCGATCACCTTGATGCCCGTGTAGAGCACTTCTTTTTCTACGGAAAGCTCTTCGTAGGTCGGCGGCTTGCGGTGGATGGGCGCCGACTTATCTTTAGACACAGGGCCGATACCGTCGATCGCATCGCCCACCACGTTGAACAGGCGGCCTTTGATAGCTTCGCCGATCGGCATGGCGATGTTCTTGCCGGTGTCGACCACTTCCGTTCCGCGGGTCAGGCCGTCAGTGGAATCCATGGCGATCGCCCGGACACTGTCTTCGCCGAGGTGCTGCTGCACTTCCAGGACGAGCGTTTCCCCGTTGGGGCGCTTGATCTCAAGAGCGTTCAGAATTTCGGGGAGCTTGGAGCCTTCTTTAGAGAAGCTAACGTCTACCACAGGGCCGATAACCTGTTTGACTTGACCTGTGTTTGCCATATTATGCGGGTATTTATACGGTAAAATGATGGATTCTCAAAAATCGCTGCAAATTTAGGCTTTTGTGTTGATAATCAAAAGAGAAATCAATTGTGAATCTTTCAAAAAAAGGCTATTGGCAGGGTTAACCCATCAGCCTGAAAAACCAGTGGGAATGGCGAAACACCCTGTCTTCAGAATATATACGCTCTTCCCCGGGCATCCTCCGAACCTTATTCCGGGACATTAAGGGGCGCCGCATTTTATTTAGGGGAAACCCCGGAGGCGGCCGTAGCAAAAATTTCCCCTCCGAGGCTGATTTTTTTACGCTTTTGCAATAGTTTTGGGGTATGATCAGCATTCTTCTCCCGGTTTACAACAACGCCCCTCACCTCGGGGAATGCCTGGATTCCATTCTGGCCCAGTCGGAAGCCAGCTGGGAGCTGATCGCCATCGATGACCATTCCGAGGATGAAAGCTGGAGCATCCTCCAGCGTTATGCCCTGCGGGACTCCCGCATCCGCCCCCGGCGCAATATGGGCGCGAAGGGGATTGTCCCAGCCCTCACCCTGGCCCTAAAATATAGCCGCGGCAGTTATATCACCCGCATGGATGCCGATGACCTCATGCCGGTGGACAAGCTGAAGATCCTGAAACGGGTCCTGCAGGAACACGGCCCGGGATGGATAGCCACCGGCAAAGTGCGCTACTTCTCGGACGGAGACCTGGGGGAAGGTTACCGCCGCTACGAGCGCTGGCTAAACCACCTGATGGATACCGGCAGGCATTATGAGGAGATCTACCGGGAATGCATCCTGCCTTCTCCCTGCTGGATGGCCTACCGGGAAGCCCTGCTCATCTGCGGCGCTTTCGGCCAGGGAGTGTATCCGGAAGACTACGACCTGGCCTTCCGGTTCTACAAACACCGGATGCGGATCGCTGCTTCCAGGGAGGTCCTCCATCTCTGGCGGGACCATCCCGGGCGGGCCTCCCGAACCGTCATGGACTATGCCGATCATACCTTCCTGCCCCTGAAGCTCCGGTATTTCCTCGAGATCGATTACCGGCCCTCCCGCCCCCTCGTCGCCTGGGGCGCCGGCCGCAAGGGCAAAGAAACGGCAAAGTTCCTCCAGGAGGAAGGCATCCATTTTCACTGGGTGTGCAATACACCTTCCAAATGGGGAAAGGACATCTACGGCGTTCAGGTGCAGAGCCCGGAGGCCATCGGCGAATTGGATAACCCCCAGGTGATCGTATTGGTCGCCGCCCCCGATGCCCGGCCGGTGATCAAGGCCCAGTTGGAAGGATGGAGCCTCGCCGTCGGGCGGGATTATTTTTTCTTTTGCTGAAGCCCCCTAAACCCCAACTACCTATGATCTGGGAAGAACTCACCAAAATAGCACTCATCGGCACCGAAAGGAGCAAGCTCCCGGAACACATCCTGGATGCCCTGGCCCGTATCGGGGTGGATGCCGAAGCCGACCCTGCCCGGGTGGTGCTGGAGGGCGCCGCGCTCTACCATCAGCTGCGGCGCGCCGGGTTTCCTGTACCTGACTACAAGGGAGAAAAACCACCTGAAATAGAGGAAGGGCAAGACGAAAGAGCCGCCGTTTCCGCCCGCGCCGCCCGGCACCTGAGGCTCATCCTGGAAGGCCGCTTTCAGCCGGCCCTGCCGGAATACCTGCAGCTGCTGAAGGAACAGCAAAAACGTATCCCCGCCGAACACCTGCCCGCACTTCTCTATCTCAGCCTCAAATCCCCCCAACTCTGGAAAACAGTACAGGAGAACCTCGGCGCGGACGAACGCTGGCTCCTCCGCCAGAACCCCGACTGGGCCCCCCTTGCCGACAGGCCTGATGTGGAATCCTGGCCCGATGCCGCCCCGGAAGAACGGCTCTCCATGCTGCGCTACATCCGGCGAACCCAGCCGGAAGAGGCCGCCCCTCTGCTGGAAAGCATCTGGAGTGAAATTTCCCATCCGGAGAAACAGGCCTTCCTGAAAGAGATGGAATTTCACCCCGGCCCCTACGACGAGGCCTTCCTCGAAGCCTGTCTGAACGACAGCCGCAAGGAAGTGCGCACCGTCGCCGCCCAACTGCTGGTGCGGCTACCGGATTCGGCCCTGCTGGAAAGGCTCTTCTCCCGCGCCCGGGGCCTTTTCCGGGAGGAAAAAGGAAAGGGCCCGTCCCTGCAACTACCGGATAAGCCGGACGACGAGCTCAAAAAAGCCGGCATCGGCGCAGGCAAGAAGCCCTATCCCGGAGGAAAACGAGCTGCACTGGCCTACAGCATCCTCAGTAAAATATCACCCAAACGGTGGGAAGAACACTTCGGCCGCCCGACGGTAGACACCCTGCGCCTCCTCGCCGGTTCCGATAATAAAAAACTGGTGCTCGACGCCCTCGCCAACGCCGCCGTCCTCCATCAGGATCACCGCTGGATCGAGGCCATCCTGCGCTACTGGTGGCGCACCAACGACGAGGAAGCCTGGTCCGGCAGCCGGGGTAAACTGCTGATGGAGCACCTGCCCGATCCGGTTTTCAACGAGATCGCCCGGCAGCACCTGAAACAAAACCCGGGCTTTATCGAAGAAAAGAGTTTTCTCGCTCAGATGCTCAGCCTGGGCGCCCACTCCTGGGACAAAGCCCTGGCCCAGCTCGTCATCAAGGGCTTCCAGCAATGGCTGTCCGGCGCCCGCGCCTACTACTGGAACCTCTGGCACTACAAGCGCATCCTGGAGGTGGCCGCCTACCGCATCGGCCCGGATCTGCTGGAAAACTTCCGCACCGGCTGGGATGCCCGCTCGCCGGTGTGGTACAGCTGGGAGAAGGATGTAGAGCGGTTCCTGAGGGTGCTGGCGTTCCGGAAGGAGATGAGAGAGGCGGTGGAGTGAATTTAGAGTTTGTTCAAAATTCAATTAATGGCCTCCTGTGGCGCCATCTTGAAAAACCAATGCTCATCCTTTTTCCAGAAAACCTTAATTTCGCCAGTGGCCAAATATTGATCCGCTCAGAAAATTCTCAACTATGCCAAACCACACCATCCTCCGCCCACCCGCGGAAGAAGCCTACGCCAAAGAGCTGGAGGCCATCAAAGCCGCCGACCAGCACCCCAAGCCGCCCAACTGGGTGCTTTCCCCCTGGGCGGTGGTGACGTACATCATGGGCGGCAAGCTGGAGGACGGGGCCGAGATAGAACCCAAGTACTACGGCAGCCGCCGCCTCATCGAAGTGTCGGTGGCCACCCTGGCCACCGACCGGGCGCTGCTGCTCACCGGCATCCCGGGCACGGCCAAGACCTGGGTGTCGGAGCACCTGGCGGCGGCTGTTTCCGGCACCTCCCGCCTGCTGGTGCAGGGCACGGCCGGGCTGAGCGAGGAAGCCCTGCGCTACGGCTGGAACTACGCCCGCCTGATCGCCGAAGGGCCGTCGGAGAAGGCCCTGGTGCCCAGCCCGGTGATGCTGGCCATGCGGGAAGGCAAGGTGGCTCGGGTGGAGGAACTCACCCGCATCCCCTCCGATGTGCAGGATGCACTGATCACTGTGCTTTCCGAGAAAATATTGCCCGTTCCCGAGCTCAATACCGACGTACAGGCCCGGCAGGGTTTCAACATCATCGCCACCGCCAACGACCGCGACAAAGGCATCAACGAACTGTCGAGCGCCCTGCGGCGCAGGTTCAATACGGTAGTCATGCCGCTGCCGGCCTCGCTGGAGGAAGAGGTCACCATCGTCAAAAACCGGGTGGCGCAGATCGGCAGCACCCTGGAGCTGCCGCTAAAGGCAGCCCCCATTGAAGAGATCCGCCGCCTGGTGGCTATCTTCCGGGAACTGCGCAGCGGCAAAACGGAAGACGGGAAACGCAAACTCAAATCGCCGAGCAGTACCCTGAGCACCGCCGAGGCCATCTCCGTCATCAGCAGCGGGCAGGCGCTGGCCACCCACTTCGGGGATGGAGAGGCCCGCGCCGCCGATATCGCCGGCAGCCTCATCGGCGCCGTCATCAAAGACCCGGTGCAGGACAAAACGGCCTGGCTGGAGTACCTGGAAACGGTCGTCAAAGAACGGGACGGCTGGGAAGACCTGTATGAGGCCTGTAAGGAGCTTCTGGAATGAAAAAATGTAAGATGTAAAACGCTTAA
Organism: uncultured Phaeodactylibacter sp.; assembly: GCA_964418125.1. Lineage (GTDB taxonomy): Bacteria > Bacteroidota > Bacteroidia > Chitinophagales > Saprospiraceae > JACJXW01. The sequence goes on from CAYQKY010000074.1 coordinate 4,914, forward strand.
TGTAAAAGTAGCCGCCAGGGAACAACCCTTTTACATTTTTAATTTTGCGGTTTCTTCGTCCGCCAAAGCCTTGGGCGAAGGCGGATGCGGGATTAAATTTCACCACCATTGGTATTCAGCAGCGCCCTTTTCGTTTTCTACTTTCTGCCGGTTTTCCTGCTGGCCTATCTGGCCACTCCGCCGGCGTACCGCAACTGGACGGCGCTGGCGGGCAGCCTGGCCTTTTACACGTGGGGCGCACCGGTTTTCGTTTTCGTGCTCATTGCTTCCAGCCTCGCCGACTTTTACATCGCCCGGCGAATGAGCCGGCTTTACGACAACCGGCTGCGGCGGCAGTGGCTCTGGGCTTCCGTCCTCCTCAACCTGGGCCTGCTGGGCTATTTCAAATACGCAAATTTTTTTGTTGACAACTTCAATGAGCTGCTTGCCGGACTGGGCCTGGAGCCTATGGAATGGGCGGCTGTCGCCCTGCCGATCGGCATTTCCTTTTTCACCTTTCAGAAGCTGAGCTATGTGGTAGATGTCTACCAGCGGAGAATGCCTGCCCTCGAACGCTCTGCCGATGTGCTGCTCTACATCGCCCTTTTCCCTCAGCTGATCGCCGGGCCAATTGTTCGTTTTCACGAGATCGCCCGCCAACTGCACCACCGCGAGCAACATTATACTCTAAACCACCGCATCAACGGGCTATTCCGCTTTGCCATAGGCCTGGCCAAGAAGCTCTTCATTGCCGATGTAATGGGGGAAGCCGTGCACCAGGCCTTCCAGGTGGAAGCCGTAGGCAACCTCAGTACGCCGGAGGCCTGGATCATCATAGTAGCCTACGCCTTTCAGATCTATTTCGACTTTTCCGCCTATTCGGATATGGCCATTGGGCTGGGCAAACTGATGGGGTTTGATTTTCCGGAGAACTTCAACTTCCCCTACATCTCCGGCAGCATTACCGAATTCTGGAGGCGCTGGCACATCACCCTCAGCAAGTGGATGCGGGATTACCTCTACATCCCCCTGGGGGGTAACCGGCGGGGCCCGGGGCGCACCTATTTCAACCTGTGGGTGGTGTTCCTGCTTTCCGGCCTCTGGCACGGGGCGGCATGGGCCTTCGTACTTTGGGGCGCCTATCACGGCCTTTTCCTCGTCCTGGAGCGGCTCTTTCTGAAGCGCTGGCTGGATGCGGCAGGGAAGTGGGCCAGCATCCCCTTCACCTTCCTGGTGGTGCTGATGGGATGGGTATTGTTCCGCGCCGAGTCGATAGAACTTGCTGAGGCCTACTACCAGAAGCTGTTCAGCCTGGAAGGCGGCGACTGGAGTTTTTCCAGCCAGTTCTGGTTCACCTTCCTGCTGGCCGGGGTGTTCAGTTTCGTGCCGGCAGTAGGGAAATTATCCTTTAAACTGGAGGAGGCCTATTACAGCCGCATCTCTCCGGCCATTCTGGCCAAAGGGGCCTTTTCCCTGGCGATCCTGGCGCTGTGCTTTTCGGAAGTGGCCGTGGCCGGCTTTCACCCATTCATCTATTTTCGGTTTTGAAACAACGCCTATGGAATCCCTGAAGCGAATGGTTTGGATCACTGCCCTGCTTCTGCTCTGCGGGCCGCTGCTGTTGCAGCTTTCCGGCATCCGGCTGGGGCAGCCGCTAAAGGGGTGGCAACCTCCGCCACCACAGCACAGCCTCAGCTGGGAAAGCTGGGCAGAGGGCAACTGGCAGAACAATGTGGAAGAGCAGGCCCGGCACCGGCTCCAGGCGCGCCCCTTTCTCGCCCGCCTCAATAACCAGCTCAGGTACTCGCTTTTCGGGCAGCTCAACTCGCGGAATGTCATTCGGGGTAAAAACGGGTATTTCTATGAAGAACCCTATATACGTTCCTACCTGGGGCTGGATTTCCAGGGAGAAGAAAGCATCGCGGAAAATGTGGCCATGCTGGAAACGATAGCCGACAGCCTGAAGGCCAATGGCAGCCGGTTGCTGTTCGTTTTGTCTTCAGGAAAAGCCTCCTTTATGCCCGAAAATTTTCCGCCGCCCTACGACACCATACCCAAAAACATCAGCAACTACGAAACCTACCGAAAGTACCTGCTGCAATCCAGCATCCCCACCCTCGACCTCAACCGGTATCTGCTGGATATGAAGGACACTGCAACCTACAAACTGTACACAAAGGGCAACACCCACTGGAGCGCCTACGCCCTCTATGCCGTCACCGACACCCTCCTGCGCACTATTGAGCAACTTCTGGACAGGAACCTGCCCGATTACCACTATGGCCCGGTAACGGCTGAGCCCAGGGCCCGCGGGCTGGACGACGGCATTTTCCAGTCCCTGAACCTGCTCTGGACAAACATGGAGGACGAATACGCCTACCGGGACATCATCCTTGAGCCGGATCAGCCGCCGGGGGCTTACCGCCCCAAAGTGTGGGCTATCGGCGACAGCTTCTACGGCACCCTGATGGATGCCGGCATTCCTCACCGCTTTTTCAACCCTAATTCCTTATTCCTTTATTACTTTAGCGAGGTAAGAACGCTGGACGGAAGAACTTATCCCCTCAAAGAGGTGGAAAAGCAACGCCGGGAAATCGAAAACCAGGACCTGATCCTTATCTTCATCACCGAGGCCAACATCGGCGCCTGCTGCTGGGGAATGACGGGGGCGTTCTACAGGATGTATCAGGAAAGGAATGAGGGAATGATGAAATGAATGCAAGGCAGCTGACTAATCATTCCTTCATTCCATCATTAATTCAATCATTATCTATGTACAAAATCTACGGCATACGGCATCACGGCCCGGGTTCCACGCGCAGCCTTCTGCGCGCCCTGGAGGCAGAACCTCCGGATTGCCTGCTTATCGAAGCGCCGGGCGATGCGGAAAAGGTGCTGGAATATGCCTTGCATCCCGGTATCGTCCCGCCGGTAGCTGTATTGCTGTACGATGAGAAAGACCTCAGGAAAGCATCCTACCTCCCCTTTGCTTCGTTCTCTCCCGAATGGCAGGCCATTCAGTACGGGCTGGCCCAGGGCATTCCGGTGCGGTTCATGGACCTGCCGATGGGCATGCAGTTTCAAATGGAGGAAGAAGGGAAACAACAACTGGAGATCCCCCTGCCGTCTTCCGAACAGGAAGGGCCCATTGTCCGGGACCCCATGGGCTATATTGCCGAAATCGCCGGCTATACGGACAGCGAGCGGTGGTGGGAAGCCACCTTCGAACAACCGGACAACGAGGGAGATATTTTCTCATCCATTATAGAACTCAATACCGCTCTGCGCGACGAACTGGGCCGGCAGGAAACCCGCCACAACCGGGCCCGGGAGGCTTACATGCGCAAAACACTGCGCAAAGCCCTGGCCGATGGTTACAAGAAAGTTGCCGTCGTCTGCGGCGCCTGGCATGCGCCGGCCCTGCACCACCTTACCCGTTTCAAACCCAAGGACGACAACGCCCTGCTCAAGGGGTTGCGCAAAAAGAAGGTCGCCGCCACCTGGATCCCGTGGAGCTACAAACGCCTGGCCTTCCAGAGCGGTTACCGGGCCGGAGTGATCTCGCCTGCCTGGTACGAACTCCTTTTCAGCCGCCGCGAAGAAGCTGTACAATGGTGGATGGCCCGGGCTGCCGGCCTGTTGAGGAAGGAAGGCTTTAACGCTTCTGCAGCCCATGCAACGGAATCGGCCCGCCTGGCCCACACCCTGGCCGCCCTGCGCCGGCAACCTGTCGCTGGAATAGACGAGATGAAAGAAGCCGCCCTCGCCGTGATCTGTAACGGGAATGAAGAGCCGCTCCAACTTATCGAAAGCCGGCTCATCACAGGCGAAGAAGTGGGAGAGGTGCCCGCCGATATTCCGCAGGTCCCCCTGCAGAAGGACCTGGAAAGCCGCATCCGGTCGCTGCGCCTGACGAAGATATACCGGTCCGCTTCCCCGGAGATTAAGGAACTGGACCTCAGAAAGCCGAACCACCTTGACACCAGCCACCTCCTGCACCAACTCAACATCCTGGAGATACCCTGGGGTACCGTTCTGGAATCACCGGAGAACCGCCTGGGCAGTTTTCACGAAAACTGGCGCCTGGAATGGCGCCCCGAATTTACCATCAAGGTTATCGAGGCGGGCATGTGGGGAAATACCGTCTATAGCGCCGCCACCTTCTACATTCAAAAACGGGCGGCCGACACCAGCCAGCTTTCCGCTCTGACCGGGTTGGCCCGCGAAGCGTTGCTGGCGGGTATCACTTCTGCATTCAACCCCCTCGTGTCCCGCATTGAGGATGCCGCCTCCATGGCCAAAGATGTTTTCTATCTGATGGAAGCCTTGCCGGTGCTGGCCGAAATCGCCCGCTACGGGGATACCCGGCAGACGGATGTGGAGTCGGTGAAAGCCCTGATCCGGCACATCACCCCTCGCATCTGTATCGGGCTGCCCAATGCCGTGCTCCATATCGAAGAAGAGCCGGCACGGGAGTGGCTGGCGCTCATCGTTCAGAATAACCGCGCCCTGAGCCTGCTCAGCCAGGACCTCGACATCCGGCAATGGGTAAGCACACTGGAAAAGGTGGCCCGGGCCGGCGCCGCCCACCCCCTCATCCGGGGCCTGTGCGCCCGAATGTTGTTCGACCGGTCCGTCCATGCGCCGGAAGAAACGGCCCGCCTGATGCGCTATTCCCTCTCGGCCGCCGACGAGGCGCAAAGCGGCGCCCTCTGGATGGAAGGTTTCCTCTCGGGAAGCGGCCTGCTGCTCCTCCATATTCCGGAGCTGTGGGCCATCCTCGACGAATGGGTCGCAGAAATGCCCGCCGCCCATTTCAATGAAGTGCTGCCGCTGCTGCGCCGGGCCTTTTCCAACTTCACCCCTCCCGAACGGGAAAAGATGCTGCGAATGGCCAGAATAGGCCCTGAAGAAAACACCGGGGAAGAAAAAGACGAATCGGCTGCCTTCGACCAGAAGCGGGCGAAGCAGGTATTGCCGACGGTAAAATTGTTATTGGGCTTGGAGTAAGTGAATACTTAATGTGAATTTAACGCGCATTTAATGTTCAATTAAGCTGTATTCCTGACATTTGTATCGTGTTAAGGAAAAGATAGATCGAAAACATAAATGTTGATTTCTTGCTGTTATCTTCTCTTATGATGCTAATCTTTCCTGCAATCTAAAGTCGCTTTCGTGGCCAGAGCTGTGTTGCCCAACATGGCACTGGCTCTTTTTAAGAAATGATTAATGGGTAGTTAATATCCAGTTCACAATAGACAAAGATCTTGGGTTCAGAAAATTGTTTGTATCCTATACTGTAGCCCTATAAATGTTTCTTTGCCGGCTATGCTTTTCAGCATAGCCTTTTTTAATCCCCCACGTTTCAACGCTCGCCGAAGGGGCACTGGAAAGATCGTTGAAACGTAGGGGATGGGCTTTCGATCGTGATCATTCCTCCTCGAAAATGTCCTGCTCCTTTCGTTCTTCCAGCCAGAAGTTGTTGATGCCCAGGCCGACGGTGATGTCTATCATCTGCAGGTTGAGCAGTTCGAGCAGGGCCAGGAAGGTGACGATGGCGTGGATGCGGTTTTTGCACTCGGTGAAAATGTCGGTAAAGCTGGCGCGGCCGCCGTTGCGCACTTTGGAGAAGATGTGGGCCTGTTGCTCCTCGATGGTGTAGCTGAACTGGACGATCTGGTGGACGGACTTGGGGTGGGAGACTTCGAAGCGCTCCATGACGCGCTCGAAGGCGCGGAGGAGCTTGAAGAGGGTTACGGATTCCAGCTCGGCGTCCACCAGGGCCTTATTGGCGATGCGTTGCAGTTCGCGCGATACATTGCCGCGGTGCGACTGCTTGCCGCGGTGTTCTTCCATCTGCCGCATCTCTTCCAGAACGCTTTTATAGCGCTTGTACTCCAGCAGGCGCTGTACGAGTTCCTCCCGGGGGTCGATCTCATTGCCCTCTTCATCTACCGGTTTACGGGGCAGCAGCATCTTGGCCTTTATGCGGCAGAGCGTTGCCGCTACCAGGATGAACTCGCTGGCCAGGTCGATGTTCATCTGTTCCATCTGCCGGATGTACCCCAGGAAGTCATCGGTGATCTTCGCGATGGGGATGTCGTTGATATCCAGCTCGTCCCGCTCGATGAAGAAGAGCAGCAGGTCGAAGGGGCCCTCGAACTGAGGGAGTTTTATGGTGTAGGAGTTGTCCATTTGTCGTTACAGGCCGATCTTTTTTTATCCCGAAGTGCATAGAAAACATTACCACTTATGAGATTATGGGGAATGGCGCCGCCGGACATAGCCACAACTATCCCGTCCCAGAATTCGTGCCTTTTTTTCCGAGTGGGCTTCCAGCTCCAGGTAGTCCGGGATACTGTAATATTTTTTTGCACCTTCACCTTCCAGGCTCGGCTTTTTACAAAAGTAACGATTATAACCTAATTTTACGCCATGAAAAAGAATGGCAAACTCTACCTCATTCCCGCTCCCCTGGGTGAAAACGCAGCGCACACCCTTCCTCAATACGTCATTGATATCCTCCACCGCCTGGATATTTTCATCGCTGAGCGTGCCAAGACCGCCCGGCGCTTTATCAAGGAGACCAACCCGGTGAAGCCCTTTAGTGAGCTCACCTTCTACGAGATCACCAAACACACGGCCCCCGAAGAGCGCGCCCGCTTTCTGGAAGACGCCGAGCAGGGCAAAGACATCGGCCTGCTCTCCGAGGCCGGCTGCCCCGGCGTGGCCGACCCCGGCGCATTTGTTGTGCAAACCGCCCACCAGCGGGGCATCGAGGTGGTGCCGCTCGTCGGGCCGTCCTCCATCTTGCTCGGCCTGATGGCCTCGGGCCTCAACGGGCAGAACTTCTGCTTCCACGGCTACCTGCCGCCCCGCCGCCCGGAGCTGGACAAGGAACTCAAATTCCTGGAACAACGGGTTTTCAAACACAACCAGACGCAGATCTTCATCGAGACGCCCTACCGCAATATGGGCCTTATCGAAACGGCCGTCAATGTGCTTTCCCCGGACGTAATGTTCTGCATCGCCGCCGACCTGACGCTGCCTACGGAATATGTGCGCACGCTGGCGGTGCGGGATTGGCACAAGGAAAAGGTTCCGGACCTGCACAAGCACCCGGCTATTTTTTTGATGGGGAAATAACCACAAAGCCACAAAGGCTCGAAGAGCCACAAAATGGCATCCATAATTACCATAAAAAATGCTTGTTCCTTTGCCCTTCCCTCCTTAACTTCAACCACAAGCCAAATGGCCACAGGCTCTTGGTGTATCCTTTGTGCCTTTGAGTCTTCGTGGCAATAAATTCGGCAAGCCATCCCATAACAAAAACCAGAACCATGTCTGACATACCCTCCGTCTCCAACGCCAATACCAAAGCGCAGATCCTCAAGGCCTACAAAGAGCTCACTGACATGCTCAGGCAGGAACGCCAGGAAAACACGGCTATGAAGCGCGAGCTGGAAAAGAAGCGCCAGATCGTAGCCAAAGCTGAAGAAGCTACCCAAAGCGACGCCCCGCTCGGCATTGCCGTACTGCGAAAAGCCCTCAACGATGAGTTGGACAAGATCGAGAAGGCCATGGCCGAAGAGCAGGAAAAATTCGAACAACTGCAGCAGGCCATCGCCATTGAAAAGGAAGCCCTGGAAGAACTGTATAAGGTCAAGGCGGAAGCGGAAAGCCTGGAAGCCCTCATCATCACCAATAAGCAGGCCCGGGAAAAGCTGGAACGCGAAATGGCGGAGCGCAAAGCCCAACTGGAGGAGGAGATCGCCGCCACCAAGCTAAAGTGGAAGCGCGAACAGGAGGAATACGAATATCAGCTCAAGATCCTTCGCCGCAAAGAGGAAGACGAATACCAGGAACAAAAGGCACGGCAGGAAAAAGATCTGGCCGAACAGAAAGTAGCTTTCGAAAGAGAGGTGGCCGAGCGCCGCAAAGCGCTGGAAGAACAGGAGGAAGAACTTGCTTCTCTCCGCAAGCAGGCCGCCGAGTTCGACGCCCGCCTGCAAAAAGCCGTCGAAGAAACCGAAAAAGCCGTCAGCGAACGCCTGAACCGCGAGTTCGAGTATGCCCAGAAGCTACAGGCCAAAGACCTGGAAGCCGAGCTTAAGCTCAGCAAGCAGGAGATTGACAGCCTGCGCGCCAAGATCAAAGAGCAACAGGAACTCATCAACAGCCTCAGCAGCAAGAGCGATACCGCCACCCAGCAGGTCAAAGACATCGCGCTCAAGGCCATTGAAACGACCGGCGCCCGGCAGTTCCAAGCCTATCCGCCGGAAAGAAGGGGTGGTGAAGAGAAGAAGGATTAGATAGGAAGTGGGAAGTTTACCCGGCTGAGAACAGCGAAGACGGGGCGGAAAGCTTTTGGGGCCCAAGCCAATTGAGGACAGGCAGCATGTTTGATTTTTGATGCGCGGCCTTTGATTTGTGCACAGGGGCCGCATGGCACATCGCAATTCAAAAATCACAAATCATACATCACACATCTAAAGTGGCCTTTCACCTAACTTTCCGTCACAAGGCTGAAAAAACTTAGTTTTAAAACTAAACTAAGTAAACTATTTTCAGAAAGCCGTCGTTATTCTGGCAGGCAGACGAAAAATGCCTCGAAGTTTCAGCCGTTCGCCGTTCGCGGTTGGCTATTCGCTATCAGGATAAACGGGGGTTTCCAAAAAAATTTAAAAAAATTCCGAATCATGACGACGCTTGCCATCGCCGAAAAGCAGCTCCAGCAGAAGGGATACCTGGATGTCGATGTTGATCCTACTCTGGACTTGTTCGAGGAAATCGAGAAGCTCAAGAAGGAAAAGAACGCCATCATCCTGGCGCACTACTACCAGGAGCCGGATATACAGGACATAGCCGACTACATAGGCGACAGCCTGGGCCTTTCCCAACAGGCCGCCGCTACCGATGCCGATATCATCGTCTTTGCCGGGGTGCACTTCATGGCAGAGACGGCCAAGATGCTTTCGCCTCAGAAAAAGGTGTTGCTGCCCGACCTGAAGGCAGGCTGCTCGCTTGCCGATTCCTGCCCGCCGCCCGTCTTCCGCAAGTTCAAGGAGAAGTACCCGAATCACGTGGTGGTCAGTTACATCAACTGCACGGCCGAGCTGAAGACGCTGACCGATATCTGCTGTACTTCCACCAACGCCGTGCAGGTCATCGAAAGCATACCGAAGGACAAAGGCATCATCTTCGCGCCGGACATCAACCTGGGCCGCTACCTGATGAAAAAGACCGGGCGCGACATGGTACTGTGGAACGGCTCCTGTATGGTGCATGAGATCTTTTCCCACGAGAAGATCGTCAAACTGAAGATGCGCCACCCCGACGCCAAGTTCATCGCCCACCCGGAGTGTGAGGATCACCTCCTTGAAATGGCCGACTTTATCGGCTCCACCACCGGGCTGCTCAATTACACCAAGCGAAGTGAAGCAACCGAGTTCATTGTCGCTACCGAAGTGGGGATCATCCATCAGATGCAGAAGGCCTCTCCGGATAAAACATTCATACCCGCTCCACCCAATAATACCTGTGCCTGCAACGAATGCCCGCACATGAAGCGCAATACGCTGGAAAAACTGTACACCTGCATGAAGTACGAACAGCCGGAGATCACCCTGCCGGATTGGGTCATCGAGCAGGGCAGGGCTTCCATCGACCGCATGCTGGAGATCTCGGCGAAAGCAGGTTTGTAGGGATATTTCGGGGAAACCCCCGGAACAGGTTATTGCTCCCGGGGCCTGCAGCAGGTTGGTAGCCGTTAGACTCCCCGGCCTGAATCGCCCCTATATGGCCTCTGAGGTTGGAAAACTTCAGAGGCCATTTTTATTCACCTCTCTCTCAGTGGCACAAACACAATAATAATAGGCAATCAAACCTTCATTTTTTACCGGATTTTGACAGCACCTCCCTTTGCCAATTTTTATTCTTTCCCCATTTTAGTTTTCTGAATTTAATTGCTAACTTGAGCAACCTTAAAAGCAGCATCTCCAATAATAAAAGGATACCCAAAGGCTATGCACCTTAAAGGCACGCACAAATTCGACGCTTCTGCAAACGAGATATGGTCCAAACTCATGGACATCGATACGCTGGCCCGGATCACTCCTGGCGTTTCCAAACTCGAAGAGATAGGGGAAGATCAATACAAGGCCATTGCCGAGGTCAAGATGGGCCCGGTGAGCGGCTCCTTCTCCGGCAACCTCGACGTGCTGGAAAAACAGGAGCCCCGGAGTTTCATCCTCAACATCAAGCAAAACAGCAAGATCGGCAATGTGAAGGCCGATGTCAGAATACAACTCGAGCCTGTTTCCGACAATGAGACGGAACTGTCATTCGACGGCAAAGCCAACCTATCCGGGCTGCTGGCCCGCACGGGGCAGCGCGTCCTGTCCGGCGTCGCCAACACTCTGAGCAAGCAATTCTTCAAGGCGCTGGAAGATGAGCTCAATGGGCAGAGCGCCTGAATCCCGGCGCCCTGTAACCTCCGAACCTAATCTATTGTAACCGATAAAAGCAAAATTTTCCTATGGCAACAACAATTCAGGTAACGGTTAACGGCAAAACCTACAGCCATGAGGTAGAACCGCGTACGCTCCTGGTGCATTACCTGCGTGATGCGCTCGGCCTTACAGGCACTCACGTGGGCTGTGACACGAGCAACTGCGGCGCCTGTACCGTTCTGATCGACGGCAGATCCGTCAAATCCTGTACCATGCTGGCAGCACAGGCCGATGGCAGCGAAGTGAAAACTATTGAAGGAATGGCGGAAAACGGCGCCCTGCACCCGCTTCAGGAAGGTTTCCGTGAGGAACACGGCCTGCAGTGCGGCTTCTGCACACCCGGCATGATCATGTCGTCGGCAGACTTGCTGAGCCGCAACTCCAATCCTACGGAACGGGAGATCCGCGAAGCGCTGGAAGGCAACTTCTGCCGCTGCACCGGTTATCACAATATCGTGAAGGCCGTTCAGTACGCGGCGAAAAAAATGGTTCTTTGACAAATCCTGTGTTCCAAAGACAGCGCCTTATGCAAAACCCCTGCTCCTCCATATCGCATTGCTTTTACATAAGACACTGTCCACAGGATTTGTCAAATAAGGTAAAAAAATTAGTAAACAAGAAAAAGTAGCCTAATGACCAACTATATAGGAAAAGCCGTCAAGCGCGTCGAAGACAAGCGCTTCATCACCGGCAAAGGGCGTTATACGGACGACATCGTCCTGCCGGGCATGGCCCATGCTTACATCGTACGCAGCCCTTACGCCCACGCAAAGATATTGAGCCTGGATACTTCTGCCGCCGAAGCGATGGAAGGCGTCGTCAAAGTGTATACCGGAAAGGATATTGCCGAATCGGGCATTAATGGCATCCCTACCGGCTGGCAGGTCAACTTCAAGAATGGAGACACCATGAAGGAACCGCCCCACCCGCTGCTGGTTTCCGACAAAGTCCGGTATATGGGTGATGCGGTAGCGGTCGTGATCGCCGAGAGCCGGGAGATCGCCCGGGATGCGGGAGACCAGGTAGAGGTGGAGTACGAAGAGCTTCCGGCCGTCGCCGACCCAAAGAAAGCTACGGAGAATGGCGCGCCGCTGGTCCACGAGGATGCGCCCAACAACCTCTGTTTCGACTGGGAACTTGGCAACCCCAAAGCGGAGGTGGACGAAGCCATGAGCAAGGCTGATCATATTACTACGCTGGAATTCACCAACCAAAGGGTCGTTCCCAATGCGATCGAGCCACGCTCCGCCATCGGCCATTACGAGGAGCAAAATGATAAATATACCCTGTACACCACCTCTCAGAATCCTCACCTGACCCGCTTGCTGATGTGCGCCTTCGTTTTGGGCATTCCAGAACACAAGGTGCGCGTTGTGGCGCCGGATGTAGGCGGCGGTTTCGGCAGCAAGATCTTCCACTACGCCGAAGAGGCGCTGATGATCTGGTGCTCCCAGCGCCTTAATCGGCCGGTGAAGTGGACCGCCGACCGCAGTGAGGCCTTTATGACGGATGCCCACGGCCGCGACCACGTCACCAAAGCCGAAATGGGCTTCGACAAGGAGGGCAATATTGTTGGGCTGCGCGTGAAGACTTACGCCAACCTGGGCGCTTACCTCTCCACCTTCGCGCCCTGCGTTCCGACCTGGCTGCATGGCACCCTGCTGCAGGGGCTGTACACCACGCCCAAGATCAATGTCGACGTTACCGGCGTTTTCACGCATACGGTCATGGTGGATGCCTACCGCGGCGCCGGCCGCCCGGAGGCCACCTACCTGCTGGAGCGCCTGATCGACACCGCCGCCCTGGAGATGAAAATGGACCCGGCGGAGTTGCGGCTGAAGAATTTCATCCCTCCTTTTGATGGCGTCAAAGAGCCCGGTTACCAGACCCAGGTCGCTTTGCAATACGACAGTGGAAACTACCAGGGGGTACTCAACCGGGCCCTGGAAATGGTGGGCTATGAAAAGTTTCGCAAAGAACAGGAACAGGCCCGCAAAGAAGGTAAACTGCTGGGCATTGGTTTCTCCACCTATATCGAGGCCTGTGGTATCGCTCCATCGGCGGTTGTTGGCGCGCTTGGCGCGCGCGCCGGCCTGTATGAGGTAGGGCAGGTACGCGTACAGCCGACGGGAAAGGTGAGCGTCTACACGGGCGCCCATTCTCACGGACAGGGCCACGAGACGACCTTTGCCCAGGTCGTTGCCGACCGGCTGGGCATCCCGATGGAAGACGTCGAGATCATCCACGGCGATTCCGAATCGGTGGCCTTCGGCATGGGCACCTACGGGTCCCGGAGCCTGGCCGTGGGCGGCAGCGCCATCATGAAAAGCCTGGACAAGATCATAGAAAAAGGAGCCAAGATCGCCGCCCACAAACTGGAGGCTTCGAAAGAAGACCTTGAGTTCGCCGAAGGCAAATGGACGGTTAAGGGAACGGATAAGAGCGTTGGCTTCGGAGATGTGGCACTCACCGCCTATGTGCCTCACAATTATCCGGAGGGGCTGGAACCCGGTATGGATTTCTCCAGCTTCTACGACCCCGCCAATTTCACCTATCCGTTCGGCGCGCACATCGCCATAGTGGAAGTGGATAAAGACACCGGCAAGGTCTCCCTCAAACGCTTCATCGCCGTAGATGATGTCGGCAACGTGATCAACCCTATGATCGTCGACGGGCAGATCCACGGGGGGTTGGCGCAGGGTATCGGGCAGGCCCTCTTCGAAGGCGCCCTGTACGATGAAAACGCCCAGCTGATCAATGGCTCTTACATGGATTACACCATGCCGCGGGCGGATGACCTGCCTTCCTTCGAGCTCGACCGCCAGGTGACGCCCTGCCCGCACAACCCGCTGGGCGTAAAAGGAGCTGGCGAGGCCGGTACAATCGGCTCGACGCCGGCAGTGGTCAATGCCGTTATGGACGCCTTATCGCCCTTCGGAGTTAAGAACCTGGAAATGCCACTCACATCCGAGCGCGTATGGCGGGCGATGAATTCCTGATCCTTTTTCAACCATCAAACTGCAAAACTTATGATTCCCAATAATTTCGAATACCATCGGGCAACATCGGTAGACGATGCGCTCACCCTTATGGCCAGGCATGGAATGGATGCCAAGCTACTGGCCGGCGGCCACAGCCTTCTGCCGGCCATGAAGCTTCGCCTCAACCAACCGGGCGTCCTCATCGACATAGGCAGGATCGACGAACTGCGGTACATCAAAAAAGAAGGCAATGAACTGGTGATCGGCGCCGGCGCCACCCACGATGACATCGCCCATTCTGAAGTGGCGCGCAATACCCTCAGCATGCTTTCGGAAGCCGCCGGCCTGATCGGCGATGTGCAGGTGCGCAATAAGGGAACGCTGGGCGGCAGCCTCGCCCATGCCGACCCGGCAGCGGACTGGCCGGCGGTCATGATCGCCGCCAGGGCCAAGATCGAGCTCAGAAGTACCAAGGGTTCCCGAACCGTTGCCGCCGACGACTTCTTCACCGGCTTCTTTATGACTGCCCTGGAGGACAATGAGATCATTACGGCTATCCGCATACCAGTGCCGCCGAAGGGCGCCCGCAGTGCTTACCAGAAGTTCATGCAGCCCGCTTCCCGCTTTGCCATCGTGGGTTGCGCGGCAATGGTTACGCTCGACGGTGGACAATGCCGGGAAGTGAGCGTAGCTTTCACCGGGCTTTCCGATGCCGCCTTCCGGGCTTCCAATGTGGAAGCGGCCCTGAAGGGCAAAAAGCCTACCGAAGAGAACATCGCCGCCGCCGTACAGGCCGCCGGCGAAGGCGTAATGCCCATGAGCGACCACTTCGCTTCGGAAGAGTACCGCCTGCACCTGGCCCGGGTTTATGCCAAACGGGCGCTGATGGCGGCTACTCAATAGCAGATGGTTACGGGCCGCTGAGAAAAGCAGCCCCGTCCGAAAGGCACTAAGGCGGGAGTTTCTCCCGCCTTTTTATATTTGCATAAACAACGGTTCGCCATGATCCAAAACGAGGGACTGGAAAGGATACAGAAAATGCTGCGGGAGCAGGGCTACATCACCGAGCCCTCCATCGTCATGTCTGTGTTCCTGGCCATGCAGCTCCGGAAGCCGCTGCTCATTGAAGGGCCGGCGGGGGTTGGCAAGACGGAAATTGCCAAGGTAATGGCTACGGCGCTGCAGACTGACCTCATCCGCCTGCAATGTTACGAAGGCCTCGACGCTACCCATGCGCTGTACGAATGGAACTATCAGCAACAGTTGCTCCACCTGAAGATGGCCGAAGATACCGGAAAGACGCTGGAAGAGAAGGAACGGGATATTTTCAGTGAAAAATTCCTGCTCAAACGGCCGCTGCTGCAGGCGATCACTCATGACAAACCGCCCGTCCTGCTCATCGATGAGATCGACCGGGCAGACGAGGAATTCGAGAGCTTCCTGCTGGAGGTCCTTTCCGACTGGCAGATCAGCATTCCGGAGATCGGCACCGTCCGCGCTACGCATATCCCTCAGGTGATCGTCACCAGCAACCGGGTCAGAGAACTTTCGGAAGCCCTGCGGCGGCGCTGCCTCTACCTCTGGATAGAATATCCGGATTTTGAAAAAGAGCTGAGCATCGTCCGAAGTAAAGTGCCCGGCATCGATGATCGCCTGGGCGAACAGATATGCCTTTTCATGCAGGAATTACGGAAGATGCGGCTGGAAAAAACACCCGGTATTGCCGAAACACTCGATTGGGCCATGGCCCTGTCGGCGCTACATATCAGCCACCTCGATAAGGAGCTTGTGGAGTCTACCCTGGGAATCATTCTAAAGGACTGGCAGGACATCCGCCATACCCAGGATTCCCTTTCCGAACTGTTTGAAAAGGTTGGGGCAATATCAAAACTGGACAGCCTGTAGGCCCTCCGTTTCAGAGGCTCATTTCCTTAATTGTATCAATGGTCACAAAACTTTTCCCCGGTTCATTCGATTTTTATGCCAAAAACCACTCCAATGAAAAGTAAGTTGAATCTGTTGAAGAAAGCTGGCATTCTGTTTTCCGCCGTTATATTACTGAACCTCTTTTCCTGTGGCCAACCGGAAAAGGGGTCAGAAACCGCCGCCCCTCCTACCGGCAAAGAAGCCGTACCCGCTCCCGTAAAAAAAGCGGCCACTGCATCCGATGTTATCCAATGGATGGATATCGAGGAAGCACTGGCGGCCCAGAAAAGCGACCCGAAGCCCATTTTTATCGATGTGTACACCGATTGGTGTGGATGGTGCAAAGTGATGGATAACAAGACCTTCTCCCGCCCGGAAGTTGCCCAGTACATGAATTCCAATTTTCATTCCGTGAAATTCAACGCCGAGAAAGCAGCGCCACTAACGATCAACGGGCAGCAGTTTGAGGTCGTCGACGCCGGTAGAAGAGGCATTCATACTTTTGCCTATGCCATCCTCAACGGGCAGTTGAGTTATCCTTCCTACGTTATCCTGGACAACCAGATGCAACGCCTGGCGATCCTGAAAGGCTTTAAGGAAGCCGAGCCGTTCCTGCAGGAACTGCAGCAGATTCGTTGATTCGTGGATTCGTGGATTCGTTGATTCGTGGATTGGGTTTATTGCCCCCCCAAGGCCGCCCCACTCAATCAACCCAATCAATTAAATCAACTAAATCAACGAATCAACCAACCCAACCAAAATGGAGCTGATACAACGCCAGACAAGCCTGAGCGCCAATATCGTAGCCTTTTGCCGGTTCCTTCGGCAGAAAGGATATACCATTGGGCCTCAGGAAGAGTCCGATGCCCTTCGGGCTTTGGAAGAGCTGGCTCCTTTTGAGTCTCCTGAAAGCCTTCAGCTATGCCTGAAAGCCATCCTGGCGCGCACCCTTCCGCAACAGATGCTCTTCGACGAACTATATACCCAGTACTGGAGGGAACTGGAGAAAGCCGTAAACTCCAAGGTAAAAGAAGGCGCCCCGGAAAAGAAACCCGCAGGCGGGCAACAACAGCGACAACCCGGGGTACAGTCTATTAAGAACTGGCTGCAGGGCAGCCAGGCCAAGGAAGAAGAAGAAATGGCTGCCTACAGCACCCACGAGGTAATTGGCAGGAAGGATTTTTCTTCTTTTCAGGAAGACAACCTGTGGGAGGCCACCCACCTTATCCACCGCATCGCCCGTTCACTGGCGTTGCGGCAGAGCCGGCGGCGGAAGCGCTCCAACCGGCCGATCCAACTGGACCTGCGGCGCACCCTGCGGCTGAATATGCGGCGGGGCGGAGAGATCATGGACCTGGCCTACTACGAGCCGGCTGAAAACAAGCAACAGATCGTCCTGCTCTGCGATGTCAGCAAGTCTATGGACCTGTACAGCCGTTTTCTCATTCAGTTTGTCTATGCCTTCCAGAAAGCCTACCGCCGAATTGAAACTTTCGTTTTCAGCACATCTTTATACCGGGTGACCAGCCAGCTTCGCCGGCGGGATTTCAGCATTGCCCTCAACGAACTGGCAGATGCCGTGCCCGGATGGTCGGGAGGTACGAAGATCGGCGAATCGCTACATGAGTTCTGTGCTTCTTACGCCGGCAAGCTGTTGAACAACCGCACCGTCGTCATCATCATGAGTGACGGATGGGATACTGGCAATACGGAGCTTTTATCGGAAAGTATGCGAATAATACAAAGCAGATCCGCCAAAGTCATCTGGCTCAACCCGCTGGCCGGAAGCTCCGTTTATGAGCCCAACACCCTGGGCCTTCAGGCAGCCATGCCGTATATCGATATTTTTGCTCCCGCCCATAATGTGGAAAGCCTCCGGGACTTGTACCGGTATTTGAGGTAAATACCATGAACCACACCGCTTTCTCTTTGTTGTCAGATTATTCCAGAATCAAAAAAGTCCAAGCAGCTTATGACACACCTCAAAGAAGGAGATAAAGCGCCTGCTTTTCAAGGCATAGACCAGAATGAGAATACCATTTCTCTGTCCGATTACAAAGGCAAAAAACTGGTTCTCTATTTCTACCCCAAGGACGACACGCCGGGATGTACCGCCGAAGCCTGTAACCTTCGGGACAACTTCTCCGTACTAAAAAAGGAAGGATATGAGATCCTGGGAGTCAGCCCGGACAACCCTAAGAAGCACCAGAAGTTCATCGATAAATACAGCCTGCCTTTTCCGCTGATTGCGGATACGGAAAAAGAGATCCTGAATGCCTATGGGGTATGGGGGCCGAAAAAATTCATGGGCAGAGAGTATGATGGCGTACACCGCACGACTTTTGTCATCGACGAAGAAGGAAAAATTGAAAAGGTTTTTACAAAAGTAAACACCAAGGCACACGCCGAGCAGATCCTGGAGGGGATGGCAGAGGCGTAGCGCCTTGTGCCTATACTATCAGATGCGATGTTTTATTGGAAATGGCACTTTCTTGGAAGTGCCATTCCTGTTTTTCAGAACTCCAGGTCCGCGTCGAAGTTAACCAGTTCGACGAAAGCGGCAATGCGCTCTTTTATTTCTTTATTGGACAGGCCTTTCAGGCGCTCAATACTGAACTTTTCCACACAAAAGGAAGCCATGGCCGAACCGTAGATCACTGCGCGTTTCATATTTTCAAAGGACAGGTCTTCCGTTTTGGCCAGATAGCCGATGAAACCTCCCGCGAAGGTGTCGCCGGCGCCGGTAGGGTCAAAAACTTCCGCCAGAGGCAAAGCCGGCGCGAAAAAGATATTTCCCCCTTCGAAGAGCAGCGCCCCGTGCTCCCCCTTCTTGATGACCAGATATTTGGGGCCCATGTGGTGAATCGCATCAGCGGCTTTCACCAGAGAATGTTCACCGGACAGCTGCCGGGCCTCCTCGTCATTGATGACCAGTACGTCTATCATTTTGAGCACCTCGAGCAGACTCTCCATAGCCGTATTCATCCAGAAGTTCATGGTATCCAGCGCGATCAGTTTTGGCCGGTGGTTGAGCTGTTCAATCACCTTCTTCTGTATGGCGGGAGTGAGGTTGCCCAACATGAGGAAGTCTACCTTCTTGTAGCTTTCCGGCAGAACGGGGTCGAAATCCCCCAGGACGTTCAGTTGCGTGTCCAGTGTATCCCGGTCATTGAGGTTGTTATGATAACGGCCGGACCAGAAAAAGGACCGTTCCCCCTCTCTTACCTGCAGCCCTTCCAGGTTTACGCCCCGTGAGCGCAGATAGTCCAGCTCTTCCTCCGGGAAATCGTCACCGATCACAGAGACGATCTTGAGGTCTTTCGTAAAATAGGATGCAGCAAGAGTAATGTAAGTGGCAGCGCCGCCCACGACCATCTCTGCCCGGCCAAAGGGAGTTTCAATATCATCGAAAGCAACGGTGCCAACGGCAAGTAGGCTCATATAGCAACATTTTTTGGGCTTTGGCAAAGGCAGCTGTGGTCTTGGTAGAGGCCCCAAAAAAAACTCCTTTTTTCAGGAACCATTGCTCTTTCAATGCCGTTTGCCCAAGCAGATATTTTTTTGGAAAATTATTCGGCAAAGATTGCACTTTTATTTTGGAAGTGATAACTTTGCACTCGCCTTTTAAAGAAAAGGTTTTTGAAGGAAAAATTACGCCTCAGTAGCTCAGCTGGTTAGAGCGGTCCCGCTCAAAAGCGGGATTAATCCGTAGGCCCTAGGTTCATGCCTTGCCTACTTGTAACCTAACCTGAGCTTCTTGAAATAAGCCTCAGTAGCTCAGCTGGTTAGAGCGGCGGACTGTTAATCCGTAGGTCATAGGTTCAAGTCCTATCTGAGGCGCTAAGCCCTGAACGAAAACTCGTTCAGGGCTTTCTTATTTCTGGCAAAACCTGAAGCCCATGCACTACGTATATATCCTCTACTCTCCTTCCGCCGACAGGTTCTACGTCGGCCAGACCACTGATATCAATACTCCACCTCCTCCGGCGGCGCCGCCATCATCCTGGCGATGTGGCGCAAGTTCATCCACCACTGTTTCTGGGGGCGTTGCAGGTCATTGTCCACCAGTTCGGGCCAGCGGGCCATGCTGACAAAGTCTACCGCGCCTTTTTGCAGGCCAATGAAGGAAGCGGGGGTATTACCCTCCAGGCACTCTTTGATCAGGTACTCGGTACACAGGCGGCCGAGGCGGATGGCAAGTATGCGGTCGTAGGGGGAAGGATCACCTCCCTGTTGGAGATGGCCGAGGATAGCCTGGCGGACATCGAAGAGCTCGCCGCCCTCCTCTTCAAAGAGGGCCGCCATAAATCCGGTTCCGTACAAATGATTGGCCTTCTCATTGCGGATCATCAACCCCAGGCGCTTACCTTTGGAAAACCCATCGACGAGGTTCTCCAGGTCTTTTTGCAGGTCCCGCAGCTTTACACCCTCTTCGTGCAGATAAACCCTTTCCGCCCCGGTGGCAATGCCGCTGATCAGGGCCAGAAATCCACAATGCCGCCCCATTACTTCCACCACAAAACACCGTTTGGAGGCCACTGCCGATTGCTTGATCTTGTCCACCACCTGAACGATATTATTTAGTGCCGTATCGGAGCCGACACTTCGTTCCGTTCCCGGAAGGTTATTGTTGATGGTGGCCGGAAGGCAAACCATAGGTATGTTAAAGGCGGAGAAATCTCCTCTTTTTTTGTACATATTGTAGATACCCTGATAGCCGGACCAGCCGCCGATCATGAGCAGAGCGTCAATTTGCTGCTCTTCGATCGTCCGGGCAATGGCGTAGTAGTCGGTCCCGGAAAGAGGCCTGCGGTTGGTGCCGAGCTCGGCGCCGCCTACATTTACCCAGCCGCCGACGCTCATCCAGTCCATTTCTTTAATTCGCCCCTTGATCATGCCCTGGAAGCTGTCGCTGATGCCGAGCATGGTATGGCCGTGATCCAGGCCGATCCGCACAGCGGTTAGAGCAGCAGTATTCATGCCCGCCGCCGGCCCACCTCCGTGCAACACGCCGATCCTCAACCGCCGCTGGTTGCGGGGGGTCTCACTCGGAAGAGTGCGCAGCATGACTTTCAGGGTCTCATAAGCTTCAGAAAACCCACCTCCCCTGAGTTCCATTGCCTTTTCATATTCTCCTTTCTGGATCAGCTCCCGTATCTGGTGGGTATCGCTCACGCACTTCATAAGAGGGGCAGTAATGACGTCGTTTTCCTGAACGCCGATCAGCAGGGGGTCGTCACTGGGAGAGTGGAGGTCGATCTGTTCGATAGCGGAAACGCCCAGAAGAGTCGTCATATAACGATCATAGGCGCTCGGCGCTCCACCCCGCTGGACGTGGCCGAGGATGGTTATCCGGGTATCTTCTCCGAGCCGCTCTTCGAGCACCTCCTTGACGTAGGTGCTTCCTATCGGGTTCCCTTCGGTATCCCTGGCGCCCTCCGCCAGAATGACAATGCTGTCGCGGCGGCCGGCAGCCCGGCCGGCTTTCAGCAGCTCACACATGTGGTCCTCCCACTCTCCCGGTTTGGGCGGGTCTTCCGGGATGAACACCCAGTCGGCGCCGCAGGACAGGCCGGCCATAAGGGCCAGGTATCCGCAGTTTCTTCCCATTACCTTGATGACAAAAGTACGCTGATGGCTCGCCGCCGTACTGATTATGGCGTCGACCGCCTCGGTTATCCTGAATAAGGCGGAATCAGCGCCGATGGTCATATCGGTACCGCACATATCATTATCGATAGACCCCACCAGGCCGGTGATGAAGATCGACCGGTATTTTTCCGCCCATGCCTTGTCGATCTTTCCTTCTTCCAGGAGGGCATCGACGTGTCCGGCCCATTCCTGCCGCAATATGTTGGCTCCGGTCAGGCTGCCGTCACCGCCGATCACGACGAGGGCGTCGATACCCCGGCTGATAAGGTTCAGCACTGCCTGCCGCCGGCCTTCAGTAGTAAGAAAGGCCTCCGACCGGGCAGAACCGATCGACGTTCCTCCCCGGTGTAAAATGCCTCCAACCGAAGACCATCCGGCTTTCTTAATGTAATCGCCGCCCAGGATCATGCCCTTATACCCCTCGTAGATCGTATAAACGTCAAAACCTTTATGGACGGCAGCCCGTACAACTGAACGCACCGCCGGGTTCATCCCCTGTGCATCACCGCCACTGGTCAGAACCGCTATTGATTTTTTTTCCGACATGTAAGTACTTTTGCTTTTGCTGTTTGTCCGTTGTGCAAATATGGTGAATAATCAGGGGAGCAACGCGGGAATACTGATTAATTTATTGTAACCCCGGTAGCGATACAGCTCTCAGAGTTACTGAGGCGGCTCCCACCCTTTTTCGTATTCCCTGCTCCAATATTTCTTCATGAGCTTATTGCTCTTCAACCGTCCGGTTAAGGGATCGACCTCCAGGCGGGCGTTGCCCATTTTATAAGAAATATTGGCGTAATGGCAAAGGTGAGTGCTGACAGCTCCTTCATCAATAGGGGCATTTAGCTTCGCCTTGCCCTGGATCGCTTCCAGGAAGTTCTGTACATGTAAGGTGGTCATATCGCCGCCGCCGCCCAGGGCGGTCCCGGCTTCCTGGCCGCCGGCCATATTTTCACTTACCAGCTTACCATCCCGATCAAATACCTGATAGCCATCCCGGTCCATATGGACGCTGCCCTCGGCGCCGTAGATGATCGTTCCCCGGCCTCTGCCGTAGGTATTGTAAGCGTTCCGGCTCTTTCCATCCCACTGAATGGTTTTGCCACCAGGAAATTTGAAAGTAGCCAGCATGGTGTCATACATGACCCAGGGATCATCTTTGAAATGGTACTTTCCGGCATCCACGTAAACCATTTCCGGGTAAGTAACCTGTAATGCCCAGCGGGCGATATCCAGCTCATGCGTGGCATTATTACCGGTTTCTCCCGTTCCCCATTCCCAGAACCAGTGCCAGTTGTAATCGGCCAGAATATCCAGAAAGGGCCGTCGGGGAGCGGGGCCCTGGAACATGTCCCAGTCCAGCCATTCCGGAGGGGGCGCCTGATTGGCGTCATCTACCTTTCCCCGGTTGTTGGTGTAATAAGCAGTCGCCATATAGGGTTCGCCGATCGCTCCATTGTGTATCATCGCGATGACTTCCTGAGACTTCGGGCCGGAGCGTTGCTGGTTTCCCATCTGCACTACTTTCCCGTATTTTTTCTGAAAGGCCGTCAGCAGTTCTCCTTCCCGCGGATTGTGGCCGCAGGGTTTTTCAACGTAAACATGCTTACCTGCTTCCATGGCCATCCAGGCCCCCGGCGCATGCCAGTGGTCAGGAGTGGCCAGAAAGACGGCGTCGACGTTGTCCTGTTGCAGGATCTTGCGGAAGTCCTTCTCCGCTCCGGGGCTTTCCCCCATGGCTTCTTTAACAGCGGCCACCGCTTTGTCCTGCCTTCTGGCGTCCACATCACAGACATAGGTGATTTCCACCGTCTTTCCCAGATGCTGTAAAGAGGGAAGCAGGCCGTAGAATCGGCGGTTGCACCCCTGAATAGCGACGCGTATGCGGTCGTTGGCGCCCAGTATTTTCTTATAACTCCTGGCTGAAAGGGCAACGGGGCCAAAAGTAAGCGCAGCCGCCCCGGCGGCAGCCGTTTTTATGAATTCTCTCCTGTTCGTTGAGGACATAGGTGTGGGTTTAATTTTTACTGAAGTAGTTGTAAATCTCTGATCTTGATGCTTCGGAAGGCTACCCGGTTGCCGTGATCCTGGAGGAGGATATGGCCTTTATCCCAGATGCCGAAGTTTTCGAAATCCTTGTATTTGCTGGCCTTCACCAATTCCAGGAACTCGGAGGATCCTTTCACGTACTCTACCACTTTCCGGTGGTTGAGCCAGTGTTCCACCCGATTGTCGGGATACACCACTATCCGGGCATGATTCCATTCGCCGGGGGGCCTGACGAACCGCTCCTCCTTGTTGGCGGCGATCAGGTCGTACAGGGAGGCCAGCGTCCGGTTTCCATCCCTGCCCATTTTGGCGTCGGGATTCCTTTCGTCGTCCAGGATCTGGTACTCCAGGCCGATGGCCGACCCTTCTCTGGGGCCATAACCCTCGGTGATGAAATACTTGATCCCGCTGTTGGCGCCCTCCGTGAGCAGGAATTCAAGTTGGAACTCGAAGGCAGAATACTCTTTTTCGGTAACGATATCTCCGCCGTTCCGGCTTTCTCCCCCCCCTGATTCCAGTACAATGAGCTGGCCGTCTTCAATAGTCCAGCCTTCTTCCGGAAAGCTTTCCTTATGGGCGCCCCGCCAGCCATCGGCAGTTTTTCCATCCCAGGCCAGTGCCCATCCCATTTCTTTCTCCTTTTCCGTGGCCTGGTTCGGCAGCATGTTGACGACATAGGGGAAGTCTCCTTCCCGCGGTTCCAGGCCCTCTGTTTTTACTCTGATATTGCGCCAGCTTACCTCCTTGCCCGCCAGCGAATCATCGTTTACGGAATGTACCTGCAGGGCAATGAATCCGCTGTCGGTTTCGTCGTCTACCAGATAAGCGGCAGGCACATCGTTGAGCCAGGTTTTGATGGTGTTCCCAATGCATTCCACATAGACCTTGTTCCATTCGTTCTGCCGGAAGGCTTTCCTGGCCAGTTCATTGAGGGAAAGAGGATACAACCACCCGCGCCGGGCCTCGTCATAGATGCCGGCGGTGAAGGCCCGTTCTGACGGGTCGATCTCCACCTGGTAGCCATGCACTCTGCCTTCCTGGTACTCCGGGAAGCTGTTGCTGCGGATCTGTACGCCGGAGTTGATGGCGGGATCTACTTTGAATTCATACTCGAGTATAAAATCCGAATACTTCTGTTCGGTGGCCAAAAAGGTGTTGGGCGTATTGGCCTTTGTCGTGCCAATGATCACACCGTCCTCTACCCGGTACCCGGCTTCTCCGTTCAGTTTTTTCCACCCCTCCAGGTTGTTACTGCCGTCCAGTACTGTCCATCCTTCGGAGGTTTGCCCGTTTTGAGCACCGTCCTGCTTACATGCCCAGAGGCTCATCAGCAGCAGGCTGTAAATACTGAGTTTAATGACGTAGTTCATGACGTTTGCCATTTATATGTTCCTTACAATATCGTATTCCGGTTTCCAGATTTGGGGCGTTCCCTCCAGCATGGCGTCAATGGCCATGCGGACGCAGAGGGCCGTGGCCCCGCCGTTGTATACATTGGAGTAGGGGAGGGTATTGTCAACCAGGCTGCGGTAGAAAGCATCCAGCGCATGGCCGGTATTGTCCATTCCCTCTTTTTCCTCCGGCGCGGTTATGGGTATCCCCTGCCCTTCCTTGAGCAGTTGCAAGGTAGCGCCGCTGACGCCATCCACCTCGCCCAGCTCTTTTTCCGTTACCTTCTCGCTGTAGATCCAGCCTTTGTCTATATTGAGCTCGATGGCGCCTTTACTGCCCCTGAACTTCATAATGTACCCTTCCCGGGAGTTGGAAGTCAGGGCAATGCAATTCACCTTCATGCCGCCGGGATATTCGAATAGGGTATTGACATTATCGAAAGTCTCCCGGCCGTCCTTCCAGTAATCGATGCCGCCCAGGCCGATCACCTTTTGAGGGTAGCTGTCAAATACGTAATTGATGAAGTCGATCTGATGAGAATGCAGCTCCGCCGTCAGGCCGCCCGAATATTCCCGGTACATCCTCCAGTTGATGATCCGCTCGTACTGGGGCTCGGGCACCGGCCGCCGCCAGTCGCCGTTCCGGTTCCACTGCACATAAACGTTGATCACGTCTCCGATGTACCCCTGCCGGATCATTTCAGCCACATGATAATACAGGGGCGTACTGCGGTACTGGTGGCCGACCTGGAAGATACGGTTTGAGCTTTTAACTTTATCGATAAGCCTGAAAACTTCATTTTCATGGAAAACCATGGTTTTCTCGCAGTAGACATGCTTGCCTGCATCGAGGGCCGCCGCCGCCATCTCATAGTGCATCGAAAGTGGCGTGGCAATGATAACGGCATCTACACCTTTATCATCCAGCACCCGGCGATAATCGGCATATCCCTTACAATTTTCACCGGCAACCGCAACGGCCTCTTCCAGGCGAAAAGGAAGGATATCCGAACAGGCCGTCACTTTAAACTGGGAAAAACCCTGAAGTTTGCGAATCAAACCAAGCCCGCGGTCTCCAGTTCCGATAACTCCCAGGTTGGCCGTATCTACCGGGGCCACTCTATTTTGGCCTATTGCCTGCAGGCCCATTGCCGTGCCGGCAACCACGATCCCGCCCTGCTTCAGAAATGCTCTTCTACCCGTTTTCATACTATTGCATTTAAACTGTTATGATTTCCGTTAAAATAATTTTTTTTGAGAACAAATCGACAGTAAAGTACAGAAAGGTAGCCCGTGGAACCGGGACGTGCGGGATAAACGCCAGCGCCTGCTTCTTTTTCCTGAAAAAATGACCTCCTCCGGGAAAAAAATATCCATTTTGATTGTCTAATCAGCAAAACCGCTATTGGAAGCCAGTTTATGCATAAAAGCCTCGATGTGATAGAACGCGCCCGCTGCGGCGACCAGGCTGCATTCCGCCAGTTGGTGGAGGCGCATGAACTGCTGGTGCGTTCCACCGTAGTTGGCATGCTGGGCGACACAGCCGAGGCCGATGACGTAGCACAGGAGGTTTTCATACGCTTTTACAAAGCCCTGAAGGATTTCCGGGGCGACGCTCAGGTGGGCACCTACCTCACCCGCATTGCCATCAACCTGTCGGTCAACGAGCTGAAGCGGCGGCAGCGGAAGAACCGGTGGTTGTCCGTTATCAGAAAAGAGAGAAACAACCCTGGCATGGAAGACGATAGCATGAACCCCGGCCGGCAGGACATGCAGGACGCCCTGCGCAAAGCCCTGCAAAGGCTGGAACCGGAGTTTCGGACAGTGGCCGTTCTGCGACTGATCGACGGTTACTCCGTGAAGGAAACCGCCGACATCCTGGGCCTGCCGCAGGGTACGGTAGCTTCCAGGCTGGCCCGTGGCCAACAGAAGCTGCGGGAAATACTGGAAAAATGGCTTTAGAATTCATTGGGATATGAAAAAAGAAAACATACAGGAACTGCTTTTACGGTCATTCGAGGAGGAACTTTCCGGCGAAGAAAAGTCCCGCCTCGAGGCAGCGCTGGAAACATCGGCAGAACTCCGCCGGGAAAAACAGCAACTGGAAAAGCTCCGGCAAATGCTGGGCGCCCTGCAGGCTGGGCCCGATGAAAGCTTCGTGGATGTCGTGATGGAGAAGGTGAACGCCTCGCCGGTGGGAGCCACGTTGTTGTCGCTCCTGCCGCGCGCCGCCGCCGCCTGCCTGATCATCATCCTGCTGACCCTGATCGGGATCTACCTGGCGGAAGGCAGCCTGACCACGGATGCCATCATCGGCGTGAGCAACCTGGCGCCGGAAGATGCTTATACCTATCTGCAGAACTAAAAAGAAAAGGCGATGAGAAACTTTAAAATAATTGCGGCGGTGCTTTCCCTGATCGGGATCGGCTTTGTGGCCGGCTTCTTCACCCACCGCTACGTGGCGGTCCGGCAGATACACCAGGTGGCCGAGATGCGGTTTGCGCCTGGTTTTGAAGAACACCTGTACCACATCATCGAAGCCGGCCCGGAACAGCAGCAGGAGTTACATCCCATCGTGCACCGCTACGCCGGCCTGATCGCCGAAAGCCATATCGAATCGAGGGCGAGGCGCAAAGCCCTGATCGATTCCATGCACCAGGAGATCAAGCCGCTGCTCAGCACCGAGCAAATTCAGAAACTGGATGAATTTTCGAAGCGTTTCCGGGAACGCCGGGAAAAAAGAAGGCCGCCCCGGGAAAAAAAACGCGATCATAATAGTCCAACAGAAAAAGGGAGCTCCAATTAAACTTTCTCTCCGGGGAAATATCCAAGGTTTATAGAATTGGGACTGTGTTGAAAAGCTCTTTTTTAAGAACCCAATTTTTCAACAAAAAAAGATCGTTATGAAAATGCATAAGCAATTGTTATCCGCCCTGCTGATGGGCGCTTTCCTTCTGGCAGGCACGGCCCTTGTGGCACAACAACAACGCCAGGGCCACCACCCGCCGCCCAGGCAGCACCGCCCCATGTTCTCCTTTGACGCCCTGATGGACATGCAGGCCGAACTCCAGCTGACTGAGGAGCAAATGGGCCAGCTCGGCGAACTGAAAACTGCATTCGAACAGGAAATGCAGGAGCTGAAAGGCCAGGATTTCGAGTCCCGGGAAGAACATCACCAGGCATTCCAGGCCCTGGCCGCCAAATACAAGGGAAAACTCGATAAAGTGCTCACCGAAGAACAGCTGGCAAAAGTAGAGGCTATGAAAGCCGAGCGCCGGGAACGCCATCAGGAACGCATGAAAAAAGTAGACATGGAAGGCCTCCATCAGGAGATGAAAGCCTACCGGGACAAGAACATTCACCCCGTCATGCTTCAACAGCGCGCGAAGCTGGAGGAAAAGATCAGCGCCGAAGACAAGGCCTTGCTCAACGAGCTGCGCCCCAAATTCGAGGCCAACCGCCGGGAAATGGAACAACTGAGGCAGGGCCCGAACCACAGCCGGGAAGACTTCAAAGCCCTGCGTGAAGAGAACAAAGAGGAACGGGAAGCCCTGAAAGGCCTGGTGGATAAATATAGCGAAGATATCGACGCCCTGCTGGCCGAAATAAAGGATCAGCAGGAACAATGGCATAAAGACATGCGCGCCATTCACGAGAAATATGCGCCGGCGCCGGAAGAGGGGCAGGGCAGAAAACGAGGAGACAAAAAAGGAAAAGGGGAACAGAGAATGCACCGCCCCGGCGGCCATCCCCATCCGGGAATGCACCCTGAAGGCAGGGAAATGCGCAAAGGGCACTTCCTGCTGCTCGACCCCAACGCACCCGCTGAAACGCCAGCGGAGGCAACCGCCACCTCTAATGTAAAGGTATACCCCAACCCCGCCGCCAACCAGGTTACGCTGGAGTATACCCTGCTCCGGGCCGGCAACGTCCGGATCGAACTGCGGGATAAGGAGGGCAACCTCGTCAAAGTGGTCGAAGAAGGCCAGAAAGCTGCCGGCGACTACCGCCTGCCGGTTGACGCTACCGCCCTGCAGGACGGCGTCTATTACCTGACGATCATCAGCCAGGGGGCAAAGACAGTGCAGAAGGTGGTGGTGGCGAAGCAGTAGGGGGTTCGGGATTCGTTGATTCGGGATTCGTATATTCGTTATTCCTCGAATTAGTTGTTCTGCCGAATCCCGAATCAACGAATCCCGAAACGAACACTTCCACCCACGAATGCCCGGGGCAGCATGTCCCGGGCATTTCCCATTCGGACGGGCTACCCCGTCTTCTCCCAACAATTGCCGGGATATGCCGGGTAAACTTCAGGTGGCCCGTTATTCTTTCCAGTAAGAGAAGGTAGCAGATAGAGAGATTTTATGAAAATTTTGTAAATTAGCGTTTCAACTTAGCCTGCGCACAGAGAGTTAAACCAACCAGCTATTTTTCTATTTTAATACAGTTGCGACCCTTTAGCCACAACCACCCCTTTCACCGTACGCCGAAGTATCGCGTAGGCGGAGGAGGGGACAAGGGGGAGGCTGCCATAAATGTATGCCCAATGCTCGTAAAAACCTTCGCCGCCGCCGTTCACGGCGTAGACGCCCGAAAGATCACCGTTGAAGTCAATACCGGAGGCATCGTTGCCGCCGGCAAACAATTCTATTACCTGGTCGGCCTTCCGGACAATGCCGTCAAGGAGGGCTTTCAGCGCATCGAGGCCGCTATACAGAATGTCGGCTACCGCATGATGCGCCTGAAGACGGTCGTCAACCTCGCCCCCGCCGATATCCGCAAGGAGGGCTCCGCCTACGACCTGCCCATCGCCATGGGCGTAATGGCAGCCACCAAACAGATAGAGGGCAGCGAGCTCGACAAATACATCATGATGGGGGAGCTTTCCCTCGACGGTAGCTTGCGCCCGATCAAAGGGGCGCTGCCCATCGCCATCATGGCGCGCAAGGAAGGATACAAGGGCTTCATCCTGCCCAAACAGAACGCTCGCGAGGCGGCCATCGTCAACGGACTCGACGTTTTCGGTGTCAGCTGCCTGCGGGAAGCGGTAGACTTCCTCAACGGCGAACTGAAGATCGAACCCAAAATGGTCATCACCCGCGATGAATTCTTCGAAAACCAGAACGTCTACGATGTCGATTTTTCCGATGTTAAAGGCCAGCAGAACATCAAACGGGCGCTGGAGATCGCCGCCGCCGGAGGACACAATGTCATCCTCATCGGCCCGCCCGGCGCCGGCAAGACCATGCTGGCCCGCCGCCTGCCCACCATCCTGCCGCCCCTCAACCTGCACGAGGCGCTGGAGACCACCAAGATCCATTCCGTTGCCGGCATGCTGCCACCCGAATCGTCCCTCATCGCCACCCGCCCCTTCCGGGCGCCCCACCACACCATCAGCGACGTGGCCCTGGTGGGCGGCGGCTCCAACCCCAACCCGGGCGAGATCTCCCTGGCACACAACGGCGTCCTCTTCCTCGACGAGCTGCCCGAGTTCAAGCGCTCCGCCCTGGAAGTACTGCGCCAGCCCATGGAAGAGCGCCGTGTGACCATTTCCCGCGCCAAGATCTCAGTAGATTACCCCGCCGGCTTTATGCTCATAGCTTCCATGAACCCCTGCCCCTGCGGCTACTACAACCACCCCGACAAGGACTGCGTCTGTGCGCCAGGCCAGATAAAGCACTACCTCAACAAGATATCCGGCCCCCTGCTCGACCGCATCGACCTGCATGTGGAGGTCACTCCCGTCTCCTACGAGCG
>CAYQKY010000075.1:0-34898 GCA_964418125.1 uncultured Phaeodactylibacter sp.
CTAACAACATTACGCCTCTCCGAGGCTTTTCTATCCAGAACCAATCACCTCTGCCCCCAAGGGAGAGAAATGCAGAATTGGTGGTTTGGAAGGATAGGTTGTTCAAATTTATTGGGATCGAAGAGGTGTTTTTATCCACGACGAAGCTCCCTAACCATGAACCAATAAAACCATGAAACACTTCCCCCCCACCCTCCTGGCCTGGCTGCTGCCGGCCACCTACGCCATCCACCTGTTGGAGGAATACTTTGCCGGGGTAGGCTTTCCCGCCTGGCTGTCCGGTTTTTTGAATGCCAATCTGTCTACCTCCGACTTTCTTATCATCAACGGCATTGCCTGGCCGGTGATGGCCGCCTTCGCCATTGCCTATACCCTGGGCTGGAAGAACAACGTAATCCTCCTGGCCCTTTGGACGGTGCTGTTCATTAACGGCATATTGCACCCCTTGTCCTGCCTGGCATCGGCATCCTACTCCCCGGGCACTTTCTCCGCCATGTTGCTCTACCTGCCGCTGGGATTCCAGGCGTTACAGACAATCCCCCCGAAGCTGTCGGCACGGCAGCGAAATACG
This sequence comes from uncultured Phaeodactylibacter sp., assembly GCA_964418125.1. Taxonomy (GTDB): domain Bacteria; phylum Bacteroidota; class Bacteroidia; order Chitinophagales; family Saprospiraceae; genus JACJXW01. The sequence continues at coordinate 572 of CAYQKY010000075.1, forward strand.
GGTATAGGCGCCGGCATTCTTATCCACCTCGTGGTGATCCTGGTTGCCGCCAATATCTGAGGCCGGCATGAGGCCGGGCGCCCTCCACTGCCAGCCGAAAATACTGAGAGCATGTTTGGAGGCCAATCTTTGAGCTGCAAAGGCCACTTTTTTGATGATATTTCGTTGCTTTTTTCGACCGTACCTACGGGTACGCTCTTCAAAAAGGCGCCTAGCCTCATCAAAAAATTGACTCTTTTCGCTTTCAAACCCGGCCTCCAAACATGCTCTGAGAAATATCAACCCGTTTTTAGCCCCTATCTATCTGTAAAAGTTTATTTTTGGGCCGAAAACAACTTGCAAGGCCGATATGATCAAAAGTATAGAATCCTTACCACCGGAAAAACAAAAGATCTTATATGACGCCATACCTTATGTCACCCTATTGGTAGCCGGAGCAGACGGCATCATCGATGATGCCGAACTGGAAAGAGGAGAAAAGATCGCCCACATCCGGGCATTTCATTTTCACCCGGAGTGGCAGGAATATTATAAGAAGGTGGACGAGCAACTGCACGGCCGGCTGATCGAGCTGATCCGGCTTCTGCCGCGCTCACCGGAGCAACGCCAGGAAATCATCACCCGGGAACTAAGCAAGATCAACGACATCCTGCCCCTGCTGGACCCCAAACACGCCACGCACTTCTACGACGGCCTGCTCAGCTTCGCCCGTTATGTGGCCAAAGCTTCGGGGGGCATCATAGGGTGGATGAGCATCGGGCCCAAGGAGGCCAAGGTGGTTGACCTGCCGATGATAAACCCGGTTTAGTTGATTAGTGATTGGTTGATTGGGTTCCCGCTTTCGCCAGGGCTGCGGCAGGCAATGAGTTGATTTAGGGCCAGCCATTCCCCTTTCCCGAGGATTTGTGTATTTTGGCATATTGAACCGATACGGCCGGCGCCGGCACTCGTTCCGCCCCGCAAACATTTCTTCACCAAATACCGGATCCATGAAACTACCTTACCTTCTTTCCCTGTGCAGCCTGTTCCTGTTGCTGAACATTCAGCCCGCCCAGGCGATAGTGCACATCAAAGCCGAAACCAAAGTAGAAAAGGGTGTGGAGGAAACAACTGCCCTCAGCAAAAAAGAGCTGCGAAAGCAAAAACGCCAGCAGCGAAAAGCCTTTAAAAAAGCGCTGAAGGAGAAGCTGAAGCAGTTACGCCGGGATACCGACACCGACCTGCTTCTGCTGGTCATCATCGCCATCCTGCTGCCTCCCCTGGCCATGGGACTTTACGACGGAATCACCAACCGCTTCTGGATCTCGCTTTTACTGACCTTGCTCTTTTACGTGCCGGGATTGGTCTATACGCTGATCATAATACTCGGAGAGAATTGATCCCGTCCTGACAGCGCACGAGCCCGGAAAAGAATAGGACACTGATCTGTTAAGGTTTTTCAGGATCAAATAAGATCGGGCCGACAGGCTATTTTCAATCTTAAATTATCCTAACGAATCTTAAAAGATCAGTGTACCATAACTTTTGAGGCAGCCTTGAGCCTCACCAATTCGACGGGCAGACGATACAGTCGCGCATGTCCCCGATATTGGCCTGCACCGACAGCTCCATCGCTCCTGCCAGCCGGGAGGCATTGGCCAGGGGCGAGACATTGACGTCGTAAGACAGGCCGAAACTCCAGTCGCCATAGTCCACCCGCATGTAAGGCGTCACTGCATCGAAGGTAAAGCCGGCATCCCCGGCATGGCGCCCCACCCTGCCGTAGAGGCCCAGATAGAAAGCGTTGCCCTTTCTGTTTTCCGTCAATTGCCAGAGCGCGCCGGCGGACAACATGCGCTGCTTACTGTTTTTAAACAGGGCCTGCTGGCGGTAGAAGAACTGAAGGGCGAGTTCCTTGCTGTCTGCCTGGTTGTCGGTAGAAAGGCCGAACTGCCCCTGCAGAGACCATCCCATACCTACACGATTACCATTCTGAGCGTCTTCCAGGAAAGAATACAGCGGTTGGTTGATGTGCAGCAGGCTGGCGCCAATCTGCCAGGCCGCTTCCGTATCGTACAGCAACAGGCCGGCGGAAAGGCCAAAGACGGTGCGCTGCAATTGGTCGAAAGATTCGAAATTGTCCCGGTTGGGGTCATAGCCGATGCCGTCGAACTGCTCTTCGAAGGCCAGTTGGCTATCGTCTATGCGGTAGTTCCAGGCGCCGCCCCGGACGCCCCCCGCCAGGAAAAGCCCGCGGGCGACCTGCTGGTGGTAGGCCAGGCTCAGCATGGCCTGCCCGTCGGTAAAACGGGAATCACCCGCCCGGCTGGCCTGCGCACTGATGCCGAAGGAGAAAAAGCTGAGGCCCAGGCAATTGCGCCAGTCAAAAGCCGCCAATGCCGAATGATAGGACTGGCCTGCCAGCACGCTCGACCATTGATTGCGGTACTGCAGGGACAATCGCGCCGGCTCCCGGCTCAGCCCCACAAAGGCCGGGTTGGTGTAAGTGGAAGCGCGGCTGAACTGAGAGAAATGAGCGTCCTGGGCTATCCCCAGCTGCACAGTGAACAGAACAGAAAGGATAAGAATGGCGGTGAATAAGGCTTTGGCGTATTTCATGAGCGATAATTTGTTGGTTGAACCCCTCAAAGGTTTATCCTTCTTCGGAACAGATTGACTAACGGATCAGCGTCACATTGCCCTTGGCCACGCGGACGAAACCGTCGGTGAAAAGCAACTCGGCGTAGTAGGTATAAACGCCCTGCTCGGCTTTCTGCCCTTTGAAATTGCCGTCCCAGCCACAATCCTGCAGCTCGGCCGCCGGGCAGTCCACCGCCTCGAACACCAGTTCGCCCCAGCGGTCGAATACGCGGAAAACGGACGCCTCCACCAGGCCGGCATTGGTGCTCAGGATGCGGAATACGTCATTGTGCCCACTCCCGTCCGGGGTAAACGCATTGGGGATGAAAATACCCCGCTCCCGGTCGATAGCCACCCGAACCAGGGCGCTGTCTCTCTTCACGCACCCCTTTTGGTTGGTTACCTCCACAACGTAAGTGGTTGTATTGAACGGCATGGCCACCGGGTTGGTGATCGATGTATCGGAGAGGCTTTCACCGGGAGACCAGTGTATCTCCGTCCCCGCCTGGTTGATGTTGACCAGCAGGTCAACCGATTGCCCCAGTTCGATGGCAAAAGAATCCCGGAATATTTGAGCGATGAGTTCCTGAACCTGCGGGACGAGCACTTCCTTTGTGGTGAAGCATCCCTGGGGTGACTCCAGTTCGAGGGTGTAACTGCCGGCGGCCAGCCGTTCGTGGCGGGTGCCGGCCTGGCTGTAATCTCTTCCGTAAAGGGCGACGAAATCCTGCGCCTCTGCCTCCACCAATAGGGTATGCCCATCCGCCTGGGTACAGGTTTCCACCAGCTCATAATTGCCTTCCGGCGGGCTGTAGAGGGTAAACTGGCGGGTGGCCGTATCCCGGCAGATGCCTTCATAGCTGGCAACCAGACGGACTTCAAAGTCGCCGGCAGTTTCATAGGTATGGGTAAATGCTCCTGTAGTACCGGTACTCCCGTCCCCCAGGTCCCAGCTCAGCCCGGTTGCTCCGGACGAATTATCCGAAAGCGTGACGGCCGCCGGAATACAAATGTCATCCAGGCCCACCTCGAAGTCCGCCACCGGCCTGGGCCGCACATATACAGGCCGGGCCAGCGAATCCCGGCATCCCATGGAAGTCACCACGATAAGGGTGGCGTCGAAAGTACCGGAAGACTGGTAAGTGTGGGTGGCCCGGCAGGCGTCGGAACCATTGCCGTCGCCAAACAACCACAGGCAGGAGGCATTGCCGATACTCAGGTTTTCAAAGGTGGCCGGAGCGCCCTGGCAAACGGAGTCCACCTCCGCCATGGCCACTACCGGCAGGGGAGCGATCTCCAGCGGATTGGCAGCCCAGGTGTTCCGGCAGCCCTGGGCGCTCGTCACCGTTACCCGGGGGAAATAAGTGCCTGGCATGGCATAAGTATGCTGCGCCACCGAGGCCAGGGTGCTGTCGCCGTCGCCAAAATAAAGCACCTGCCCGTCCCCGTTGGTAATGACTTCGAAGCGCACCGGGTTTTCCGCACAGGCGGTAGGCGGGAAATTCAAAGCTACTTCGGGAAGAGGCAGCACCGCTACCTGTACCGCCATACTGTCAGCGCCGCACCCCTCCGCATACAGGGAAACCTCAAAAACGCCCGCCGACCCGAAGGTGTGGTTCACCAATGTGCCGGTATAAACGTTACCATCGGAAATATACCAGCGCACCGGCGCCCCCGGCGTGGAGAAACTCTGCAGCCTCAGCGTATCGCCCACACACAACTCCTGGGCCGAACTGTTGATCAGGGCGCTTACATCAGTGGGGTTGACGGTAACCAACTGCTCCAGAGAATCATTCCCACAGGCGTTCTCCGCAACCAGCAGCACGGAAAGGGTGTCCGGCGTGTTTTCCGAAAAGGGGACCACCGGCGGGGGCGTGGCGATACTGTAGATGCGCTCCAGTGTCCGGCTGTTCATAAACCAGAAATACTGGTCCGGGTTTCCGGTGCTGGTGTTGTTGAGGTACAGGGTGTCTCCGCTGCACAGCTCATTGAACGTGATGCCGAAGCCGGCCTGCGGCCTGGGAAAAACGTTGATCTCTGTTGTATCCACTGCATCCCCGCAGCCATTGGCAACCGACAGGGTGACGGTATAGGAGGTATCGGCCAGCCCCTGGGGAAAGGTGAATGAACCGGGATCAGCCACAAAAGAAGTATCCAGCCCTCCGAAATTCCAGACGAAAGAAAGGTCATCTCCTATACTCTGGTTATCGAAGGTCACCGAAAGCGGAGCACATCCTTCATCGACATCTGTATTGAAAGCCACCAGCTCAGGGGCCTGAGAGACGTAAATATCGCGGGGCAGCTGTACGCTGCACACGACATCGCCGGTGGCAGGGTTGAGGCTTTCGGCAGTAAGGGTGACCGTGTAATTCCCGGATTCATCGAAAGCATGCTGGGGGCCGGGCGCGGAAGAGGGCATGGCGCCATCGCCGAAGTCCCAGCTGTACACATCGGCGTTGGTAGTTTCATTGGTAAAACTCACCGGCGCCCCCTCGCAGGCCAGGGAATCGAACGTGAAGGCCGGTTCCGGAACAGGCAATACGGTAAAGGTTATATCGGCGGAATTACAGGCATCGGGCAGGGCCTCAACCGTGTAGGTATAAGTATAGGCCCCGGGGCCGGGAAGCAGCTGTACATCTACCTGCCCGTTGCCCGTCAGGCCCGGGCCCGACCACAGGCCATTTGCCGGGGCGGCTGATGGCAGAGGCGCCAGGCCGTCGGAGGCGCAGGCGTAGGGCCCCTGGCCAAGAATAACGCTATTGGCTGCATCCAGGACGGTGAGTTCCACTGTATCCCGGCTTTCGCAGGGGGTGCCCGCTTCGATGGTATAAACGTAGGAATAAATCCCCGGGTTCAGTTGGGAAGACGCAACCTCCCCGGTATTGGCATTCACCTGGGGGCCGGCCCATTGCCCGTTGCCGGGAATGGCCGATAACGTCAGCGGCCCGCTGCCCGAACAGATCGTCATTTCGGGCCGCGCCACTTCGGCCTGCACATAATCCCTGACCTCCAGGGTAAAGGAAAGAGTGGAGACACAGCCGAAGGGGCTCGTTCCGGTGAGGGTTATATCGGAGGAAGGAGCTCCGCCCAGGCTGGCGGAATTGAACCGCCCGGTGGCGGCATCCAGCACCCCGGCGCCACTCCAGCTCAGAGTAGCGCCGGGAGGGGCCTGTATGTTGGCCAAGCCGGGAAGAAAAACATCCTCATCTATGGCGCAGGTGTACGGCAGGCCGTCAACAGAAAGAGCGGGCAGAGCTTCTACCCGCACCTCTTTTGTTTTTCGGATGATACAGCCCATCGGATCGCCGTAAACGTACCGCAGATTGTATACTCCCGCTCCCGCCACCGCCGGATCGAACACGCCCTGGGCAGCATCCACAATACCCGGGCCGGACCAGGCGCCTCCGGCGGGAGAAAAGGTGAAAGACACCTGCCCGGCGTCCACACAGAACGTATCGCGAGGCGGGCCGATATCGACATTTATCGCCTCCTGTACTTCAATGGTAAGCTGGCCGGAAGACTGACACTCCGCAGTGCCGGCAACATAGGTGAGCACATTCTGCCCGATGTTGGCCTGTGCGGGGTCGAACAGGCCGTTGGCGTTCACCCCCGGGCCGGACCAGGCGCCGAATGCCGGGCTGGCCTGCAACTGTATTGGGCTGTCGGAATTGCACACCAGTCCAACGTCGTCGAAGACGACATCCTCCAAAGCCGCTACCCGCACGGTATCCTGAACGGACATTTCTCCGCAGGGGCCGAAAACCGTGAGCGTAAAGGGAAACACTCCGGGCGTTGAATACGTAACGGTGGGAAAAAAGTCGGTAGAAGATCCGATATCCGAACCGGGGAACGCCCATTCCAGCCTGGAAATGGAACCACCATAGGTGATGTCCGGAGTAAAGACGAGCATATCGCAACCCGGCGCAGGCGGAGGGCCGAGGGCCAGGGCCGGCGGTTCAAAGATCTCAAATTCCAGAATGGCCGTATCCACCCCGCAGGTATTTTCGGCAATGAGCAGAGCCTGATAGTCGCCGGCGTCGGGGAAAAAACCGATTTCGGTAGAATCTGCAAAGATCACGCTGTCACCGGGAAAGAATTGCCATTCGTAGAAATCCTCATCTATGGAATTGTTTTCGAACTCGATGACGGCGGGCACGCAGGTAGAATCGTTATCCAGATCGTAATCCGCCCGGGCGATGGGCGCATCCCGAATCTCTATGGCCCTGTCAATCTGGTCGCTGCCGCATTGGTTCGTCACAGTCAATTCAATATCATATACCCCCCTTCGATCGTAAATGACGCTTGGGTTCTCTTCCGTACTCATGCCGTTGTCTTCGAACGTCCACTCGTAAGACACCGTTTCTCCATTAACACAGGAGGCGTTCATAAAAACGGCCTCCTCCCCGACGCAGAGCGTTTCCGGCTCGGCAAACCGGGCCACCGGCTCCACCCGGATACGGACGAAGACGATGAGGCAGTTGCGGCTCACTCCTGCCGGGCAGTTGTTTATTACAGTCATGGTAATGGGAAGGGTGAGCGAGGTAGAGTTGATCAGGCAGGTGTCCTCCGGAAAATCGTAGACATGAGTGAAACTGGGGGTTCCGGGAAGCTTCTCCACAATCCCGTCGCCCCAGTCGATAATAGTGGAATCGACCAGGTTGGGGTCGGAGTTGTTGATGAATTCCACGGTATCCCCTTCACAGAAGAAGGTAGGGCTATCGGGGCCGAACCCGCCCTGCGGCTGGAGGTCGCCGCATTGATCGGCTAGGTTACACTGGCCGGACAAAACCTGGGCAAACAGCAGGAATGCCATTGTCCAGAAGGCAAATCGGATCTTGGGCATAAGTCAGATAGTGTTGGTAAAAAACAAAGCCCCACATCCAGAGCCTGGTTTGCCTGCGGGGGCATTCATTCCGGATATAACGAGGATATCGGGCTTGTTCGCTCCTGACAAAAGTAATGCCTAAAGATAGAAAGAAAAAGAATATATTCAAGAAAGGAAATGGGGAGAGGGGGAGAGGGGGCATGGTTCTATGGTTTCATTGCAGCAATACACAATTGCCCCATAGAACCGTAGAACCATGAACCCATCCTTACTCCACCAGGGCCTTATTCTTCGCGCGCTTGCGCTCGTGGTCCTTCAGCAGGATCTTGCGGAGGCGCAGGGACCCGGGGGTGACTTCCACGTATTCATCTTCCTGGATGTATTCCAGGGCTTCCTCCAGCGTGAAGCGTTTGGGGGGAACGAGCTTGAGCTTGTCATCTGCTCCGGAAGCCCGCATGTTTGTCAGTTTCTTGGTTTTGGTAAGGTTGATCACCAGATCGCCCGGACGGCTGTTTTCGCCGACGACCTGCCCTTCGTAGACCTCCTCGCCGGGCGCCACGAAGAATTTACCGCGGTCCTGCAGGTTGTTGATGCTGTAGGGAATGGCGGTGCCGGTTTCCAGGGCGATCAGGGAGCCGTTTACGCGGCCGGGAATTTCTCCTTTGTGCGGCTGGAATTCCAGGAACCGGTGCGACATAATGGCCTCGCCGGCCGTAGCGGTCAGCATCTGGCTGCGCAGGCCGATGATGCCCCGGGAGGGGATCTCAAAGCGCAGCTGAACGCGCTCGCCCTTGGGTTCCATGGAAAGCATGATCCCTTTGCGGCGGGTGACCATGTCGATGGCAGTACCCGACATTTCGTGGGGGAGGTCGATGGTCAGGTCTTCAACCGGTTCGTGCGCTACACCGTCGATGCGCTTGGTGATCACCTGCGGCTGGCCGATCTGCAGCTCATAGCCCTCGCGGCGCATGGTCTCGATCAGTACCGACAGGTGCAGCACGCCCCGGCCGTAAACGCGGAAGGTGTCGGCCGAGCCGGTCTCTTCCACCCGCAGGGCAAGGTTGCGCTCCAGTTCCTTTTCCAGGCGCTCCTTGATGTGGCGGGAAGTAACGAATTTGCCTTCCTTGCCGAAAAAAGGCGAGTCGTTGATGGTAAACACCATGCTCATGGTCGGCTCGTCGATGGCGATTGTGGGCAGGGCCTCCGGCGTCTCCGGGTCGGCGATGGTGTCGCCGATCTCGAAGCCTTCCACGCCGAAGATGGCGCAGATCTCACCCGCCTGCACCTCTTCCGTTTCCAGCCGGTTGAAGCCGTCGAAAACAAAAAGGCTGCGGATACGGCTTTTCTGGATAGAACCGTCCTTCTTTACCAGGGATACCTGCTGCCCGTTGCGTAGCCTCCCCCGCTGCAGGCGCCCGATGGCTATTCGCCCGATATAGGGGGAATAGTCGAGCGAGGTGACCAGCAGTTGGGGCGTGCCCTCTTCCACCTTAGGAGCGGGGATGTGTTCCAGGATGGCGTCCAGGAGGACTGCAATGTCGGTGGCTGGCTCCCGCCAGTCGGCGCTCATCCAGCCCTGCTTGGCGGAACCGAAAATGGTCGGGAAGTCCAGCTGGTCTTCCGAAGCGTCCAGGTTGTACATCAGGTCGAAGACGGCCTCCTGTACTTCCTCCGGGGTGCAGTTCTCCTTATCCACCTTGTTGACGACCACGATAGGCTTGAGGCCCAGTTCAATGGCTTTCTGGGTGACGAAGCGGGTCTGTGGCATGGGCCCTTCGAAGGCGTCGACCAGCAACAAGACGCCGTCGGCCATGTTGAGCACACGCTCCACTTCCCCTCCGAAGTCGCTGTGGCCGGGGGTGTCGATGATGTTGATCTTGGTGTCCTTGTAGCGAATGGACACGTTCTTGGCCAGGATGGTGATGCCCCGCTCCTTCTCCAGGTCGTTGCTGTCCATGATGAGGTCGCCCGGCCGCTCGTGGTCGGCAAACAGCTTACCGGCATGGATCATCTTGTCGACCAGCGTGGTCTTGCCGTGGTCGACGTGAGCGATGATGGCTATGTTCCTTAAATTCATATTTATTCTTTTGTCAATTTTCCAGATCCCGGAGATCCGGAAAATTTCAGTTTTTGTTTTTCGATCTTCCCGCCTGCCTACGCAGAACAGCAGAACTCCGCAGGCGGGAACGTAAAAGGCCGTTTAATGCTTCGTTTTGATCACGAGGGTTGTTTGGACGCGTTTCTGCGCCGAAGTAACACTTGTCTCCAGGGCCCAAAGCCCGGCCTCACATCCCTTGCAAACACTTGTCTTTAGGTATAGTTTCAAAATAGCGCGCAAAGATAGGGGAAATTTGGATGGGGAAGGAAAAAATTATTTGTTCGGGAAAGTTGACACAAGTCGGAGACTTGCTGAATTATTCCGCATCGAGGCAAAGCCTCTCGCGAACGAAGGGTTAGCCCCTGAAAAGGAAGGGCGGCTCCTCCCTTTCGAGAAAAGCCGCCGATCCAACTTCGGATATGGCAATGGGAGAATTGGGTATAAAATTCTAATGCAACTGAAAACCCTGAACGGCCTGGCTCCGGGTAATGGGATTGGACACCAGGTCTACGTCCACGGTACAGTTCTCGAACCGGATGGCATAGGTCTCTTTGATGAGGGCAGGGTTGAGGCGTTGGTTGCCGGTCCGCGCCAGCCCAAGGAAAGCGCCCACTTCCTGAAAGCCGAGCATGAGGTCTTTGATGGCGTTGGGGATGTTCGTTGGGTTGGAATTCATCAAACCAACGGCCAGTGCTAATTTGATCTTCCGGATGTTCATTTTGGATATGCTTTAGTTGGGAAAAATTGCTTATTCATAAAACTGAAATATCCGGAAGGATGTTGCGGGAAAAAGATTAAAGGATTGTTAAAAGTTGGGGGGATTGTCGCCGGGGAGGCTTTTGGAAGGAAGCCCGTCCAAAAAAGAGAGGTTTGGCCTTGCGGCTCAAACCTCTCTGTATAGCGTGAAAAGTAAAGATCTAAGCGCCTTCCCCTCAATCCACATTATCGTGGAGGAAGGAATTGCCGGTGGTGCGGATCTCCGGCTCGTCATCGTCGGAGATGGTCCATTTGGAGCGGGCCTGTTCTGAGGAGTCGGGCACATCATCCAGGCCGACGCCACGGCGCATGTAGGCCGGTTCGTTCTCCAACTCGATGACCGCCTTGGGATTGCTGAGCTTAACCCGGTGGCTGCGCAGTTTTTCCCGGCGTTTCTGCTCTTCTTCCATCCGTTTACGGCGCTCTTCCTCCTGGTGTTCCTTGTCCTCATCCTTGAGGTAAGGTTCCTGATAAGAGTAACGGTTGCGGTATTTTTCGGTGGAAGCGGGGATATCCTCGAACTCAAAAGTATTGGCCTTGTCCTCCTCTTCTTCAAAGCCGATATCGGAAAGGCCCTTTTTTTTCTTTTCGGAAAGTTCGTCATCCAGGGAAACAACGATGCGGCCGCTGTCGGGTTTACTTGTCCGTGGCGGCTTACGATGCTCAAAACCGGTGGCGATGACCGTAACGGCGATCTTATCCCCAAGGGATTCATCGTAGCAGTTACCCCAGATAAGGTCCGTACCGAAGCCGGCCTCCTCCTGCACGAACTCGGTGATCTCAAATATCTCGTCCATGGTCACCTCCTTGGTGCCGGAGGTGATGTTCAGGAGGATATGCTGAGCGCCCTGAATGTCGTTGTCTTCCAGGAGAGGAGAATGCAGGGCGTCGTCGACGGCGCGCTTGGCGCGGTCATCACCGGCGGCGGCGGCGGTACCCATAATGGCGACGCCGCTGTCGCGCATGACGGTATTGACATCCTCAAAGTCAACGTTCACATAACCCGGCACGGTAATGATCTCGGCGATACCCTTGGCGGCAGTAGTCAGGATATTGTCGGCATGGGCGAAAGCCTCCGAGATAGACAGGTTGCCATGGATCTGCCGCAACTTATCATTGGAGACCACGATCAGGGTATCGACGTGCTTTTTCAACTCTTCAAGCCCTTCTCCTCCCTGGGATATCCGGCGACGCCCCTCAAAGGTAAAAGGAAGAGTAACGATACCGACGGTAAGGATGTCCATTTCCTTAGCAGTTTTGGCGATAATGGGCGCTGCGCCGGTGCCGGTGCCGCCTCCCATACCTGCTGTGATGAACAACATGCGGCAGTTGTTTTCCAGGTAGCGGCGCACGTCCTCGATGGACTCTTCACAGGCCATTTTGCCGATATTGGGCTTGGAGCCGGCGCCCCGCCCTTCGGTCAGGTTGGGGCCGAGCTGTATTCTGGTAGGCACCTTGCTCAGTTCCATAGCCTGGGCATCGGTGTTGCAGATCGCAAAGTCCACACCAACGATACCCTGCTTGAACATATGGGTCACGGCGTTGCTGCCGCCTCCCCCTACGCCCAGCACCTTTATGATCGGGCTTTCATCCTTAGGCAAATCAAATACCATAACTGCTAGTTTTTAATGTTTTGCCGGGCTTTTGAGGTTATCTTTTTCTCTGTAAATCAGCCCAACAGGATCAATTATTTGTAAAGTATCAGCTGTATTTTTGATGCGTTTAGCGGTTGGCGGTTGGCGATGCAAGCCAATGGCCCACTGCTTATCAGAACTCACTGTCCGGTTCCGCTTCGAACCACTCCTTGGTCTTGCGGAACAATTGCTCATACCATCTGGCGGAGGGGTCACCCTCGAATTCCTCCTCTTCCTCATTCACCATTTCCGGAATATGCACCAGGCCGGCCTCGAGGTCATCCAGCCCTTTCATGAGCAGGCCGACGCCGGTGGCGTAGATCGGGCTGCTCAGCTGTTCGTGGTAGCCGTGGGCCAGGTGCTCTACCGGGACGCCGATGCGGGTGCTCATACCGGTATGGTACTCCGTCAGCTTATCGATGTGGTTGAGCAGGGCCCCGCCTCCGGTCAGTACGATACCGGCGATCAGCTTGCGTTCATAGCCGGAGCGGCGGATCTCCCACAGTACGTAATCCAGGATCTCCTCCACCCGCGCCTGTATGATGCGGGCCAGGTTTTTCTCCGAAACTTCCTTATGGTCGCGCCCTCTGAGGCCGGGGATGGTGATGATGCGGTTGTCGTATACTTCATCGGCCAGGGCAGACCCGAACTTGATCTTCAGTTTTTCGGCCTGCTGCCCCATAACGGTACAGCCTTCCTTGATGTCTTTGGTGATGACGTTGCCCCCAAAGGGAACGACGGCCGTATGCCGGATGATACCGTCCTTGAAAATGGTGATATCGGTAGTACCGCCCCCCATATCCACCAGGGCCACCCCGGCCTCTTTCTCTTCCTCGCTCAGTACTGCGGAGGCGGAAGCAATGGGTTCCAGCGTCATATTGGACACCCGGAGCCCGGTGCGTTCCACACAACGGTAGATGTTGTTGGAAGCCGAGATCTGGCCGGTAATGATGTGGAAGTTGGCCTCCAGCCGGATGCCGGACATTCCGATCGGGTCGGTGATGCCCTGCTCATTGTCCACCGTATACTCCTGCGGAATGACGTGGAGGATCTTATCTCCGGGGGGAAGGACCAGCTTGTACATATCGCTGATCAGCCGGTCGATGTCCCGCTGGCTGATCTCTGTATGGTCGTTATCGCGGGTCAGGATACCACGATGCTGCAAGCTTTTGATGTGCTGGCCGGCAATGCCGACATGCACCACTTTAAAGTCCGTTCGGGCAGAACGCTGCGCCGAGGCCACCGCTTCGGAGATGGCTTTCACCGTCTTTTCAATATTGGAAACTACGCCTCTCAGAACGCCCTCAGAGTTCACCTTGCCAAAGCCCAGTACTTCGAGCTTGCCATGGTGGTCGCGGCGGCCCGCGATCGCACAAACTTTGGTCGTTCCAATATCCAGCGCAATGGCCAGTTCCGATTTGTTATGATTAGTGTCCATCATGCGCATTTTTAATTTTGGTTCTTTAGTTGTTTGTAGTTTTCGCTGTTGTTCGTTATCGTTTTTTGCAGACCACCTGCCCGTCGTACTGCAGGCTGATCTCGGAATATTGGTTCCAGCCCCTTTCTTCGCGGGGCAACGCTTCTTTGTAAAAGATCTTGAGCCGCCTCAGTTTTTTCTCCGGCTCCTCGTATTTCCCGAAGATGACCTTATGGTTACCGACTTTGGGAACGAGGGTGATCTCCCCGCGGTTGCTCACGTGCACCTGTTCCACCAGGGCGTTGAGGAATTCATCCTTACGGATCATTTCCGCCAGCAGGAAAATATCCTTCAGGTTATTGCGCTTGCGGCTCAGGAATCTGGCTTCATGCGGGGGCAGGTTGCCCGTCGCGACGATCACCTTGGCCGTAAAGTGCGGAGACAAAGGCATCTTTTTGCCGCCGTCGTCCAGGTAATAATTCAGGCCGTTATTGTCCATCACCCGCAGTACCGGCTGCCGCTGTATCACCCCGATCTGTATCCGGTTGTCGGCAGTGATGTAAACGTCGGCATCCAGAATGAAAGGCTCTTTCTCCAGGGCGTCTTCGAGGCGCCGCACATCGATGGAGCCAATGGGCTGGCCTTCCATACGGTAGCCGAAACTGCGCTCGATGGCCAGCCGTACCTCCTGACTGTTGATCAGGAGGTCGCCGTCGGACAGGGGTTCGATCTCGATACCCAGTTCGGACACGAGGCTCGCCTCCTTGCGTTCCACGGCCGAGATCACCACGACAGCGGCGAGGAGCACCAGTATTCCCCAGCCGATCCGCTGCAGCGTCCTGAGTGTTTCCGTACTGATATGTAGGCTCCTGATCATAAATGCCTGTTATCTTCGAAATATGCTTTTATCGTTTCTCTGAATGTATCAATATCGCCGGCGCCCAGGGTAAGCAGTATTTCCGGGCGGAGGCGTTCTACTGTTTCCATCAGGGCCGCCTTGCTTACCAGGCGTTTGTCCGGGTTTTTCATTTTCCCCAGCAGCCACCGGGAAGTTATGCCTTCAATGGGCAGCTCCCGCGCCGGGTAGATCTCCATAAGCAGCGGTTCGTCCAGCTCATCCAGCGCTGCCGCAAAGCCGTCGGCAAAGTCGCGGGTCCGCGAGTAAAGATGCGGCTGGAAAATTCCGGCCAACCGCTTCCCGGGAAACAGTTCCCGCGCAGCCCCGATGGCCGCCTTCAACTCCGAAGGGTGATGGGCATAGTCATCGATATATGCCCGGCCCTCCGAACGGTACAGCACTTCAAACCGGCGGCGTATGCCGCGGAAGGTGCGCAGGCCCACGCGAATGTCCTGCTCCCCTACCCCGAGCTGCAGGGCAATCGCCATAGCGGCCGTTGCGTTCTCCACATTGTGGCGGCCCGGCATGGCCAGCTGCAGCCCGTCAATGCGATGGGAAGGGCTGCGGTAGTCGAAGGTAAAAAAGCCGCCTTCTACCCGGACATTTTCAGAGCGGTAGGTTCCGCCCCCGAGGCCGTAGCTCTCCACAAAGGGCAATTCACCGAGCTGATCCCGCCATTGGTGGTGGACGTACAACCGCCCGCCCTTCTCCACTCTGGCGGCAAAGGCCCGGAAGCCTGTCTCCAGGAGGTTTTCCCGGTCGCCGTAGATGTCCAGGTGGTCCGCATCCATCGACAGGATGGCCGCCACATTCGGGCTGAGGTGAAGGAAGGAACGGTCGAATTCATCCGCTTCCACAACCACCCAGTCCGATTTCCCTTCGACAAAATTGGAGCCGAAGTTAGCGGCGATGCCCCCCAGGAAGGCCGTACAATCAATACCGCCGCAACGAAGCAAATATGTCAAAATGGAGGAAGTGGTCGTTTTTCCGTGCGTACCGGCCACCGCTATGGTTTTCATGCCGCGGCTGATGATGCCCAGCACCTCGGCCCGCTTTTTCACGGGAACGCCCTGCTCCCGCAGGTAAGCGAGCTCCCGGTGGGTTGCCGGCACCGCCGGGGTGTAGATTACCAGGCTCACCCCTTCGGGCACCAGGCTTACATCCTCCGTATAATGTATGTTCATCCCCTCTTCCACCAACTTTTTGGTGAGCAGGGTCTCCGTTCGGTCGTAACCGTGTACTTCGGCGCCCCTTCCTTGGAAGTACCGCGCCAGGGCGCTCATGCCGATCCCTCCGATCCCGATGAAGTACACTTTCTTTATATCTTCCAGGTTCATGGTTATTCAGAATTTTGTTGAGCCAGCTTCAGCACCTCCTCCGCAATCCGGGCGGCGGCGTTAGGCATGGCCAGCTTCCGGATATTCCGGCTCAGCTTTTCTCTGGCCTCCTCATCACCGAGTAATTCCAGGGCTTTGGCTACGGCCAGTTCGCCGGCTTCCTCATCCCGGACGATCCAGGCGGCGCCGGCATCCACCAGCGCCATGGCGTTTTTTGTCTGGTGGCCCTCCGCCACGTTAGGCGAAGGGATGAAGATGGCTGGTTTGCCGGCAAAGTACAGCTCCGAGATCGTCAGCGCGCCCGAACGGCAAATAATCACATCCGCCATAGCGTAGGCCAGGCCCATCCGGTCGATGAAAGCCTGTGCTTTCACGTTGGGGAGCCGGGCGGTTTCGCACCGGCCGAACTCCTCTTCGTAGAGCGCTCCGTACTGCCACAGCAACTGCACGTCCGGATGGGCTTTCAGCAGGCCGGCATTGGCTGCCAAAGCCCGGTTGATCGACCGGGCCCCGAGGCTTCCGCCGAAGACGAGCAGTATAGGCCGTCCGGGGTCCAGCCCGAAGTAGGCGGCGCCATCCTCGCGGGTGGCCTGGTTTTCCTGCAGTGCTTTGCGCACCGGATTCCCGGTGAAGATGACCTTATCCGCCGGGAAAAAGCGCTCCATGCCCTCGTAGGCCACACACACCTTGTCTACCTTTTTGGCCAGCAGGCGGTTGGTCACCCCCGCATAGGAGTTCTGCTCCTGAATGAGGGTAGGCAGGCCGCGCCGCGAAGCCACTTCCAGCAGGGGGCCGCTGGCAAAACCTCCGACGCCTACCACCACATCCGGCCGGAAGCGGCCGATGATGCGCCAGGCCTTCGCCAGGCTGCTGAGCAGCTTGATGGGAAACAGCAAATTCCGCAATGTCAACTGGCGGTGAAAACCGCTGATCCACAGCCCTTCTATGGGGTATCCCGCTTTCGGGACCTTCTCCATTTCCATCTTGCCTTTGGCTCCAACAAAGAGGATCTCGGCATCGGGCTGCTTTTCTTTTATCGCATCGGCAATGGCAATGGCGGGGAAAATATGGCCGCCGGTGCCGCCGCCGGAAATGATTATTTTCGTTTTTGGGTTCAAAGCCATAATTTAACTGACCGACTCTATATACTTGCTCACACTCAAAATGATCCCGAATGAAATACAGGTGAACAGGATAGAAGTACCTCCCATGCTGATCATGGGCAGGGTAACGCCCGTCACCGGCACCAGATGAACCGCTACGGCCATGTTGATAAAGGCCTGCAGGACTAGGCTGATGCTCAGCCCGATGGCCAGCATGGCCCCGAAGGCCTTGGGGCTTTTGGTCACCAGGCGCGTGGCCCGGAAGAACAGAAGCACATACAGCAGAATGAGCATGGCGCCGGTAAATATCCCGTATTCCTCCACGATGATGGCGTAGATGAAATCCGAATAGGGCGAGGGCAGGTAATTTCGCTGTATGCTGTTGCCCGGCCCCAGGCCCAGCCATTCGCCATTCGCCATAGCGATCTTGGCCTGCTGTACCTGATAGCCTCCGTCCGGCTTATCCACAAAATCCCGAACCCGGTTGATCCAGGTTTCGGAACGGACCACCTCCGGAAAAAACTCACCCAGTAACACCAGCATTGCAAAGACCACTATGCCCAGCAGCAATAGCAGGACGATGTACTGCATGGCGACCCTGCCCACAAACATCATGGCCACACAGGTAAAGAACAGCAGTATGGCCGTTGAAAGGTCCGCCGGTGCGATCAGCCCGCAGATGAGCAGCACCGGGAGGATTATGGGAATAAAGGCGCTGTTGAAATCCTTGATATAATCCTGCTTGCCGGAAATGGCGCGGGCAACGAAAAGGATAAGCGCCAGTTTTGCAAAATCCGACGTCTGAAAGGTGATGCCGACGAAAGGCACCTCGATCCAGCGGCGGGCGTCGTTGATATCCGCACCGAAAAAGATGGTATACAACAACAGCGGGACCGACAGGGCCAGCAAATACGGGGCTGCCTTGGAATACTTCAGGTAATGCATCAGGTGCGCCAGGTAGGCCAGGAACAGCCCGCCAACCACGATCATAAAGTGCTTTACCAGCGGAGCTTCCGTGTTGCCCCCCATCTCCCGGTAGGCCAGGGTTCCCGTGGAGCTGTACACTGCCAGGACAGAGAATACGGACAGCACGGCCATGATGGCCCAGATGGTGCGGTCACCTCTCAATTCTGCATATATTCTCGTTCCCAGCGACATAAATATGTGTTTTCTCCTTTTTATTAATTTTGGTTTCAGGTAAAAGTGCCAGAGGCCTTTTATTGTTAGCCATTCAGCCTACTTCCCGCTCCTACTCCTCGCGAGCACAGCCTCTTTAAACTGCTCCCCCCTGTCCTCATAGTTTTTGAACAGGTCGAAGCTGGCGCATGCCGGCGACAGAAGAACGGCGTCTCCCGGCCGGGCCAGGCTGCTGGCCTTTGCCACCGCGTCTTCGGCGCTTCGCGCTTCGGCGGCGGGTATGCCGGAGAAAGTGTCCAGCAATTTCCGGTTGTCAACGCCCAGGCATACCAGCGCCCGGACTTTTGTTTTCACCAGTTCCATCAGAGGCCCGTAATCGTTGCCCTTGTCCTGGCCACCGGCGATCCATACCACAGGTTTATCCATGGCGTCGAGGGCAAAAAAGACAGCGTCCACATTAGTGGCCTTGCTGTCGTTGATGTATTCCACCCCGCCGATGAAGGCCACGCGCTCCATACGGTGGGCCACATTGACAAAGGTATTCAGCCCCCGTTGCAGCGCTTCATCTGAAGCGCCCCACAGCTTGGCGGCGCTCAGGGCGAACAGGGCGTTCATAAAATTGTGGCGCCCCCGAAGGCTGCTTTCCCGCATATCAAAGGTACATCCTCCAACATGCAGCCGGTTTTCTTCGATCATACCGCCGCTGATGGGGTGCAAACGCGGCCGGAGCCGGTGGGTTTGCATATACCCTCCGATATTTTCGTCTTCGGCATTGTAGAGGAATACGTCCTCCGGCTGCTGATTCATCGCGATCCGGAACTTCGAGCGGATGTAATTCTGCATCTTGTACTCGTAGCGGTCGAGATGGTCGGGAGTAATGTTGAGCAACAGGGCAATATCCGGGCGAAAACCCCGGATGCCATCCAGCTGAAAACTGCTGAGCTCGAGCACGTAATACGGATACATCCTGTCCTCGCTCAGGCTCCGGGCAAAGCTCTTGCCCACATTTCCGGCCATTCCCGCATCCAAGCCCGCCTCTGCCAGAAGGTGGTGGGCCAGGCGGGTGGTGGTCGTCTTGCCGTTGCTGCCGGTTATCCCGATCAGCTTCGCCGTCGTATAACGGCCCGCAAATTCAATTTCTGAGATCACCGGTATGCCTTTGCTTACCAGTTCTTTTATAATCGGCACGTGATCCGGAATGCCCGGGCTTTTCACCACCTCATCGGCCTGGCTGATACGCTCCCAGCTGTGCTGCTGTTCTTCGTACGCCACGCCGTGGCTTTCCAGTTCGCGCTTAAACGCTTCTTTGATCGCTCCTCTGTCGGAGACGAAGACATCATGCCCGTATTTTCTGGCCAGCAGTGCCGCACCAATTCCGCTTTCGCCGGCGCCGAGGATTGTGAGCTTCATGGTTTATCGTGGATTCGTGGATTCGTGTGTTCGTGTATTCGTGGATTCGTGGATTCGTGGATTCGGGAAGTCCTGCGCCAGCTAACTTATACACGAATGCACCTAAACACTTATACACTTTCTATTTATCTGATCTTCAACGTAATCATCGTAAATACTGCCAGCAGGATGCCGATGATCCAGAACCGTATGACGATCTTCACTTCCGGCAACCCCTTTTTCTGGTAGTGGTGATGCAGTGGGGACATCAGGAATATCCGGCGCCCTTCGCCGTATTTTCTTTTGGTATATTTGAAATAGGCCACCTGAAGGACAACGGAAAGATTTTCCACCAGGAATATACCGCACAGTATGGGGATCAGCAGCTCTTTGCGGAGCAGGATGCTCAGGGCGGCGATGATCCCGCCGAGGGTCAGGCTGCCGGTATCTCCCATGAATACCTGGGCGGGGTTGGCGTTATACCAGAGAAAGCCCAGGCAGGCTCCCACAAAGCAGGCCGAGAAAACGAGCAGTTCTCCGGTGCCGGGCAGGTGAAGGATATTGAGGTAATTGGCAGCGATCGCATTCCCGGAAACGTAGGCGAATATCCCGAGTGTGGCTCCAATGATACCGGAAACGCCGGTTGCCAGTCCATCCAGCCCGTCGGTCAGGTTAGCGGCATTGGAGACGGCCGTCACTACGAAGATGACCAGAGGGACGAAAAGGAGCCATACCCAGCGGGAGTCCTTTTGATGGTCGAAGGGCAGCAGCCAGGCGTAATCCAGGCGGTTACCTTTCAGGAAGGGGACATTGGTCAGGTTCGTCTTATAGTCTCCTCTTTCCTCGGCTGGCATCATCGGGTTGGCGGCATTCTCGATCAGTATGGTGTCGCCAATGATCTCCGTATAACCCAGTTCGTCGGCCTCTTCAACATCCAGGCGCACTACTATACGGTCACTCAGGATCATGGTCAGGGCGATGAGCAGCCCAAGGCCGATCTGTCCCAGCACTTTAAAATGTCCGCGCAGGCCTTGTTTGTTTTTAAGGAACACCTTGATGTAATCGTCAATAAAACCGATAGTCGCCATCCAGATGGTGCTGATAATGAGGAGGACGATGTAGACGTTGTCCAGCCGGCCGACCAGCAGGCAGGGAATGATGATGGCCATGATGATGATCACCCCGCCCATGGTAGGCGTTCCTTCCTTTTGCTTTTCCCCGTCAAGGCCGAGTTCCCTGACGGTCTCGCCCACCTGCAGGCGCCTGAGGAAGCGGATGATCCGCCCGCCGAAGATCATGGAGATCGTCAGGGAGAGGATAGCCGCTATTCCCGCCCGGAAGGTGATGTAGTGGAAAAGCCCGGCCCCTTTAATATCACCAAAGTGAGATGTCAACCAATCTACGAGTTCAATCAGCATGTTCGTTTTATTGAGGTAAGGCCCCAAAAATAGGAATTCCCCGCTGCAAAGCGCGGCGAACGCCCTGTTGATCGCAAAAGAAATTTAAGGCTGCTCCGCCAGGGCTTCGGCAAGCACCGCCTTATCGTCGAAGGGATGCCGGACGCCTTTGGCCTCCTGGTATTTCTCGTGGCCCTTGCCGGCCACCAGGATGATGTCTTCATCCTGCGCCAGGCGGCAGGCCGTTCGAATGGCCTCCCTCCGGTTGGTAACCACCAGTACTTTGGCGGAAGCATAGGGCGGAACGCCGGCCTTCATGTCTGCGATGATGGCTTCCGGCTCTTCGCTCCGCGGGTTGTCGGAGGTGAGGATCACCTGGTCGCTGTAATCGCAGGCCACTTTGGCCATTTTAGGCCGCTTGGCCTTGTCGCGGTCGCCACCGCAGCCCACCACGGTAAGGATACGGCTGTTGCCCTGCCGAAGCTGATGTATGGTGCCGAGCACCTTTTCCAGCGCATCGGGGGTATGGGCGTAATCGACGATACCCGTACCTTTTCCCCGGGGGCCGGAAACGTAATCGAACCGCCCTTCGGCAGCTCCCAGCTGGCTGAGGGCCGTCAGCGTTTCCATCTTGTCCTGCCCCAGCAGGATGGCAGCCCCGTAGGCGGCCAGCAGGTTGTAGGCGTTGAATTCCCCGATGAGGCGGCTGTGCACATCGACACCGTCTACCTCGAGGTGTAGCCCACTGATGCTGTTCTCCTGTATCCTGGCCTTAAAGCCGGCCATGGAGCGCAGGCTGTAGGTATACTTCCTTGCCCTGGTGTTCTGAACCATTACCCCGCCGCGCTTGTCGTCGGCATTGACGAGGGCGAAGGCTGTTTTGGGCAAAATGTCAAAGAACATTTTTTTGGCATCGATGTATGCCTTGAACGTTTTATGATAATCCAGGTGGTCATGGCTGATATTGGTGAAAATGCCGCCGGCAAAATGCAGGCCGGCGATCCGCCGCTGGTGAGCAGCATGCGAGCTGACCTCCATAAAGGCATAATCGCAGCCGGCATCGGCCATTTCCCGCAGCAGCATATTGACCGATACCGCATCGGGGGTCGTATAGGCCGCTTCCAGAGGGCGCAGCCCGATGAGGTTGCGCACGGTAGACAACAGCCCGGCCTTATAGCCCAGGGCCGTAAAAAGGCTGTGCAATAAGGTGACGGTCGTCGTCTTGCCGTTGGTGCCGGTGACACCAACCAATTTCAACGCTTTTGACGGCTCCCCGAAAAACCGGTTTGCCATCAGGCCGAGTGCCGTTGCACTGTCGGCCACCTGAATGTATGTTACCGCCGGCTGGCGTTGTGCAGGAAGTTCTTCCGCCACTACGGCGGCAGCACCCTGCCCGATGGCCTTTTCGATAAACTGATGGCCGTCGGACTGTGTCCCCCGGACAGCGACAAAGAGGCTTCCGGGGCCTACCTTTCTCGAATCGAAATCGAGCCGCTCCACAGTTTGGGAGGTGGAGCCCTCCAACGCCATTATTTCAAGCGGTTGTATTAGTTTTTTTAATTCCATGCCTGTCCTGCCGAGTAGTGTTGGTTGATTAGTTGATACGTTGATTGGTTGATTCAGTGTCCTAGTAATGGCTCCAACAACCCAATCAACCCAATCAACCCAATTAACCCAATCAACTCAATCAACCATATAGTGTTTCACAGCGGGGGGAATCGCAGGGGGAGCTACCAATTCTTCCCTCGGATTTTTTTCAAAGGGCTACCTCAGAAAAAGCCGTATGGACTGTCCTCTGATCCGGGTACCGGGCAGCAGCGATTGCCGCGAAACTTTTCCGAACCCTTCTATTTCTACTTTCAGCCCCCGGTTTTCCAGGGCGAAAAGGGCATCTCTCAGGCCGAGCCCGACCACGTTCGGCACCCGTTCATCGGGCATGGACCGCTGTTCCAGGATCAGGCTGTCGGCCTGTACCCGTGTGATCGCGATCGGAGTCTCCGGCTCCCCGTAATAAGGGATATCCAGGTACTCAAAAACGGTTTTGAGGTCTTCCTTATCGCCGATGCTGTAGGCCGGCAGGGCATTTCCGGCCAGCGGCGGCTGTTCACCCAGGTTGATCGGTTTATGCAACTCAACCTTAGCCGTATAAATGTTGTCGGCGATCTCCCGGAATACCGGCCCGGCGACATCTCCCCCGTAGAACCCCCCACGGCGTGGCTTGTTGATCACCACGATGCAGGAATATTTGGGCTTTTCGGCAGGAAAATACCCGACGAAGGACGCCTGGTACCCGCCGATCCGCGTCCCGCGGTTTCCACGGCGGTAGTTGATCTGGGCCGTACCGGTCTTTCCGGCAAAGGCGTACCGGCCTGACCGAAGCTTGCTGGCCGTACCCCTTTCTTCCTCAACGACCGACAACAGCAATTCCTGTATCTTGGCGATTGTCTGCCGGGTGGCGATCCGCCGGTCGATGACCGTCGGGCGGACGCGCTGGGTGGCCTCTCCGAAGCGCCGGACTTCGGCAGCCAGGTAGGGCTTCATCATCTCCCCTCCGTTGGCGATGGCGTTGTAGAACGTCAGTAACTGCAGGGGGGTGAGCTTCATTTCATAACCGATAGACATCCAGGGCAAGGTAGTGCCGCTCCAGTCGTCCTTATCGCTGTAGGCCTCCTTGATGTAAGGATTGGCTTCGCCTTCGATCTCGACGCCGGTAGGCAGGTGCAGGTTGAACTGCTTCAGGCGCCTGATGAAGCGCGCCGCCCCCTCGTTATCGTTAGCTTTCGTTTTTTCTCCATAGTAGTTCTGCACCATAGTGGCGATGCCCACATTGGAAGAAATGAAGAAAGCTTCCCGCATGCGGATAGTGTCGAGTTTTGTACTGTAGGGGGAAGCGTCCACCATCTCATCTTCGTAGAACTGGGTGCGCCCGTTGAAAATGCGTATGGAGTCATCCAGGCCGACAAAACCGTCCTCCAGCAGGGCCATCACCGAGGCCGTCTTGAAGGTAGAGCCGGGTTCTACCCCTGCGCCTACGGCGTAGTTGTAGGTTTCCCACCAGCCTTCCTCGGTCCGGCCCAGGTTGGCAATAGCGCGTACGGCGCCGGTTTCCACTTCCATCACCAAGGCGGTGCCCCATTCGGCATCATGAGCGTTCATGGCGCGCAGCAGGGCGTCTTCGGTAATATCCTGGATATCGATATCCAGTGTGGTAACTACGTCGCTGCCCGTTTCCGGCTCGATGAGAGTGAGGTCATCCACCGGCATCCAGAGATCTTCCTGAGGGTCTACCCGGATCATCAGCTGGCTGCCGGGCTGCCCTCCGAGCAGGGAATCGAACTGCCCTTCCAGGCCTACCGGTTTGGCATTGTCCCGGACGTACCCGATGGTGCGCTGGGCCAGCAAACCGAAGGGGCGCTTGCGCTCGCTTCGCTTTTCGGCTATAAACCCTCCCTTAAAGCGGCCAAGCCGAAACAATGGAAATTCTTCAATGAACTTTTTCTCCGAATAGGAAGCCTTGCGCTTCAGCACGACGTGGCGGTCGGCCGCCTTCCGGAGGCTTTCAAGGAACTCTCTGGCCCCGCCCACCGTATAGTCCTTCAGGACGTAGGTGGCCAGGCATTGCGCCAGGGTGTCCATATTTTTCCGATAGTCTTCTTCCGACGGCGCGTGGGGGTCGAAATAAATGTCGAAATACGGAATAGAAGTTGCCAGCAGGCTTCCATCCGCCGCCAGGATATTTCCCCGGTCGGCCTCCACATTCCGGTATTCCAGATAATTATCCCTTCCCTGTGCCCGCCATTCCTCTCCTTCGACAATGGAGATCTGAACGGTTCGGTATATCAATGCGATGGACACCGGTACGACAATACCGAAGAGGAGGATATAAACCCGGTATAATACCTCGTTTTTAATGTCCATCAGTTATTTCGTTGTCGGTTGTTTGTTTTCTGTTGTTCGTTGGTTTTATTTTATTATTACTCTTTTCGGCGCTTCGGTATGCGTGCGCAGCCCTTCTTCCCGGACCCGTTTGGCCACCTCCGAGCGCATGGCGTTGTACATGTTTTCCGACTGTATGGACATATAGTACCAGCGCATTTCCTTGAGCTCTTTCTGCAGCACCTGTATCTCCCGCACATTTCGTTCGGCCAGGTGGGCGTTGGCTATATAGACCGTAGCCAGAAAGCCCAGGAAGAAGACAAAGGCCAGGTTGTTCAGGACGAGCTTTGACGTCCAGAAACCTACGTCGAACATTGTCTTCAGATCCATTCGCTTTGCCATTTCGCACTTCTTTTTTTGCTCTTCCTGTTGGACGTTAAATCAAACATCACAAATCAAAAACCCTACATCACCCCGCCTTCTCCCCCACCCTCAGCTTGGCGCTGCGCGCCCGGGGGTTTTCCCGGATTTCTTCCTCTGAAGGGGCCACTACTTTTTTGGTAATGACATTGAAGGGGCGCTGAATATTACCGTAGAAATCCTTCTCCGGTTTTCCTTCAAAGTTACCGGTTTTGAGGAAATTTTTCACCATCCGGTCTTCTACCGAATGATAGGTGATGACTGCCAGCCGGCCTCCCCGCTTCAGCAGTTCCAGCGATTGTTCCAGGAACTCCTGCAGTGCGCCCATTTCGTCGTTCACCTCGATGCGCAGCGCCTGAAAAACCTGCGAGAGGTACCGGGCGCGGCGCCCCCGGATGACGGGCTCCACCGCTGCGAGAAAAGCGCCGATGGTTTCTATCGGGCGGTGTTCCCGTTCCTGGAGGATGCGTTGGGCCAGCGTTCTGGCATTGCGCACCTCCCCGTAGCGGCTGAAGAGTTCCTGCAGCACATCCGGTTCGTAGGTATTGACGACGGTAGCCGCCGTTTTTTCCTGTTGCCGGTCCATCCGCATGTCAAGATCCGCATCGTAGCGGTAGGAGAAACCGCGTTCGGCCACATCCAACTGGTGGGAGGAAACGCCCAGGTCGGCCAGTATACCGTCCACTTGCTCAATACGGTGCAGGCGCAGGAAACGTTTCATAAACCGGAAGTTGTGATGAACGAAAGTGAAGCGCTCATCCTCCGGAACATTGGCCAGGGCGTCTTCATCCTGGTCAAAGCCCAGCAGGCGCCCTTCCTTCCCCATGCTTTTCAGAATGAGGCGCGAGTGCCCGCCCCCTCCGAAGGTGGCGTCCACATAAGTTCCTTCCGGCCGGATCGCCAGGGCGTCGATGCTCTCGCTGGCCAGGACGGGTTGGTGGTATGCCATCACAATTCGGGTTTACCGTTCGCCTTGCCCAGTACGTCTTCGGCCAGGTCGGAGAAATCCGCCGGCTCTTCATCCAGCAACTGCTCGTACTGATCGGCAGCCCATATTTCAATTCTGTCGTTGTACGCCGACAGGATAACGTCTTTATCGATACCCGCGTATTCGAGTAACCGCTTGGAAACCAGGATGCGGTCGGCGCCGTCCATAGATACCTTCTGCGCACCGCGGTAGAAATAACGTACGAAGTCGCGGTTCTTCTTATTGTACAGGTTCAGTTGGTTGATCTCGTTGGTGATGCGATCCCAAACCGGCTCCGGGTATAGCATGAGGCACTTCTCGAAACCCCGGTTGATGACGAAGTTATGAGCGGTTCCTTCCCCGAGCTGGGCGATAAGCCCGCTGGGCATCCTCATGCGCCCCTTGGCGTCGATCTTACACTCATATTCGCCTAATAGCTGTTGGATTTCCACTTTTTCACCTTATACTGTTTTCAAAAGTATTACTTTTTGACACATTTTACCACTTTTTACCACTTTTTTCGGTGAAAAAGTTTCACCTGCCTTCACTTAACATTCTGAACACGCAGAATATAAACAAATAAATTACAACAAAGAGAGGTATTTGCGTATATTTCCGGAAGAAGCTTCCCACTTTCCTCCAAAAAATGGCCGGAGTTTCCCACCGGGAGATCAAATTACGGGCCATATACGGAAGCTGGCTGATGGTTTTCGGGGCTTTTTATCCAGGAAAAGGTTGTTGACTGGGGATGGGGGAAGGGGGAGGAGGGGTGGTGGAGGACAACAAACGACAAACAGAGCACTCTTCAGCCGGCCACCGGGATAGTTCAGAAATGTGTGCCTTTTAAAGGCTACCCGTCTAAGAAGCTTTCTGTCCAACGTCAGACGGATACCCTTTGCCTCAATGGCTCTGCCTCATTACAGGCCTGTAGTTCATCACCTCCAGTTCAGGAGGCTGGCCGCCCAGCCGCGTTTGGTTTGAACCCGGATATAATAAAACCCTGGGGGTAAGCCGCTCCGGTGCAGTTCAAAGCGGTGGCTTCCGGGCCGGTAGGAAGCGAGCATGCGGCCCCGGGCGTCGAAGAGCCGGAGCTGAGTGATCTCCTCAGAACAATCAACAGTTGCCACTTCAGCGGCCGGGTTGGGAAATATGGAGAGACTGGGCCAGGACAGCGCCTCTGATACACCGGAAAACACCTGGTTGCCGGAATCGTTTCCCGGGTTGCCGTCGAAGCGGTGGTTGGGAGCGGCGGTAAAAAATTTAATGATCAAGGGGGGAGGCTGACCGGTATTGAAGGCGGAAGCGGAGGCGAGGAAGGTGTCCCGCAAAGTTATGGACTCGCCGGAAGCAAGGCCGGCATTGGTGAAAGTATGAAAAGGGCGCCCTTCGGAACAGTTGAAAGAACCGTAACTGATACTGGAGACGAAAAAATCCTGCACCGTTTCCGTTCCAAAGTTGGTGATGTCAGCTTCCACTTCGAAAATAGCCCGGGCGTGAACCTCGGTAGTGTCCATCCCGCAGCAGAAAGTATATTCTATGCTATCGATCAGGTTGGCCTCCAGCCGGCTCAACCCGATGTCGAACGGGCTATCGGATGCGAATTCCTGCAGGGGCGCCTTTTTAACGAACCCCTGGTGGAGCTGCCGCCCGGAAGATACCTCTTCCACCGGGCGCCACACCCCTGCCAGATAAGCTGTATCCGGGGCCGAAAGAACAAGCTTCTGAACGCGAATGCCCGGCGTAGCCCACTGAAAAGCCGGTTGCAGAGAACCGTCTGCGGTATCCACCCACCAGCCTTGCGCTTCACCCCATTCGGTTTTATACAACAACAGCTGGCCCTCATAACGATGCAGGCGGTAGCCTCCTCCCCCGCCCTGGGGAAGGGGGAAATCCATTGAAGCGCCCGGCCCCGACAAAGGATGAACGTGCAGTTCCTGAAGATCCACCCACCACAAATCCGTGCCCATTGCCTCCATGTCCATGGCCGGGCTGGCATTCTCCCGCACCCAGGCGATGGCGCCCGGTGAATAATGGACGACAATGGAGTCGCGGTTGCTCGCGGCCACAAGGCCATTGTCCAGTATGGCCACATCGCGGATGTTGTGTATATAACTGAAGGACAGGCCCCAGAGGATCGATCCCACGGAATCGAGGCGGAGCAGGCCCTGTTCCGTGCCCAGGTAGTAATGGCCCGACCCATCCCCGGCCGGCGCCAGGATGTCCACGTAATAAGGGCTTATGGAAAACTCACGATGGATCTTTTCCCGGAGAAGGTTTCCATTTTCATCATAGCGGTTGAAAAAAACTGCGGATGGCTGCTCTCCTATCTCAGAAGCAGCCTGCTGCTGCCCTGTCGCTGCCCAGGCACCCCCTTCCTCCCCTGCCAGGCCGAGGACGTGCCGGTTGGAGTCCATCGGAAAATAGTCCCGGAGCGGTTCCAGTTGACGGGAGTAAAACGAAAGGCGGGCGGGGTCGCAGTCACCGGGATTTTCTCCGCCGGCCGCCACACCGCCGGGGCTGATCGCCAGGGTGGAGAAATTGGACTGCTGCTCGTGCAGGATGTACTCTGCCCCGGATTGGCTTTGGAGTAAATTAGAATAGGAGGTTGCCCAAAGGCAAAGTAATAGAGTCAGCGCGTTTTTCATAGGGAACAGGTTTTGGATCACTATGAAATTAGGCACCCTGAAGGTTACGGAAAGAAAGCCAGATGACAAAACCGGATTAAGAGGATATTATCCTGAAGATATGTCAGCCCGGCCACAAAAAGATGCGCCTGTTGATTTATGGATCTGACAACCACCCCGCCCCCCTGAACATCAGAAAGTTTAACCTGCTCAAAGAGATGGCCATACATCAGAAATCAAACATCAAACATCCCCCCTCTCCTCCCCCACCAGATACACCCCATCCTCTCCGATCCGGATCAGCCGCTGCTTGTACAGCGCCCCGATGGCCTTCTTGAAGGTCTTCTTGCTCATCTGCAGGCGGGCGGTGATCTCCTCCGGGCTGCTTTTGTCGTGCAGATCGAGGAAGCCGTTGTTCTTTTTCAGCAGTTGGAGGATCTTTTCGGCGTTGGGCTCCACATGGGCATAACCGGGCTTTTGCAGGGTGAGGTCGATCTTCTTGTCCGGGCGGATGGTTTTGACATACCCTGTGGTGTGATCGCCGGGTTGCACGGGGCGGAACAGATCGCTCTTGTAGAGCAGGCCCCGGTAGCGGTTGTTGATGACGGCGTTGTAGCCGATGTCCGTCTGGCTGCCGATGAGCAGATCAACCTCCTGGCTTTCTTCGAGTTCGATATTTTCCGTTTCCAGGAACTTGTTCAGCTTGCTGGAAGCGATGAGGCGGTCGGTTTGCTCATCGAGCAGAAGGTAGACGAGGTAGTACTTTCCCCGCTCCATCTTTTTCGATTGCTCCGCGAAAGGCGCCAGAAGGTCCTTGTCCAGCCCCCAGTCGAGGAAGGCGCCGAAAGGTACGACTTCCTTAACCTGCAGGTAGGCAAATTCACCCAGGATGGCCTTGGGCTTCTGGGTGGTGGCCACCGGCCAGTCTTCAGAATCGGTATAGATGAAGACTTCGACATCATCACCGGGAGCGAGGCCTTCGGGTACGTACTTTTTGGGAAGGAGGACGTCGTCCCCCTCTGAGTCCTGCAGCACCATTCCGTGCGGGGTGCTGCGAATGGCGGTAAGCAACTGGTATCGGCCGATGTGTATCATGGCGCAAAGATAGGTAATTGCGCGGCGCCATAGAGCAAGCGAAGCAATTAACTATCTTTGCGTAAAAAACATGCAAGGCACCAAACGCTCCAATATCAAGCCCGGCATGCTCGTCCGCATCGTCATGAAGGAGGACCAGCGCACCGGCGCGCTCACCGAAGGATACGTTGACAGAATTCTCACCAAATCGCCCAGCCACCCGCATGGCATCAAAGTGCGGCTGGAGACAGGGGAAGTGGGGCGGGTGAAGGAGATTGTGGAGGAGGAGTGAAGTTTGGATGGCTGGATTGTTTGATTGTTCGATGGCTTTATTGCCAGAGGGACCCCTCCGACGTAAACCATTTAACCATCCAACCATTCAGCAATCACTCCTGCGCTCTCATCGGTTCTCCCTCCAGCACCGGCATTTTGAACACCACCTCCACCCTCCGGTTACAACGCCGCCCTTCCTCCGTGTCGTTGGAGCAGATGGGGCGCGATTCGCCATATCCGTATACAAATATTTTACCGGGGTCGAAGCCGCATTTTTCCACCAGGAACTGCTTGACGGAGCCGGCCCGGTGGAAGGACAATTGCTTATTGCCGGATTCCAGCCCGGAGCCGTCGGTATGGCCCGACAGGTGGAGCTCGGCGCCCATGCGGGTGGCGATCTTTGCCAGGCGGGTGAGCTCGGGATAGGCTTTATCGGGATTGTCGAAATCAGCTGTGCCGGTAAAGAAAGTGCTGTGCACCAGCCGGTAATTCTTCCGGATATAGTCAAAGGAAGTGAGTACAAAGGTATCGCGGATGATCTCCCCACGACCAACGTTCGCCAGAAAGTGGGTAGTATCCCGCTCGGAGTAGTAACCGGGGACCTCCGGGAAGAGGCGGACCACCGCCGTACTGTCGGGCACAGTGAAGGTATAGGCCCCCTTGTCCGATATCGGCCGGGCATGGACGTCCAGTTGGTAATCGGGGGTGATCTCCATGAACCCGCCGCCGATGGGCGCTCCGTTCTCATCGACTACCAGGCCGGCCAGGCGCATGGCATTTTCCGGGAACACTTCGGCATCGAGGTTGACCTGCCAGATGTCCATATCTTCCAGGCAGGGGCCGGGGCGATGGAAGTAGGCCCTGCCGGTGTATTCCGAAAAATAGGAAATGCCTTCGTCGGTAAAGATGGTATTCAGCTGCAGGCCCAGGTTCAGGATGCTGTCCATGGAAGCCCAGTCCCTCGGCTTTTTCAGGCTGACGCTGTACATGTCCTTACTGCCCAGCCCTTCGATGCGGTCGGAGGTAAAGAACAGCAGGCGGCCCCCCAGCGCCATCATGGGGTTGCCCTCGTGGTCGTCCGGCAGGTTGACCTTCCCGCCCAGGGGAGTGGCGTTGCCGTACCGGCCGTCGGGCCCCATCCGGGACACGGCGAGGTCTTTTGCCGGCTCCTCCAGCGCATTGACGGGTGTGAGGTAGTACTCCATCAGCAGGAGGGAATCATCGGGTGAGATCCAGGCATTGCCGGCAAACCGTCCCGGCATGGGCATCAGTTCCGGGGTGAACCAGGGGCGGTTGATATCGGGGCGCAGCGCCCGGAAAAGTTGGCCGTCCGACCTCAGGAGCATCTGCCGGCCACTGGTGCTTATGGAAAGGGGAACGACATCGTCAGAGATAGATAATTCCGCTACCGGGACAGGCTTCGACCATGCCTCATCTGTCCGCCTGGACGTCATCAGTTGCACCGCTCCGTCTGTCCGGTGTTTCCGGACGAAAAACACCTCATCGGTTTCTCCCCAGGAGGCCAGAGCGTACTCGTCGTGCTCTTCCGTGTTCCAGGCGGATGCCGGTTCCGGCAATACCAGCTCTTCTCCGGCCCGGGCCAACATGGTTTCAAAACCATCGAACCAGTACTGTTTTCTCACCTGGAAATAGTAATCGGCGACACATACCGAGGAGTCCGGAAAAAGCGGCCGGAAGGTTTCCACCGCCTCCCGGGCACGCGCCAGATCTCCTTTGCCGGCGAAATAATTGGCTGTCTTGATGGCCAGGTCAAACGCCATCTCATGGTGCTTGTACTTTTGGGCCAGATAGGCCACCTTTGAGATGAACTCCGCTGAATCCCTGCCCGGCTTGCACTGCATCAATTGCTGTTGCAGGCTGAACATCATTTCCACATCCTCCACCTGTTGGCGCTCCTCGGCATCCAGTTCTCCGGCGTCGGCTGCGTACAGGATCTGAAGGGAGATGTACGGGTCCAGGCTGGTATGGGGGTTGTTGCGGTGGAAAGCCAGCAGCGGGCGCAGCCGGCCGAGGCAGAGCGTATCCCGGGCGTTGTCGTACCAGCAATCCTCGGCGATATCAGCAGTTGGGTGTTCTTCCCGGAAGCGATCCATCTCACAGTAGGAATGATGGGCCTGGAAAATATCCCAGATGTTTTCCCGGATCTCCCAGAATTTGGAATAATTGACGGGCAGGACGGCATCGGCGTACCGCTCGGCAATGGTGGTGGCGTCCTGGTAATTCAAGGGCCAGGCGCCTTTCGCACCGAGGGCCAGGCAGGGCCGGCCGGCTTCCGTGCGCACCTGCTCTGCCGTTGGCAGCTGAGGGGATTGGCCATTCCATTTCTTATCTGCCTCGGTATCGTACACCTGCTGGGCAGGGTCTATGTTCTTATTGACAATGATGGTACGGAGGGTGTCTATGGCTCCGGAAGACCAGCAATCGGGGGCGGCCTCCAGCGCCAGAAGCTGAGGTATGGCGCCAGATACGGACATGCGTTCGATGATGCGCCGTTGCAGGTTTTCCCGGGCCTTGATGATCTCCCCCCGGGTTACATCGTACTTCGACAGCTTCATGATCTGCTTCACCTTCAGTTGTCCTACCTCCTGCTCCAGCTCACAGAACGACTGGCTGATCTCCAGCCAGGCCAGGATGTCGGGGTTCTGGTTGATCTTCATCCGGTTCAGGTAAAACCGGGCGCCAAGGCCGTAGGTACCGTGCCCCTGCGACCGCTCAAACAGGGGCTCTGCCCTTTCGCCGTCGCCCTGCTTGAAATAGTCGACCGCTTTGGGGAAGCTGCAGGCGGCCAGGGAGAGGATCAGGAAAGCGAAGAGAAGGTGGTTTAAGGTGTTTGTTTTTTTCATTTTGGTTATTCGTTTTTCCGGGCAGATGAGAGCCTTATTGAGTCAACAATGTGCTAATGTAATAATTTTTTATTTTGTATGTGAGGAAAATTGTTGGATTATTGCCCTTCGACAGAGCCAGGGGTGGATTGTTGGATTGTTGGATTGTTGGATTGTTGGATGGTTGGATTGTTGGATTGTTGGATGGTTGGATTGTTCTGTACTTTTGACGTGCAGCCATTTTAAGTCGGAAGTGCGACACGAGCGAAGCGACTGACGAAGTAAGCCTGAAGTCGGAATGGGGTGCTAAATGAGCGTTCGGCACCGATTTTCCGCCTTCGACGTTGGAAAGTCCAAAGGCCAAGATTGCTGAAGGGCTGAAGGGCCGGAACCGGGCCGTTACTTTTATAACAATTACAAATATCATCATTACTTTTGTAATCATTATTAATATAACGATTACAAAAATCATAATTACAAAAGTAACGATCTCAAATGCGGGGTTTGAAACCTTTCCCCGAAAGCCATTGCCGTCAATCCAGCATTCCAATATCGGGAGAGACAAATATTCGGTAGACAATATTATCGGCCAGAGTGTCCAGTTTAACCAGGCCGGATTCGATGCTTTCTATTTCATACTCGCTTTCCCAATCCATATTGACGCCTATTCTATGATCTATGTAATGGTAAGAATACTCCCCTTTAATGCTTTTGGCAAATAGGAATATTTCAAGGGAAGGGGGGCTGCCTGGCCTTAAATTACACACTCTCAATGTGCTGAAAGCAGTAGTGAATTCGGAAACATCACTTTCATGATTTTCCAGCGCCGCTTCCGGCAATACCTCCAGAAAAGCTCTTAGCCTGGAGGGGGGTATCTTCCGGCACCGGCCAACCTTTTCATAGGATAGGGTATTTGTTGTTCCGTCCTTCTGCACAGGAGTATTAAGAACAGCCTCTTCCTCGAAAGGGATCAGGACGTCGATGTTGTCGAAGATCAAAGCCTTCAACCGGATTAGGGCTTCCATGGCGCTCGGGGGAATTTCGATCCTGCTTTGTTCCGCAAACACCTTCTTAGTGTCCTGCATCATTTTTCCATTGTGATTGCAGGAGAGGAGCACAACACCAAGGATGGACAACAGGAAAAAGGGTATTGCCGGCCTTTTCATTTCAATAGCTTTTCCTCCAAAATATAAGAGTTTGTTCAAATTTCGATGATGAGGCGAAAGTGAGCAAATTTTGTTTCAGGCAAGGCAAATTTTGCAGCCGGATGCGGGCAATCCGGCGAAAAATTTAACGCCGCCTGGAATAAAATTTGCCGCTTGTAGGCCATTGATCGAATTTTGAACAAACTCTAAACATCGGAAATATTAAAAGTAGGTGTTACTTCGATAAACGCTGCCGGGTTGACAGGAACCAATGTCTGGCTTAAACCCCGGCAGGTTAAGTTGCTTATTTTAATAAAGGCTGGCCACGGCCCAGAAGGCAGGCCCCACTCATTCACTCACTCACTCCATACCCTCAAACCGGCACCCCCTTATACAGCTCCTCCCGCTGCCTTTTCACCTCTTCCGAATCCAGGAACTCTTCGAAGCTCATCAGGCGGTCGATGATGCCGTTGGGCGTGATCTCGATGATGCGGT
>CAYQKY010000076.1:0-34896 GCA_964418125.1 uncultured Phaeodactylibacter sp.
TAGGACGGATCGGCCTGAACCTTTCTTACCTGGGCTACCGGCCCCGTTCCATTCCCAATGTGGTGGTCAACGCCGGCAAGGAGACGGTCCTTCAGCTGGAACTGGCCGAGGCGGCTACCGATCT
This sequence comes from uncultured Phaeodactylibacter sp., assembly GCA_964418125.1. GTDB lineage: Bacteria > Bacteroidota > Bacteroidia > Chitinophagales > Saprospiraceae > JACJXW01. Next base: position 125 of record CAYQKY010000076.1, read on the forward strand.
GGCCGAGGCCGTGGTCACCGCCTCCCAAGGTCGGGGCGAGCCCCTAAATGAAATGGCGCAGATCAGCGCCCGCTCTATTTCCATGGAGGAGATGAACCGCCTGGCGGCCAGCTTCAACGACCCGGCGCTGATCACTTCCAACTTTGCGGGCGTGGCCACCACCGGCGACGGCGGCAACGACATCATCGTGCGCGGCAACTCCCCCAAATACCTGCAGTGGCGGCTGGAAGGCGTGCCCATCACCAACCCCAACCACTTTGCCGACCAGAACGCCGTGCTGGGCGCCACCAGCGCCCTGAACGCCAACCTGCTGGCCACCTCCGACTTCTACACCGGCGCCTTTCCCGCCGAGTACGGCAACGCCCTGTCCGGCATATACGATATCCGCCTGCGCAACGGCAACAACGAGAAGTTCGAAGGCATCGCCGGCATCGGCCTGCTGGGCACCGAACTGACGCTGGAAGGGCCGCTGAAGCAGGGGTATGGGGGCTCCTTTCTCGCCAATTACCGCTATTCCACCGCTTCCATCCTCAACAGCGCGGGGCTGCTGGATGTAAAAGGGAAGCCCGCCTTTCAGGATGCCGCCTTCAAATTGTACCTGCCGACGGAAAAATACGGCGTCTTCTCCGCCTTCGGGCTGGGCGGCCACAGCACCTTCACCCTCGACGACGTGACGTTCGAAGACTGGAATACGCCCGGCGATGACATCATGAGTGGGGAGATTTTTGAAGCCTACGACAAGGCCACTTACCTGTTCAATACCGGCGTCAACCACAGCATCCAACTGGACGGGCGGAGTTACCTGAGATCCTCCATCTCCTTTTCCGCCGAAGGCATAGACGACGATGTGTGGCAAAGAACCGATTCCCTGGGCACGGGAACGCCGAGTTTTGTCAGCGAACTGCGCAGAACAGCCTACCGGGCAAGCACCAGCTACCACCGCAAGTTCAACGCCCGGAATACCGTTCAGGCCGGAGCGGTGTATACCCTGTTCGGCCAGCGGGCAGGCCAGGAGCGGAGGAGCGCTGCCGACGCCGCCCTGCAAACCGCCCTGGACTTCGACGAACGCCTCGGCAACCTCCGTACCTTCGTGAGCTGGAAGCATCGCTGGAACGGCGCCCTGACGATGGTGGCCGGCCTGCACAACCACAATGTCTTCTTCAATGGCGAACATACCGTGGAGCCCCGCCTGTCCGCACGCTGGCAAATGACGCCGAAAGGGGCGCTCAGCTTCGGCTACGGCCTGCACAGCACCATGGAAAGCGTACATCATTACTTTGCCTCGGTGGAGCAGCCGGACGGCAGTTTCACCCAGCCCAACCTGAACCTGGGCCTGCTGAAAGCCCATCACTTCGTACTGGGTTATGACTACCGGGTCACTCCCAACCTGCTGGCCCGGGTGGAGGCCTACTACCAGCGCCTCTACAACCTGCCGGTGGAGGACGATCCCGGCAGCCATTTCTCTACCATCAATGAAGGCCCTGAGCTGGACTACGTCGCTCTGGTGAATGAAGGCACAGGCCGCAACTACGGCATCGAGCTGTCCCTGCAGCGTTTCTTTGCCGACGGTTACTACTTCCTGTTCAATATTTCGGCCTACGAATCCACTTACAAAACCCTGGAGGGTGTGGAACGAAACACCCGCTTCAACGGCAATTACATCGTGAATGCGATCGCCGGCAGGGAATTCACCAACCTGGGCAAAAAGCGGAACAAAACTCTGGGCATCAACGCCCGCTTCCTCCTGAGCGGCGGGCAGCGGATCATCCCCCTGCTGCGCGACGCCACCGGCAACCTGGCCGTCGACCCCGCCAATGGGCAGTACTGGGACTACGGCCGGGCTTACGAAGACAGGCTGGATAACCTCTACCAGCTGACCCTTTCGGCCAGCTACAGGATCGAGCGCCGCTCCACCACCCACGAGCTGTTCCTCAACCTGGAAAACATCACCGGCAACCAGGGCCGGCTAACGGAGTACTACGACGCCGGTGCGGAAGGCGGGGTGGGCTACACCACCCAGTTCGGCCTGCTGCCCAACCTGATGTACCGGGTGTATTTCTAAGAACCTTCACCAATAAAAAACTGAACCATGTTGAACGTAATGAAACCCCGCTTGTCGGGAAAAAAACTATTGTTTGTCCTTTTCACCCTTTTCACCCTTAGCGCCTTCGGGCAGGGCGCTGAGCCGGCCATCGAACGGGAAGGCTTCGTGATCGGTTTTGGCATCGGCGGCGGCGTCATCAGCGTTTCCGACAGCAACCAGGAAGTACCCTTCGACAAGGCCAGCGGCGGCATTAGCCTGCCCAACCTCAAGATCGGGTGGATGCTCTCGGAAAGAATGGCCCTGCTGGCCACCTTCCCGGGCATGATCTACGAGTACGAAGGAAGGGACCGCAGCTTTGAGGCCTTCATCCCCTCGCTGCAGTACTGGCCGAGCAGCCGCTGGTGGGTCAACGGCGGCATTGGCCTGGCCATGGATTTCCCCGCCTTCTACGAGGTAGATGATTTTAAGGATGAGGATTGGAATTTCGGTTGCGCCGTCGCCGCCGGCACGGGATACGAGATCGTGCAGAAAAAGAACTTTGCCCTCGATATTCAGAGTAAAATACACCTCGGGCGGGCCTTTCTGGGCAACGATCAGCACCGGGACGGGGCGGCTTTCACCCTTGGGTTAGGCTTTAACTGGTATTGATTGGATAGATCCCATTCTTGATCCGTTTAACGGGCCCGCAGGCGATAGGAACCTGCGGGCTCTTTGATTTTCGGACGGGCTTACACCGCCTACTTCTCCAACCCGACCGGGGCCACTCCGCTTCTTCAGCAAGCTGCCAGCGAAGTGTATGGTGTGATATTGTTATATTTGTTCTGCATAATTCAACCTTAAATGGAAAATTCAAAGCAACTCGCAGATCGCTTCCGGGAAGTCCTTTTAAACGGCAAATGGATCGCCAATACGAATTACCGGGATCAATTGTCGCAAGTGGACTGGAAGCAGGCCACCACCCGGATCGGGCCATTGAACACCATTGCCGCCCTGGCCTACCACATCAATTATTACATAGCCGGCATTGTGAACGTTTTCGAAGGCGGCGCCCTGGAGATCCGGGATAAATACAGCTTTGATCTTCCTCCCATCCGGTCAGAAGAAGACTGGGAAAACCTTTTGGATGAGATGTGGGCCAATGCCGAAAAGTTTGCCGTTCATGTAGAGCGCATGCCGGAGGAAAAACTGGAATCCGTTTTCGTGGAGGAGAAATACGGAACTTACCGGAGGAACATCGAAGGCGTCATTGAACACAGCTACTATCACCTGGGGCAGATTTCTTTGATCAGGAAGCTGATCAAAGAACCGAAAGGCTAAATTGCCTTTGTGGAGCGTCCATAAAAACGGCCCTGGCTGCAGTTTTTCGGGCTTTGATTTTGCAGACGAGAATTTTGAACGCTTGGGGTGGGGTAAATGGTTCTTGGGGGGGAGCGGGCATGGCCCATCTAAAGGGCCCATATTTTGGACGGCAAATAGTCACTTTGTTAAAATGAAGATCAGCAGAAGTTTTCGCTGTTTGCGGCACAGTGACGTACGGGGAACATACATGCTTTCACATTTAGCTTATTTCATCCAATTCAATTGGACCTTATAAAGTGAATTGCTGGTTGTTACAAATAGCTCATTTTTATTTTTCCCACCCCATGTTAGTGATTGTACACGCTCATCCAGCTTAATTCGTTTAATTTCATTTGCATTACCATCCAAAATTATTATCTGGCCTTCGGCTAAAAACAGTCTGCCCTGATTGTCATATACATTACCATATTCACCTCGCGCAATAAATTTGCTCATTTTTGAAAGGCCACCTTGGCCATTCACCCGGAATTGGTAAGTGATTTTGGGATCTTCATGGCCAGTTATCTTTACCCTGGCAAAATCTCCCGGATACACAATCAGGTTTTTATCCATATCGTAAATGGTTCGCTCAGGCAGTTGCAATACCTGTGTCCAGCTACGCATATTTCTAAATTCGATGTTGTTACTATTGGAAACTTTTATTCCCCAGGGGCGTGGCGTGTTCACACGAATGGTCCGATACATCCAAAAATTAGCAAACATCAGGTTATTGCAATCATTTATATTTAGCGTTTGCGCATTTTTCCCTTCTCTGCCTTCTTCTTCAAACTGAAAAGCATAAAATTTCCAATTGGCTATATTATTCATGCGGGCTTCCTGACGCACATGGTGTTCCAGCGACATGGCAAAAACTTTTCCCGGGGTGGAGGTATTGCTGATGTATAAACCTGTGCTTGCATAAGTATTGGCGGTCCAGATATCTTTAAGAATGCCACCACCATTGTTTGTAATCCAAATGCTCCAATACTGATTATCCCATGCCTGGTCCATTCCCCTTTCGTAAACAGGTGCTGTTGGACTACTGATGTTTTGGTTTCTCTCTCGACTTTGTGCGGGTTGTCCGGGTTTTGGCATGTTGCCATGTCCACCAACAATTTTTACGTCATTGATCATGGAAGACTTATTGGCCATCCACTTCAGCGCCACTGCCCGATTATTATAGGCGCCCGTATTGATGCCAATCCCATTGATTAAATCATCCCCTCCTTCTGACGATTCTACTACCGGAACAGGTGATCCAAATCCGCTAAAATTGGCTTCACTCTCCTGTAGCACCAATTGTGTAGCATAAGGGTGCATACCAATCAGTTTGGTGCCTTCGTTCAATTTGATTGTTTCCGTAATCCGGTACCAACCTGTTGGGAAATAAAGGTTTTCGTGATTGGCGATTGCGGCTTGAATGGCTTGCGTGTCATCCGTTTTTCCATCGCCCACAACGCCAAGCTCTTTAACGTTCATCCATGCATCCATGGAAGGCAGATCAGGTATTACCTTATCTAAATTTTCGGGGACACTATCCATAACCTCCAATTCGCTTGCTGTTCTATACCTGGAATCGTCCTCCATGTCTTCCATAACCAATCCATGCACAAAGTTCTTAATCACGTAGGAGTTCCCTTTTCCTGCTATGCTTTTTCCACTGGGTGTAAAATGTATTGGAATAGCTACATTTTGGCAAATAACGTTCAATAGATTTATCTGGCTACCGGCTTCATTCTCTACTCCTATCACTACCCCTTTCCTGACATTCCTGAAAAGGCAACCTTCCATAAACAATCGATCTGCAATGCCATGCTGAAGTTCAACTGCCACAGGCACATCATTCACTTGCATAGCAATGATCGACATTCCGGTGTTTCGGCTTAGAATAGCTGCACGGCGTTGGCCTTCAAAATAAAGATCGATAATCAACATAGGCCATCCAGGAGATGTTCGTGAGGAGGATATTCCGTATTCGCCTCCATAGAATTTAAGGTTTTCAATTTCATTTCCCAGATCGTATATACCGGCATATCCTTCACCAATATAAAAGTTGCAATGACTAACAAAACTATGTTGCGCAAAATGAGTACGAAGGGCAATGGCTTTTGGATTGCCTGCTTCAATTCTGAAATCAATATTGCTAACGGCGCTATAAAATGTGCCAGCACCTGCATCTCGGGGTTCATCTCCGTTCTCTACCAAATTATGAGTGAACCAAAACATGTAGTTGTATTCATCCTGGTAGCCATCAGTACTCTTGCCCAAAATAAACTCAGGCCGATTTTTACCATAACCTATAATTCGAATGGCTTTAGGAACGTAAATGGTTTTACTGATGCGATACTTCCCTTCAGGAATGAATAATACGCCGAAATTCTTTTCTTTTTTGAGCTTATTTATGGCAAGCTGAAGTGCTTCCGATACATCTTCATTACCATTTGCTACGACGCCAAATGATTCTGTATTGAAATAATGTGCACCAGGATCATTTGGTACTTGCGTGTACACTGATTGAGCTCTTAAACTCAACGGAATTAAAAAAAGAATAATGAGCAAGGCCCTGATCTTTGTTAGGTAAAATCTTTTATGCACGTTGATAAATGAATGTTATGAGCTTGATTAATAACAACTTGAATGATATTTTCTATTTTTTCATAATGCATTGTTAGTCGTTGGTAGCACCAGTTTTGAATTACCCACAGTAGCTTGAATTCACCCGTTAATTCGTGCCGCTTTCACTAGCCTCAAGAAGACAACCGGGACGGCCGTATCTCAACGTACAAATTAGAGCCCCCAACTTGCCTGATAACAGGAAACCAAAAGCCGATGAAGTATGTTTCGCTATTGCGAAAAGAGCCTGAAGAACTTCCATATCAGCCCACCCTCTCCCGATTGATCAGCGGATAAGCATATTTCCGCAGCAATATCTCCCGCGCTTTCGGCGGGTGCCCCCCGCACAGCTTATCCACATAGGCCAGAAATTCCTCTTTCTTTTCTTCGCTGTAATGCTCCTTCCACTGCTCCGTTCCGAAAAGTAAATCGCAGGCGAGATAATTGTTGTCGAACAGGCGGTAGGAGCGGTAGATGGACCGGTCGATCATGGCGGCCAGCTCGGTGGCCTTGTCATTGATATTACTGATGGCGGCCAGCCGGTCGATCTCCTCCTGCAGTTCCGGCTGTATGGCGAGGTGCACCCGCCCTTTGTATCCTATTATGCCGGTTTCGATATTCAGGTAATCTTCGTTTTCTTTCTTCTCGTACTTCCGCCCTTCCGCCCTGGCCAGCAATTCCCTCAGTTTGAAACGGTCGCAGGGGTCGTATTCGTAGGACAGGGACATGGGGCGGATGCGCAGGGCCCGGAAGCCTTCCTCGAAGCTGCGCTCATTGCTGAGATTTAGCATTTTGAGCAGGCCCTGCTGGGTGGTGTCGTTGCCGTCCTTGGCCCGTCCTTCCGACTGTGCCAGCCAGATGGAAGATTTATTGTTCGCGGCCCGGTCCCGGATGTAGGCGGAAAGGAGGAGAGAGTGGCGGTACATCTCCCGTGGGGGGGCATTCCGCACGACGGTAAAGATCTTATTGAGGCGGGTCACCGCCCGGATCATGCCGGATTTCAGCAGGTTGTCGCCGATGGCGATCTCTGCGGTCGGCAGGCCGTGGCTGTTTAAAAACACGTTCAGTATGGCGGAGTCGAGGATGATGTCCCGGTGGTTGGAAATGAAGAGATGCACCTGCCCGGGATCCAGCATTTCAATACCGGAGGAGGTGAGCTCATCGATAGATTTGCGGAAGAAGTGCTGCAGCCAGGGTTTGACAATCCTGGTTTGAAAATCCCGGATGCCGTTGATGCTGTCGATGGCCTGCAGCAGCTCTTCCCGTGAGGCCTCCGTATCCACGAAGCGCAGCATGTTCAGAAAAGACTGGTGCTTTTTGAGTTCGGCGAGCACCGGCCGGACGTCTTTATCCTGGTAAGGAGCGAGGCTTTCAAAATCAAAATGTTCATCCATAACATATAAAGGTACTAATTTGAAAAAAAACTTGCATCTTTTAACTAATGCCTTTATTTTTGTAAGTAATTACTCACTTTTTAATGACGGACAAAAAAGAAAAGATCCTCAGCGCCGCCCTCGAGCTTTTCGCCAACGACGGCTACAACGCCACTTCCACCAGCCGGATCGCGAAGGAGGCCGGCGTGTCTGAAGGCCTGATCTTCCGGCATTTCGGGAACAAGAAAGGGCTTTTGGAGGCGATCATGGAGGATGTCGAGGCCCGGATCGGGCAACTCCTGGCCCCGATCATCTTCGAAGAGGAACCCAAAAAGGTGATCCGCAAGATCATAGATTTGCCCTTCAGTATCGCTCCGTCAGAGTATGATTACTGGCGCCTGCAATTTAAATTGAAGTGGGAACAGGAATACAATAACCCCAATAAAATGAAACCTTTGATCGATAAGCTGGCCTGGGCGTTCGCCGAGCTGGGCTATAAAGAACCAGATAAGGAAGCCGTCCTGCTCAATCAAGTCATCGATTCCATCTCTACCGAGATCCTGCGCGATGGGAAAGCCTTGCAGGAGGCTTTCAAGGCATTTCTGCTGAAAAAATACGAGGTGTAATTTTTTTTCATAGTGAAATAAGTAAGTACTCACTAAAAAATAGATATGAACGCAAAAAAAATCATTCTGGTCACCGGCGCCTCTTCCGGCATGGGCAAAGATGCCGCCCTGCAACTGATCAAAGAAGGCCACACCGTTTACGGCGCCGCCCGCCGGGTGGAAAAGATGCAGGATCTGATAGCCGCTGGCGGCCATGCTCTGGAGATGGACGTGACGGACGAAGCGCAGGTTGTGGCGGCTGTGAAAAAAGTGGTGGCAGAACAAGATAGGATTGATGTCCTGATCAACAACGCCGGCTACGCCGTTTACGGGGCGGCGGAGGACGTCCCACTGGAAGACGCCCGTCGGCAATTCGAGGTCAACATCTTCGGCCTGGCCCGGATCACCCAGGAGGTGCTTCCCCACATGCGCCAACAAAAGTCCGGAAAGATCATCAATATTTCCTCCATGGGCGGCAAGATCTATACCCCCCTGGGCGCCTGGTACCACGCCACCAAACACGCGCTGGAAGGCTGGAGCGATTGCCTTCGGCTGGAACTGGCGCCCTTAAACATCGACGTGGTGGTCATCGAGCCAGGCATCATAACCACCGAATTTGGCGACGTGATGATGCAACCCATGCTGGACCGCTCTGCCGGCGGCCCGTACGATAAACTGGCGCAGGCGGTGGCCCGCGCTACCAAAGGATCTTATGAGCAGGGCGGCAGTTCGCCCACTTCCGTTATCACCAACTTGATATCCGATGCCGTCAGCAGCTCGAAGCCCAAAACGAGGTACGCGGCAGGCAAGTTTGCCAAACCCATGCTCTTCCTGCGCCGCTGGCTGAGCGACCGGATGTTCGACCGGGTGATCATGAGCCAGGTGAAATGATCGCTGTAAACCTTTTTGCCCCTCAACCTGCAGGGAAAGGGGCAAAAAGGTATCACCTCGACTAAACACATACCCGAAACCTTAAAGGTTTTTCTTCCGCCTTCCACTGATAAAAGTCATTCCGCACTTCCCCAAATCCCGATAACTTTCTCCGTCTAATCCCTGCTGCCCAATGGCTCTTGCCTGCCGATAGGGTTTGCCGGTTTTTTGAGAGGCGGTTTCCTGCAAAAACCGGCAAACCCTATCCAAAAAACGTTTCCTATGCAACTGATCGATGGTTCAAAGATCATTACCGAAGCCTGCGTGCGGGCGGGCGCCGACGTATACGTCGGCTATCCCATCACGCCTTCCAACTGGTTCTATGCCTACGCCCAGAAGCGCTTTCCCCTCTTCCTGGCCGGCCCCGATGAGATCTCCGTCCTCCAGTGGATGGCCGGTTTCGCAGCGGCAGGGCGGATGCCGGTGACGGCCACTTCCTTCCCCGGCCTGGCCCTGATGGTGGAAAGCCTCAATATGGCCCACATGATGGAGCTGCCCATGCTCATCATCGTCACCCAGCGCCTGGGGCCAAGCACCGGCTCGGCCACCACCGGCGCCCAGGGCGACCTGCTGCTGCTGCGGGGCGCCATCTCCGGCGGCTACCCCCTGCCGGTTTTCTGCCCCTCCAGTTTTGAGGATTGCTGGAGCCTGGCATATGAAGGTATCCGAACGGCCATCCGGTACCGCACGCCCGTCATTCTGCTTACCTCCAAGGAGATGGTAATGACCCATAAGAGCTTCGACTTATCCTCCCTGCCGGATATAAATAAAGTGGAAAGGGAAATACCGGAAGTGGAATTGCCCTACCAGTCCTATCGCGCCGGGCCCGATGGCGTCCCGCCCTTCATTCCGCTGGGCGATGCAACCCGCCAGGTGCGGCTCAATTCTTCTACCCATGGCAAACTGGGCCTCATCCAGAAGGAGAGCCCGGAGGCCATGGCCAATACCCGACGGCTGAAAGACAAGCTGGAGCGAAACATTTCGGCATTTACTTTCTATGAACTGGATGAAGATGCCGGCGCCAGCGAACTGATCGTCTCCTACGGCATCTCCGCCGATGCGGCGCGTGATGCCGTGACAGAAATGCGGCGAAGCGGGAAGAAAGTGTCCCTCCTGATCATCAAAACCCTGCTGCCCGTCCCGCCGGCCGTCCTGGATATCCTGGAACGCTATGAAAAGCAGGTTTTCGTCGAGGAGAACTTGCCGGGGTTGCTCAGAGAGCTCATCTACGGGCAGGCCCGGAAGAGGAATATCCGTAGCGTCAACAAGATCGGCAGTATGATCGCCCCTTCTGAAATCTTAAATGAATTTGCGGTATGACTCAGCCCATATTAAGCACCAATGACATGCCTTTCTGCCCCGGTTGCGGGCACGGCATAGCTGTCAAAAACCTGGCCAAAGCCCTGGAAGAGGCCGGCTATAACCCCCTGGATGTAATTGTCGTCAGCGATATCGGCTGCGCCGGGCTGGTGGATCCCGTCCTTTCCACTCATACCATCCACGGCCTGCACGGCAGGGCGCCGGCCCTGGCGCTGGGCGTCTCCCTCGGCCTGGCAAAATCTGGAAAGAAAGTGATTGCCATACAGGGCGATGGTGGCGCTACCATCGGCCTGCAGCACCTGCTGGAGGCGGCCCGCCGCAACGCCGACATGACGCTAATCGTTCTCAACAACCTGCTCTACGGCATGACTGGCGGGCAGATGAGCGGCCTGTCCACCCCACAATTCAAGGCCGGCAAACACATCGAAGACGATACGCCGCCCTTCGATATCGTCCGGCTGGTGCACGAAGCAGGGGCCGCCTACAGCTGCCGCGTCACGGCGCCGGCCGATTTCAAGGCCCACTTTATGGAAGCGCTCGGCGCCCCCGGCTTTTCCATGATCGAAGTGGCCTGCCTGTGCCCTTCCCACGGCGTGAAAAAGCTCAAGGACCTGGCTGCCATCGCCCTGGGTGATCAGCAGCTGGCCCACCGGCGCCCGCCCGCCCGCGCCGTGTATCGGGAAACGGCCTCTCTTTTTGAAAAGGATAAGCTCGTGGCCACCCCCTTCCATTCCAGTATCAAAGAACGGCTCGGCATCGTCATCGCCGGTTCGGCCGGCGGCGGCATACAGTCGGCCGCCCGCCTGATCGCCAATGCCGGCATCCGGTCCGGCCTGCACGCGACGATGAAGGGGGAGTACCCCATTACGGTGGGCACCGGCTTTTCCCTGGCGGAAGTCATTCTCTCGAGAAACAAGGTCCACTATACCGGCCTGGAGTCTCCGGACGTGGTGGTGGCCGTCACTGAAGACGGGCTGGCCAAGGCACGAGGCAGCATCCGGGCGCATACCCCCCTGCTGCTGGACAGCAAGCTGAAGAACGAGGCATTTCCCGCCGCGATCTGCGGGGATTTCCAGAAGGAAGGGGGCAAGCAGGGAGCGGCGCTGCTGGCCGTCGCCGGCTGGCTGATACAAGAGGGCGTGCTGGAAGCCAAAGCTTTACTGGATGTAGCGAAGAAGCACAAACACGCCGGGTCCCTGGTGGAGGTTGTTGAAAAGGCGGCAGGAATGGTAAGGGAGAGGGGGGAAGTGTAAAGGTGTGAAAGTGTGAAAGTCTAAAGGTGCGGGGCTCGCGGGCCCCGGACACCGACACTTCGGACACTGCCCTTTACACCTATACACCCTAATGCCTTCCCCACAACTCCACCACCGCCTTATCCTGCAGGCCTTTGGTGTCGTACCAGAACACCACCTTGGTGATGATGCGGCGGTTGCCATCGATATCGATCACCCGGGTTTCGCCCCCGGCGGGGATGTTGTTGCGGAGTTCCACCTCCTGAGCGCTCCCGTTGCGGAAGTGGATCACGCAGCGGTGCATGTTGATGGGGGAGCGGCGCACCATCAGTTTTATCTTGCGGAATGCTCCCTCGCGGCCGGTGACGACGATCTCATCGCGGTCCAGGCTGCGGTTAACCTTGCGCTGGCCCAGTTTTTCCCAGCGGCCGGGTTGGAGCGCCTCGGTGCTGGCATTATCAGCGGCCGGGGCAAAGGCCGTGCCTACGGTAAAGGCGGCCAATAATAAAAAGTAGAGCACAGGTTTGATAGTTGGTACTTTCATGATCTCGGTGTTTTTGTTTTGTGGGGTTGGACTGCTGGGCGGAGTAAAGGTTTAAACCTAGCATTTATTTTTTTTACTTTCGGGGAAATTTCCCAAAAATGTATTAATTTTTGGAACCTTCGGCAAATCCCGAATCAACCAATCAACCCAATCAACCAATAACCAATCAACCAACCCCGAACAATGACAGCCATAGAGATACGCCCTCGCTTTCAGCAGGAAGTACCCCTCAGCAAGGAAGAAACCCTGGCGCGCCTGAAGGCTGCCCTCAAGCAGCCCGGCAGCCCCATCATCGGTTATGTGGCCGACCACCACGTGACCCTGAAGATCCCGTACGACAATCAGCACTTCTGGTCGCCCCAGCTGGCCCTGGAAGTGGAGGAGCACGAGAGCGGGCAGGGCGCCCTGGTCCGCGGCCTGTTCGGCCCGCGCCCGTCGGTATGGTTGATGTTCGTCTTTATGTATTCCATCATTGGCGTCATCTGCCTGTTTGTGGCCATTACCGGCTTTTCCCAGGTGAGCCTGGGCATCCCGGCGCCCGTTCTTTGGGTATTGCCCATTGGGGCCGGCCTGGCGATTTTTCTCTACATTTCCGCTAAAACCGGCGAACGCCTGGGCAAGGATGAGATGCACCAGCTGAAGGGCTTTATGGATGAGGTGCTGGTGGCAAAGGAGACGGCGTGAAAGTGCATACACACATTTACACCTATACAAAATAAATGAAAGACCTCCTCCAATCCATACCCTACCCCGGCAGGATCGAATGGATCGGCCGGCGGCCGCAGAAACGCGGAGCGGTGGAAGCAGTGCAAAGCGTTCGCCTCACCTCCGGGGAAGGCCTGCTGGGCGACCACTACAGCGGCCGCAGCGGCAAGCGGCAGGTGACTTTGATACAGGCGGAGCACCTGCCGGTAGTGGCTTCCATTCTGAGAAAAGAAAAAGCCGATCCTGCCCTCACCCGCCGCAATATCCTCGTCTCGGGTATCAACCTGCTGGCGCTGAAAGGCCAGCGGTTCCGCCTGGGCGAGGCTCTGCTCGAACACACCGGAGAGTGCCACCCCTGCTCGCGCATGGAGGAAAACTTCGGCCCCGGCGGCTATAATGCCATGCGCGGCCACGGCGGGATCACCGCCCGGGTGCTCGAAGGAGGAACTATTTCGGTGGGAGATGCGGTTACTCTCCACATAAGCAATGAAGCCCATGAGTAAAAAGACCAACGCCCTGCGCCTGCTCGATGCACAGAACGTACAGTATGAAATGGTGGAATACCACTATGATACCGATGACCTCAGCGTGGAACATATCGCCGAGGACAACGGCCTGCACCTGGAGCGCATATTCAAGACCCTGGTCGCCAAAGGCGATAAGAATGGCGTCGCTGTGGCCGTAGTGCCCGGCCATAAGAACCTGGATTTTAAAGCCCTGGCAAAGGCCAGTGGCAACAAAAAAATGACCCTGGCGCCGGTGAAAGATATACAGGGCCTGACCGGCTACATCCGCGGCGGCTGTTCGCCCATCGGTATGAAAAAAGATTATCCGGTATACCTCGATACCTCCGCCCTGGCCTACGATGTCATTTACGTCAACGCCGGCCAGCGGGGGCTGCTCGTAGGCCTGTCGCCGGAAGCGCTGAGGCGGGCCACGGATGCGGTGGCCGCAGAAATCTCTGAGTAGCGGTCATTGTTTCATGGGCCTATTGCTTCATTGTTCCCCTAAGTCCATCAACCAATCAACCAATCAACCAATCAACCCCCGTCTTCGTCCCTCAGCGTTCGACTGAGCTCACGCCGAAGTCCGGGTAAAAATCAACCAATCAACCATTAAAACCCATGCCCAACGACATCAAAATAGAATGCCCCAAATGCGGATGGGAACCCGACGGCGGCCCTTACTGGTCCTGTACCTGCGGGCATGTTTGGAATACTTTCGACACCGCTGCCCGTTGCCCCGCCTGCAATAAGCAGTGGAAATACACCCAGTGCATAGGGCCCAGAGGAGGCTGCAATCAGTTCTCTCTGCATTTGGATTGGTACAAGGGGCTGGACGGCTGGCTGGAGGATGAACTGGATGCCGTCGGTGAGAAGATAAAAATAACGAATGCAACTATCTCCAACCTTTAACATTCCCCTTGCCCCTATTTCCTCCATTTGTGCTATTTTTGCGCAGTAAACCGGAATAATAGCGGATGCTATGGCAGCGAAAAAGGCCCGAAATGGGTCTTAGAAGTGTATTACTGCAGGACAACAGGATTTCTGGTTATTGCCTTTTCCCGGCTTGGAGATAAGGTGAAGTTTTTTGTTTAGCGGTATTACAGTGATATATTTTCCCGATCCCAAGAACATATCAAAAGAGCTTATGAGGCGAATCATAATCCTGTGGCTATTCCTGGCAGTCACTGCTTCGGCCTGGAGCCAGCCCTGCGGCCTGGAAGACACGCTTTATATCAATTCAAACAGTACGCACACCTTCAATTTTGAGGTCTTCAATATTTACAATGATGACCTGGCCAATCCGGATCAGGGCATCTGCGGCATAGAGATCGAGTTTTCTCACAACTACGTTGAGGATATGGTATTGTCGGCCACCTCGCCCGGTGGGCAGACTGTCACCCTCATCGGCCCCAACAGCGATGACCCGGTGGCCTTCACCAATTTCACCCGCTGGCGGATCACCTTTGTGCCCGACGCTGTTACTCCTGAGCCCGACCCTGGCTTTCTGCCTCGCTGGAATAACAACCAGCCCAACAACTGGGGCGTTTTCGGCCTGTATACCGGTTCTTATCACCCCTATCAGGGCAGCCTTGAAGATTTCAATACCGGCCCGGCAAACGGGACCTGGACGATCAATGTCAACAACATCCCCTCGGCACAGATCGGAGCCATCCTGGGTTTTCGTATTCTCTTTTGTGATGAAAGAGGCCTGGATTGCTGCTTCGCCGCCGCCGGCAACCTGGATACTTTCGATAATATTGTCGCCTGCGAAGGAGATACGAGCCTGGCACTGGAACTGCCACCCGATTATTCCGGCACCCCTCCCGATACCAATCAGTACGGCTATACTTATCTTATCGGTGAAGACAGCATACTGCTGGCCTATGACTCCACCGTCAACCTCACCGGTTTCGCGCCCGGCCTGTATCAGATTTGCGGGCTTTCCTACAAAAGAGTGGATTATGACAGCTTCCCTGCTCCCGACGGACAGCTCACTATCGACAGCCTCCGCCGCAACCTCAGCGGGCTGGAACCTGTATTCTGCGGTGAAATAACCGACAGCTGTCTCTGGGTGCGTATTGTAGCTCCTCCCGATACTACCTTCCTGGAAAGTTCCATCTGCGAGGGCGATTCCGTAATGGTTGGAGACAGTACTCTGGCCGCATCGGGAATTTACAATATCAACCTCCTGAGTTACGCCGGCTGCGACAGCATCGTAAACTATACCCTTACGGTGTTTCCAACCGAATATACCAATCTTGTAGACACCATCTGCCAGGGCGATTCGGTGGTGGTGGGAACTACCGCCTATACTGCCACGGGAAATTATACCGATACCTTGCAGGCCTCCACTTTCTGCGACAGCATCATAAGCCTCGACCTGACGGTGATCCCTCCAGTCGTCGTAGATACCAGCGTGGTGCTTTGCCAGGGAGACAGCTTTACTGTGGGGGACAGTATTCTGATGGTTACCGGGAATTACTCTTTCTCCCTGCCCTCTTCTCAGGGCTGCGACAGCATTGTCAATGTCAATCTGCAGGTACTGGATGTGGAGGCAGAGATCGCTCCCCCGGATACTCTAGACTGTAACGGCCCGGTGATAACCCTTGACGGGAGCGGTTCATCCCCTGCCGGCAGCATTGCTTACAGCTGGCTGGATACCGGCGGCGCCCTGCTGGGCGACGGCTCCACCCTGAATGTCGGCGTTTCCGGCGCCTATATCCTGGAAGTAGCACAGAGCCTGAACTCGGTGCAATGCCTTAGCCGCGATACGGTGGAAGTATTGGCCGACACCATTCCCCCGGTTGCGGATGCCGGCCCGGCCGATACCCTGACCTGCGATGTCACTGAACTATCCTTAGGCGGCCCGAATACTTCCGCTGGCCCTGAATTTCAGTATAACTGGTCCAGCGCCGGAGGAAATTTGATCGGCAGCACTGCCGGCCCTACAGCGCTGGCAGGCGATGCCGGAACTTACCGGCTCATTGTCACCAACACCCGCAACGGTTGCCGGGATACGTCCTCCACTACCATCATCCTCGATGAACGGACACCGGTAGCGGTGGCCGGGCCGGATACCACTCTTACCTGTAGCCGGACGAGCCTTCAACTCAGCGGCGCCGGCTCTTCGACGGGGCCAGGTTTTACCTATGACTGGCGTGCCTCCAATGGCGCCGTGCCCCAGGATGCCACTACCCTTTCTCCCACCGTTACCACAGCCGGCGATTACCGGTTCCTGGTCACCAATACCGACAACGGTTGTGCGGATTCGGCCATTGTTTCGGTCACTTACGATACCCTGGCTCCGGTAGTGAGCATAGCAGAACCCGGCGTGCTGAACTGTGCTCAATCCTTGGTGCAATTGGATGCCGAAGCCCTGGGCGCTGGCCCTAACCCCATCATTACCTGGCAGCCCGGCCCCGGAGGAAATATCATTGGTGGCGCCAACAGCCTGATGCCACAGGCAGATGCGCCAGGCACTTATCGGTTGTTTGTGGAAAACGCCCGGAACGGCTGTCGGGATTCCGCCTCTGTGATCGTCCTGGAAAACGTTAACCTGGTGGTTGCCGATGCCGGCAACGGCGGCGAGCTAACCTGTACAGCCGATACCCTTCTGCTCAATGGCTCCGCCTCTACCTTCGGGCCGGATATCGTCTATTCCTGGTCGAGCCCCGATGGCCATTTTACGAGTGGATCCCAGGAGGCTATAGTGGGCGTGGACGCCCCCGGCGCCTATCAGCTCGTCGTCCGGGATACTGTAACCTTTTGCGCTGATACCGCTGTCGTTAATATCACTCAGGATACGGTTGCCCCTATTGCCGACGGCGGGCCGGACAGAGTGTTAACCTGCGATAGTACTTCGGTTACCCTGGATGGATCCAACTCTTCCACCATCGGCAATTTCGACTACGACTGGATAGCAGTTGCCGGTGTCGATACCCTCGGCGGCGACATCCTTACGCCCACCGTCTCGGAGCCTGGCCTCTACCTGCTGGTCGTGACGGATACCGGCAACGGTTGCCTGGATACCTCCCTGGTGCAGGTAGGCATTGACACTTTTCCGCCGGCGGTGCTTATTGCGGAGCCCGGAGAACTGAATTGTGCCGAGCCCAGCCTGATCCTGGACGCTTCGGCTTCCGACACCGGCCCCGGGTTTTCTTTTTTCTGGAATGTACTGGAAGGAGGGCAGATCTTGTCAGGCGCCAATACGCTGATGCCGGCAGTAAACGCTTCCGGCAGGTATGAACTGGCGGTGGAAAACGATGTTACCGGCTGCCGGGATTCTGCCTCGGTGCTCGTTACAGATACTTCGATGCCGGTGGAGGCTTTGATCGCGCTCCCGGGCGTCCTCAGTTGCGACTCAACTTTGATAACCCTGCAGGCTGCCGGTTCCAGTTTCGGCCCGGATATCCTCTACCAATGGTCTACTGCGGATGGGAATATTACTGGCGACTCCACGGGCAATAGCATTGCAGTTGACGCTCCCGGTACTTATCACCTAATTGTCCGGGACACAGTGACGTTTTGTACCGATACGGCCCAAACTGTTGTCCTGATCGACACCCTTCCTCCGGTAGCCTCGGCAGCCGTCGACGGGGAACTCAATTGTACGGCGCTGGAAGTAACGCTGGACGGAACGGGTTCCGATACGGGACAGAATTATGCTTACCGGTGGAGCGGCCCTTGTATGGTTTCCGGCCAGGACAACATATCCGCAGTCGCTGATTGCCCCGGCGCCTACTACCTGGAGGTTGAGAATACCGCCAATGGCTGCGTTGCCCTAGACAGCGTTGAGGTGAGCCAGAATGAAGATGCTCCCGTGGCCAGTGCCGGTGGGGGGTATATCCTTACCTGCGACAGCCTGCAGCTTACCCTCGCCGGCAATGGCTCCAGCCAGGGGGCGGAATTTACCTATGAATGGATGGGGCCGGGCATCATAAGCGGAACCAATACGCTGGCCCCTGTCGTCAACCTGCCCGGCCAGTATACGCTCACAGTTCGGGATACCGTCAATACCTGCCTGTCTACGGCGACGATCACTGTCGAAATTGATACCATCCCTCCGGTGGCCGTTGCCGGCGAAGTCGATGTGCTGACCTGTGACAGTACTGTCGTGGAGATCGGAGGGTTCGAAACTTCTATGGGCCCGGAGTTCAGTTACAGCTGGACAACCGGAGATGGCCAGTTCGCCGGCCCGGCGGACGGCCCCTTTGTCCTGGTGGGCCAGCCCGGAAATTACCAGCTTACCGTCAGGAACACCGTCAACGGCTGTCAAGCTTCCTCCACGACCACCGTTTTTGAAGACAACGAACCTCCAACAGTGGAAGCGGGCCCGGGCCAGGAACTAAACTGTGCGGCTCCCCAGGCTTTGCTGGACGGATCTTCCTCCGACAGCGGCGCCCTCCTGGAGTACGAGTGGGCCGGGCCCTGCCTGCTCTCCCCACCCGATACCAGCCAGGTGCTGGTGGACTGCCCGGGCACCTATTTCCTTTACATTACCAACACTGCCAGTGGCTGTGTTGGGGTAGACAGCGTGGCCGTCAGCCGGGACGATCTGCTGCCCATAGTGTTCCTCCCCGACAGTATAGAATTATCTTGTGAGGATGGCACTGCTGTGATCGATGCTTCTGCTTCCGAAGGAGAGTTCTTCCAGTGGTTCTTCAACGGGCAGACGGTAGGTTTCAGTACCCTGACGCCCCTGGTAGATACTGCCGGCCTGTATACGCTGGTGGCCGCCAATGCCGCTCAGGACTGTGCCGATACGGCTGCCGTTGCCGTTATCCTCGACTGCACGCCGGAGGCGCTCATCGCTGTGCCCGATACCCTTACCTGCGCTGTCACTTCCGTTACGATCGACGCTACAGCTTCCACTTTTGGTGATTCTATTGTTTATCAATGGACGGAGCCGGGGCCCAGCTGCATCATCAGCGGGCAGGGCACGCCGGAGCTGGAAGTGCGCTGCAGCGGGCTGTACACCCTCATCGTTACCAATACGGCCGTAGGGCTGAGCGATACGGCTTCGGTAATGGTAACGGACAACACGGCGCCTCCGGAGGCCGACGCCGGCCCTTCCGACACTCTTACCTGCGATGAACCTACTGCCATTCTAGACGCTGGCGGTTCTACTCAGGGAGCGGGCATCGGCTACCATTGGACCAAGCTGGATGACGAATTCTTCAGCCTTTCCGGCATCACTGCCGAAATAAATGATGATGGCACCTATTTCCTCACGGTTATTGACAGCCTGACCGGTTGTTTCGATGAAGATATTGTGGTTATTGAGCGCAGCGCCGGCCTGCCGGATATTACTTTCGGAAGCAGGGTCATCCCCTGCCTTCAGGATAGTTTCTGGCTGCAGGCTTTCGTTGATCCACCCGGCCAGCCTTACAGCTACAGCTGGGTGGGAGACAACATCATCGGCGGCGCCGACAGCTCCGCCGTACTGGTAGATACCAGCGGAGTGGTGACGCTTACCGTGATCAATACTTCCAATAACTGTACCACTTTTCGTACTCTTGAGATCCTTGAACAGATATGCATTCCCTGCCTGGAAGCAGGGCCGGCAGACAGCCTTACCTGCCTGGTGGATACGGTGGCCATAGCTGCCTCTTTCTGTGAACCCTGTATCGGCTGTACGATTCAGTGGTCGACCCAGGACGGTTTAATCCTTTCCAATAACGATTCTCTGGAAGTCCTGGCCGGTGCACCGGGCACCTACACGGTCACGGCGACCGATACATTGGGGTTCTCGGAAGTGCTCAGTGTAGTGGTGCGGGAAAATACCCGCCCTCCTGCCGCCGATGCCGGCCCTGACAGAGTGCTCGATTGTGACACGCCGGAAGTGGCCCTGGGGGCTTCAGCCGTCCCCGATCCCCGATTGGCTTACCAATGGCTCGATCTTGATGGAAACCCATTGTCTCAGGATACACTGCCCCAACTCATCGTTGCGAATACCGGGACCTACCATTTGCGGGTTACCAACCGGATAACGGGCTGCAGTGCAACCGATCAGGTGTCGGTTACCCGCGATACCCTGGCTCCCTTTGCCGAAGCCGGCGAACCGGTAACCCTCACCTGCGCGGCGCCCTCCCGCACCCTGGATGGCAGCGGGTCTGATTTCGGGCCAGACATTACCTATGCCTGGAGCGGCCCGGCGGGGGCAGCCATTGGCGGCGCCAATTCCTTCAACCCTACGGTGAGCGATACCGGCTGGTTCGTATTGACGGTCACAGATACTACGAACGGCTGCCTGGCCATTGACAGTGTGCTGGTAACCCGGGAGGGTGAATTCCCGCCGGTACCCATGCTTTCTGACACGAACCTCAACTGTGGTGCCTCCGTGATCCTGCTGGTGGGGGCCTTGCCTCCCGAACCCGGCTTTACCGGCCGCTGGTGCCGCCTCGGCCCCGATGGGCAGCCGCAGGGGCCCTGCACCGACGCCCTGATTGTCGATGTGGCCTCGCCGGGCACCTATCGTTTCGAGGTGGAGGATGAAAGCAACGGCTGCCTTAGTTCTGTCGATGTGGAAGTGGGAGAAGATTATACGCCTCCTGTGGCGGATGCCGGGCCGGGCCGGACGCTGTTGTGCGATCAGGACAGCTTGCAGTTGCAGGGGCAGGGAGGCCCCGCCGGCGCTCCTCTGTCGTTCGCGTGGACTGCCCTGGGAGGAAGCCCCATCTCCGGAGCGGACAACCCGCAGCCAATTATTTTCCGGCCGGATACCTTCGTGCTGGAAGTCACCAACCTGGCCAATCAATGCACCGCCTTGGATACGGTAGTAGTCGGGCAGGACCTCAATGCCCCTCTGGCCGATGCCGGCCCGGATACTTCCCTAACCTGCAGCCGTGTAAACGTAAGGCTGCAGGGGCAGGGCTCAGCGGCCAGTGGCAATATACAGGTGCACTGGGCGACGCCGGACGGGAATATCGCCCTCGACGGCAACAGCCTGGCGCCACTGGTCAATGCCCCGGGCAGCTATATCCTGGAAGTTACCAGCCTGCAGAATGGTTGCGTGGCCACCGATACCGTAGCCGTTACGGCTGACCGGGAACCTCCGCAGGCCGTACTGGATACCAGCGGCCTGCAATTGGATTGCCGTACGGACAGCATTTTTCTGGATGCCAGCGCCTCCGCCGCCGCAGGAGGGGGGGGGCTGGAATATGACTGGCGGAGAGTGCCGGCAGTGGCCATTGGTATTGGGCCTCAGGTGGTGGTGGCCAGTACCGGCGCTTACCGCCTGGTCGTTACCAGCCTGGAAAACGGTTGTAAAGATACTCTGTCCTTTTCGGTAAATGCCGATTATGAACGCCCGGATGCCGTGATCGGACAACCGGCGGCGCTCACCTGTAACCGGACAACGGTGGCCCTGGATGGCGCCGGCTCATCTTCCGGTCCCGGCTTCTCAGCTATCTGGATAGGCCCGGCGGGAGATACCCTCCCCGATGCCGGGCTGCAGGCCACAGTTACTGTGCCCGGCGCCTATCGTCTTATAGTGACAGATGAAGGCAATGGCTGTTTTGCTTTGGCTCAGCAAACAGTGGCTGCAGATACGGTGCCTCCTGTGGCCAGCGTCAGGGAACCGGAACCTCTGGATTGCATTGTGCGCATGGTGGAACTCGATGGTTCGGCCTCCAGCTTTGGAGATTTCATTCAGTATTCCTGGTCTACTGCGGGGGGGCAGCTGGGGGGGGCTGCGGACAGCAGCCGCACGCTTGCCGCTGCTCCCGGATGGTATACATTGCTGGTCACCGACCTGCGCAACGGCTGTACAGCGGCAGACAGCGTGTTGGCCACCGAACTGGCCAGCCCCGTCGACAGCCTCCTGGCCACCGCTTTCCCGCCTTCCTGCCCCGGACGGACGGATGGGTATATCGAGGTGGACACCGTCCTGGGAGGGACGGGGCCCTTCCTGTTCTCCATCGAAGGGGGAAGCTTTACGGGGCGCACCCGGTTCGATGCCCTGCCCCCGGGTACTTACCGCCTGGGCGTACAGGATGCCAACGGCTGTGAATTGGAATCCAGCCTTGAAATTCCGGAGGCCCGGAGCCTCTCGGTAAACCTCGGGCCGGATATTACCATTCAGCTGGGCAGGAACGACACGCTGTTTGCGGAGGTCACGCCCGCTACCTATGACACCATCTGGTGGTGGCCCGCCGACAGCCTAAGCTCTCCCAATTCACCAGCCCTGCCCATCAATCCGGGCAAGACGACTACCTATTTTGTCTGGGTGAGCAACGGGGACGGATGTACGGCTACCGATAACATCGAAGTCAAAGTCGTAAGGGAATATCCGGCCTTTGCCCCTACCGCCTTTTCTCCCAACGGAGACGGCAACAACGACCGCTTCACGCTTTACGCCGGAACCGATGTCGTCCGCATCCGTACCTTTCAGATCTTCGACCGCTGGGGGAACCTGGCCTATGAAAATTCCGATTTCCAACCCAATGACCCCACTCTCGGCTGGGACGGCTCTCTCAATGGTATGCCCATGGACCCGGCAGTATTCGTCTTCTACGCCGAAGTGGAGTTTGCCGACGGCAGGGTAGAAATTGTGGAAGGGGATGTGGTGTTGATGAGGTGATGGGGAGGTGTATGAGTGTAAACGTGTGAATGTGGAAGTGTGTGAGGCCGCTCCGGAAAGCCCTTCCAAGGGAATGAATGACTGGGGGCCCGTCCTCTCCCGATAGTTATACGGCTTTTGCACCGCAAAATCCGGGGCCGGGTAGCCTTGGAGCCAACTGTCCCCCGGACGGGCAGCAGCGGACAGGATGCCTGCCAGGCTTCACTCCGGCTTGCTTGGCGAGCCTTGCCGCTGATGCAATTGCCCTTGGCTGCGGACCTGCGTTCCATCATTCCTTCATTGGACTACTGCCGGCGGAGACGGAGCGCCCTCACCCTTACACCCTCCTTTTACGCCAGCACCTTCACCAGGTCTACCACCCCGGTAATGATGTACTGAATGCCGATGGCCATGACCAGGAAGCCCATGATCCGGGTAAGGGCTTTCAGGCCGGCCTCGCCAAGCATCTTATACAGATAGGGGGCTGAGCGGAGGATGAGGTAGACGATCAGGCCGGTGGCGATGATCACGCCGGCGACTGTAATACGGGCCGGCCAGGCAGGGTTTTCGGCAAATACCCCAATGAGGTAGGAAATAGACCCCGGGCCGGAAAGCATGGGCATGGCCAGGGGAGAAAAAGAAATGTCATGTTTTACCAGCGCTTCCTCTTTTACCTTTTTATTGATGGCGCGCCCTTCGGCAAACTTGCCGTTCAGCAGGGAATAGCCGGAAGAGAGTATGACCAGCCCGCCGGCAATGCGCATGGCGTTCAGGCTGATGCCAAAAAAGCTCAGGATCAGCGTGCCGGCAAAGAAAAAGGCCAGCAGGATGAGCACGAAATAGATGCTCGTATGCAGGGCGGTATGCATGCGCTCCGCCTTGCTGTGATTCGGCGTCATGGCAAGAAATACCGGTACGGCGCCCATGGGGTTGACCAGGGAGAACAGCGATGCCAGTACTGCAAAAAACAACTCCAACATGGCTATTGAGTTTTTTCGGTTCAGGGCCTTCTGCCTTTGCCAGGATGGCCGGGCGCAGGCAGAAGGCTCTGAACCGGGTTTGATCAATTGTAGTGGGTGGAACTGATTTTTAAATATGGTTCCAAACCAGCCCGAGTGGCCAACTTGCAGCCACCTGGACATTTATTGTTTGAAGTAAATATCCAAATCAGAATAGACGCATAAGGAGGGAAAAAGGTTCTATCCAGGCAAAGAAAATTTTGAATTCAGGGGGTGTTTGCGGGTAATTCAGGATAATTAATTGAAAGCAAGGAGGGGAATGGGGGCTTATTCGCGGGAGGATGTAAGGGGCGGCCTGCTGAAAAAGCTGCTTCTGCCCGGTTCGGCTTTTCGCCAGGCAAAAAAAAAGGGGAGCTACAAGATAGCTCCCCGAGAAAAACACCTAAAACCCATATTCATATCATGAAAACCTTTCTAGATTGAAAATGTTGAGACAGCCAGTGGTTTTAACTTACCGCGCTTCAACATTTTTAGCTCACATACCCCTGGCTGTCAATCAACTGCATTCCCCTTGAAACTTGACGTTGCTAACCTCATCTTTTGTGTGAGGCTTGCTTTCGCCTTTCGTAATTCATCTTTTCTGACGCAGTTTTGAGCCAGGGTCACATATTTATGAAAAAGAATTCAATTTTTCTCACAACTTTTCGTGAGCTTTCGTTTCTATGACAAAGGTAGAATTTTTTGTGAAATTTCACTGTGATTTTCATCACATTCTCTATTCAAATTTTCACCTTCCTACCTGATTTCAAAAAAGCCTACTGCCTAAACAAAAAACCAGCAAATAGGTTTAGCAGCAGGGCACAAATATAAAAAACTATATGTAAAGCAGTAAATATCCCGGCGATTTTTTATCAAAATCTTACCCGGAGAAATCGATTGCGCCAGGGAAGCGTTTTCTGTGGCGCCTCCGCTATTTTGCCGGGTCGAGTTTGAGCCTGACTTCCACCTCTTCCTTGTCCCGCAGGAGGCGGACGGTAACCACATCGCCCGGTTCGTATTTTTCGAGTGCCAGCACGAGGTCGCTGTTGTTTTTGATCTCTATGCCGTCGAGCCCGATGATGATGTCGCCGAGTTGGATATAGCCGGCGCGGTCGCGGGTTGTGGGGCGGATGCCGGCGCGGTCGGCGGCGCTTCCTTTGCCGATGTTCAGGACCAGGGCTCCCTCCAGCCCAAGGCGGGCTAATACCCGGGCGCTTGCCAGGTCAACACCCAGTGAGGGGCGCCGCAGTTCGCCGTATTCGATCAGCTCCGGCACGATCCAGCTGACGGCATCCACCGGAATCGAAAAGCCGATGCCCGCCGAAGCGCCGGAAGGGCTGTATATAGCCGTATTGACGCCGATGAGGCGGCCTGAGGAATCGAGAAGGGGCCCGCCGGAATTACCAGGGTTGATGGCCGCATCGGTTTGAATGACATCCCGGATTGGGATGCCGGCAACCGACTGGATTTCCCTGCCCAGGGCGCTGACGATGCCGGTGGTCAGCGTCTGGTCGAGCCCAAAAGGGTTGCCGATGGCGTAAACGGCCTGCCCTACCCGCAGGTCTTCAGAGCTTCCTATGGGAATGGGGCGCAGTGCTTCCCGCGGTGCTTCGATACGCAGGACGGCCAGGTCTTTTTCCGGGGCCTGCCCCACCAGCTTGGCCTGCCAGGTGGAGCGGTCGGCCAGCGTTACCGTAGCGCGGTCCGCCCCCTGAATGACGTGGAAGTTGGTGACGATATGCCCGCCCAGGTCCCAGACGAAACCAGAGCCGGTGCCTCGCGGTATCTCCGATACGTCGCGCGTGAAATAATCCATCCGGACATTGGAAGTGGTGATAAAGCATACAGAGGGAGCCGCATCTTCAAATAGCTTGATGGTGGCGCGCTCCTCCGGTGTCAGCCCGCTACCCGGGGTGGTTCCTCTGGAGGCAGGCAGGCTGGCGTTCCTGGAAAGTGCGGGCCCTTCATCGGTTATGACAGAATCGGCTTCGGCGCCGGCGGGCTCACCTTTGCCGGCCATGCTATCCTTACCTTTCCAGGCAACACCGGCCACAAAGCCCAGGATCAGCAGGGCCAGCCATAAAATGAATCGAAATCGGTTAGGCATGGTTATATTTTTTTTATTAGTAACAAACAAAGTTGGAAGATGTGGTCCGGAGGGGGAAAAAATCACAATATTTGAGCCGTTATCTTTACGAGCCATTTTTTGTTGTTAATCATAGAACCCATTTTAGATGCCGGAACGGCCATTATCATTGTGGCGACAGTTTGGTTATGCCTCCGGGATGCTGGGCTGGTCCATCATGATCAACATCATTGCTGTGATGTTGATCTATTTCTATATCCCCCCCAACAACTCGGGGATGGGGCAACTGATCCCTCAGGTTACCGTTCTGGGAATTTTTACCCTCCTTTCCCTGATCGCTGCCAGCGGCCGCCTCATCGACGCGGTAACCGACCCGCTCATCGCTTTCTGGAGCGACCGGTCCCACCATCCGACGGGAAGGCGGATTCCCTTCATGCGGGTGGCGGTCCTGCCCTCCGTGTTCTTTGGTATCCTGATGTTCATTCCTCTGGAATATCAGGAGAGCTATCACAATGTATGGTGGCTGACGGCGATACAGGCCGCCTTTTACCTCTCTCTGACGGTTTATATCATCCCCTACAATGCTTTATTGCCGGAGCTGGCGCCCGGTTCGGCCGCCAAGGTGCGCCTGTCCACCTGGCTGTCCCTGGCCTTCGTGTTGGGGATCATCCTGTCTTCCCAGACGCCGGCCCTTGCCGACCTTATTCAGGGTACCTTCGGGTTATCCAACCGCCATGCGGCCTTTCAGCTGGCCATCGGCAGCCTCTATCTGCTGGGAGGGGTGTTTATGCTTGTCCCGCTCTTCACCATCAATGAGCAGCGCGACTGCTACGGGCAACCAGCTACCGTTCCGCTGGGTAAAGCTTTTCGCCATATTCTTACCCACCGTAATTTTCTGGTTTTCATCGTTGCGGATTTTTCCTATTTCGTTTCCATAACGATCATCAGCAGCGGTATGCTGTATTTCGTCAAGGTACTGTTGTTTCTTAAGGAAGGTATCGGAGGGGCGGTGATGGGGGTGATGGTGCTGTTCTCCCTGCTGTTCTATCCGCTGGTGGTCCGGCTGGCGGGGCGGGTGGAGAAACGGAAGCTGATGATCTGGTCGCTCCTGTGCCTGGGGCTGGCCATGATGGGGCTTTTCTTTTTAGGTAAAATGCCGTTGCCGCCCCGGGTGCAGATCTTTGGCTTTGCGCTCATCGTCGCCATTCCCACAGCATTCCTCGGCATCCTTCCCTATGCGCTCATCGCCGAAATTGCTGAACAGGATGGCAGCCAGACCGGGCAGCAGAAGGAGGCCATGTTCTTCGCCGTCCGAAACTTTTCCACCAAGCTGGGGCAGACGGTGGGCATCATGGCTTTCGCAATTCTGACCCTCCTGGGAAAGGACCCCTTCGACGACCTCGGCATCCGCCTGGCCGCCGTCTTCGGAGGCGCCCTGTGCATTGTAGCCGGGCTGATCTTTACGCGGTTTGAGGAGCCGTAGGTGGTTGATTAAGTTGATTGGTTCTGAGACGCCTAACGAGTAACGGATACACAGATATACGGATAACGAATCACGAATAACGAATCACGAATAACGAATCACGAATCACGTCTTCCGCTTCTTCTTCTTTGCCGCCGGGAACAACACATTATTCAGGATAAGGCGGTAGCCCGGGGAGTTGGGGTGCAGGTTGAGGTCCGTCTCCGGGTCATGGACGTAGTGGCGGTAGTCTTCAGGGTCGTGGCCGCCGTAGAAGGTCCAGAATCCCTGTCCGTAGTTGTTGTGGATGTAACGGGCTTCCTTCACCGGTTTGTTTTCCCCCATGATCAGAACATTCGACCGGATATGCTCCTTGCGGAAAGCAGTGGTCTGGCCCATAAACCCTTTGACGGTCCGGGTATGGTTCTGGGTCAGCATAGTAGGTACGGGGTCCCATTTGGCGGAAAAGTCAAACAGGGTGAAGTAGTCCTGCTCGGGATTGACGTTGCGGCCCCGGCTGTGGTCTATGGTAGAGTATTCGTATTCGAGGGGGTTGCGGGAAAGCTGGAAGTTTTCGAAGGCGAAGGTCTGGTTGAAATCCAGCTTGGACTGGGCGTTGGGGTCCATGGGGTCGCCGTCGTACATTTCGGCGCAGATGTCCACTCCTTCGGCAGCCAGGGCGATGTCGTAAGTATCGGTGGCCGAGCACATGGCGAACATGAAACCGCCGCCGATGACGTACTCCTTGATCCTCTTGACCACCGCCAGCTTGAGCTGGGATACTTTGTCGAAGCCGTGATAGCGGGCCAGTTCCTCCATCCGGCGCTGGTTCTCCCGGTACCAGGGCTGGTTGTGGTAGGAGCGGTAGAAGCGTCCGTATTGACCGGTGAAGTCCTCGTGGTGCAGGTGCAGCCAGTCATACTTGATCAGTTCGTCGCGCAGCACCTCGGTGTCATAGATGGTTTCGTAGGGGATCTCGGCGTAGGTCAGCACCAGGGTCACGGCATCGTCCCAGGGTTGGATCTTTTCTCCCTTGGCGTTGACATCGGGCGTGTAAACGGCGATCTTGGGGGCCTTTTCCAGTTTCATGGCCTCCATATTCACTTCGGGGTTGGAAATGTCTTCCAGTATTTTGTTGAACTGGGCGTCGGGGATGATCTCATAACTGACGCCCCGCGTGAGGCATTCTTTCTCGAAAACCCGGTTGTGGGGAAAGGCGAAGCTGCCGCCCCGGTAATTGAGCAGCCACCAGGCTTCCGACCCGCCGGCCAGGACCCAGTAGGTGATCCCGTAGGCCTTGAGGTGGTCTTTTTGGGATTCTGCATCCATGGGGAGTAGTATATAGGCAGCCTGCGCCTGAAGGGCAACAAAGGCGAGGGCCAGAACAATTGCTATCTTTTTCATTGCTGAATACTTTTCTTTTTAAACAACGAAGGGCTTGATAATTACATACCTTTGCCGGGCATTTTAACGAAAAAACAGAAATTGGGGCGCACTGTTGGCCGTTTTAACATAATTGTAACAGGGCCAACTCCGGCTGCCGGTAAAAATCCGTTATTATTGCAGGATTTAACCCCTGAATGAGAAAAACAAATAACAGCTTGGGAAGTTATTATTTCGGAGCGGTAAATATTCAGCGGTTGGCCCTTGGCGATTGGCGGTTGGCAATGCCCGCCCCCGGCGCCCGGTTTCAGGGCAAAAACTGAGTACTTACTCCAGCGACAAATCTGACTACATTCATGGACAATATCACGTTTCAATATCCTTCCTGGTATATTCTGTTGTGCATTCTGCTTGGGCTGGGCTATGCAGTTTTTCTGTACTATCGCGACGAGAACCTCCGGGAGCAGTCCCCCCTGCTCAACTGGGCCCTGGGCGGCGCCCGCTTCCTGTCCGTTACGCTGATCGCCTTGCTTCTGCTGTCGCCCCTGCTGAAGAATATCGTCCGGGAGGTGAAAAAGCCAGTGGTGGTCATCGCCCAGGATGTATCGGAGTCGGTGGCCGAAGGCTGGAGCGAGGCCGAACGCACGGCCTATCAGGAATCCATGGAGCAACTGGCCGGCCAACTGGAGGACGATTACGAGGTGAAAGAGTACGCTTTCGGCAGCAGCGTCCGCGAAGGCATTGGGTTTGAGTTTGCGGACAAGACGAGCAACATTTCCGACGCCCTCTCCACAACTTACGACCTGTACAGCGACCAGAACCTCGGCGCCGTCATCCTCGCCACCGACGGGATCTACAACGAAGGCAGCAACCCGCTCTATTCCTCCACCCAACTGGGCGCGCCGGTTTACACCATTGCCCTGGGAGACACTACCGCTCAACGCGACCTGGTCGCCAGGCGCGTCTTCCACAACCGCATCGCCTACCTGGGCGATAAGTTCAGCGTACAGGTGGACATCGCAGCCGAGAACGCCGCCGGCAGCGAGAGCCAGCTCCGCGTTTACAAGGTGGAAGGCAACCAGCTCCGCCTGCTTCAGCAATCGCCGGTGGCTATCAACAGCAATGACTTTTTTGAGACCAGGGAGGTCGTCCTCGAGGCCAGCCCCGCCGGCGTACAGCGCTACAGGATAGCCCTCAGCGAGATACCGGGCGAGGCCAGCGCGGAGAATAACAGCAAGGACATCTTCGTGGATGTGCTGGACGCCCGCCAGAAAATACTCCTCCTGGCCAATTCGCCTCATCCGGACCTCACCGCCATCCGGCAGGCCCTGGCCAGCAATAAGAACTACGAAATTTCGGTCGCTTACATCGATGAACTGAAGGAAAATGTGGCGGCTTACGACTTTGTCATCCTCCACCAGCTGCCCAGCCGGAGGAACGACGCTGCCGGGGTGCTCAATACCATTACTCAGCGCAACATCCCTCACCTGTTCATCGTCGGTACCCAGTCCAACCTCACCCGCCTCAACCAGATACAACCTCTGGCGACAATAAGGGCAGGGGGCGACAACACCAACGAGGTGCAGGCCCGCCTGAACCCCGCCTTCGGCTTTTTCAAGCTGAGCGAACGCCTCACCGATAACCTCACCAACTTCCCGCCCCTGCTGGCGCCTTTCGGAGAGTACACTCTGGCAGGCAACGGCCAGGTACTGCTCTACCAGCGCATCGGTAAGGTCGACACCCGCTACCCCCTGCTGGCCCTGGGGGAAGCAGGGCAAACCAAGGTGGGCGTCCTCTTCGCCGAAGGCATTTGGAAATGGCGCCTCTTCGACTACCTCCAGCATCAGAACCACGACATCTACAATGAGCTGATCACCAAAACGGTGCAGTACCTCAGCCTCAAGGAGGACAAGCGCCGCTTCCGGGCCAGCCTCAGCAAGAATATCTTCAACGAGAACGAAAGCATTTACTTCGACGCCGAACTGTACAACGAAAGCTTCGAGCTGGTCAACGAACCCGACGCCCGGCTGTCCATCACCGACAGTGAGGGCAAGGAATACAACTTTACCTTCAACCGGGTAGGGAACGCCTACCGCCTCAACGCCGGCATCCTGCCGGTGGGCAATTACTCCTTCCGGGCTTCCACCAACTACAACGGCGAGAACTTCACTTATGACGGGCAGTTCAGCGTGCAGCCCATCCAGCTGGAGTCCTACGAAACCACGGCCGACCACGGCCTGCTGCGCCTGCTCAGCGACAAGTACGGCGGCCAGATGGTTTACCCCGCCGATATGGCGGCCATCGCCGATATGATCCGCGGCCGGGAAGCGGTGAAGCCCGTTATCTACGAGACCTCCCGCACCCAGCCGGTGATCAACCTCAAGTGGCTGTTCTTTGCCCTGCTGGGCCTGCTGACGGTGGAGTGGTTCTTCCGCAGGTATTTTGGGGGGTATTAATCTCCAATTTAACAATTGTCATGGGCAGATCCCTCTCGCCCTGAACTGCAACAAGCCTTCAGAATAGCACACTTCAAACCAGGAACTCTCCTACCTTACCACCACCTTGCCCACCCAGTGCCTTTCCCCCGCCCGTACCTTCAGCATGTAAAAACCCGGCGCCAGGCCCGCTGCGTTTACCTCCATCTCCGGTTCAACCCGCCGTTCTTCCTGCCATACGGGCCTTCCCTGTGCGTCAAACAACGTGCACAGCGCCCGCCTGCCCGCCGGCGCCCCTTTCCAGGACAGGCGGAAGCGGCCATCGCTGGGGTTGGGGTAAGGAAATATCCTTTCCTCCCGTGCCGCCGGCCCGGCAATACCGCTCAGCACCGGGCAGGGCGCCTCCAGGCAGCCGTTGGCGTCTACTTTGACGAGCCAGGGGTATAGGGCGCTTCCTTCATAAGCAGCGCCGCCCGCTACGATACTGCCGCTCGACAGCTCGCCCACGCCGCCGAAATAGCCGCCGATAGAAGGCGTCGTTCCCAGAGGGGTGTCCAGGTGTTTGGACCAGATGCTGTCGCCCTGCGGAGAGAACTTGTACAGCCAGCCTACCCGGCGGGTATTGTTTCCGGCGGGTATCGTCGTTTCTCCCGCAGCAATGTAATTACCGTCGGTGGTAGGTTCAAAATTCTGTAAATTAATCCTGGCATTGAGGCTGGCAGCCTTGCCGAAGTGCTTCACCCACTGCACCTGAAAATTGGAGTCCAATTTAGCAAGAGTAGGTTGCATGATAAGTGTAGAAAAAATTATTTCTTTGAGATAGATGCCGTAAGTAATTAACCCGCCGTCTGAAGTGGGGATAATGTTTCTGAGAAAACCGGCCTCGGGGTTATCTTCCGACTGCCACTGCCGAAGTACTGTTCCATCCAAATCCAGAAAGATGATTGAGGACCGGCCGGCTTGAGGGCCCAGCTGTGTAACTGCGCAGGCGGCAAATATGCTATCGTTGACCGGTTGAAGGTCGTTAAATCCATCCTGCACGGCATAATTGCCATAATATTTAAACCAGATGGTGTTTCCCTGTTCGTTCACCCTACGCACAAAAGGGTGGCTGTAATAATTGGGCCAGGGCTATAAAAAGAGTGGTTATCAGCTTTTTTTTCATAGCTAAATAATGTAGTGGGAGGATAGAAAAGCATCAATCCTCCCGTAAAAAAATTATTGGTAAATAAAGTCAGTTCGGGATGCATTCGAGAATATATAGTCTCAAAACCCTGATTTTGTTGATCGTTGTTGGTTGCCTGTTGGCCGTTGTCAGTTCCCGGGAACAAACAACTGACAACTAGCAACAAGTAACTGGCCTAAAGGATTGATTTTCAAAGCCACTAATCCCGAACTCACGTTAAATAACAATTTTGAATTGGTAAGCGGTAGTGCCTTGCCGGACTTTGAGGAAGTAGATTCCCGGCATAAAATGACCGGCGGGCAAGGCCAGGCGGTAATCGGCCGGTTGGTTTCCACCAGGGAAAGCCAGCGGAGCACCGAGTCAGGTTGGTGCGAAAGGGTGTCCTGCCGGTAGAACGTCAGGATGTTTTTGGCGTTCTTGTTCAGGTGCTGCCGCAGGTAGGCCCGCATGCGCTGGAATTGCTCTTTTGTGAATTCGTCGGCGCAGAACAGGTCCTCCAAAGTGCTCCTATAGTTACGGGTGAAGGAGAGCATATTGTCTGCCTTGTGGAACCGGCAGATTGCAGTAGGGAGGTGGCCGCTTTTTTCATAGGGAGAGGGTATTTCCAGTTTTTGGAATGCCTAAAGCTAAGCAATTTTTTGGACAAGCACAATGTTGATTATCCGGGAATAGTAAAAAATAAACCAATCAATATCCGGACCTGAAAAAATTGACATCTTTTCTATTCAAGTCCTTGTAAAACAGGGATTTAAAGTTTCGGCTCGCACATTTTTCTTCGATAAACCCCCATTTTTGTCCTGGCACCCTCTGTAACTTTCCTCCATTTTTGTATTGTGATAATAGAAAACGAACAGCTTTTGGCAGGAACCTGACTTATGAGAAATTCAGGTGGCAATGTTGCCAAAAATGCAGTAATTTGACATGAATCTGGTTGCATTTTAAAGAAATGTGGCGCTTTTTTTAAACTGTTAAAATTTATTAACAACCCAACGCAGGCTGGCTTTTTTGCGTCAATACAGTTAAATTGGGTAAACAAGTTTTTATAACGCGCAAATAGAGTGAGTGCTTTTCCTGTATGGCTTCAGCCTTGAAGCGCTTTGGCAAGAAAAATTCTCACACGGAATTCGGGGTATTATAAGGCACATCTCCGGTAACAGGCGTTGCCGGAGCGAGCCGTTGTTGTGTCCAGTACACAAAAAGCACTTTTCCCGGGCAGTTGCCCGAAGGAAGGCCAGGGAAGCTATTATCCAAACTAAACATACATAACCTAAAATTCTAGACCATGAAAAACTTGATGCTGCTCTCCATCTTCGCACTCTTTTTTGCCCAGATGGCCAATGCCCAGCATCGCCGGGCACAGGAAAACTACCTCGACATCAATGCCGGCATGGGCATCCTGCCCACTTTTGTCAAGGATGCCGGCAAAGTCATATCCCCTCCGTTCAGCCTGGCCGCCGATTTCAAGCTTGCCCGGAATTTCAGCCTGGGCGCTTTCGCCGGCTTTTCCGTTACCGAGACCGGCCTGCGGCCGATGAGGGACGGAGGCACGGCCAGATGGCAGAACCGCTTCTCCCTCGCCGGCCTGCGGCTGGCCGCCCGGAGCGGGCAGATGGGCCCCTGGAATATTTACGGCGGCATGTCAATCGCCTACAGCCATTCCAATATCGACATGATGGAAGGGCAGCTTGAAAAAGTCAAGGATGAGCAAGGCGTACGGGAAAGCTCCGGGAAGATACTTCTGGCCGGCTTCATCGGCGGGCGCCACAGCTTTACGCCCCGCCTGGGCGCTTTCGGTGAGCTGAGTTTCGGGCTGTCGCTGGCCACCGTGGGGCTGAGTGTGCGCTTGTGATGGTGGGGATTTGTTAAATGGTTTGATTGCTCCATGCTTGCAAACTACGGGCAAACCAGGTGGCCATGAACCAGTGGGCCGTTACCCCCTACAAACTGGCTCGGGCCTGCAAAAAAATAAAAAAGCGCGGGGCTCCCGCGCTTTTTCATTTCAAAAAACCTTTACCAGGTCATATCGTCGTCGCTGCCGACGTCGAATTTCTGTTTGGAAGGAGACTTCGTGGCGCTCGGCTCGTCATCGCTGTCATCTTCATCGTAGCCATCGTCATCATCATCATCGTCCTCTCTCTGGCGCGCTTCGAATTCTTCATGCCGGCGGGTATATTCGTCATAATCATACTCCGGCATCAGGTTTTCCTTGACGTGGTTGATCACGTCCTCAAGGCTGTCTAGGAAACGATTGAAATCTTCTTTGTAGAGAAAGATCTTGTGGCGCTCGTACCCGTCCCCGTTGAATCGCTTGGTACTTTCTGTGAGCGTCAGGTAGTAATCTTCCCCCTTGGTTTTCCGCACATCAAAGAAGTAAGTCCTTCTCTTGCCGGCACGCACTTTCTTGGAGTACACACTCTCGAATCTTCTTTGGTTTCTCTCGTTATCCACTTTGA
>CAYQKY010000077.1:0-34880 GCA_964418125.1 uncultured Phaeodactylibacter sp.
TCCCTTTTGACTCACCCCGGAATAACCCGGCAGCGTTTTCCAAAGGCGCAACCCGCAGGCAGCCGCAGCTACAGCAAAGGGCCTTTCCTCGTTTTTAGCAGCTCCGAAAAACACTGCCGGGTGTTCACAGGGAGG
This sequence comes from uncultured Phaeodactylibacter sp., assembly GCA_964418125.1. Lineage (GTDB taxonomy): Bacteria > Bacteroidota > Bacteroidia > Chitinophagales > Saprospiraceae > JACJXW01. The sequence continues at coordinate 136 of CAYQKY010000077.1, forward strand.
GCATGACCAAACCCGGCAGGAGAGCCCGCCTTCGAAAAACGCCGCTCAACCTGCCGGGGTTCCCTTTTGACTCACCCCGGAATAACCCGGCAGCGTTTTCCAAAGGCGCAACCCGCAGGCAGCCGCAGCTACAGCAAAGGGCCTTTCCTCGTTTTTAGCAGCTCCGAAAAACACTGCCGGGTGTTCACAGGGGGAGGCCATGCCCAAACCCGGCAGGAGAGCCCGTCCTCGACAGGCAGGCAGGTTACTCCCGCTTCTCCAGCCGGCTGAACTCCACCTCCCGGCACCATTGTTCCAGCTTTATCCGCATGATGTCATAACGCAGGGATTCCTTCTGAGCAAGATCATGCTGTTCCTGAGGATCCTCTTTGAGGTTGTACAGCACCGGCTTCTCCACCGATTCCCCGTCGGGCACGCCGCGTGTCACGTAGGGCCGCACCAGCTTCCAGTCGCCTTCCAGGATGGCGGCATTGTGCGAGTACCAGGGCACGCCCCGGTTCCATTGCCAGAAGCGGTATTGCGGAAGTTTGCTGCCTTTCTCAAAAAGCAGGCCGGCCATACTGCCGCCGTCAAGTTCTAACCCGGTGGGAAGCTCCAGCCCGCAAAGCTCGGCAAGCGTGGGAAGAACATCGGTAAAATGGATCACCTCACTGAGCTCCCCCGGCTCAACGGCCCCGGGCCAGTTCACCAGAAAAGGGACGTGAATGCCTCCTTCGTAAATCGTGTATTTAGTGCCTCTCATCCCGTGGTTGAACCGCTCGCCCTCCAGTGGGTCCGGGCCGTTGTCGCTGGCGAAGATCACGATGGTATTTTCCCGGAGGCCAAGCCGTTCCAGGGCATCCAGTAATTCGCCGATACCTCTGTCCATGACTTCGATCATGGCGTAAACCGTGGCAGTGCTGTCGTTGAAGCCTTTTTTCCGGTAGCTCTCAATAAGTTCCTCCGGGGCGCTGAGCGGGCGATGCGGAGCGTAGTGGGCCAGATGCAGGAAGAAAGGGCCTTCGCGGCGCCGTTCGACAAATTTAATGGCCCTTTCTGTGAGGTTAACAGTCAGGTAGTGGCCGGAAAACTCCTGGTATTCCCCCTGAATGTCGAGGCGGTAGTTGAAGTAACTGTCCGGAACGTCATATCCCTTAAAGCCTTCGAACTCCTGGAACCCCCGCTGCAGGGGGTGGTATTCCGGCCCGTCGCCCAGGTGCCATTTCCCGATCAGGCCGGTGGCATACCCGTTGTCGGCGAATACCTCCGCCATCGTCTTTTCGCTCTTGTGAAGGCGGCTGAGTTCGGGATACCGCTGCATGTTGAGGGTCACGGCCCCGGTGCGGTGCGGATAACGCCCCGTCAGCAGAGCAGCGCGGGAGGGGGTGCATACGGGAGAGCCCGAATAGGCCCGGCTGAACCAGGCGCTTTCCTCCACCAGCCGGTCGAGGCGGGGCGTCCGGTTGAGGCCGCCGTTGTGTAAAGCAATATCTCCCAGCCCCATATCGTCGGCCAGGATGAGGATGACATTGGGTGGCTGCTCCTGTTGTGCCTGCACCGGAGCAAACGGAAGCCCCCCAAGAAGAAAAAGCAGCAAAAGAGAGGTGGCATGGGTGTAAAGTACCTTCATGGTTCAACTATTTTTATCTCATAAATCTTTTCGGAAGCATTGTTTTTTATATAAGTAGCCACAGGCATGTCCGCCCGCAAGTGCTGAACTCACTCCACAGAACCGCGCCCCGGCTTCAACAGGAATATCTGGTAGTAGCTGGAGTCCTCCAATTCAACTTTCCGGTTGTATACGATCGTTGTGCCGTCCCGCGAAAAATTAGGCGCCCGCATGCCCGAAGCGCCTTCCGGAGGGGCGGGCGAGGCCTGCCAGGCCCGCCCGCTCGAAACATCGGTGATATAGGCAGTTTCTTTACTCCCGTATACCAGCCACTGGCCATCGGGGCTGACATTAAAGGAGGTTTCTATCGAAAAATCGTTGTCGGTTATCTGTTTTATCACTCCTCCATTTGGAGATACGCTGTAAACCTGCACCCGCCCTTCCTCATCTTTCATCAAAAAGAAGATGAGGGAGCCGTCCGGCAGGCTCCTGAGCCAGTGCCTCGGCCCCTGAACGCCGGGGTATTTCCTTTCTTCCGTAAAGGTGAGCCTCCGCTGCCGGGTTCCGGCAGGTGGCCCCGGACGGGAGTGGCTGCTGCCTTCGGGCGGTTCGCCGGAAGAAGTGGCGGTAACGTCATCAGGAATATCCGCCACAAAAACTTCCGTAAGCTTGCCGCCCTGCCGGCCCACCACATCCCCCAGAAAAGCCACTGCTCTTTTCTGCCGGGAGCCGTCCTGCCGGAGATATCCTTCCTCTCCTACCCACCCGTCTTCGTAAGCCCGGCTTATCTGATCGCTTCCGGGCTCCGGCCTTTCGGTTACCCGGGTGACGATGACAGAGAATAACCGGCCGCTGATATTTTCACCGGTATCGTCGGGCGCCACCTCTACCGGCCCGTAGGGCGCCATCACGCCCACCATCCTCAGATCCTCCACATTGCTCCCTTCTTCTTTGGACAACTGCGCCAGCACATCGTCATTATAAGTGAAGGACACCCACTGCCCGTCGGCGCTCCAGGTATGGGCGTGGGTGCCGCCTCTCAGGGCGCCGGGCGTAAAAGGCGGCGTCACATCCCGGGCATCCAGGAATACGGGCTGCTGGGGAGCGTCCGTCCGGATCATCACCCCCGTTCTTCTCGAAAAGCCATAGGGGCGGATGGAATCGCAGTTTTGCAGGCCGTGGATAAACAGCACTTCGTCCGCCTGGGGGTTAAAGGTGGCGCTTCCCACTCCCGGCCCGTGAACTGTCTGCCCCGTGGTTTGATATAGTTGCCGCACTTCTCCGGTAGTGGTATGCACCATTTCAATGCAACATGTCCGGCCGATATGCGCCCCATCGTTCCTCGTATCGTAAACGATCCACTGGTCGTCAGGGGAAAATTGCTGGGTGGTATGCAGGAAATGGCCTTTGGCTGCCTTAGTCAGTTGTATTTCCTGCATCCCGGCGAAAGGTGCGGGAGGGCCTGTTCGCGATCCGCTTTCTGGATCGCGGCAGGCGGCCAGCAACCAAAGGAAAGCTATCGTCAACAATAAAAAATGATTTCCCAGGCTCATCTTTCTGCATTTAATCTTCCGGAAAACTACTGCTTCAGGAATTCCTCCAGCATTTTACTCAGCCGCTCCCGCTCTTGCGAATACTTCGGGCTGCCCGCCAGGTTATCGGCGTTCCAGAGGCCACCCGACAAGTCGTACAACTCTTCGGCCCGGATCTCCCCACTATTCCGATCGGCCCATAAATTGTACCGAAAGCGGGCAGTCCTGATCGAAGAACCTGTGACTTCGTAATCCGGCCCTGCGCCAAGTGGGCGGCTGATCTGGGAAACGGCCTGCGTTTTCACCTCGGCCTCCGGATCCCTGAGCACAGGGGCCAGGGAAACCCCCGCCAGTTCCTGCCGGCCGGGCGGCGACAGGCCCGCCAGGCCCAGCAAGGACGGATAGAGGTCTACCAGTTCGACAATGCTTTTGGTGGAGGCGCCGGGCCGGGCCATGCCGGGAGCGGCAATGATCAGGGGCACACGGGCGCCGATCTCGAAATTGGTCCATTTACCGAACTGCCCATGCTCACCGGCATGATAACCATGATCGGAAAGGAAAACGATTATCGTATTGTCAGCCAGGCCCAGCCGGCCCAGTTCGTCCAGGATCTTTCCCACCTGGGCGTCGAGATAGCTGATCGCCGCCAGGTATCCATGGCGCAATTCCAGCTTTTTCTCCGCAGAGATCGGCCCATCCCCCGGCACATCGGTATAGCTCCGCGCTTCTTTGGAGTTCACATAGGCAATTTCGGGAACGCCCTCGACAGGAGCAGCGTATTTCACCGGCGGCAGCGCATCGCGATCGTACAGGTCCCAGTATTTTTTCGGTGCGTTGTAAGGCAGGTGCGGTTTCCAGAAGCCCACGGCCAGGAAAAAGGGCGTTTCCCTCAGCTCGCGCAGTTTGTTGACGGCGGCATTGGCCGTCCGCCCGTCGACATAAGCCTCATCCGGGACGTCCTCGCATTGCACTGCCGGCCCTTTTTTGATATCGAAATGCATCTGATAGGGCCGCCCGGGGATATACCAGTCGTGATAGTGGGCCGCCCAGTGGTTGGTTTCCGGCTCCGACCAGGATTGAGGGTCGCCCTGAATGGACTGGCTCCAGTTGTGATAGATCTTTCCGATGCCGACAGCATGGTAGCCGTTGGCCTTAAAATGCTCGGGAAGCGTTGTGATCCGCGGATACCTGCCCCGGAAGTGAGGCGGGTTGGTAAGGATATTTGTCTCATGAGGCCGCCTGCCCGTCATAATGGAGGTACGGGAAGGGTTGCAAAGGCTGGCCTGGCAATAGGCCCGCTCAAACAGGCGGCCCCGGCCGGCGAGCTTATCCAGGTGGGGGGTGGAAATTCCTTCGGCCCCGTAGCAACCCAGCGTGGTGGACAGGTCGTCGGCGATGATGAACAGCACGTTGGGCGGCCGTTCTGAAACCTCGGCGTACGGAGAAAAAAATGTGCTCAAAAAAGGCAGAAGCCAAAGAAAATGTGAAATCATATTTTTTGGATTATCATTATTAATTGGTGTAATACCTCCGCTTCCGCTTTACCGCCTCCGTCCTTTACCGGCTGGCTGGACGGGCGCCAATTCACAATGCGGATATACGTGCGATCAGGATGATCGCCGCACGAATCTACCAGCTCAGATCCGCTCTGTCGTAATAGATGAACCTTCCTTTCTCCGTCCCGACAACGAGATCGGGCCCTCTGTCTCCATTCCGGTGCCAGGGGGTGGGCGCGCAGGAATGCTGCCCCAGAAATATGGGCCTGCCTTTAAACCGAAGCAGTTTCGGGTACTCGAACACCGGTTGGGCTTCGCTTCCCGCATTCCGGAGAAAGAGTACGGAAGCGCCCGGCCGGCCTTCTTCCGTATAGCGGTACGGGAGTCCTTCTTCGGGCTTCGGGACGGTAGCGTGGCGGGGCGTGCCCACCAGGAGGTCTTTCACCCCGTCGAGGTCCCAGTCCACCAGGTTGAATTTGATCCTGCCGGTTCCGCCGGCTTTCAGGAAGTTCGCCTGGATGGGGCTGCCGTCAGCCAGCTTTAACTTGTACCCTTCTTCCAGGTTATAGTCATCCACCCGAAAATAGAGGTGGAATTCATCCTCATCGTCGAGGGTGATGTAAACCATTTTACCGTTCATCAGGCCGGCGGCAGGTTTACAGCGCCATGTTCCGCGAAGCTCCAGTTCGTCCAGGTAAAGGGAGTGCTGCGGAGCCAACCAGGGTTCGGTGGGCGTACCGGTGTTGAGAAAGACGGAGTGCATGCTTCTGGAGTCGTTCATCACCAGGTCCGGAAGGCCGTCGGCGTTCCAATCCACCACATTGGGGCATAAATACCCCCAGCGGGTTTCGTAAGGGCCCTGTATGTTGCCGCCGTATCCGTTTTGCATGAAGTACTCCACCCCGCCGGCTTTGATCCTTACCGGGTCAATAAATGCAGGACGGGTATTTCCTCCTATGTTTTCAATGAACAGAAGGTATCCCATGGAATTACCGCAGACGATATCATCATCTCCATCCCCATCCCAGTCTGTCATGGAAGGCACTACCAGGGTGCCGGCCACCAGTTCCCCGCCGCGGTATTTCAGATTTACCGGATCGGAATAGATGAGGCTGCTGTCTCCGGGGTGCACGCCAAGGTATTTCATGTAGAACAGGCCCCCTTCGCAGGACGTGATCAGATCCGAAAAGCCGCCCTCTTGGGAGGGATAGGGAACCGGCATGGTAAAAACCCCGGGGTGCCGGATCATATTCCCCTTCGTATCAACTACCCTGTATTTTTGGATGAACTCATTTCCCGGCTCTTCCGAATATTCGATGTAACTCAGTTTCCCAAGGAGCGACCCGGTCATAACCCCCTTCTTCCCACTGTCAAGAGCTGTCCGGAAAATGGTATAATGGGTTCCTTTTACATCCTTCTTTGTCGGAGGCCATAATACTGCATCCGAAGATTGGCGCTTTAAAGGCCAGCTTACGGTTACCTGATACAGGGCTGAAGCGGGCAGCCCTCCCCGGTAGATACCTTCCCCATCATAGGGGAAATAGTTTTCCCCCCGGTAATTGCCCGGCGCATGGTATTCCACCCCGTCCTTTATCGAAAAAACCAGAGACAGCTCATCTTCTCCTACCTGGAGAATGCCCAGGGCGCCGGCTTCTCCGGGCAATGTTATGCTCATGCTGTCCATGGCAACGAACTGTTTCCTATCGTGTTGATAGACAGCGGAGGCCAGCTTCCCATCTCTGTACCACACCCCGTAGATCTGTTCATTGAAGGTAAAGGCGGCGCCTGCATCCCGGCAGGACCCCGGTATCGTTATCTCTGTCTGATCGGTAAAAACGGGTGTGCCGTATTTGTCAAACCCGGCCCACCGGTAGAGGTACACACCCGGATACCACCGGTCGGACCTTAAGAAAAGATCCGGATATTCCCCTCCGTACACATAGGCCACCCCAAGGGGCGGCGCCGAGATCCCCGGTGAAGGAAAGTCGCCGACGCCGTTGAAACTTCCACTCCTGATGGCTTCCCCGCTCACCACTGCCTGAGCAGGGCCGTAAATTGACAGGCTACAGAAGACGGCGGCCAGCACCCACCGGAAAAGAGGAAATACGTTGTTCCCTCCCCGCAATGATATTTTACTGGAATCCGTCATCATTCACTTCAGATAATAAAAGAACCCATCCTCCGCGCCGATCAGCAACTCCCATTTCCCGTCCTTATCCCAGTCGACAACGGTGGGCGAGGTGGTGTGTCCGGCGAGGCCCCGTTCGGCAACCGGCCCGCGATCCTCGAACAGGATGCGGCCCGATTCCTCCCCAACGTTCTCCAGGTAATTCACATTGAGGGCGCTGTTCACCAGCAGGTCGAAGTCGCCGTCGCCATCCCAGTCGGCCATGATGAATTTCCGGCGGCCGCTTCTTCCTGCCCGGTCGCCGTTCAGGCGCAGCGGGCCCGCAGATCCATCGATGACATCGTGCCGGCGGTTGTAGGTGGCGTTCTGGTTCATATAGAATATTCTCCGGGGAGGCAGCAGGTAAGGCCTGCCGTCATACATCGTTTTTTCGTAGAACGCCAGGTAGCCTTCCGGATCGAGCATAACCAGGTCTTCCAGGCCATCCTTATTGAAGTCAACCGCCTGGGGAGTGGTCCGCCACTGGGTGGCCAGCTCCATCCCGGAGGGATTCCACCAGTACCAATCCGGCTTGGGAGGGGCGCCGATCCAGTTCACTTCCACAGGTTTGGCGGGGAGAAATTCCGGCGCTCCTTTTTTGCCGATATTCTGATACCATATCACCTTCCCCCAGGAAGAGTTGACGATGAGGTCCGGCAGCTCGTCTTTGTTCCAGTCTCCAACCGTCAACACGGTATAGCCCCATTTGGCTTCGGAAGGCCCCTGTACAATGCCGTTGTAGCCTGCCTGAATGCGGATGATCTCTCCTCCCGCCTTTATGTATTCCGGGGCAGCCCAGCGTGGATCATCTCCGCCGCCCAGGTTCTCGATGAACCCTATGTAGCCGGCGGTATTTCCGCAGATCAGGTCTTCATCTCCGTCTGCATCCCAGTCGTAAGCATCCGGAGTGGCCAGGGCGCCGAATTTGAGCCCATCGGCCTGCTGCCGGAAAAACCGGGGCGCCCGGAATACCGGCATCCCTTCCTCTATCCGGCCGGTGTGCTCGATAAAGGCCACCCTGCCGTCCTCCTGGCCAACCACCAGGTCCGTATCGCCGTCCTTATCCCAGTCAACCGCTACCGGAACGATCATACAGAGGTCCATCTTCAGGGGTTTCCTTCCGAGCCGGACGACTCTGCCGGCAGCATATTCGGGCTCCTTTCGGGAGCCGGTATTCTGGAAATAGGTGAGCATATCGAGAAATTCGCCGCACAGCAGGTCGAGGTCGCCGTCGCCGTCAAAATCGGCGAAGTTGGGCGACGGCATGCCGAATACATCCACCGGCTGGCCGCCGGCCAAAACTTTCTGAGGGTTCGAATATTCCGGAGATTCATTGTTCCCGGTATTTTTTAACAGGTATACATAGCCGTGAAGCGGCCCTTTCGTCCACTGCCCGGATTCATTGTAGGCATTTTCCCAGCCGGTGCCGCTCCATTCCATGCCGTAGTCGTTCCAGTCGCCTATGCCTACTATGAGGTCCAGTTTGCCATCTCCGTCATAATCACAGTGCTTCCACTGGTTGGCGCGGATCTTCCCGGGGTGGAAATCTTTATTGGTGTTCAGTTCCGCCGGGTTGCCGTATTGCTGTTCTTTGAAATCCTGGTAAGCTACCCCCGGCCCCAGCACATAGGTTTCACCGTCCACAAAAGAAACCTGGGTGTTGTGGAACCCCTTACCGATACGGACCCCGGGCTTGAAAACCGGCCAGATGCTGTTGCCGTCCGGGTTTTCAAAGAAATAGGTTCCATTGTAAGGGACGTCGGCGCAGGAAACCACCAGGTCCCAGTCGCCGTCCCGGTCATAATCCATGGGCAGGGGGTTGGCCCACAGCCCGACGCCCAGGTCCACGGTGAGGGCATTGTTGTACTTCAGGCGGTGCAGTTGCTTCCCACTGTCCCGGCTTTGGGCATTGAGCTGGACAATTGCCAAGAGCGTCAGGTATGAAAAAAGAATGGTTCGTTTCATGATAAAGGGGGTTGGTTTACACAGATCCGTTTTCGGCCAGAAACTGCCGGATCTTTTCGGATTTTTCCGGGCCGGCCGGCTGCAGCGGCTGGGCCATATAGTCATTGCAGATGCCCCTGTATTTCAGGGCCCGCTTTATTCCGTTGATCACATTGCCGGAGCCGTAGCCGCTTCCACTGTATAAAGTTTCGCTTACTTTCATGACCTTCCGCTGCAGGCGGCGGGCCTCCTCCAGCCGGCCGGCTTTTGCCGATTCGTAAACAGCTACGAACAATTCGGGAAAGACATTACCGCCCCCCGGCACGCCGCCGTCTCCGCCGATCAGCATGGACTCCATGAAGAGTTCCTCCGGGCCCATCAGCAACGGGATCTCCGAAGTGCGGGTGAGCTCCAGCAGCCGGTTGAAGTAAAACATGTCCGCCGAGCTGTCTTTTATGCCGATGACCTGAGGATCGGCTATGAGTTTGCGGACGGACTCCACCTCAAAGGAGGCCTTCGTCAAACCAGGATTATTGTACAGGTATACCGGAATGGAGATCTCCCGGATCAGCCGGCTGGTGTACTGATAAAGCTCCTCCTGGCTTATCTGGTAGAAAAAAGGCGGCGCCACGACCACGGCGTGAGCGCCGTGCTTCGCAGCATGATCCGCGATCCTGGCCGCCTCTTTGATCGAGGTGTCCATTACGCCAACCAGTACCGGTGTTCTCCCGCCCACCTGGCCGCAGACATATTCGATCAGCTCCAGCCTCAGCGAATGCTTCAGGCTGGGGCCTTCCCCGGTAGTGCCGAGGATGAACAGGCCGTGCACCCCGCCATCGATCAGATGATTAATGAGCTTTGTGCACCCCTTGAGGTCCAGATTGTCTTCATCCAGGAGCGGAGTAACCATTGGGACTATTACGCCTTTTGCTGCTGTCATGATCGTTATCGCTTTTTCCAGGGCGGATCGAAGTTGAGGTTCTCCCTGAAGTTTTCGATCCGGTGAAAGGTGATGAAATTGGCATTGTGGTAATTGGACGCTCCCCCCATGCCATCATCGTAGGCCGTGCGGGAAACGGCAATGATATCCTCGCCTTCGAAGAGCCAGTCCACATATTGAAAGCCATGATTTTCAATATCCGGATGGTACAAGACGACGCGTTCTATGATCCAGTCCCTGAGATCCGTACTGCTGGCCAGGGCCAGGGTGTTGCGGATGCGGCCGGCGCGGCCAACCTTCTCCAGGCGATGGATATCCGCCGGCTGTATCCAGTTGGCCAACGCCCAGTACTTCCGGGACTCGGGATCGTAGCGAATGGTGAACTTCTTACTCGTGCCGCCGGGCAGCCGGATAAAACCCTCCTCCGGGTCGAAGCTGGTTTCCTTTCCGTCTGTACTCACACCGGCCATTGCGGCAATTCCGTAGGTACCGTCGTCGAACTCGCAGCGGAGAATATTCACCACTTCATTATCCGGGCTCACCACGGCATTGCCCTCCAGCCAGCCCTTCATTTTTCCTCCGTACCAGCTTTCTTCGTAGGGCAGTTTATTGGAAAATGCCCAGCTGTCGGCCCGCAGCAGGTTGGCATCCACCGGGGCAGACATCATCAGCGCCCGGAACTGCCTGCCCTCCGGAGCATCCTCCATGGCGCGCCAGATCCTTCCATCGTGGACCACCACCGGCACCGGCGCGCAGTGATACCGGCCTTCCGCCAGGATGCCCGTATTTTCGTCCCGGGGCTCGGTCCAGGTTTTTCCTCCGTCGGTGGACTTCCTGATGGCAATATTTCCAAATGCCTCATAAACGCCCATCAGATACAGGGCGCCCTGATGATAAAAAATGGTAGACCAGCGCTGGTTATCGATCTCGGTGAGGAATTCCCAGCTCAGGCCCTTGTCGGCAGAGCGAAAAACGGCCGTTTTGTGGACTTTCCCGTGGTCTCCTTTCTGAATGGAGGTAAAATTGTGGGACATCACATAATCCCTGCCGGGCAGGATAGCAATACTGGGCGCCCCTACATAAACTCCTGTTGAAGCCGGTTTGTGGTTGATGACCACACCGGGGACCTGAGGGAAACTGTCCGTGGCCTCTCCGGCGATGGCGCTGCCCCGAAGCGGATAATCAGCAGTAGGGGCATAGGCCTGAGCCATCATGCGCTTCAGTCCGGCAACCAGTTCAGGATGCCGCCCGGCAATGTTTTCCTCCTCTCCGGGATCTTCCTCCAGGTTGTACAACTCAAAGCGGCTAAGCCCCTCGCTTTCGATCAGTATACCTTTATATTTTCCGTGCCGGATGGCCTTCTTGAACGTCGGCCGCACATGGCCATAGTCCCAGTAAAGAAAATCGTGCTCCGCGCCTTTCCCCCCTTTCAGGCCCGGAAAGAAGGACAGGCCGTCGGTTTCCGGAACGGCAGGGCGCCCGATGATATCGGCAAAGGTGGGCAGTACGTCCCAGAAGGCGATCATCTTGTCATTCACGGCTCCTGCCGGTATCACATTCTTCCAACGGGCGATGAAAGGCACCCGGATGCCGCCTTCATAAAGGTCCCTCTTACCGCCTTTGAAAGGCCCATTGCTGTTGAAAAATTCGATCGGGGTGGGCACCCCGGTATAGGGGCCGTTGTCGCTGGTGAAAATGACCAGGGTGTTTTCGTCGATGCCCAGTTTTTTCAGTAAGGCCATGAGCTTACCCACATCCCCGTCCATCCGGGTGATCATGGCGGCATAGTTCTTTGCGATCCGGGGCCAGGCCTCATCAGTATAAGGCTCATCGGAAGGGACGATGAAGTGCTCGGGGGTATCTTTGGGGTAATCGGAAAAGTGCGGGATGGTGTAGGAGAGGTACAGGAAAAAAGGATCTTCCTGATGCTGCTCCACGAAGGATAAGGCTTTTTGAGTGAACAGGTCGTGGGTGTAAAAGCGGTTCTCCCCTCCCCTGTTCCCTTTCAGCTTGCCTACCTCATTGTCCATCACCATTTCCTGGAGCAGAACCAGCTCGTCATTTTCCCACAAAAAGTCCGGATAGTAAAAATGCGCCTGGTCCTGGTTGATGTGGCCGTACCAGTAATCGAACCCCTGCCGGTTGGGCAAGCCCCAGGAGCCCGGCACGCCCAGCCCCCATTTCCCCACTCCGCCGGTTGAATACCCGGCCTGCTTGAACAGCTCGGCAACGGTAAAATCATCCGGCCGGAGGTAAACGCCGTGCGGGAGGTTGTCCCGGATACGGTTGTGCCCGTTGTGAAATCCTGTCATCAGGCTGGAACGGGAGGGGGCGCAGACCGACGACCCGGCGTAAGCCTGCGTAAAGCGCATCCCTTCGGCCGCCAGCCGGTCAATATTCGGGGTTCGGATCTTTTCCTGGCCGTAGCACCCCAGGTCGCCGTACCCCAGGTCGTCCGCCATGATGAAAATGACATTGGGGCGGGAGGCGGCCTGCGGCAGGGCCGGGGAAAGGATGACAGAAAAGAGTAAAAAAATGAAGGCCAGCCGTCGTATCATTGGTCGGTTGTTTTTTTAAATTTCTCCTACTCAACAAAATCCCGAAAGCCCTCCACCCGGTAAAAGGTGATGTAATTCGCATCGTGGCAGTTATGGGCTTTGGCGCCGCCGGGCTCGGGATAGGCCGTCCGGATCAGCGCAATGATGTCATCGCCCTCGAACTGCCAGTCGGCGTACTGAAAGCCGGTGTATTCCACATCGGGGTGCTGAAGCACGATCTTGTTCACTTCCCAGTCCCGCAGGTTGGCGGAAGAGACAAGAGCGAGGGTGTTGCGGGTCCGCTCCGGGTTGTGCCCTCTGTATTCATCGGGGATGTAGTTCGACAACGACCAGTAACGCCCGGAAACGGCATCGTATCGGATGGTGAATTTTTTACAGCCGCCCGGAAATGCTATAAAGCCGGTTTCCGGATCGAAACTTACCGTTTCCCCATATTCAGACACCTGTATCATACAGGCGCTGCCTCCCTCGGGGCGGGTGTCATTCCGGAGGATGTTCCAGATCTTTCCATCCGGCCCGACAACGAGGTTGCCCTCCAGCCATGCCCGTCCCGGCCATTCGGGATCGTACCGGAGGCGGTTGCTGACAGCCCAGCTCGAGGCCTTCAGCAAGTCGGCGCCCAGCGGGGCGGAGATCACCATCGACCGGAAATTCACGCCCCACTTCTCGGGCGGGTTGCGGTCTTCTATAGCTCTGTATATCCGGCCATTGTGCAGCAGCATGGGCATGGGGGCGGTATGGTATTCCTGATCGTCCCTCAACAGGCCCTGCTCCCGGCTCTCGGGGGCCGTCCAGGACTTTCCCCCGTCCAGGCTCTTTCGGATCACCAGGGGGCCGTAGTGGCCGGCCGTTCCCATCAAATACAGTTCGCCCCGGAAGTGGAATAAATTGGCCCAGGACATTTGCCGGATCGTGTCCAGTTGCTCCCAGGATGCACCCCGGTCCCTGGAGGTGGCAATGATGGTTTCCTCGGGCGCTCCCCGGCGCCGCAGTTCCTTCCCAAACGTCTGGTAAGCGGCCACATAGGTTCCATCGTCCAACACCACAATGGAAGGAGAACCGAGGTATACCCGGGTTTCGGCCGGCGAATGGCCTACTATTACACCCGGCGGCCCGGCCTGGGCGAAAGCGGCCTGAACGGTGATAAGCGTAAGGAATAGTATGGGTATTACATACTTCATGCGTCGTCATTTTTCTTTCCCAAAAGCGATATCAGGAAACCCACCAGGAAGATGGCCGTCGTCCCGAAAACGATGGTCAGGTAAGTATGGAACTGGTTGCCAATAGCATCCTCTCCCAGGAATACGTTGGACAGGCTCAGCCACAGGATGACCAGCAGGCCGGCAATGACGCCGACGATGGCTCCCACCACATTCCGGCGCGACGAAAAAGCGCCCAGCAGGAACAGGCCCAGCATGCCACCGCTGAAAATGGAGGCCAGCTTCCACCAGGCGTCCAGGGCGCTCTTGACATTGATCATCGCGATACCGATGGCAATGCCCAGTACGCTGATGACTACAGAAGACAGATACAACACCCGCATCGCTTCCCGGTCGGAGGCCTCACGCTTGAGGAACTTGTTGTAGTAATCGGTGAGAAAAACCGTCGCCGAGCTGTTGAAGCTGGTCGATACCGTACTCATCCCGGCCGCGAAGATGGATGCGATGAGCAGGCCGGTAACGCCTGTCGGCAACTGGTTGACAATGAAGTAGGGAAATACCCGGTCGCTCCGGTTGACATCCTGAAGCTCGGCGGGAAGCTCTGCCGCCGCTGAGCCGTAATACGCAAACAGGGCCGTGCCGATGAACAGGAAAAGCGCAGAGACCGGAATGTACAGCATCCCTCCGTAAAAGGCCGAGCGTTTGGCAGCCCGGTCCGACCGGGAAGCCATATAGCGCTGAACATAATTCTGGTCTATGCCGTAATTCTGAAGGTTGATGAAAATGCCATATACCAGGACGACCCAGAAAGTGGGCTCCGACAATTCCAGCCCGAAACTCCCCAGGCTGAACTTATCATTCTCCGCCGCGATGGCAAACAGTTGCTCCGGCCCCTCCGGCATGGCAAACAGAATGTAAACGGCACAGACCACCGCTCCTGCGATCAGGATGATGCCCTGAATGGCATCCGTCCACACTACCCCCTGTAAACCGCCCAGCATGGAATAGGCCGTTACCACCACCCCGGTGACGATGATGATCGTGGCTATATCCCATCCGATAATGGCATTAAGGGCCAGAGCCAGCAGGTAGAGTATCGTGCCAATCCGCATCAGCTGCGTCAACAGATAACACAGCGAAACGTAAACCCTGGCCCAGGGCCCAAAGCGCTGCTCCATGTAAGTATAGGCCGAGGGGCTGTTCACCCGGCGATACAGCGGCACAAAAAATTTAATGGCAAAAAAGGCGGCAATGGGGAGAGATAAACTGAATACGAAAGCATTCCAGTTGGACTGAAAGGCGATGCCCGGCAGGGCCAGGTAGCTGATGCTGCTGACAAAGGTGGCGAAGATCGACATAGTGACCACCCACCCGGGAATATCGCTGTTGCCCAGAGTGAAAGCCTCGGATGATTTGTTCTTCCGGAAAAACGACCCTCCGAAGATCGTAATGCCTGCCATGTAAAGGAAAAAAACCGTCAGGTCTATACCGTTCATTGATCAGTGGTTTCTGCTATTGTGCTAATTCAGGGAAGATGCCTTTCAATACCGGGTCATTTATTTCCGCCATTCGGGCCTTTAGCTTTTCATCCAGTTCCTGGATGACTGCCTTGACTTCTGTCCGGCAGTCGTGGATCAAATTGATGTTCTCTTCCGGGTCTTTGGCAATATGGTATAACTCATCGCGCTCGGGGTTGAGAAAATCCCGAACCAGTTTCCATTGTGGAGTACGGTAACAACGCATATAAGCCTTGCAGTAATTGACCATACTGTATTCCGCGAAAAAGCTGTTGTCCCATTCGGATACTTCCTCTCCTTTAAGCAGGGGAAGGAGGCTGCGCCCGCGGATAATTTCTTCTTCCGGCAATTCGGCCCCTGCCATTTCCACAATAGTGGGGTACCAGTCCAGGCTGGAAGTAACCTGCTCAATGGCTATCCCCGGTTGTATCACCCCCGGCCACCGGACGATAGCCGGCGCCCTGAGGGAATTGTCGTACAGGTTGGGCCGATACTTGCCGGCGATATGCTCGGTGGGCGGCGGCAGGGACCGGGTGATCCAGATGCCGTTCCCCTTGTGCTCGATACCGTTGTGGCCCATGTTATAGCCGTGGTCGGAAGTGAAGATGACGATGGTGTTTTCCGAAATACCCAGCTCTTCCAAACGCCTCATAATGCGCCCTACGCTGCGGTCGACGCCTGAGGTGCTGGCCAGGTACTCCCGCATTTTCCGTTTTGCCTTTTCTATGTCGAGATCCGGATAACCGGGGTTGGGCAGAACGGGGTCCATATCCGCGTAGGGCGCCCAGTCCTCTTCGGCCACCGGCAGCCACCGGCTGTGAGGGGCCCGGTAGTTCAGGCAGAGCAGGAAGGAGCCGCCTGAATTTTCCTCAATGAATCCGAGCGCATGATCCGTCAGGATATTGGTAGTCAACCCTTCGAACTCTCTGACGGTTCCGTCCTTCTCCAGCGTGGGGTTATCCGGGCTGGTTCCGCCCCCGGTGAGCCCCATGAAGTAATCGAACCCATGGTTGGTGGGGTGGTACTTTTTATCGTCCGTTTGCGTCCAGTCGCCCAGGTGCCATTTGCCGATAAGGCCGGTGGTGTACCCGGCCTGCTGCACCACTTCGGCAAAAGTAATGCTCTCCGGGCTGAGGCCTTTGTCGCTTTCCGGATCGTACAGGCTGTGCCCGGGCTGAGGAATAAAATCGTGGATGCCGTATTCGCCGGCATACCGGCTGGTCATCAGGCTGGCGCGGGCCGGGCTGCAGACCGGAGTTGTTACGAAAGAATTCTTCAGGTAAGCCCCCTCCCCCACCAGCCGGTCCAGGTTAGGGGTGTGGGCGTTAGGGTCTCCGGAGGCGCCCAGCGCCCAGGGCGCCTGGTCATCCGTGTAGATGAACAAGATGTTCGGCCTTTCCTGCTGAGCGCGGGAAAGGGGAACGGCAAGAACGAACAAAAAAAGGGCGAGCGGCAACTTCAGTATTTCCATCATACGATTGTCGAATTATCATTTCCGGCGGAGAAATCACAGGGACTCGGGCTGCAAAATGCTGATACCGAGTTCCTCCGCCAGTTCCTTAAAGACATACCAGATGGCATCAAGTTTCAGGAGATCCTCCTGGGCCAGGGCCGGAACCTGTTTTCTGGAGTAGACGGAGATATCCAGCCCCCGCCTTTTCAGAAACAGCTTGGCGGACAGGGGGTAAAAACGGTCGATCACTTCATCGAAAATACTCAGGAAAGCTTCCACCTTTGCCAGGCGTTCATCGCCGGCATCCAGGAACCCGTAGCGGATAAGATAGGCATAAAGCTCCGGATAGAAATTCGCCCCGATGGGAGACATGCCGTTGGCCCCTGCCTTCAGGGACCCCAGGCCCGTCGGCGTGTTGGCATTGTACAGGCCCAGCGAGGAGCCCCGGGCCGCTTCGATCTTTTCCCGGATCGCTCCAAGGTTGCAGCTCGTATCCTTGAGATAGCAAAACCGGCCCGTCTCCGCCAGCCATCGGACGAGCTCCGGAGAGAGCAGCCTTTTGTAAGGCACCGGGCATTCGTACAACCCAAGGGGAATCTCGCCGGTATGAGCGAGGAGGGTATCCATATTGCTCCTGAACACATCATCATCGTCACTCAGCCCGGCTACCTGGTTGGTATTGACGACCACGGCTGCGACGCCGGTTTCAAATAACCGCTTGATGAAATCCGCATTGGCCAGCACCTTACTTCCAAAAGTGCCGGTGGCAACCACCGGCGCCCTGCCGGCGGCGGTATCCACCACCGTTTTTGTGATCAGAAGCCGTTCCCGGCTTGTCAGCTGGAACATTTCGCTCGACAGGCAGTTGGCGAACAAGCCGTCGGCGCCGGCAGCGATATAGAATTCCGTCAGTTCCGCCAGGCCTTTGAGGTCCGGCTCGTTATCTTCATTAAAGGGGGTCAGCATCACCGGCCATAGCCCTTTTGGCAATTTTTTCATATTGGGACTATTTTGCGTTATGCCCCCGGTTGTTGGGCAAATAGTAGAAAAAACCGTCTTCGGCGCCCAGCAGAAGGTCCGGGATGCCGTCTTCATCCCAGTCAACCGTCGTCGGGCTGGTGGTATGCCCGGCAAGCTTTTGTTCCGAGAGGCCGCCGCGGAAGGCAAATTGCACCTTGCCTCCCTCTTCGCCGGTATTCTCCAGCAGGGCCGCATTTATGCTGTTGAGCAGGATGTCCAGGTCTCCGTCCTGGTCCCAGTCGGCAAAGCACCATTTCCGGCGGCCGCTCTTGCCGTACTTGCCGGTATTCAACCGCAGGGGCCCCGCCTGTTCGCTTTCTATCTCATTCTTCCGGCCGAATTCGGAGGCATTGGTTCCGTAGAAAATGCGCTTTCCGGGCCTGAGCTTAAGCGTTCCGCCGTCTTTGAAGCGCTCAAAGTAGGCCAGGTAGCCTTCGTGGTCCAGCATGACGAGGTCCGTCAGGCCATCCTTGTTCCAGTCGATGGCCTGGGGCGTCGTCCGCCACTGGGTGGCCAGCTCGCCGGCGGCGGGATCCCACCAGTTCCATTCCGGTTTGGGAATACTGTCCCCTTCCCAGGCCACCTGCACCGGCCGGGCAGGCGCCAGAGCGGGAGCGCCTTTGGAGCCGATGTTTTTAAACCATTCTATCTTTCCCCAGATGGAATTGACGATGATGTCCTTCAGCCCGTCGCCATCCCAGTCGGCTACCGAAAGAGTGGTATATCCCCATTTCGCTTCGGCCGGGCCTTGAATAGAGCCGCTGTCGCCGGCCATTATCCGGATCACCTCGCCATCGGCGGTGAGGCGTTGGGGCTTATTCCATTTCGGCGGGTTGCCGCCATCGAGGTTCTCAATAAAACCGATATAACCGGCGGTATTGCCGCTGATCAGGTCCTCATCCCCGTCGTCGTCCCAGTCGACGCTGTAAGGGGTGGCCAGAGCGCCAAACTTGACATGCCCGGCCTTTTGCTCGAAATAGACGGGAGCATTGAACACCGGCATTCCGTCTTTCACTGCCCCGGTATTCTCCACCAGGGCCACCCTGCCGTCCTCATCGCCGCAAACCAGGTCGACGTCGCCGTCTTTGTCCCAGTCAACGGCGGCCGGAGTGATCATTTCAAGGTCCATTTTTATGATCCCGTTCGCATTCTGCAGGAAGCGCCCGGCGGCAAATTCCGGGTTTTCGCGGCTGCCGGTATTCTCGAACCAGGTAAAGCGGTCGAGGAATTCTCCACAGATGAGATCCAGGTCGCCGTCCCCGTCAAAGTCGTTCATGTTGGGGGACGGGGCGCCGTATACGTCGATGGGCTCGCCGCCGGCCATGATCTTTCCTTTTTCCCGGTACTCGCCATCCACATTTTCCAGCAGGTAAACATAGCCGTGCAGGGGGCCGTTCGTCCAGTTGCCGTTCTCATCGAAGGCATTGTCCCAGCCGTAATCGCCCCAGTCGTCGATGCCGGCGATGAGGTCCAGGTCGCCGTCATTCTCATAATCGACGTACTTCCACTGGCTGAACCGGATCTTTTCGTGCCGGCTTTCCAGTTCCTCACTGGGATAGAGCTGGACGGGGTCCGAAAAGAGGCTGTCCCGGAAGTTGCGGTATTCCACCCCGGGGCCGAGCACCCTGGGCTCTCCGTCCACAAAGGAAACCTGCAGGTTCTTATGCCCGGGGCCCAGATGGACGGCAGTTTCAAAGGCCGGCATTGCGCCCGCTGCGTTGTTCTTATTTTCAAAAAAGTAGGTTCCGTTATAGGGCGTATCCGGGCAAGCGACGACGAGGTCCATATCTCCGTCTCCGTCGAAATCCATGGGCAGCGGCCAGGCCCACAGGCCTACGCCGAGGCCAACCACCAGGTTTTCGTTCTGATAGGCCAGCATAGTGAAACCGGTGGAAGCCGTTTCTTTTTCTTCTTTTTGTTCCGGTGAAGTACACTGGAAGAGGAGCAACAAGGCTCCGAAGGCCAATAGTTTTTTCAAAAACATGAGGGGTACAAGTTATTCATCAATTAAAGATGTCAAAAAAACCCGCTGCCGCCGACTCCGTATTCATTCAGAGCCGGCGTGCAGACAGGTTTTCAACGCTCTCTAGTAAATATGTAAGAAAAGGGGAATCAAATAAATGTCAATATCCCGGATTTTGCTCCAGCAAAGGATTGGCGTCCAGTGCAAAAAGCGGAATCGGGTGGCGCACATGGTGGTCCTGTGCCGGCAGCCCGCGGGCCTTGGCCCTGGTAATGAATTCTCCGTGGCGGATGAGGTCTTCCCGCCTTTTGCCTTCCCACCAGAATTCCCAGCCGCGTTCATCGAGGATGTGGCTGTTCAGGTCGTCCTTGGAGGCAAAGTCATTCAGGGAAATATCCGGAACGCCTGCTCTCTGCCGCACCTCATTGATCAGGTCGATAGATTCCTGGTTGGGCCCGTTGAGCTCGTTCAGCGCTTCGGCTCTGGACAGCAGGATATCGGCGTAACGGATGTCGGGAACGTCGTTCCCGTAGGCCGGGCCGGCGAAGTCATCGGCGGGCCAGTATTTGAACGGGCGCACGTTGTCGTTGGGCGGCCTCAGGTCGAGCAGTTCCCCGCCGGTGGTAATGTATTCCTCGAGCATCAGGTCCTTCCGCCGGTCATCGGGATGGAAAGAAAACCAGAAGTCGTCCCGGATCCTGGCCATGGTGGCGAAGTTGCGGCAGCCGTCGCAGAATTCCAGTCCGGTCCGGGGATGGCTGGCGAAGCTCTGCGGCCAGGCGAAGTTCATAAAGCTGATATTGGCCTCCCGGCCGAGGTCGGCTTTTGCAGGCCTCACCCAGAGCAGCTCATTGTTGCGTTCACTTTTCACCATGAACAGCTCGAAGTAATCCGGAAATAATTCGTAATATCCCAGGCCCATGATGTCCTGTGCCATATCGGCACATTTCTGCCATTGTTTGGTGTTCAGGTAGAGTTTGGTAAGCAACCCCATGGCTGCGCCTTTGTGGGCTCTGCCCCATTGTTTTTCGGCGCCGGGGTCCGGCAGGTTGGGCATGGCCTCCAGTAACTCCGTCTCTATGAAACTGATATACTCCTGCTCGGAAGCCCTGGGGATCTCCAGTTCCTGGGTTGAACTGGTACGCAAGGGCACCGGCCCAAAGCGTATGTAAAGCTTATAATAGGAAAGAGCTCTGATAAACCTGGCCTCCGCCCGAATGAGGCTTTTGGACTCATCGCTGATATTGGCCTCCTCTACATTTTCAAGGAGAATATGAGCATTCCGGATAGCCTGGTAAGGGTCATTCCAGAATACACTGTACATGCTGCTCCCCACCCCGTCAAGGATGAAATCCTGAAAATTGGTGGCCCAGTTGGCAATGGCGCCCGCAGTGACGAAGCCGACATCCGTCATGATCTCAGAAGCGGATATCTGCTGGGCGCAATCATTGCCGCCCATTTCGGCAGCGTTGGCGTATGCCCCGTAGAGTACGGATTCAACCCCTTCCAGGGAGTTGAACAAATTATCGGGCGCCGTTTCGGAGAATATCTCCGGCTCCAGCACCGATTCACATCTGACGAACAGGAAGGTAGACAACAAGAGTAAGCTTCGTATGATATATTTAGTCGATTTCATGATTGCTCTTTTTGAAAATTTAACAAAAGGCGGTTCAGAATCCCAGGTTCAAACCGAACAGGAAGGATGTCGCTGAAGGATACCCGTTCCAGTCGATCCGGAAGTTGGCGCTGCCGTTGGGATTGAGCGCCGGGTCATGCCCCTCGTAGTCGGAAAAGGTAAGGAGGTTGATGCCGGTGGCATATACTTCAATCGACCGGAATGCGCCTTGTATCAACCGGGCGGGCACGGTGTAGCTCAGCCGCACCGTCTGAAGCTTAATAAAGGATGCATCGGAAACGGTCCGGGAATTCACGCCCTGAGAGTGCTGGTCCACATTGAGATAAGAAGGCTCGGCATTGGTCGGGTTAGAGGGCGTCCAGCGGTTCAGGAAAGGCTCGGCAAAACGGTTTATCCGAACGCCGGACCGCGGGAAGTACTGCTCCAGCAGGTTACCGTTGATCATACTCACTCCTTCCACGCCCCTGAAGAAAACATAGAGGCTGAGATTCTTGAATTTGAAGGTATTGCCGAAACCCCAGGTGAAATCCGGGAAAGAATTGCCGAGGATAACCCGGTCGTCTCCGTCGATCGTGCCGTCCCCGTTCACATCCCTGAACTTGAAATCGCCGGGGCTTACATTATTGGTGATCGAGGAGAAATCGTCTCCCTCCTGCCAGATACCGATGACTTCATGGCCGTAGAATGAGCGCAGGGGCTGCCCCGGCTCAATGATGCTGATGTTGCCGGCAGCGGCGGAGAAGCCTCCCGTAAGGATGCGGGGTATCCCTCCCAGTTCCGTTACTTCATTGTTCAAGGTATACAGGTTGAGGTCGGAACTCCAGCTGAAGTCCCGGCCCGTGACGTTGTAGGTCGTCAGGGCAAATTCGAAGCCCGAGTTCTCCATGCTGCCGATATTGACCAGCCTGCTGCTGTACCCGCTGGACCTTGGTATCGGCAGGTTGAGCAGCATATCCGTGGTTTTCTTCTGGTACCAGTCGATGGAACCGGAGATCCTGCCGGCATAGAGGCTGAAATCAATGCCTATGTCTATTTGTTCGGTGGTCTCCCACTGCAGGTCCGGGTTCGCGATACGGGTCGGGTTGAGGCTGGTAACAAACTGGTCGTCCAGCACGTAGCTGGTACGGCTGCCGGAGGCGAAAGTCACGATGGCGTTGTTGTTGCCGATCTCCTGGTTGCCGGTCTGGCCCCAGCTTCCCCTCAGCTTGAGCATATCTATCACATCGGTGGAGGGGAAGAAGGATTCCTGGTCGATCAGCCACCCCAGAGAAAAGGAGGGGAAGAAGCCGAACCGGTTGCCTTCGCCGAAACGGCTGGAGCCGTCAATGCGGTAAGAGGCGGTCAGCAGGTACTTGTCCCGGTATTTGTAGTTTACCCGCCCCAGGTAAGACAGCAGGGTATTGGTTTCCTTAAAGCTGTTATTGATCAGGGTGGAGCGGTCGGCCAGCCCGAAGTTGTTGGCCAGGGTGGCGTCGGTGGTGAAATTATTGGCCTGTTGTTCGCTGAACCTGGTCATGAACTTCTGGGTGGTAGCCCCTGCCAGAATGCCGACATCATGATCTCCGAAGTTCTCGAAGAAATTCAGGGTCCCTTCCACCAGGTAATTGGTCTGGGCGCCGTTATAGGCCGTGGCCACCCCACCCAGAGAATTGCCGATGATGGTCGTGCGGTCTTTGTAGATGGTCTTGTCTTCGTTGTTGGCGTCTCCTCCTGCCCGGACCTTGACGCTAAGGCTGGGAAGGACAAAATATTCGGCGAATACCGTACCCAGGTACCGGTACCGGTTGCCCTCCATGTGGTTGCCGGTAATAATGGCCAGCGGGTTGTCGATGTCCATAAACTCCGTAATGATATAATCCCCGTTTTCATCCCTGATGCCCAGGGTCGGGTCGTACAGCTTGGCCGCATTGATGGCCCCGCCGCGCAGGTTGACGTCAAACCCGTTGGGTACGAAAATATCTCTGATATAACTGGAGGTGGCGCTGATACCGAAGTTGAAGCGGTCGGTACTGTGGTTCAGGTTGAAGCGCCCCCCGAAGCGGTTGAAGGAGGTCTTTTCCACCAATCCTTCTTCACGGGTATTGTTCACGGCGACCAGGTAGGTTGTCTGGTTGTTGCCCCAGGAAAAGCTGAGGTTGTGCTTCTGGAGCAGAGCCTGGTCCCGGTAGATCACCTCCTGCCAGTCGGCGCCGCCACCCTGAATTCCGGTGACGCGTTCGGTGGGGTCGCCCCCCCCGGCCTCGATGAGGCTGTTGATCCCCTCCATGTAATCCTGCGGCTGCAACAGGTCGAGGCGGTTGTGTACGGTATTGAAGCCGACATGCCCGTTGTAATCGACCTTCAACTGGCCAGACGCTCCCGACTTGGTGGTGATCAGAATAACGCCATTGGCCCCGCGGGCGCCGTATATGGCGGTGGCGGAAGCGTCCTTGAGGATCTCGATAGAGGCGATATCGGCGGGGTTGAGAAAGCTGATGGGGTTTCGGGGCGACCGCGTTGGCGCGACCTGGTTGCCGGTCCCTCCGATCAGTACTGAATTTTCAATGGGCAATCCGTCAACGACATACAGGGGCGCGCTGCCGGCATTGATGGACCCTACGCCCCGGATATCGATAGACATGCCCCCTCCCGGTTCGCCACTGTTCTGAACGACCTGTACGCCCGCAGCCTTTCCTTCGATCAACTGCTCAATGGAAGTATTGACACTCTGGTTGAAGTCCTCATCCGTCAACTTCGACACGGAGCCGGTCAGGTCCCGCCTGGTCTGCGTACCGTATCCGATCACCACAACCTCATCGAGGGTTCTGGCATCGGGCAGAAGGTCCACATTGATGACCGTTTGGTTGCCGACCTCAATTTCCTTTTTCTCATACCCGATAAAACTAAAGACCAGCACCGATTCTGCGGAAGGAACCTCGATGGAAAAGGTTCCGTTTATGTCCGTCACGGTTCCCAGGCTGGTTCCCTTTACGGTCACATTCACACCCGGCAACCCTTCCGGGCTGTCCTCGCTGGTCACTTTTCCGGTTACTGTTATGGCCTCTGGAAACAGCAGGCCGTTATCGCCGGCTATCCCGGTAGGGCCATTGAAAGCTGTCAAGGATGTGGCCATTAACAGCTGTAGTACAATTGCCTGAAACGCAGGCATGCAGCGCTTGAGCCGCCTAATGTTTTTTGTAAAATCCAGTTTCATAACTAGTACTGATTAATAGTTTGAAAATCATGAACGTTGTGCCCTCCCTGACCCCAAAAACGGAGATTTCCCTTGCCAGGGCTGCTAGCTTAAACGTTTAAGCTAGCGGATGAAAATTAAGGCCTTAGGCCGTTTTCAATTCATCAGCCGGTGCGGGGCGGGATTCAAGTTTCGCCTTCAGGCAAACCTGGGCGCCACCCTCGTTTTCACCGTTGATCTGCTCGATGAGCACTCTTACCGCTTCCCGGCCAATTTCTTTAATTGGCTGGCTGATATGGGGAATGAAATATTCAAAAAAGTCGTACGCTATACTCTGGTCAAAGGCTACGACATCTATCTCTTCCGGTACTTTCCTGCCCAGGCCGAAGATCTGTTTCAACCCTTCTATGGCCAGGGTATTGGTACAGAAAAAGATGGCCTCGGCCTTATCTTCAAAGATCAGCTCCCGGACTGCTTTTTTCATCTCTGTTTCAAAAGTGTCGTAGCTGACTTCCTTAACGTATTTTGCATCCGGAGCAATGCCGGCATTTTTCAAAGCTTCCTCATACCCTCTTACCCGGTTCCGGAAATGAATGAGTTCCGACCGGTAAGATACAAGGCCTACCCGCGTATACCCCTTTTCCAATAAATGGCTGACCGCATCTTTGGAAGCCTGGAAATTATCGATGATCACATAATTGGTCGACAGGCTTTCAAAATACCGGTCTATGAGTACAAAAGGAGTTTTGTTTTTCATGAGCTCCCTGACCGTCTCTTCGCACCCTTCCGTAGGAGCTATGATAAATCCGTCAACCTGCCGGGTGGTCAAAAAATCCAGTACTTTTTTGAGTTTTGTGCTGTTTTCATCAGATGACCCGAAAATGACGGTGTAATTCCTCGAGTGCGCCTCGTCTTCGATCGTCCGCGCCATATTGGAAAAAAAGGGGTTGGAAATATCGGCAACGATCAACCCGATCGATTGTGACCGCTGGCTTTTGAGGCTCCGTGCGATCTGGTTGGGCTGGTAATTGAGTTCCCTCGCCACTTCCCGTATCCGCTTAGCCGTTTCTTCCGATACCCGGTTCTCCTTGCCTTTATTATTCAGGACGTAAGAAACCAGGCTGGTTGAAACCCCCACAACATCCGCAATATCCTTTAACGAAACTCTTTTCTTCATTCTGCTTTAACGTTAAAGCAAATTTAAGTAATAAATCGGAGAAAAAAAATATTTTTGCGGTTTTTTGCATTTTTGGAAAATTATCGGCTACCAACGAGCCTTTTAGCAAAAAAAAGGCATTTCTATAACTTGTCCTGAGGCCTTTTTGCCTTCCGGGGCATCGTCCAGACGGTCAGGCCTTCCAGTCCTTCTGCTTCTCTGCGCAGGAGAAAGCTGAACAGAAGCGCAAAGAGGATGAAAAAAACATTGACCGCCGCCCCTACCCAGTAGGTGTGTATGCCCAACGTCACAACCGGCGGCAACCATCCCAATGCGCCCAGGCCGAGATAGATATTGAACAATATGGCCAGGGCCATGGCAATAGTCGCGGAAGCGCCGTCAACGCAGCGCGTGAAAAACCCAAGCATAAATAAACCCATCAGGCACCCGCCGAAGACACTGGTAACGATCAGGCTGATGTCGTTCATGCTCTCTTTTTCTACCCGGCTAAAGAAGATGGCTCCCAGGATAACGAGTATGGTAACCGCCAGGGCGATCAGCCTGGCGCTCCGAAGGTAGTATTTGTCGTCACGCCCCCTGGCCAAATAGGGTTTCATCAGATCCACGACGCTCACTGTTGAGATGGCATTGATCCCGGAATCGAGGCTGCTCATTGCGGCTGCCAGCACTGCCGAGATAACGATACCGGCTACGCCTGCCGGTACCTGGGTCAGTACAAAAAAAGGCAGCACCTGGTCGGCCTCCAGTTCGGCAACCCGGGGCTCGGGAAAAGTATAGTAAAAAGCAAAGAGGGAGGTGCCGACGAAGAAGAAAAGCACCCACATAGGCAGGGCAATAGCGGAATACAAAGCGGTAGCTTTACGGGCTTCCCGGGTAGAGCGGGCAGCGGCGTACCGCTGCACCATGTTCTGGTCTCCCCCATAGATGGTCAGCCAGTTGACGACCCCTAGTATGGCCACCGTCCAGAAGGTCCGCTCGGCCAGGTCCCAGTCGAAACTGCCCAGGCTGAACTTATTCTGGGCGCTGCCGATCTCGATGACCTGCCCTACCCCGCCTGGCAGGTCAATAGCTACGATAATCAAGCACAAAATGCCGCCGAGGAAAAGGATAATGGCCTGTATGACGTCCGTCCAGATGACGGCTTCAATTCCTCCGGCAATGGTGTAAAAGGCAATAAAGAGGCCCGCTCCGATGATAACCAGTTCGATGGGCGCCCCGGTGAGAAACTGGATGGGCAGGGATACCAGGAAGAGGATCTGAGCCATCCGGATCAATTGCATGGCAATAAAACTCAAAGTGCCGTACAGCCTTGGCGCCGGCCCGTAGCGCAGCCCCAGGTATTCAAAAGCGGAGGTGAGCCCCCCTCGCCGGAAAAAGGGGATAAACACAACAATGGCAACAATGGCAACAAACGGCAGCACGAGGTTGACGCTCAACTGCCGCCAGTCCAGCACATAGGCTGCCGCCGGCAGGGCGAGAAAGGTAGCGGAGCTGATAATGGTTCCCAACATAGACAGGCCGACCACCCAACCGGGCATGGCGCGGTTGCCTACGAAGTATTCCTCCGTAGTATTGTTCCGGCGGCTGAAATAGGCCCCGATCAGGATCATTCCTACCAGATAGGCCGAGATGGTAGCGATATCGAGTGGCCGTATGGCTAATTCCATGTCACTTCAAACGTTTAGTATCCGGTTACTTGCTGTTCCCAATTTTTGAATTTACGCCGAAAGGAATCCACCATTTTCGGATGGTTACCCGCCAGGTTGTCCTTTTCGCCGGGATCTTCCTGCAGGTTGAACAAAAACGGCTCATCTTCCTTTTCCATGTATTTCCATTTGCCTTCCCGCACCGCAAAGGCCTCTTCGGGGATATTTAATTTGTTGAAACGCCAAAACAGCGTCCGCCCGGGCAAATGTTCATTCTCCAACCAGACAGCAGACAAGTCTTTACCATCGAATTCGACGCCATCGGGTTGGTCAATTCCCGCGATCTGCAGAAAAGTCGGGAAAAGGTCCATCGTCATAGTAGTTGCATCGCTTACACTACCCGCCGGGACATGCCCGGGCCAGTTGACGATGGCCGGCACCCGGTGCCCTCCTTCAAAAAGATCGCCTTTTTGGCCGCGGAAAGGAGCATTGCTCCCCACCCAGGAATAGGCGCCGTTGTCGGAAGTGATAAATATCAGCGTATTCTCCCTCAACCCCAGCCGCTCGAGGGTAGCCACCGTTTCTCCCACACTTTGGTCAACGGCCATCAACATATCGCGATAGGCTCGTTTGTATTCTTCTTCGGGAAGGGGCCCGTATTTGGTATCGTGCCAGATACTGCCAACCGTTCGATGGGGCGGGTCATCCGGCCCCTGAAAAGGGAAATGGCAGGCAATGTGCGAAACGAATGCGAAAAAGGGTTGATCGCGGTTTCCTTCAATAAATTCATTGGTGTGGAGGGTGACGAGATCCGTCAGGTATCCTTCTTCTTCATAGCGTTCCTGATCTTTGAACCAGTCGATATCTCCTACGCGCGATACATGGGTGTGATAGTCCGGTGAATTATTACTCACTACACTCCTGCCGAACCCCTGGTCATTGGGGCCGAAGCGGCTGACGTGCCCGACATGCCATTTTCCAAACACCCCGCTCTTGTACCCTGCCCTGGCAAGTGCTTCCGCAATGGTGGTTTTGTCCAGCGGCACCCCTACGTCTTTGGTAAAGCCGATGGCGCTTTCCACTCCTGAGCGTTGCTGATACTGCCCGGTCAACAAGGCGGCGCGGGTCGGGCTGCATACGGCGCCATTGGTATGGAAATCCGTCATCCGCATACCTTCGGCCGCCAGTTTGTCAATATTTGGAGTAGGGATGAGCTCATTGCCGTAACAGCCCAGGTCATTGTATCCGATATCGTCGATCAGGATAAGTACGATATTGGGGGGTGGCCCCGAGGACTCATTTTTACAGGAACTCCCGGCCGTTCCGGCCAGGATCGCCAAACCGGCGATCAGCATGAAAGAATGCCTTCTGCGAGTAGTCATGATTGTTCAGTTCTTTATTGACTCCAGTCCACTAATCTTTATTCTGAGTAGTTCCACGCTCTGCTTGCCTCCCGAAAAGGCCACCATCAGGTAACCGTTGTGTTCCATCACATACGGATAATCGACCCGCCGGCCGCCGATGAGGTAGCCCATTTTAGAAAAAACCATTCCGTCGTCGCTGATGGCCAGCGTCAGCGGGTCGCGCTTGCGGGGGTCGGCATTCGAAACCAATACGTACCGGCCATCGCTCAGGCGAAGGCCATGGAGCTTGGAAGTGGCGTCCGGGAAATCGGTTTGAACCGGCTTGCTCCAGGTTCGTCCGTTATCGGTGGAAAAGGAGCGGTACAGGTATCCGCTTTTGCGATTGTCCCGGAACAACGCCATCAGGTTGCTGTCCGGAAGCGTCCACCAGAGCGGCTCCTCAGCTGCCAGTTCGCTGGCAGAGCCCAGGACCGGGTACGACTCCCACTGATCGATGGCTTCAGCCCCACCTACCATAAATTGCACGCCCTTTTCTTTGTAGTCATAGGGCCTCCTGGAGGTCATCCACTCCCCTGTCGGGAGTTTTTTGGGAGGGAAGTTATTGATCGCATTGTCATAGATAACCCCGAGATCCTCCCAGCTTTGCTGCTCCGTATCCCAGCGGAAGGCGTGCAATTCGAGGCTCGGCCCGAAAAAGCCGGCGGCCTCGTCCAGGGATGCCAGGGCAAGTAGCGCTCCCTCCCGCAGCCAGAACCCGCGGCTGATCCAGCGGAACCCCTTATCGGACCTGGTTCCGTAATATTCCGAATCTTCACCCGAATCAGGAGGCGCCGGCGTCATATAGGCCGGTTCGCTCCAATCCAGCCCATCGGTACTGACGGCAAACTTTACTCTTTGCCCTACCTGGTCTTCCACCCCCGGGCCGTCGCTCCACATCGCCCAGAACTTCCCATCGTAGTAGGCCAGATAATTGTGTTGGTTGACGCCATCTCTTTCCCGCACGTCACTGATGACTACGTGCTCGCCGGGCACCTTCGGCAGGCTGTCAAAATTGATCTGGTGGGGGTCTTCCGGCACCCATTCCCCCTTGAGCATTACTTTGGAGGAAGGGTTCTTTGCCGGATCCGGATAATCGGCCGTTTCTTCAGCCGGTTGAGAATTGGTGCAGCTGCCGAGGAGCAGCAGGAAAAGGCTGGTGAACAGGAAATGGCTATAGCTTTTTGTCTGTTTCATTATCAAATAGATTATAGGATTTTTAAAGATTGTCCAGGCCGGAGATCTTGATCTTCAGCACTTCCACCGTCTGTTTGGCGCTTGCAAAGGCAACAAATAAATAACCATCGTGCTCCATAACGTGCGGGTAGTCTACATGGCGGCCGCCTACCAGATACCCCATCCTGGTGAACACCAACCCGTCATCGCTGATGGCGAGAGCCAGGGGGTCGCGCTTTTTCGGGTTGGGATTGGAAACCAGGACATAGCGGCCGTCCGGCAATTGCACCGCATTGAATTTGGATGTGGCATCCGGGAAATTGGTTTGCACCGGTTCGGTCCAGGTACGGCCATTATCGGTAGAAAAAGACCGGTACAAAAAACCGCTGCGCTGATTGTCGCGAAACAGGCCTACCAGATTATCATCCGGCAACACCCACCAGTAGGGCTCCTCAGCAGCGAGGCGGGAATCGGTGCGCTGAACGACCGGGAAGGATTCCCACTCGTCGAAGGCCTTGGTTCCGCCCACCATCATGGAGACATCGCCAACGCTATCGCGGCGAGACATCATCCACTCTCCATTGGGTAGCTTCTTGGGCGAAAAATTATTCAGCGTATTATCATAAACCAGCCCGTGATGGCTCCAGTAAATGGAATCTCCCTGCTGAAGTTCAAACGCGTGCAATTGCAGCCCCTCTCCACGATAGCCGGGGGCATGGTAATAGCTGGCCAGGGCCAGCAACTTCCCATCCCTCTCCCAGAATCCGCGCGCGATCCATCCGTATCCCTCTTCCGGCATTCCGGTCAGGTTGAAGACTGGGCTCCATTCCAATCCGTCCTTACTGTAAGCGAAGGAGGCCCACTGATTGGCGCGGTCGTGGCCGGGCACCCGGTTGCGGTGTTCTTCCGGAGCAACCCGGGGCTCGCCCGGGCCGTCGCTCCACATCGCCCAGTAACGATCGTTGTAGTATGTCAAATAGTTGTGCTGGTTGACCCGGGTACCTCCGGCACCGCGCACGTCGCTAACCACTGCGTGTTCGCTCGGAACTCTCGGCAGGCTGTCAAAATTGATCTGATGCGGATCTTCCGGCGCCCAGTCTCCGGCCAGCATGAGCGGAGACCCGGGATTCGTAACCGGATCAGGATAATCCTCCCTGGGCGGAGTGCCGCAGCCGGCGGCCATAACGAAGGCCAGCCCGGATAAGAAAACGTAAACCACCTTCTGATAGGCCAGGTTGTTGGGTATTATTCTTTTCATTGCCATGGTTTATAATTAAGACAAATCCATTTCTTCAAAAATAATGGCGGCGGCTTTTCCACGGCTGATCATTCGGCTGCTTGCCGGCCGGCCAATACCCAGCATCGATATGAACTCAGGCTCAGAAACTGCCTCTGATCGCGACACTGCCTTCTGTATCCTGCCAGCCAATCCCATGGGGTTTAACCGCCCTTTTTGAAAGTCCCGGAGGCCGGTTGCCCAAAGCTCGGCGATGCCCCTGTCCAACGGTTGGCCTGCCTCGCAGTCATATCCCGCAAAAAAGCCCTTTGTACCCAGGTACTGAATTGCGGGAACCCACGGGCGCCCCCCCGTTATATCAATGTCGTTAAAGAAAGAGGTCATAATCCGTCTTTTTGCCAATGCCCGCAGGAGCAGATCGGGATCCAGGCCGGCAGGAGTAGCGTTGCTTTTTACCGCAAGAGCGGCCGCCAGGCCGGCGGATTCGCCGATATTCATCCAGGTGGGTTCCAGGCGAACGGCATTCCAGCCGATGTGGCTGGCAGACAGGCAAACGGGGACCAGCAGATTGTCCAGATCACAAGGCAGGATCGCCCGGTAAGGGATCTGGCCGGGAAACGTTTCCTGATGAAGCATCAGCTTACCTTCATGCAAAGAATCCCCGATCTTTTCGTCGGTACAGGCATGAGGGTCTATATACCAGTCGGAAATGGCAATGCTATCGCTATGTATGGGCGTTCGGGCAATTTCATCAACCCACGAGACATCATGTTGCGTAAAAACATAACGCCCTTTCAGCCGGCGTGCTTCCCGGACGTAGATCTCGTAGGGCCGGTAGTTATTGTCTACAAATTCATCTGCCGCCCAGCCGTACCCCTGTAACATTTCCCGGTAGGGTTTCGGAGCGTCCGGATCATTCTGGTAGAAGAAAAGCATTCCCTGAAGCGCCTCCCAGTGTTCGTCCATTACTTTGTGGCGTTCCTCCCAGGTGCCCTCCACATATAAATTCTGAAGGCCGATCAGCTGAGGCCGATTGATCCGGAGCTTATCGTTGGGGAGCTCATTCCGGTCGGCCAGGATGAATTCCAGGTTCCTTAATTTTTCCGGCCGGTAATTATCCGGCCTGGCGGCCTTTACCCGGTTGGCAGGGTCGCAGGAAAGAACAGTACGCCAGTTATAGGCCTGTACCCGCTTATCTCCTGCGCCCGAACCGGGTGTTTCAATGGCCTCCATATAGGTGTCGAAAGAACGCAGGTTCAGCTTGGCGCGTTCACCGGCCAGAAATTTCTGGCGCGCACTGGGCGCTTCCCCGGTTGGGCGCACAAAGATCCGGCCGGCATGCGGTTCATTGAACTCGTCCCTGGATTCCCGGCCGTACCGGTAGGCCGTACCGGAAATGGCCATCAGGTCTCCTTCGTAGCTACAGTCAGCAAAGACTTTCCCGCTTGCTGTAAACTGTTCATCGCCGCCCATTTTCCGGAAACAAACAGATCGTATGCGGCCCTGATCCCTGAATACCCTGATCGGGAAGCAGCACCGCCGAACCTCGATGTTTGGTTCCCGTCCTATCAACTGCTCTATTATTTGACGGGCCACTTTGGGCTCAAAGTTCCCGTTATTGTGCCCTTTTTTCCCCGGCAGCGCCAACCTGTATTGTTCTGAATCCAGCCCGTAAGCCTCGCGATAATAATCGAAAAAACTTTGTCGCAGCTCATCGTATACCGGAGCGCGGTTCCCTTCATATTGGGTGTCCCAAACACAAAGGCCGCTCGTTAGCATCCCTCCAAGATGGGGGGTGTGGACGGCCAGCAGTACGCTCAACCCCTCACGAGCTGCCCGTATTCCACAGGCGATACCGGCGGAACAACTTCCATATATCACCAGGTCGTATTCTTGGCCTGTCTTCATGAACTGCTGCTGTGGTGAACGTTGATATCCGGCGCCCCCATCCAATGAAAGAACAATTGGTAGAAGGCCATACAGGCCTCGCCCCTCAATACGGGAGAGCCCGGATTACCGGGGCCGTACTTCCAGTCAAGGGGATCCATCCGCGACAACCCGGCTTCCTCTTCCAACTCCCGGATCATCCGGCTAAAGCTGCCGTGAGTCGGATCACCTTCTTCCCAAACGCTTTTCACCGGGGAGCTTCCCGTTTCCGAAAGAAAAATATCAAGCCAGCGTTCGAGATCCTCTTTTTGAAGGGGTTGCCGGAGCGCTGCCGTGTAAGTGGGGAAAAAACCCCGCGCGCCCCAGAACTGGGCCGCCCGATGGGCTTTGTCGGCGGGGTCGAAGTCATCGAACAGGGTCAGCACCTGCCCGTTTTCGAGAAGCATCTTTTGCAGCAGGTGAACGGGAACCGCATCGGTTGTCCGCTGCAGGCTCACCGCCAGCTGGGCCAGTGTTCCCGCCGCCTGCCCCATGCCCATCCATTGCGGCTCCATCCGGATGGTGGAATAGGCTACATGGGAGGTGGAGGCTGCAACCGGCACGATAAGCTGGCTGATCTTTTCGGGAAGCATTACCCGAAGAGGAACCTGATAGGGCAAAATTTCCAGGAGGCAGATATATCCTTCCAGGACTTCCTTCCCGGAGCTGGGCTCCCTGGTAACCGGAAAACTGTCGATAGGAAATTCTCCGGCTATGATGCTGTCCGGGAAAATGGCAGATCGTTTTTCGGCATATTTAGGATTCAGGTCATTTTCCGTAAGGGTGTATTTACCTTTGAGCCTCCTTGCTTCCCGGACATACAATTGCCAGGGGAAATGGCCGTTATCGGTAAATTCATCAAGGGGGAGGTGGTATTCGTTTGCCATCTTCCGGTGTTCTTCGGGCACTTCCGGGTCGTTCTGGACAAAATACAACAGGCCCAGAACCAATTCGCGGTGCCGTTGGAAAACGCGTTCTCTCTGTTCCCAATCCGCCTCGACGTAGTTCCTGTTCTCCTCGGGGAAAGGAAACCCCAGGGCCCGGGGGTTGATATTGACATCGTACTTTCGGTTGGGGATCTCCGCAAAGGAAAACACCCGGAGCATGGTATTAAAATGAGCCGGATAATACCCATGGCCTTCTTTCAGCACCTTGGGCCCTGCCAGCCTGCCTTCTTTCAGGTCGCTGAAATAGGCGGTATAATTTTCGCGGTTATAGCCGGGGGGCGGAGACCTGAGTATAAAGCTGTTTTCGGGGTCATCGGACAGGCACAGGCGATAGGTATAGGCGGGAAGTTCCCCATCCCCCTCTCCGGTGCTGCCGGGGAGGACGATATGCTCGTTGTGGTCAAAAAAGATCTTCCCGGCATGCGGTTCACCAAAAACTTCTTTTCCTTCCCGCCCCAGGCGGTAACCGGCTCCGGCCAGTGCATAGAGGTCGCCTTCGTAGGTGGCGTCGATAAATACTTCGGCCTGCAACTTCAGAAGATCTCCATTGTGGCGGTTTTTAAACGTCGCTTCCACGATCACCTGCTCGTCCGTCCGGGCGTTTTCTATCTGATACCCCAGCAGAAGGCTGATGCTTTTTTCTTCCCGGATCATTTCATTAAAGATCCTTTCCGCCACAGAAGGTTCGTAGTAATAACCCTCCCGGCACAACTCCACGTTTTTCGAATCCTTTCCGTATTTGCTGATGTAGTATTCGCGCACGCGGCTGGTAAATTCCCGAAACAGCCCGGAAATGGCGTCTTTATTTTCAATATCGCTTTTCCCCAGGCCGCTTGTCGACATGCCTCCTATGTGATCGTGATATTC
This sequence comes from uncultured Phaeodactylibacter sp., assembly GCA_964418125.1. GTDB lineage: Bacteria > Bacteroidota > Bacteroidia > Chitinophagales > Saprospiraceae > JACJXW01. Next base: position 34,658 of record CAYQKY010000077.1, read on the forward strand.
CACCAACGCAACGGTGGCGCCCAGGCGTGCAGCGGCAATAGCCGCCATGATCCCGGCCGGGGTGGCGCCCACCACTGCGATGTCATAACCGTTTTTATTTTTTTTCATGTTTTACCTTGTTTTGCCGGGATGTCGCCTGGTAAGGTTGAGATGACACCTAGGCTGTTCATTAACAAGTTGCTTACGAGGGTTTCGTTCTCACCACTTTTGGTCCTTTGCATAA